>NZ_CP051774.1:641207-1282415 GCF_012913485.1 Luteolibacter luteus | reverse complement strand
GGCGGGAGTGAGAGTTTCCGCGGAGGATCACCTGGTAGAGCAGGGCCTCGCGCAACTGCGGCCAAGTCATCGCCTCATTCGGGGCATCGCCGAGCAGCCCGGCAAGCCGGTGCGTGGTTTCCCTTTCCCGGGTCTCCCCATTCTGGCGGAAGAGCTGCAAGGGCATCGCCGCGATCGAGGACGCAATGACCGCCACGCAGCCATAGACGGCCGCGAGTCGGTCCGCCGCGCTGGATGCATCGTCGTTCCCCCACATTCTCCGCCAGTCCGATCCCATCCCCAAGGTGCCAGCCTCAGGAGCCGATTCGGATCCACTCTCCACCGGCACGGCAGGAGTGTTTGCGGAAGCCATGATCGCCTCCCGGGCCTCGTCGAATCTCCGGATCACCTTCCGAGGTCGCCAAAGAATGAACTCCTATTCGAGGCAGACGGAGCGTGATTCGACTGATTCAGCAGTCCGGATCATCCTGATATTTGTATTGGCAACAGAGGTCGCTGTTATATACGTCGGATAGTTCGATGACTAACTCGCCTGATTTGATACCCCTCTCTCAGAAGGAAGCGGCACTTCGTGAATTGTCCGAGGATGATTTTCGCGATCAGCTGATTCGACCTTTGTTTCTTCGCAAAGGCTTTGTTCATGGAGAGGAAATGTGCGGCAATGATGAGGAAGGGAAGGACTGCTACTTCACGACGGTGGATAAAATGGGCGTCGAAATGATTTACGCTGTTCAGACCAAAACGGGTAATCTCAATATGGCTTCTGACGCTTCGAAGAACCTGCTCAATGCCGTCACCCAGATGAAGATGGTGATGAACACAAGCGTGGTTAATACGAAAACAAAGGTTAAGAGTAAGCCGAGTGTTGGGATTTTATGTGCCAGCGGGAAGATTAACCAGGCGGCTCGAAAGTATATTGCTCAAGAGGTAAAGGAGGTCAATTTGCGGTTTATGGATCACCATGAGATCATCAATGACGTTGATGCTCTTTATCCCGAATACTGGGTCGGGATCTCGGCCAAGCGAAATCCCTACCTGGTAGCCCTTTACGAGGAACTTGATGCTTCAAAAGACGAGCTCTCACTGGTAAATATCTTGGCAGATCTTGAGTTGACCTCTGCGGTGAGTGAGGAGGGGTATGCCAACTTGAGATTATGCAGAACCTTCATTAAGCACGAGAAATCACATGGTAAACTAACCCAGAAACCAGATTTCGAGGAGATTTCTGGTGTCGCAATACTTTCTAGGAGAAAGCAACTTTTGCTTATTAAGGGGGATGGCGGGTTCGGCAAGTCGACCCTTCTTCGCAGGCTCGCAGAGATCGAAAGTAAAAGGACGGTCGGAGGGCACGGGTCGCTGGTGCCAGTTATAATGCGTTCCACATCTATTGTTGCGGATGATGCATCAATCTTAGAGATGGCCGCGGCTACCACTTCAAAAATTAATAAGAGCATGCGTGACGCCGGTTTCACGCAAAGCGACCTAAATGAAGGAAATGTTCTTCTACTAATCGACGCGTTGGATGAAGCATCCAGCGATTCGCAAAAGCAGCTGCTCTCTGCAAAGGTTGCCAAGTTTCACGCGGATTTTCCGAAATGTAAGATTGTGCTGACTACTCGACCGCATTCATTCATCGGAAGATGTCCTTTTCTATCGTCATTTGAAGAGTGGAATGTGCTCCCTCTGGAGATCAAGGAAGCTCAGAAACTGCTCAACATAGCCGCAAAGAATAAAGTCATTCCGGTGGAGAAGACCGCCGAGGTCTTAAGGCAGCTCAATCAGATTCACGGGATCGAAATAAATCCGTTGCTAGTGACGATCATGACCGCAACAGCGGATGCGCAGCGAAAAGACATCCCGGCCAATATTACCGAACTGTTTGCGAAATTCTGCGAGATCATGTTGGGTCGCTGGGATAGTAAAAAAGGCTTTAGCCAGCAGTTTGAAGGACCCCTAAAGCACCGGTTGCTCGGTGACCTGGCACTCTACATGCATTCGCAAGGTTTGACTTCAATTCCGGAGGAGGAATGTGAAGGCTACCTGCGACAACGATTGGAGAAGCTTACCGATTCGGGAGAAAAGATCGACGTTCTGCTTGAGGAGTTGGTTCATCGCTCCGGCCTGCTACGGATTGGGGAGAAGGGCATCGAATTCAGGCATCTCTTGCTCCAAGAATACTTTGCGGGATGTGCTATTAAGGACTCGATGGTAATCCTGCCATATATGGGTGACGAATGGTGGAGGAGGGTGATCGTGTTTTATTTTGGATCGAATCCAGATGATAGTGACGGGCTGCTCTCTACTGCGGTTGATTCTAAGCTGGTTACAGCAGGAGAAAAGTTTTGTGCTGCCGTTACAGTTGGCTTGGCCTCGCAGGCGTGCTACTTTGTTGACATTCCCGACCGTGTCGAAGTCCTGCATTGGGTTTGTCAAACGTTGGCAGGGAATCTCAATGAGAGTTCTTCTGATGCGAAGTATCCCTTGAATGAGTTTTTGGTAAATTACTTGATGGGGCGAGATGCTGTTGCTTCGGAAATCATTAAGCATCTGCTTTCAAAGGCGGAGAATGGCTGTGATCAGAGCGAAGTATATCATTTTTGGGTAACTGTTGGGCTAATCGAAGCAGGGAATTTAGAGGCCGCCTTTGGAAGCATCAAAGCGAAAAAGGTAAAAGATCCTCGGCTCTTAATCGCGCTATACATGGGTTCGTTTGCAACTTCAAAGGCAAGGATCACTTCAAAGGTTACCAAAGGGATCGCAGACGACATCTGCGAATATCTAGAGCCATATGTCGCACACCATCGGAAGGAATTGCTCAAAGAGTTCCGTTCAATCCTCCTGGAGGCCAGAGGCGGCAAGCTCGTTGAAGCGATATCCGAGGTGGATGTTGAGGTTGAGGCCTAGTAGTTAGACTACTGTGCAATGCCAGTCCCCTGCTAGTGACCCCCCGTATTCCTCCTCAATAGCGACACCAAGTCCCATTATCGCGGCAATAATGCCGTCAATGCGCTCCTCCGATTTGCTCTTGTCCGGCTTTATGTTGCCGTTGGCGTCGGTCTTCACGACGACATTGCCGGCATTCCACGCAAGGACCGGGTGACCGAAGTGGTTCAGCTTCGTTTCCTCGATCACCAGCCGCTCGAGCTCCTTGGCGAAGGGTGAGATGGTCATGATGCCCTGGGAGAAGCTCATCATGTTCACGCCCTCCTCCACGAGCGGATTAACGATCGAAGCGGCATAGGTCTTGTCGTAGCCGACGGCCCGCACGTCGTAGAGCCGGCAGTCATGCTCGATCTGGGACTTGATGTAACCGAAGTCCATGACCTCTCCCGGCGTCGGAGTGATGAAGCCCCGCTCCGCCCAGGTCTGATAGGGCACCTTGTCCCGCTTCGATCGGGTGATGATGTCCTCCGCCGGGCACCAGAAATGCGCGAGTAAGGTCCAGCGCTCGAGCCAATCCTGTGGCGGAAACACCCACACAAGCGACGAAAGGTCGCGGGTGATGGCGAGGTCGAGCCCTCCATAGCAACGCAGGCCTTCGAGCTTCCGCTTGTCGAAATCGAGCCGGCATTTGCTCCACTTGTCGGAGTCGAGCCAGAGCGATGCCTGGTTGATCCAGATGTTCAGCCATTTCGTTTTGAGCTCCCGATTGATCGCCGGATCCGCCTTGGCCAGCGCGAGCTGGGACCGGAACTTCTTTTCATCGACCGTGACGCCATAAAGCGGGTTTGCCTTCGCCCAGGTGATCGGGTCCTCAATGTTGTCGCCTTCATCGATCGTGAAGATGATGCCGAAGTAGTCATCACCCTCGCCGCCGTCCTCGCCCTTTAGGATCCGCTGGACGATGAGGGAGTGCGACCGGCCCACGGAATCCATATTGTGGCCCGCCGTGGTGATCATGAGGAAGAGCGGCTGCGACCGCGCACCTAGTGCGGAGTTCAGCACGTTCCAGAAGCCGGGAGTCGTCCAGGCGTGCGTCTCATCGGCAATCACGGCATGCGGGTTCAGGCCGTCGGTGGTGTCGCCCTCAGTGTCCCGGCCCAAGGGCTTCATGAAGGAATCCGCGGCGCCATACTCGATGATCGGCGGGTTCTTCCGGATATCGAAGGCCGCCTTGAAATCGGGATCCTTGCTTTTCTCGATCAGGACCCGGGCGTCGCGGTGAAGGATCATCGCCTGATCCTTCTTCGTGGCCGCGTTGTAGACCTCGGCCCCGCCCTCGCCATCGGCACAGAGCATGTAGAGCGAGATACCAGCGGCGAGCAGGGTCTTGCCGTTCTTCCGGGGCACCTCGATGTGCGCATACTTGAAGCGCCGCAGACCGCTATCGACCCACTTCCAACCGAAGATGTTTCCGATCACGAACTTCTGCCACGCCTCGAGCGTCATCCGCTGCCCGGCCCATTGGCCCTTGTAGTGCCGGAACGCCTGGATGAAGGCGATCGCCCGATCCGCGGCGGCCACATCGAAGCGGATGTCTTTCCGCTCGAGGTCGCGGAGGAAGCGCTCGCATGCCAGCTTGACCCACCGGCAAGCCAGCCGGTCCCCGGCCACCACCTCCCGCGCGTAGTCGATCGCAGCGTGCTCAACCGCCGCCGGTGAGGAAGCCGCTGGGGCCGTCTTCTTTCTTTTCACGGGCTGGAGTTTTCACGTTCTTGATCGACTGCAGGGCGAGGGGAGTCATGCCCAGCGCCTTGGCCGCGCGCTCCATCGAGGCATTGGCCATCGAGAGCACCGTCATTGCCGGGTTCATGTAGCGGTTGCCGCTCTCGGAATTCTCCAAGGTCACCCCGAGGTCATGCAGCTCATCGAGCGCCATGTCCGCCAGCTCGCGAGCCTCGACATACTCCACAAGGATCTGGCGGTTCAGGTCGGTAAGGTGTCCCAGCTTCGCGAGTTCCCTCGCAAGCCGCTCATACTCCTTCTTCGCGCCATTTCCTCCGCGAATCCCATCCGGGGCCTTTTGTACCAACGGCGAAAGCGCCCCGGCCATGCTGGCAAGGTTCTCTTTCGGCTTCGTTCCGCGCGCTCCCATCGCGCCGAATGTGCCGGTTAGAATCTCCGAAAAAAAATCGGTTGACCGTATTTTCGCCCCGTTGACCCCACCCCCCTCAAAACTCACAGAGCGATTAAATTGGGTTGGGCGCGCTCTCCTGAAAGGGGGATCGGGGAAATTCGACCCCCCCCCACCCCTTAGGATACCTTAGTGTTTAACTTATCTTAACCTCATGACGTTGCATAATACACGGTTCCGCAGGGCTATCAATAAAGGCAAATCATTCACTAAGATAAGAAATCAAAGGACTTATGACCATGCTTGGGCAGCCTACTCGCGGCGCTACCTTGCACGAAATCCGATCTGTTACTGTGACAAGGTGAGAGTGTGGAGAGAGGGAGAGGAGTCCTCAGCCGCGTTCGGTCCGCCCGGTGCTGTGGCTCCTGCTAGCCACACCGACCACGTGCGACCGATGAGCATGGGAGGGCTCAAGTATGACCCTGCAAACCATCAGCCGCTGTGCCACTCTTGCCACTCGAAGAAGACCGCGAAGTGGGGTTGAAGAGTCTCTCCTAAAGTGTGTTAGAGACCTTCGCTTTATCGGATCACAATCGGAACAACGATGAGAGATCCTTGATAAATCAAGTGCCGGGAACAGGACTCGAACCTGCACGCCTTGCGGTGCCTGAACCTAAATCAGGTGCGTCTACCAATTCCGCCATCCCGGCATTGTTCAATCTTTTGGTCCAGCAAGGGTGGCGGCTGCCCTTCAAATCGAAGATAAGTCGTCACGGATGCTCGGGGGTTTTGTAACCCATGGAGGAGGGGGGGAAAGCGAAAAGAGCGCAGGGAGGATAGGCCCCTTGGCGGGCTGCGACGTCCGGCCGGTGAAATCCACCGGAAATGTCACCCATTTCGGGTGCCGGTGTTTCTTGCTAGATCGCTGGCCGGCTGGGCGTTCTGATGGCCGCATGACCCGTCTCCTCTGCATGGTGCTATTCTGTCTGAGTCCTTTGGCAAAAGGGTCGGGGCCAACCGTGGTTTTTCTGGGAGACAGCATTACCTACGATGGCCGCTGGGCAGCATGGGTGGAATCGCAGCTGAGGCATGACAATTTTTATGCCGAAGGCGAGATCATCAATGTCGGCCTTGGCAGTGAGACCACCTCCGGCCTGTCGGAGCCCGGTCATGCAGGCGGGCAGTTCGTGCGGCCCTGCATCCATCAGCGCTTGGACCGGGTGCTTGATGCCTTGCACCCCGATCTGGTGATCGCCTGCTACGGGATGAACGATGGGATTTACCAGCCTCTGGATGAAGGAAGGATGGACGCCTACAAGAAAGGCATGACGCTCCTGAAGGAGAAGGTGGAAGGGGCCCGGGCGCAGATCGTTTTTGTCACCCCACCGCTCTTTAATCCGGATAAGAATATTCCGGATCCTTCAAGTTACGACGGGGTTTTGGATGCCCAGGCGGCTTGGCTGAAATCGAACGAGGCCAAGGGTTGGAAAGTGATCGACATCCGTCCCGGTCTAAAGGCCGCGGTTGCGAGCGCGAGGGTGGCGAATCCGGGTTTCATTTACGCCGCGGATGGCGTGCATCCGGGCACGGAGGGACATCGCTTCATTGCGGATGAAATCGGGGAGGACTTGCTACCCCTTCTCGAACGGAAGGCGTTGCCTTTCGCCAACGCTGCCGCGTATCCGGTACTCTATCGCCGTGCCCAAGTCCTGCGGGACGCTTGGCTGAGCGAAACGAAGCACTCGCGACCCGGGGTTCCCGAAGGCCTGCCGGTAGCCGAAGCCAAGCGCGAGGCCGCGAAGCTGTGGCAGGAATACCGCATTGTGGACGAAGCACGGATTTCCGAGTGGTCGGGTTATGAGCGTCTGGACTTCAAGGTGGATGAACGTGACGCGCTGCTGGTGCGCCCCAAGCAGCCAGCCAAGGGAAATCCATGGATCTGGCGCACCGAGTTCTTCGGGCATGAGCCGCAGGCTGACCTTGAGTTGCTCGCGCGCGGCTACCATGTGGCCTACATCGATGTGCAGAACATGTACGGTGCTCCCGTGGCGATGAGGCACATGGATGCGCTCTACGATCAACTGGTGGGGGCGCAGGGGCTCTCGAAAAAGGTCACGCTGGAAGGCTTCAGCCGCGGCGGGCTCTTCGCATTCAACTGGGCCGCGCTGAACCCGGAGCGGGTGACCGCACTCTATGTCGATGCCCCGGTTTGCGATTTCAAGAGCTGGCCCGGTGGGAAGGGCGTGGGGCCGGGTAGCCCGGAGGACTGGAAGCGCTGCTTGCAGGCCTATGGATTGAGCGAGGCAGAGGCGATGGCTTATTCCAAGAACCCGGTGGATCAGCTGGCCCCCTTGGCGAAGGCGGGAATCCCGGTCCTTGCGGTAATCGGCGATTCAGATGAAGTTGTTCCGGTGGCGGAGAACATCGATCTCGTTGAAAAACGCTACAAGGAACTCGGCGGGAAGATCGAGGTGATCCGCAAGGCCGGTGGCAAACATCATCCGCATAGCCTCCCCGACCCCAAGCCGATCGTGGATTTCATCACTGCTGCCGAAGCAAGGCAGTGAGAGGTTCCCGGTGCTTTTTTTGGACGCTGGCTCCCGCGTTGCTGAACTCCTGCAACGAGGATTCCTTCTTCGGGACCGGCGTTCCGCATTCCCGAGAAGATCTCAGCGATGTTGGGAGGACTTCTTCAGCATGTCAAAGGGCGTGCCGCAATACATGCAGCGGAAGCGCTGCAGGAAGAGGATCCCGAGGACCGCAGTGTTGCCGTGATTGAGAGGCGGCAGACGGAAAGCCTTGGTGTGTTTTACCGCTCCGGTGTCCAGCAGGGGTGAGCCCTTGCAGAGCGGGCAGCGTGCCGAGCGTCGCTTGAAGAACGAGACCAGCCAGGAGAACAGGCAGCCGACCAACGAGGCGATGAGGATCATCACCGATCCCTCCACGGGATTCAGGACAAGGATCACCGCACAGGTCAGGAAGGCGATGAGACAAAGATAGTGGATCACCGCGAAAAAGACCGCAACATTGAAGGGCCGCTTGTCATGGAGAGATCGGGCGCGGGAGGTTTGTTCAACGGCGACGGAGCGGGACGACATTTGCTTGAGAACCTTGAAGAAAGCCCATGAGTAGCGCGGATGCAAGGGACATGGCGCAGATTGTCATGGGAGATTTTCCCATCTGCCAGCCTTACTGGGCTTCCCGTGTCATCTTGGGGCCTCCTTGAAAGATATGCCCGGCCTCTCCGGCGGAGCGGCTTATCGGAAGAGAATGGGGATCACCAGGATGGCCAGGATATTGACCACCTTGATCATCGGATTCACGGCCGGACCGGCGGTATCCTTGTAAGGATCTCCGACGGTATCTCCGGTGACACTGGCCCGGTGGGCGATCGTTCCTTTCCCGCCGTGGTTGCCGTCTTCGATATACTTCTTTGCGTTGTCCCACGCGCCGCCTGAAGAGGTCATGGCAATGCCGATGAAGAGGCCGGTGACGATGGTGCCGACGAGCAGGCCGCCCAGGGCGATGGGCCCGAGGGCCGGGATCTTGGCCACCACGATGACGAAGATCAGCGGCAGGAGTGCGGGCAGGATCATTTGGCGGAGCGCCGCCTTCGTCACGATATCCACGCACTGCCCGTATTCCGGCGTATGGGTGCCATCCAGGATGCCCGGAAAGGCGGTGATCTGCCGCCGCACCTCCTTCACCACCGCCCCGGCTGCGCTGCCCACCGCATCCATCGCGTAGGCGGTGAAAGAGAAGGGGAGCAGCCCGCCGATGAAGAGGCCGATGATCACGCGCGGATCCATCAGGTCGAAGGTGAAGTCTTGCTCGAGGTGGACTTTGAGTTCCTCCACATAGGAGCCGAAGAGCACCATGGCGGCGAGGCCTGCGGAGGCGATGGCGTAACCCTTGGTCACGGCCTTCATCGTATTGCCCACTGCATCGAGCTTGTCGGTGACCTCTCGCACTTGGGGATCGAGGTCGCTCATCACGGCGATGCCGCCGGCGTTGTCCGTGATCGGACCGAAGGCATCCAGAGAGATGATGATGCCGGAAAGGCTCAGCATGCTGACCACTGCGATGGCGATGCCGTAGAGACCGGCTTCCGAATGAGTATACCAGATGGAGCCGACGATGCAGAGCACCGGCAGTACGGTGGCGTGGTGGCCGGTGCTGATGCCCGCGATGATATTGGTCGCGTGCCCGGTTTCGCAGGCTCTGGCTAGGCGCCGCACGGGTTGGTGCGCGGTGGAAGTGAAGTAGTTCGTGATGATGACCGTGGCGAAGGTCAGGCCAATGCCGACCAGCACGCAGTGATAGAGTTGTCCGGCGCCGACTGCCTTGCCTGCGAATTCCACCGCCTGAGGGAAGAGAGTGTGGGTCAGCGGCCAGAGTAACACGGAAGAGACAATGCCGCTGATCGCGACGCCGCCTACCAATGCCGGAGTCGCCCCGATCCTTGCGATGTTCACGAAAAGGATCCCGAGCAGTGCACCGAGGATCGAGATGCCGCAGATCAGGAAGGGGTAGACCAGAGGCTGCATGCTGTCCGTGGCCGAGGTCAGGTAGCCGACCAAGACACCGCCGATCAGGCTGACAGCGTAGGTTTCAAAGACATCCGCTGCCATGCCCGCGCAGTCGCCGACATTGTCTCCCACGTTGTCGGCGATGGTCGCCGGATTGCGAGGATCGTCCTCTTGAAGATTCTGTTCGATCTTGCCGACCAGATCGGCACCGACATCGGCCGCCTTGGTATAAATGCCTCCCCCGAGCCGGGCGAAGACGCTGATGAGCGAACTCCCGAGGGCGAGACCCACCAGCGAATCCACCGCTGCCCGCGGGCTTCCGGATATCTCGCGAATGAAGAGGAAGAAAATGCCCACTGAAAGGAGCCCGAGCGCGACAACCAACAAGCCGGTGACCGCTCCTCCGTTGAAGGCCACCCGCATGGCCGTATGGTAGCTTTTCGACGCCCCTTCGGCAGTGCGCACATTCGCCCGGACCGCGACCATCATCCCGATATACCCGGCTGCTAGCGAGCAAACCGCGCCGATAATGAATCCCAGCGCGGTCTGCCAATCTCGAAGCCAGAAGATCGCGATGAGAAGCACCACGGCAATCACGCTGATGGTGACGAGTTGCCGGTGGAGATAGGCCTTGGCACCATCTTGCACGGCCTTGGCGATTTCCTCCATGCGGGAATTCCCTGCGGGTGCGGCGAGGACCATCCGGATCAAGATAACGGCGGCGGCAAGTCCGAGGACACCGAAGGTCAGGGAGGTTCCGATGCCGTGGTCGGTCAGGAATTTCTGCACGAGGATGGAAAGGGGTTTGGTTCTCTTACACCATGGATGATCGGTTCTAACTGACAAGCTGAAAGCAGGACGAATCAAGCCATCCCGGGGATTCGTGCCTGCCCGGGGAAGATGCTGGTGCGGAGCAATCGCCTCGAAAGGGGAGCCAATCCCAATCTAACAAAAAAGCCCTGCGATCCACCAGGGATAGCAGGGCTTCCGTTTCAAGTTGTCCAACAGGAGTGCGGCGGGCCCGTTTGTTCGGGGCCTCGCCGCTAACCTTTGGGAGGCTGCCAATCGGGATACTTCTGCTGCAGTTCCCCGCGGTATTTCTCCGCCTCTGCCTTGTCGCCCTTGGCATCGAGCGCCTTGATGAGCTTTGAGTAGGCGAGTGGCTTGAGGACCTTGTCATTGTCGTCCAGCATCAGCACCACCACTGGAGTATACTCCGCGGCTGCCTTTGCGGGGTCATTCCGCTTCATCCAGATATCGCCGATCACGAGACGGACCTCGGAGTTCACGCGACCTTGAGGTTTGAGATCCTGGCATTGGCCGGCGATGGTTGCGGCTTCATCCAGGCGGTCCAGATCAAGGAGTGCCTTCGCCTTGTCCAGCAGGCCATCGCTCTTCCAGAAAAGATTGTCCTCCACGGCCAGGGCGTTGTCGATCGGACCGAGGGCCTCTTGAGCCTTGCCGTCCTTCAGCAGGGCCTTGCCGAGATAGCGCCAGGATTCCTTTGGAGTCACCCGCGGATCGTCCTCTTCCACGATCAACTTGTAGAAACGGGACGCTTGGCTGTAGCGCTCGGCGTTGTAAGCCTGCTGGGCAGCCCAGTCGATGAGCTGGTCGGGAAGTTGGTCGGCATAGTCCTCTTTGATCCCGCGATCAATGCCGTCACAGGTCGCATCCGGATTCTGAAGGCTCCAGTTGCCCATCGTGACGAGCACGCTGGCGTTCTTGCCGTAAATCTTTGGATCGAGATTCCGAGCCGCTTCGGCAAAGGGCAGGGCTTCCTTCACGGAATTCGACTTCATCAGGCCCCACGCCAGCCAGTAGTTCGCCTTGGCTTGTCGCGGCTTGCTCGCGCCGGGGACCTTCTGGAGGAAGGTCTGGTAGCGGGTAACCATGTCTTGGAGGTTGCCCTGCTGCTTGGCGAGATCGGCGGACTCCAGATAGGCGAGGGCCTTGTACTCGTCCTTGGTTTCCCGGGCGATGATCTGATCGTAGTCGGCCACTGCCTTGCCCAAGTCCCCGCTGTTCGTGTAGGCCTGCGCCCGCTGCATCAGAGCCTCGGGGATGCGTGGATCATCGGGATAGCTCTTGATGAAGTCGCTGAAGGATTGCATCGCCCCTTGCGAGTCGCCGGCGGTGAGCAGTGCGCAGGCTCGCTTGAAGAACAGACCGCGGCGGTTCTCCGCGGAGATCACCGAGGCATCGATCTCGTTGTAGACCTTTGCGGCTTCCTGCGCCTTCTTGGCATCCATCAGGGTTTCCGCCTTCATGAGAAGGGCGGTGTGGATCTTGGGATCGCGCGGGCGGTTTTTCTGATAGAGATCGAGGAAGGCATCCACCTGCTCCGGGACATGGCGTCCCTCGATGCGGTAGAAGCACATCAGGCGAAGGTAATTCGCTTCGAAGGCGTGGATGTTGTTAGGAAGCATCAGCTTCTCCACCTCGCGGAAGAGCTCGAGTGCTTCGACATTCTTGTTCAAAGCCATGTAGGACTTGGCGGCCAGCATCAATCGCAGTGCTTCCTGTTCGCCCTCCCCCTTTTCGGCACTACGGCGGAAGACTTCAGTGACGCCCTTGTAGTCCTTCCGGTCAAAGCGTGACGCCATCATCGCATACTGCGCGTCCGGCCGGTATTTCTCCATGCCTGCCGTGTTCAGCACGATCCCCAGATACTTGTCGGAAAGATCAGGCTGGCCCATCTTCGCGGCCACCATTCCGGCTTCCACGGCGGCGGGGCCGCGGACTTCGGGAGTGCTGCGGGACATCACCGCCTTGTCGAGCAGGGGCAGGGCTTCATCGAGCTTCTGCGCGCGGGCGAGCAAGCGCCCGAGACCGGCTTGGCTCTGGTGGATGAAAGGATTACCACCTTCTTGCTCGAGCAGCTTGCGATAGTAGTCGGTGGCCTCCCGGGTGCGGCCTTGGGCCTCGTAAGCCACGGCAGCGAAGTAGAAGCCCCGGTAGCGGTGTTCCGGCACATCCGCCAGCTCCGCCATCTTTTCGAAGAGGGGGGCGGCCAGCGCATATTGGCGGTTCTGATAGTGATCGACCGCCAGGCGGTTCGCGGCGGCGCTCGCGTAGCGTCCCTTGTTCCGGCGGTTCACCAGATTGTTGAAGCAGCGCTTCGCGTCGTCGATGCGACCGGAGGCATAGTAGCTCTCACCGAGATACCAATAGGCCGCATCGGAATTCGCGTGATTCGAGTACTGCCCGAGGTAGCGGGTCAGGACATCGATCGCACGGGCATAGAGCTCGAATTTCTGATCCGGGTTCGAGGCGTTCTTGGCCGACTCGAAGAGATTCCGACCGTGTTGATACCAGTCCTCGCCGGGATCTGCCTGGAGGGCCGGATCGACCGGTTCCGCTCGTGGCGGGGCTTCCTGGGCAAGCAGGGAGCCGGCGGCGGCAAGGCAAAGGAAAGCACGGATCTTCACAACAGGCGGAGTGTCGCGTAATGGCCGGGTTTTGCCAAGGCGCGGTTTAAACGTGGAATTCCGGGGAAAGCGTCACCGGAAGGGCGATCCGTGGCTTATTTTGCCGAAGGCCGCTGGGTCGCAAAGGAAATGTTCCAGATTCCGGCCTTCTGGCAGGTATCGATGACCTCGACGATCGTCTGATACTTGCAGTTCGCGTCGCCGCGGAGGCGGATCGGCTGGTTTTCGTGCTGCTTGGCGATTGCGGTCAGCTTCTCGCGGAGCTGCGTTTGGGTCATGGTCTGGTTTTCCACCACCACCTCGCCATTCTCCCGGACATTCACGATGATTTCGCCCCGGGCACGCTCGTTATCCGCCCCCTCCTGCGCACTGGGAACGGAGACCTTCATGTCCATTTCCGAACGCTGGAACTCGAAGCTGACCAAGAAGAAAATCAGCAGCTGGAACACCACGTCTAGCATGGGTGCCAGTTGCAGCTCCGCCGGGGGCAGCTTGTGATTGCGGAATTTCATCAGCGCTCAGCTCAGATACCGTGGAGATCCGGACGATCCTCGGTCAGATGGGAAGGAACAGGAGTCTGGTATTCGTCACGGCGGCGGGCCGGGCCGGGCTGTGGGGCTGCGTGGCGGTCCACTTGGGCGCGGAGGATGGCGATCAAGTGGGTGGAGGCACCCTCCAGATCCGAGATCAGCTTTTGCACCTTACCGCGGAAGAAGGCGTAGAAAACCAGAGCGGGGAGCGCGATGCCGAGACCTGCCGCAGTGGCGATCAGAGCCTCGGAAACCCCGCCGGCAAACGCCATCTGGCGGGCACCTTGGAAGCCGCCGTCGGAGACCTGAATGAAGGACTTGATCATCCCGATCACGGTGCCCAGCAGGCCAACCATGGGGGCGATGGCGCCGATGTCCGCAAGGTAAGCCACACGGGTGGTCAGCAGGCTGGCTTGGCGGGAACCTTCGGCCTCAGCCACATCCCGGACCTCGGCGAAGGTCGCGCCGCTGTTCTTGGTCATGAATTCCAGCGCGCGCTGGGTGATTCTGGCCATCGATTCGTTCCGCCGGTGGCAGTAGCCGATCAGGCCTAGGAAGTCATTCCTCCGGATCAGGGCCTCGGCGTTATTCATGAAGCGGTCGCTCACCACGGCATTCCGGCGGAGGAGCAGGAAATAAAGCAGGATCAGCACGACCGTGATGACGGAAAGTACTGCCAAGGCGGGCATCATGACCCCACCCGCCTCGAAAAGGTGCATGAGGTCCACCTCCTGCTTCGCGGGTGCGGGCGTCTCCTGAGCCATCGCAAGGGCCGGCAGGAAGGCTGCCCCCAAGGGAAAAATCGTGCGCCACGTCATCGGAAAGTGCCGGGAGCTTAGCGGCCTACCCCGCCGAAGCAAGCCCGGGGGGCTCGGATGGGGAAATCGCCGGATCCCCCGGCTTTCTGCCTGTACCTCTCCGCTTGCGGTCGGGCTGCTCTGGATATCCATTCGGGGTGTGGCTGCGGCGGGATTGAAGGAAAAACTCAGGACGGTGCCTCATCAGCCCGGGGTGTACCTCATGAAGGACCGTCTCGGCTCGATTATTTACGTCGGCAAGGCGCGGGATCTACGGAAGCGCCTGTCCTCGTATTTCCTCGCCTCCCGGAAAACCCGGGCTGACCTGAAGACCCGGGCCTTGATCGACACGATTGTCGATTTCGAATTCCACTTGGTCAGGAACGAGGCGGAGGCCCTGCTACTGGAAGGCAAGCTCATCAAGGACTACCGGCCGCGCTACAATGTCGCTTTCCGGGACGACAAGCGCTTCCTGCTGGTAAAGATCCAGCCCTCCGAGCCTTGGCCGCGATTTGTCCTGACCCGGATGAAGAAGGACGACGGGGCTCGGTATTTCGGGCCCTTCGCCCATTCCGGAGCCCTGCGGGCTACGATTTCCTGGCTGAACCGGAAGTTCGGCCTGCGGGCCTGCCGCCCGCTGAACCCCGGCGAGAACGATTACCGGCACTGCAATGCGGACATCATCCGGAATTGCTCCGCCCCCTGCATTTTCCGAATCACCCGTGAGGACTACCTGAGGCGGATTGATGAGGCCTGCGCGGTGCTCGAAGGGAAGGGGCGCCGTGAAATCTTCAGCGATCTGGAGGCGGACATGGCGAAGGCGGCGGAGCGGCTCGATTTCGAAAAGGCGGCCTTGCTGCGCGACGTCCTGGATAATCTCAAGAAGACCCTGAATCCGACCCGGCAGTTCACCCGCGGGCGCGGCGTGCCGACCACGGTGAAACCGACCGAGGATCTCGCGGATCTGGGCGAGGCCTTGGGGCTGGAAGGTCCGCCCCGGGTGATGGAGTGCTTCGATATTTCGAACGTTTCATCGAACCACATCGTGGCATCGATGGTGCGCTTCACCGATGGCAAGCCGGACAACCAGAACTACCGGCGCTACCGCATCCGTACCGTGGAGGGACAGGATGACTTCGCCTCGATGGCGGAGGTCATCCGCCGGCGTTATTCCCGGATTCTAGGGGAGAACTCTCAGGCGAATCCGGATGATGAGTATTCGCAGGAAGATCCCCTGGAAAGGCAGCGAAGGCTGGCGAAGGAAGGCCGGGCGAAGATTGTGCTGCCCGATCTGGTGATTGTGGACGGCGGGAAGGGGCAGCTTTCGATGGCGGTGAGGGAACTGAGAAACCTCGGTCTCTTTGATCTGCCGGTGATCGGTCTGGCGAAACAGCGGGAAGAAGTGTTCTTTCCCGGCGAGAGTGATCCCTTGTTGATCCCGCATGACCGTGGCGCCCTGAAGCTCCTGCAGCGCATCCGCGATGAAGCACACCGGTTTGCAAACGGCTATAACGCGCTGCTCTATCGCCGCCGGATGAAGGAGAGCTTGCTGGATGATTGTCCCGCGGTATCGCCGAAGAAGAAGCAGGCGCTGCTTGCAAAATTCGGAAGCGTGGACCGGATCCGCAAAGCGAGCGCCAAGGAGATCGCGGCCTTGCCGGGGATTTCCGAGAAGTCCGCGGAGGCGATACTGGAGTGGCTGGGGTGAGAACGAAGCAGGGGCAGTCCCAAGAGGGGCGGGATGGAGTCGAACTCTTCGTCCCGGAGAAACGAAGAGCACGAGCTGCGGGGTCTCCCATCAGACCACCTCGTCCGCCGGTGTCGGCTCGGGCGTGGGGAGGTGCTTCGCTTCACGAATCCGCTTCAGCCGGATCTGCAGGTCGGCGAGGGCATTCATGAAGTAGATATACCCGTCGTAGGCGCTCCCATAAGGTGAGAAGTACTGATGCACATTCCCATCCGTCCCGCCCTTGGTCGACATCCAGTAAAAGTGGTCCGAGGTCTGCATTTTCGCCCACACATGGGTGAGGTCCGGATCCTTCGCCGCGAGAACTTC
This sequence comes from Luteolibacter luteus, assembly GCF_012913485.1. Taxonomy (GTDB): domain Bacteria; phylum Verrucomicrobiota; class Verrucomicrobiia; order Verrucomicrobiales; family Akkermansiaceae; genus Haloferula; species Haloferula lutea. The sequence goes on along the minus strand of NZ_CP051774.1, from coordinate 1,266,058 downwards.
TTCTTCCAGTCGGTGGATCTTCGCGATGGCTTCCTGCTGCATCACATTGCCTGTCCACGCGCTGAGGTCGCGTTCGGCATCGGCCCATGAGGTCGGCCAGTGGCAATCATATTCCTTCGAGGCCCGGAAGAGATCCACGACTTCGCTGGGAGTGATCCACTTGATGTCCTGATCCAACACCGCTTCGGGCAGCTTCTCCCAGAAGTCGAAGATGCCTGTATCCTTCCACTGGTGTTCACCGATGGTCTCGTAATCGAGGAAGAGATTCACCACGTCCCCCGGTGCTTTCTTCATCCAGCCGGCGAATTTCTCCGGCGTGAGGGGCCACTCGCTCCAACTCTGGTCGGAAAAGCGGAAGCCGAGATCATCGGAGAGCCCGTCGTTGCGAAGGATGGTCTTCAGTTGGGAAACGTGCGGAGCTCGGTAGAGGTAATTCGGTGATTGGCCGTTGAGCACCCAGGGAACACCTTCAGCCAGGATCCCGTCGAAACCCATCGTCTCCGTCTGCGCGGCGATGGCGTTGTTGTAGATCAGCTCGGTGTTCCGGAAAACGCGGGGACGGACATGGAAGGTGTCTTCGAGGATATCGAGATGCCTCTCGACCTGCCGCTCGAATTCCTTCTTCGAGTGAAGGATCGCCAAGGAGTGATAGTAGGTCTCCGCCAGCAATTCGACATTTCCGGTGGCGACCAGGTCTTGGAAGGACTTCAGCACATCCGGCCGGTGGTAGGCCATCTGTTCGATCACCGTGCCGCTGATCGACAGCGCCATGCGGAAGCGCCCCTTGGTCTCCTTGATGGCCTTTTGAAAAAGAGCGTTCGCGGGCAGGTAGCACTTTTCCGCCACCTTCGAGAGCACCTCGCCATTCAGGCCGTCATCCTCATAGAAGGCGTGTTCACCGATGCGGAAGAAATCGTAGGGGATCAGCCGGTTCGGCTGGTGGACCTGGAAGTAGAGGCAGACGTCGGGCATGGGCTCGGCAGAGGGGAGAACACGATTCAGACCAATTTCGCAGGGTATTGAAAGAATCGATCTGTCGCGCTCCGGAAAAAGGATTCAGGGGCGTTACACGGTAGCAGGCTCGCGAACGAGGTCGCGATAGATGGCCACCACCTTTTCCGCGGCTGCATCCCATGTGGAGGCCTCGATGTCTTGCTCGGCCTGCTTGATGACGCGCTGGCACAGCTCTTCATCTTCCAGAAGGTCGATGATGTGCTTGGCCATCAGATCGACGTCCCAGAAGTCCGCCTTCAGTGCGCCCTTGAGAACCTCGGCCACGCCGGACTGCTTTGAAATCACGGCGGGGATGCCGAACTGCGCCGCTTCGAGTGCCGAGAGGCCGAATGGCTCCGAGACAGAAGGCATGCAGTAGATGTCGGTCATCGAGAGCAGCTCGTTGACCTTCTCTTTGTTCAGGAAGCCGGTGAAGTGGAAGTAGCCGCCCAGGCCACGGAAAGCTCCGCTTTCGATGAGTGGCTTCAGTCGCTCGCCGGTACCTGCCATCACGAAGCGGACATTCTTGTTCACCGCCAGGACCTTTGAGGCGATCTCAAGGAAGAACTCGGGGCCTTTCTGGGCAGTCAGGCGGCCGAGGAAGAGGACCAGCTTTTCGGGAAACTTCTTCTTGGTGGTGAAAACATGCACGGGCTCGGCGCCATTGTGCACGGGATGAAGCTTCGCGGGGTCGATGCCATAGTGGCCGGAGCATACCTGGCCGGTGTAGCGGCTCACGGGGATCACCGCATCCGCCTGCTCCATTCCATATTTCTCGATGTCGTAGATCCATCCGCGGGCATCCGCGCCAGCACGGTCGTACTGTGATGCGTGGACATGGAGAACCAGCGGCTTGCCGGTTGCTTTCTTGACCTCCACGCCTGCAAGGAAGGTCATCCAATCATGCGCGTGCACGACATCAAATTCAGTCTGCAGCGCCAGCTTCGCGGCGATCTTGGAAAACTCGATCACCTTGGTGCCGAGGTCACCGCCGTAGAGTTCACCCATCTTGAACTGTTCCAGCTGGTTCCGTGTGGTCTGGGAAAAGCGGATCTCCCCACCCGGTTCCATGCGGATGTTTTCAACTGTCGTTTCAGTCGTGTCGTAGGGGTCGAGCTGGATGGGGACCCGTTCGATCTGCGCAAAGCTTTCGTAGCGATACTTGCCCTCTACGGTCTGGAGGTCTTCCACCCTCAGGTTGTTCAATCCTGTCAGGCTGAAGCCGTCGAAGTGAGTTGAAGGATCGGCCCTGGGGACGATCACCCGGAGATCCACGTGCTTCGAGAGAGCTTGCGAAAGACCAAGGCAGGCAATCCCGAGTCCGCCATTGATCAAGGGGGGGAACTCCCAGCCTAGTTTAAGCACGCGAATGCGATTCATGATCTGAATAAGAGCCGTTCAGGGATTGATTTTCAGGCACTCCCGGGACCCTGTTTGTCCCTGAGCAATGGGCGGGCCAATGTCGAGGGAAATTACGTGGTTACACGGTGCCACCTTCGCCACGCAAGCATCGGAACGCTACGCGGGAATTGATAAAATCAAGGCGAATAGCCTCTTTCGAAAGTCGTGTCTGATTTTGACCCTCTGGCTCGAAGTACGAGTGCTTTCGTATTACAAGACCGGGTTTTCGACCGCATGCCGCCACTTGGGTTCCGTGGCCCGAGGCTGAGGCGGAGGGCCTTGCTCCGAAAGACGGGGTCGCGGTCCGGCTTGGCACGATGCTGGCTAAGGTGTTATGCTCGCCGCGCAGACCCCGATTCTCATTCCCACCCATGGCTTCCGAAGAGTTTTCCGGCAATTACATGGAGAAGCACCAGGCCGCTGCGGCGGTAGTGGACTTCTTCCCGGCCTCGATCCGGGAGTTGAGGCACTCGGCCGAGGGAGTCTTCGAGTTCCTCACCGACAACGGGGTGCTGATGCAGTTGCGCTTGGTAGCGGAGGGCATCGTGCGCTTCCGTTTTTCGCCGGAAGGGCGTTTCGAGGATGACTTCTCCTACGCCGTCGACCCGGCATTTCGGCCGGAGTTGCCGGATCACGAACTGATCGAGTTCGCGGACGGCTATGCGTTGAAGACGGGACATTTGTCCGTGCGGATCGCACGGCAGGGTTTGAAGGTCACCATTACCGACACGGTCAGCGGGAAGATACTCTGCCAGGACGACAAGGGTTACCATTGGGAGGACAACAAGCAGTTCGGCGGCGAGATCGTAAAGATGAGCAAGGTCTGCCAGAACGGGGAATACTTCTATGGTCTGGGTGACAAGTCCTGCGACCTGAACCTGCGCGGCCGCCGTTTCCAGCTTTGGGGTAGCGATACCTATGCCTACGGGCCGGAGACGGATCCCTTGTATAAGAACGTGCCCTTTTACCTGAGTCTCTGCCGGGGGCGCTCTTACGGGATCTTTTTCGATAATACCTTCCGCACCGGATTCGACTTCGGCAGCGAGAAACCAAATGTCACTACCTTCTCCGCCCAAGGCGGGGAGATGAACTACTACTTCATCCACGGGAATACGCCGCTGGATGTGGTGCGGCGCTACACGCAGCTTACCGGCCTGCCGGAAATGCCGCCGCTGTGGGCACTGGGCTATCATCAGTGCAAGTGGAGCTACTACCCGGAGGCTGCGGTGCGGAATATCGCACGCGGTTTCCGGGACCGGAAGATTCCCTGTGATGCCATCTACCTCGATATCGACTACATGGATGGCTACCGCTGCTTCACCTGGGATGCGGAGCGCTTTCCTTCACCGAAGAAGATGGTGCAGGAACTTGAGCAGGAGGGATTCAAAACCGTGGCAATCATCGACCCGGGCCTGAAGATCGATCCCTTGTATCCGGTCTGGGTGGAGGGGATCGAGAAGGGTTACTTCTGTCGTCGCCAGGACGGGAACCTGATGAAGGGTTCGGTATGGCCGGGTCTCTGCCACTTCCCGGATTTCACCCGGCCCGAGGTACGCCACTGGTGGGCGGACCAGTTCCACGCACTGATTGGCGAGACCGGCGTGCATGGGATCTGGAATGACATGAACGAGCCGGCGGTCTTTGAAGAGGGGACCTTTCCGCATGATGTCCGCCACGACTACGACGGGCACCCTTGTTCGCACCGCAAGGCGCATAACATCTATGGCATGCAGATGATCCGCGCGACCAAGGAGGGCCTGCGACGCTTCGGCAAGGGCAGGCGGCCTTTCTCGATCACGCGCTCCGCCTATGCCGGTACGCAGCGCTTCGCCTGCGGCTGGACCGGAGACAACGTGGCCTCCTGGGAGCATCTCAACATGGCGAACACGCAATGCCAGCGGCTCGCCACTTCCGGAATGTCCTTCATCGGTTCGGACATCGGCGGCTTTATCGAGACACCTTCGCCGGAGCTTTACCTCCGCTGGGTACAATTGGCGGTGTTCCATCCCTTCTTCCGCACGCATTCATCCGGGGACCACGGCGAGCAAGAGCCCTGGTCCTTCGGCGAGGACACGACGGATTGGGTGAAGCGGGCGATCGAGATGCGCTATCGTCTTCTCCCGACGATCTACACGGCTTTCCGCCAGTACGTGAAGGATGGCACGCCGATGTTGCGCTCGCTACCGCTCGTCGATCACCAGAACCCGGATGCTTACTGGCGCAGCGCGGAGTTCTATTTCGGCGATCATCTTTACGTGGTCCCCATCATGGCGGAGGGAGAGGAAGGCCGTTTCCTTTACCTGCCCCGCAGCGAGTGGTTCGCCTATCACGACGACTCACGCCCGAAGGCGGTTGCCACGGATATCTGGATCGAGTGCCCCATCGACCGGATCCCCGTTTTTGTCCGCGCCGGCGCGGTCATCCCGCATTGGCCGCTCCAGCAGTGGGTGGGGCAGATTCCCCATCCCGAGCCGGAACTGCGCGCTTGGTGGAAGGATGGGAGCGAGACCAGCGCTTGGTATGAAGATGAGGGCGATGGCGAGTTGTGGAAGGACGGCGTCTTCCGGGATTCCGTGATCCAACTCGAAGGCGGTGAAGGGAAAATCCGCCTGAGCCGCGAGTGGCAGGGAACTTGGTCGCCGGGTTATGACGCCGTGAATCTGACTTTCTGTGGGATTGGCAGCGCCGATCCGGAGCTGAACGTGGTGATCGATGGACAGGAGACCACCGCCACGCGTGGCGAAGATGGTCGCTACCGGGCCCGTGCTCCGAAGGACTTCCGTGATGTGGAAATCGAGTGGGCTCCCGTCGATATCGACGCGAAAGAGGGGAGAAAGGTAGAAGCCTAGAGCTGCCCCTCGTAAACCGGACTCAGCGGGATTTCCACGGGTCCTCGCCTCTGCGGAGTCTCTCGACCAGATCTGGCGGGAGATTCTTCAATTCGGTCCAGTAAACGATGCATCCCGGTCGGCCTGCTTTCCAGGACTCAAGGTAGGCCCTGCTTCCGGAGGTTCCGATGTAGCCGGTTGATCGGATGGTTGAGAGCTCTTGGATCTCGTCGGCCTTCTCCAGAAAACTCTCTCCTCCCAGATGACGGAGGCACCAGACTCGGTCAACGAGACATCCCAGTGTGACGATCGCAAAGAAGCCGCCCAAGATCTTGAGCGGCTTCACCAGTGGTTTCGGGATCTTCATTCCGCGGCGATGGAATGGCTCCGTGCACCCGTTAGATCATCCCCAGCTTCATCTTTCCTTCCTCGGAAATCATATCCTGATTCCAAGCGGGATCCCAGACGAGTTCGACCTTGGCGTCATCGATGCCTTCAATGGTCATGATCTTGGCTTGGGCATCGGCGGCGATCACCGGGCCCATGCCGCAGCCGGGGGCGGTGAGGGTCATCTTGATCGCGACCACCTTCTTGCCGTCTTGCTCCTCGATCCCGCAGTCGTAAACAAGACCCAGGTTCACGATGTCCACCGGGATTTCGGGGTCGTAGACGCTCTTGAGCTGGGCCCAGACCTGTTCTTCCAGCGGGGCGTCCTTCAGGCGGATGGCCTCGGCCTGTTTTTCCTTCTCCTTTTCGAGATCCACTCCCAAGGCGTCCGCATCCTTCGAGGAAATCCGGGCCAGACCCGCGGAGGTGGCCACCGTGTAGGTGCCGCCCAAGCGCTGGGTGATGAAGACCGGCGTGCCCATGGGCAGGGTGATGGTGTCCCCGCTGGGGATCTGGATGGCTTCCACTTCGCGGGCCAGGGCGATTTCCTCGTGCATGCGGGCAGTGTAGCGGCGGCCCCGGGCGGTGCAAGCGGCTTGCCGTGTCACCGGAAAGACGGCAGCTTTCCCCCATGAGCCGGAGACAACGGAGGCGGGCCGGAACGGGTGAAGCAAAAGGGATTTCCCGCTGGTGGGTGCGTGGCATCGTGGCGGCTCTGATTTTTGGCGTGGTGGCGATGGGGGGCGGCTACCTCTGGCTCCGCAGTTGGCTGCACGGGGAAAGCTTCCGGCACATGCTGGCCGCCTCGGCGGACAAGGAACTGCGCGTGAAGAGCGAGTTTGGTCCCTTCCAGTGGAGCGGGACCCGGATGGACACCACCGGCTTTCAGGCCAGTGGCGAGGGATTGGTAAGATCGATCGATGCCGAGGGTCTGCAGGTCGAAATCGGGCTCGGCGGCTGGTGGAAAGACGTCTGGCAGGTGGATGATGCCCGCGCCAAGCGCATCGAAATTGAAATCGACACCACGGCGGCGGAGCGGGTCAAAGACCTCCCGTCCACTGGAGAGGATACTGCTCGGCCCAAGGCGAAAAAATGGTATGACTCCTTGGTCCCTCACGAGGTGGAACTCCGCCAGGTGGAGTTCGACCGGTCCTCCCTGAGTGTCCTGACGAAGAGCGGGACCATCGGTATTCTGGGAACCTTCTGGCGCTTGACCCCGGACGGCGCGAAGGGAAGCTATCGGGCCGAGGGGTCGGACGGAGTGGTGCAAATGCCGTGGAAATGGGCTCCTCCGATGCAACTCGGGCGGGCTCGCCTGAGGTATCAGGAAGATACGGTATTCCTGACGGATGCGGATTTCCAAGTTTATGAAAGCGGTCGGCTGGATCTCTCGGGGGAGATGTCGGCGAAAGGGAAAGGATATGCCTTCAATGGATACCTCCGCGATGTGAGCTGTGCCGAGATTCTGCCGGAGGACTGGAAGCAGCGCCTCGCCGGAAACGTGGATGCGGAATTCAGCGTCGATAAACGAAACGATAAACCGGCGGTAAGTGGCCATCTTAACCTGACGGACGGGATGCTGACCGCGCTGCCGCTTCTGGATGCCCTCTCCGCCTACGCGGATACCAGCCGGTTCCGGCGCTTGACCCTGCAGGATGCGAAGGCGGACTTCGAATGGGAGGATGGGGCGCTCACCCTCCGTAATCTCGTCCTCGCGAGCGAGGGGCTGGTGCGGCTGGAGGGTGCCCTGCGCGTGGACAAGCAGGAGCGGCTGGATGGCCGATTCCGTCTCGGTCTGGTCCCCGGCGTTCTCGCGAAGATCCCGGGTGCGGAGACTTCGGTTTTCAGCCCGGGTGAGAGAGGCCTCCTTTGGACCGATCTGCACATCACCGGCACCGTGGACAAGCCAGAGGAGGACCTTACCGCCCGCCTGATCGAGGCGGCCGGCATGCGTATGATCGAGATCCTTCCGGAGACGGGCGAAAAGGTGCTGAAGTTCACCCAGCAGGTCGTTGGCGAGGATCTCCAGGCCCATCTCAAAAACGCGCCCGGGCTGATCAAGGAGGGCACCGATCTGATCGACAAAGGACGCGACACCCTGAAGGAGGCGGAAGGAGTCGTGCGGGAAGTCGGAGGGCTCTTCGATGCCTTGCGCGGCAAGGACGAGGAGAAGAAGGAGTAGCTTCCCAACGAAAAATCGCCCGCCCCGGATCGGGACAGGCGACTCTGTGGAAGCAGCTTGGGCTAGGCCCGGAACCCTTTATCGGATGGTGATCGTCTTGCCGCGGTTCGTTTCCCAAGCGGATTGCAGGCTCTTGTAGAGGGCTTTCAGGTCGTTCAGGTTCAGGACGCGGTATTCCACCATGCCGGCATGGCTAGTGGTCGGGTAGTTCTTCTGGGCCAGATTATGAACGTTGGTCCCGACACGTTCGCCGGCTTGGTCGATGAGTTGGCGTCCCCGCTCGGCGATCCGCGTGGCGGTGTTGGATCCGGCGGCTTCGGTCACGGAGGCGACATGATAGAAACGGGCAAGCGAGCGGCCGCCTGTGTCTACGACCATTTCATTTACCAGCAATTGGCCATCGAGGACATACTCATGCATGCTGATCGAGGAGATGTGGTCGAGGGCGGCCATGTAGTTTCCGGAAGGCAGGGTAGCCTGCCAGAAACGCTTGGCGCTTTCCGTCTCCTCGGCGTTCGACTCCTCCTCTTCCTCGTCGTCGTCCTTTTTGTTGTCTTGGTTCTGATTCTGGTTTTGCCCGTTGTTATTGTTGCCTTGGGCGTGAACGTCGGTGGGAAGGGAGAGCACCATGCCGGTGAGGAGCAGGAGCAGAGCGGTCTTTTTCATCGTGGCGGGCAGTGTGAGCACGGCTCATGCATTTGGCGAGAATCCGCGCGATATTTCGGGTAAGTTAAGGATTGAGCATACGCGCCGATTCGCGCTAAAATTCGGGCGTGGTTCGTTTCCGGCCGAATGTCGCTGCCGTCATGGTCAAGCCGCAGGGGCAATTGCTCATCTGCGAGCGCTGGACCATTCCCGGTGCATGGCAATTTCCCCAAGGCGGAGTGGATGACGGGGAGAGTCTGGAACAGGCTCTTTTCCGGGAGGTGAGGGAAGAAGTGGGCCTGCTCCCGCAGCACTATGAGGTGTTGGGGTGTCGGGCGGGGTACCGCTATCTCTATCCGGAAGATGTGCGGGTGAAGAAGATGCGCAAGCACGGCTGCCATGGCCAGGAGCAGACCTACTACCATTGCCTGCTGAAGGATGACGCGCCGGAGGTAAACGTGAACCAGCGGCCGCGCGAATTCGGTGCCTATCGCTGGATTATGCCGGAAGAGTTCGACCTTGAGTGGCTCCCTGAATTCAAGCGCGATGTCTATCGGCAGGTCATGATGGATTTTTTTAGTGTCCGATTATGACCCTGCAAGATTTGCAGGTTTGCGACATTGGCTTGCCCGTATGTCCGATTTCGGGTGTCGTGCGCTCCAAGAAAAACTATTGCTGATGGAGATTCTCCCCGACCAGTCGCAAAGCGTCATCAAGTGCCGGAACAGCCAGGGAATGGAGGTTCAGGCAAACCTGCTCCGGTTGACCCGATACTCCGTCGTTTTCGAGGTCTACAATCCTTATAGCATCCTCCAGCTTTCCGAGGTGCTCTCGGATTTCCGGATCCTCGCAAACAAGCGCCTGATCTACCGCGGCAAAGCGGTGGTGAGCAATCTGCTCAACACGGGCTTGGTCTTGGTCTGCGAGGCGAGCCTGGAAGACGGCTGGCAGGAGGTGGACTTTCTTTCGGGCGTCACCGGCGAGGCGGATCTGGGAAGCCAGTTCGCCGGGTTCATGTCGGACTGGAAGGCGGCTAACAAGGTTCAGGACGCCTTCAAGATTTCCGTGGCGGACATGTCCAGCACCCTTACCGGCGTGCAGCACTGGATGGGCGGCATCGATGTGGGCATCCGCTCGACGGCTACCCGCCGTCGGGACGACCTGGAGCGTGAGATCTTTTCTAACATCCAGAAGAAGGTCATCGAGGAAGTGATCCCGGCGATGGAGAGCTTCGAGGATGTGGCCGGCGAGATTTCGGAGGAGGAAATGCCCTCTCACAAATCCTATATCCGGCGGGAGTTGCATCCCATCGTCCTCTGTTCGCCGTTCCTTTACCGCACCTACACGAAGCCGCTGGGATATGCCGGTGACTACGAAATGGTAAACATGATGTTGAGAGATCCGTACGAAGGTGCATCCTCGTTCGCGAAGCTTCTCAACTATGCAATGCTCAACACCGAGCCCGTGGTGGCTCACCGGAACCGTATCGACTATCTGGTGGACATGCTCGACCGCGAGTCGAGCCGCCGCTTCGGTCGCGGCCGGGCGCGGGCTTTCAACCTCGGTTGCGGCCCCGCAGAGGAAGTACTCCGTTTCCTGAAGGATCACGACTCCAGCGACCTGATGGAATTCGACCTTCTGGACTTCAATCCGGAGACCTTGGAATACACCCGCGAGCGTTTGGACAAGGCACGCATGGGCATGGCCCGGAATACCCAGATGAGATTCATCCCGCGGTCCGTCCACCAGATCCTGAAGGCGGCGGTGCAGCCGGGTGGCGATCCGGAACTGGGTAACTACGACGTCGTCTATTGCGCGGGTCTTTTCGACTATCTCTCGCAGCGGGTGGGCAAGCGGCTGGTGGAATTCTTCTGCTCGATCGCCAAGCCGGGCGGATTGGTGGTGGTGACGAACGTGGCCGATAGCAATCCGCGCAAGGCCTGGATGGAGTATCTGATGGAGTGGAACCTGATTTACCGCGGCAAGGAGGAGATGTTGGATCTCGTGCCCGTCGGCGCGCCCGTGAAGCGGGTGGACGTCAAGGCGGACTCCACCGGGGTGAACCTCTTCCTGGAAATCGAAATGGCCAATGGCTGAAGCCGCGTCAGTTTCCTTTCCCGCGGCTGATGAGGCCGAACTGAAGCACGCGTTCGAACGATACGAGCACGGCGTTTCGGTGGATAACGCCCGCCGCGCGGCGGCCTTGGCGGCATTGTTCATGCTCGCCGGGACGACTCTGGACTGGATGGTGTTCCCGGAGAAGGCGTGGCACTTCCTTTTCATCCGGGCGATCACGACCTTCCTGCTCTGCGGGATCTTCTGGGCGCTGGCATACCTGAGCCGCGAAAAATCGCGAAACTGGATTGCCCAGGGCATCCCCCTGCTTCCGACCCTCGGGATCTGTTGGATGATCATGGAGACCGGTGGCGGGAACTCCGTCTACTACGCCGGCCTGAATCTTGTTTTCCTCGGCTTGTCCCTCCTGCTCCGCTGGTCCTTCTGGAACTCGGTGGGGATGATCATCCTGTGCATCGGCACCTATTTTGCCAGCGTGGCGCTTGCGCCCGGGCACGCCGAGCACCGCCTGTTTTTTAACAACGCCTACTTCCTCTTCGTCACCAGCGTCTTCGTGTTGGCAGGCAGCTATTTCTACGAGCGCCTGCGTTTCCGCGAGTTCGCCCTGCGCAAGGAGGTGGAAGACGCACGCGAGCAGCTTGAGGTCCAGAACCGGCAGCTGAGCGAGCTGGATGAGGCCAAGACCCGCTTCTTCGCAAACATCAGCCACGAGTTGCGCACGCCGCTCACCGTGATGATCGGCCTGACCGAGCGCCTCGCCGACAAGTTCAGGGCAAGCCCGCAGAAGGATGTCCGCGACATGCTGGCCATGACCGAGCACAACGGCTTGCGCCTGCTGAAGCTGATCGATGACTTGCTCGATCTCGTGCGTTTCGACACCGGGCACGCCGATCTCAAGCTCCAGCCGACCAATCTGAAGGATATGTTGGACGGCCTGATGCACTCGATGCGGCATCTGGCTGATCAGGATGGCGTCGCTCTCGACTGGAAGCTCACTGGTGTGGACGGCCCGCTAATGCTCGATCGGGACAAGATCGAGAAGATGCTGCTGAACCTCACGATCAACGCGATCAAGTTCACGCCTTCCGGCGGCCGCATCGATGTCGATGGTGTCCTCACAGGAGACATGCTGGCGCTTTCGGTTTCCGATACGGGGGTGGGTATCTCCACCGATGTTCTTCCCCGGATTTTCGAACGCTTCTGGCAGGTGGATTCCTCCTCGACCCGCAAGTTCCAGGGCGCAGGCATCGGTCTCGCTCTGGTGCGGAGCCTCGTGGATACCATGGGCGGCACCATCAATGCGGAGAGCGTGGTGGGCGTGGGCACCAAATTCAAAGTAGAGTTCCCCGTGGAGAGGGCCGGAGTGGCCTTGCTGGCCCCCGTCGCGGAGGAAGAGGAAGTCGAGGCTTCCGGAAAACATATCGAGGAACTGCACCGCCGGGCAGCGCTTTCCGTCGCACGTCCTGCCGACTATGCGGAGACGACCGTGGTGGCCCGGGGCGTCGGGCGTCCGGGTTCCGGCAGCCGACCGCTGGTGCTGGTGGCGGATGACGAGCCGGACATGCGCCGTTACCTCGTGATGCAGCTCGAGGATGTCGAGGTGATTGAAGCTCGCGATGGGGCCGAAGCCTTGGCTCTCGCAAAGCAGCACCTGCCGGTGCTGGCATTGATCGATCACATGATGCCGGAAATGGATGGCGTGGAGGTCTGCCGAGCGATCCGCAGCCATCACTCTACCCGTGAGATGCCCGTCATCATGCTTACTGCCCGGGCGGACGAGCAGACCAAGCTCCATGCCCTTGAGGCGGGTGCCAGCGATTTCCTGACGAAACCTTTCTCCGGCACGGAGTTGGTCTTGCGCTTGCGTAACCAGCTTGTCATGGCAGCCATCCGCCGCGAGTTGGCCGATCTCAATCGCGAGCTGGGTGCCGCAATGGAAAAGCTCAAGGAGAACGAGGTGCTGCTAGTCCGCAACGAGAAGCTGTCCGGCCTCGGCCAGATGAGCGCGGGCATTATCCACGAGATCAACAATCCCCTCAACTACGCCCGCGCCGGCCTGCATGCCTTGCGCTCATTCCGCCGCTCCTTGCCGGCAGACGATCACGAGGACTACGACGAGATCGTCGGCGACATCAGCGAGGGCGTCGAACGCGTCGCCCAGATCGTGGCGGATCTCCGCCAGTTCACCCGCGATGACAACCGTGTCGGTGGCGAGGCGGACCTCGCCGACGTGGTCGAGCGCTCGCGCAGGCTTGTGAGCCACCAGCTCGGCGACAAGGTCGCCTTCAATCTGAAGGGTCCCGAAAAGGCCCTGATCACCGGCAATGGCAACCAGCTGGTGCAGGTCTTCGTAAACCTTTTCCAGAATGCGATCGATGCGATCCAACAGAGGATTGCCGAGAAGGAAGGGGATCCCGGCCGCATCGACGTGGGACTTCGTCCGGCTGCCGGCGGCTGGGAAGTCACCATCTGGGACAATGGCGCGGGCATCCCCAAGGAAATCCTCGGCAAGATTTACGATCCTTTCTTCACCTCGAAAGACGTTGGCAAGGGAATGGGGCTCGGCTTGAGCATCACCCACCAGATCCTCGGACGCCACCGCGCCCACATCGAAGTGGACACCCGCCCCGGCGAGTTCACTTGCTTCACCATCTTCTTTCCTCCTCCCGACCCTGACGCCGACTGGGAGCAAGAGGAGGAATCCATCGACTCCGACCCCAGCGACTCCCTACCATGAGCGACCTTAACTACGACTACCAGCGCTATGCCGTGCTCTTCGTGGACGACGAAGAGAAGACGCGAAAGTACTTCCGCCGGCTCTATGGCGAGACCTTCCGTATTCTTGAGGCTTCGGATGGTGTAGAAGCGCTTTCCATCTTCCGGGCTCATGCGGCGGAGATCGGTATCATCGTGACCGACCAGCGCATGCCGAATGAGACCGGCGTGGGCTTCCTCTCGAAGATCGCCGACCAGTATCCGGACGTCGTGAAGATCCTTTCCACCGCCTATTCGGATCTGGATGCCGCCATCGGTTCGGTGAACAAGGGAGGGATTTACCGTTACATCACGAAGCCTTGGGAAGTCAGCGAGCTCGAGGTCACGCTACGCCGGGCGATGGAGTTCTTCATCGTGAAGCGGGATCTGAGTCACCTGATGGGAGCGAAGCTTCAGGCGCTGGGAAATGTGATCTATTCCGCGAGACTTGGCGCCTTTGCGCTCGTGCCGGTGGTCTCCGGCCTGCCCGGGAAACACGCGGCGGAAGCGGTCGCTTCCTTCGTCCGGCTTGGTGCCTTCGGTGCTGCGGCCGGCGGTCGGACCGGTGCCATCGAAGCTGGTGTCGACTCCTGGCGGAAGGTGCATGAGAACCAGAAGCAGCTGGCGTCCCAATTGGAGATCTTGCTCAAGGCTGGCTTCACCGGAGCCACGCTGGAAGACCGGGTCGCGGCCTTCGTGAGCGCGCTGCCGGCCGAATCTCTCGAAAGCAGCAGGGATGGGGACAGCAGCATCCTCAAGTCGTCGAATGATCCCTTCCCGCGGCTTCTCGCCGGTCTGCTCGGCGTGAGCGACCGCGGTGGCGAGGAGGCGATCCCGGTGCTGGCCGCATTGATGGGCATCTATGACCTCGGGGCTTCCGTCACCCGCTTGCGCTCGGAAACCCTGACCATCCAGGTGAAGCCCGGCGGCGCAGCGGCGGAGATGTCATCGGGATCGGATGTTTCCCGGTGGCTTTTCGACGACGATCTGTTGATTTCGTCAGCTTTGGGACTTCTCTGACCTTCGTTTTCTTCTAGTGTCCGCCGTCTTCCATGCGGAGGACGCAATCTACCCCCCGTTAGATTATCCTCATCGAACCCAAGATGAAACGACCAGAACTTCAAATTGCTTACCGCAACGGGCGGGTGGTGGCGATCCGCCCGCGTGAGCCGGAGCCGATGCCACTCGGCCCCATCGCCCGGGAAACCGGATTCAAAGTCAGTAAGATGTGCGCTGTCTTCCATGTCTCGGACAGGCAGTTTCACCGCACCTTCAATGATTCGCTGGGCATCAGCCCGAAGGACTGGCTGCGCCGGGAACGCATGGTGCAGGCGCGCCAGCTCCTCATGGAGGGCCTTCCGATCAAGGAGGCGGCCAGCGAGTTGGGCTTTCCCTCGACCAAGGACTTCAGCCGGGAATTCCAGAATTTCTATGAGGTAAGCCCCACCGATTTCCAGCGGCGGCAGGATGCCGCACGGAATCAGCGCTTGGAGTGAGTATTGTTTGAATCAGGTCCCGTTCATTTTAAGGAGCGAGGGCCATTTTTTCAAACTGACAAATTCATTTAGATTAAATATCAGCACCCGTTTTCAAATTCCGCTGTTCACCCGAATGAAAAGCCGCGCACTCCCCTTCGCAATCACCCTCGCTCTTCCCGGCTTGGCCGGCGCGGCGGGCTACTACCTTCCGAATCAGGACGCTTTCGCCACCGCGAAGGGCAATGCCTTTATCGCCACGGCGGATACCGCCGCCGCGGTGCACTATAACCCGGCTGGCCTGACCCAGCTGGAAGAGGCGGAGGCCGAGATCAACGTTTACTCGATCAATCTCGGGAACAAGGTGACCACCGGAGCGGGCTCGTTCGAATCGAAGTCCGAGTGGCAGGCGGCACCGAGCATCTATTTCGGCCAGCCGATCTATGATGACCTTGCCTGGGGCTTTGCGCTGACCAGTCCCTTCGGGATGGGAAATGAGTGGGGCCACGGTTCACCCTTCCGCACGGTGGTGACGGAGGCTCGCCTCGCCTACGCGCGCGCTTCGGTCGCGCTGGCTTATGACCTGACCGAGACCCTCTCGGTTGGCGTTTCCGGTTCGGCGGACTATGCCGATCTTACCTTGGAGCAGGGCCTTGGCGTGGCACCTTTTGATTTCCTCCGTTTCGAAGGCGATGGCACCACGGTGGCCGGTGCCGTGTCGGTCCTTTGGAAACCGCACGAGCAACACTCCTTCGGCTTCACCGCGACCAGCAGCACTTCGCTGGACTTGGATGGAAAGGTTTACTCGAACATCCTTGGCTCCGGGCCGGGCGAAATCGATTTCGTAACGCCGATGCGCTTGGCCGGCGGCTACTCCTTCAAGCCCGCTCCGGGTTGGAATCTTGAGGCAAACGTTGAATGGCTTGATTGGGATTCGCTGAATGCCCTTTGGCTGCGCTCTTCCGCGCTGCCCGGCGGTGCCACCGGCGTACCCTTCCACTGGAAGTCGATGTTCATCTATGAGGCGGGCGTGAGCTACACCATGGAGAACGGCTACCAGTTCGCGGTGGGCTACGACTACAATAGCAACGCCCAGCCCGACACCTTCTTCAACCCCGCGGTCTCCGATGCGGACCGCCACTGGTTCAATGCCGGCTTCGGTCGCAAGTGCGACAACTGGGGCTGGTTCATCGCCTATCAGTTCGGCTACTCGAATCGCGACGTGAATGGTGCGCTCCCGACCGCCGCAGGCCAGACTGCGAATGGCAAATACGAGTCGCGTCACCATTCGGTAAGCCTTTCCTGCAACTATCGCTTCTAATGAACTCGCCCGCGGTGAAGGAGATCCTGATCACCGGCGCGAGTTCGGGGATCGGAATGGAACTGGCACGCCAGCTTGGCGTGCCGGGGCATCGCTTGTGGCTCGTCGCACGTTCCACGGAGAAGCTGGATGTTCTGGCGGATGAGATCCGTGCCGCGGGTGGCCAGGCGGAAGTCCGCGCGCTTGATCTCTCCGATATCGAGGGTTGCGGCAGCTTCTTGGAGAAATTCACGAAGGAAGTCCGTCTGGATGAACTCTACCTTGCTGCTGCGGTTTCGATTTTCGGGGAGGTGAAGGACATCCAGCCCGAGGACTGGGATCTGATTTATCGCACAGACCTTCTGAGCTACGTCCAGTGGACGCAGGCCTTCTATGAAGTGATGGCGAAAGCCCGGCGCGGGCGGATTGTCATGGTTTCCTCGCTCGCGGGCTACGCGGGCTATCCCACCTCGGTGCCTTATGCGACCATGAAGGCGGGGCTGTTAGGACTCTTCCGCACGCTGCGCCACGAGGCGCCGGGACAGGGAGTTTCCGTGCATCTGGTCAGCCCTGGCTATGTCCGCACCGGCATCTATCGCTCCGCGATCTACCGGCGTTCGAATCCCGACAATACCTTGAAGCAGATCGATGAGATGGGCTTCAAGATGATCGAGCCTTCTGAAGCGGCCGAGGCGATTCTCAAGGGGATAAAGGCAGGGAAGGATGAACTCGTCTTCCCGCGCTATGCGAAGTTGCTCGCATGGGTCGCGCCGCGCTTCCCCGGTCTGGTGGATGGCATCCACGCCCGCATGGTCAAACGTTTCCGTGAACTCTCGGCATGAGCCTCGCCCCTTCCATCCGCAAGGCCTTTGATGGCAAGACCGTGCTTCTCACCGGAGCCGGATCGGGCATCGGCAGGTCGCTTGCACATCATCTGGTCGCTTCCGGGGCAAAGGTCCATGCCGCGGACATGAATGCCGCGGGCCTCGATGTGTTGGCGGCTGAAGTCAGCGGGGGACCCGGCACCTTGGTGCCCCGGGTGCTCAATGTTACCGACCGCGCGGACTACGGCCGCTGGGTGGAGGAGTGCGTTGTCTCCAGCGGCACGCTCGACTATCTCTTCAACAATGCCGGTGTGACCTTGCTGGGTGAAGCCCACAAGGTGCCCTTCGAACGCTGGAAATGGCTGCTCGATATCAATTTGATGGGCGTGCTGAACGGCGTCATGCAGGTCTATCCGGTGATGGTGAAGCAGGGTAGGGGGCACATCATCAGTACCGGCTCGGTGGCCGGAGTCACCGGCTACGCCACCGCCGCCGCTTACACGACTGCCAAGAAAGCGGTGATCGGCATGAGTCATTCCTTGGCCGCTGAAGCGAAGGCATACGGAGTGAAGGTGACCGTGGTCTGCCCCGGCTACGTGAACTCCAACATTTTCAGCCAGGATCGCGTGGTCGGGGCGAACGTGAAGGAAGTGATCGACGATTTGCCGGCTCCCATGATGAGCCCGGACGAAGCTGCCCGCCATTACCTCGCGGGCGTTTCGAAGGGAAAGCGGACGGTGGTTTTCCCGGCGAATGCCAAGCTCCTCTGGTTCCTGGGACGCTGGATCCCGATCGTGCTGCGTCCGATCCAAGAACGTCTGATGAGGAAGTTCGTCAGCCGCTAAGGAGACCGGGAGGATCTCACTCTCCCGCCATCTTTGCCGGGTCGAGTGCCTCGGCGAGTTCCTCCGCGCTAATGCCAAGTTCTCCCAGCCGCTCGCTGCATAGTTCCCTCACGGTGCGGCCGCTGGCGACCGATTCCTTGGCGATCGCCGCCGCCTTATCGTAGCCGATCTTCGGCACCAGCGAGGTAACCATTGAAAGGGAATACTCGATCAGTTCCTCGCATCGCTTGGTATTCGCCACGATGCCATCGATGCACTTCGTTCCCAGCACCTTCGTGGCATTGGCGAGCAGCGAGATCGATTCCAGCAGGCAGGCTGCCAGCAGCGGCATTGAGACGTTCAGTTCCAGGAATCCTCCGGCTCCGCACCAGGTGACCGTGGTTTGGTTTCCTGCCACCCGGGCGGCCACCATGGTGACGGCTTCCGGGATGACCGGGTTCACCTTGCCCGGCATGATCGAGGACCCGGGTTGGGTCGAGGGAAGGCGGATCTCCCCGATCCCGCAGCGCGGGCCGGACCCGAGCAGGCGAAGGTCGGAAGCGATCTTGTGAAGGGAGATTGCGATGCTGGAAAGCTGGCCATGCACCTCCACGCAGGCGTCCTTGGACGATTGGGCCTCGAAGTGGTTCGACGCCTCCTTGAATTCGATGCCGGTGAACTCCGACAACCGGGCAATGGTCCTTGGCGCGAAGTCCGGGTGGGCGTTCAGTCCGGTGCCCACTGCAGTGCCACCGAGGGGCAGTTCATGGAGTGCCTTTAGCGCCTTGTGTGCCCGGGACGAGGCCAGCCGCACCTGTTTCGCCCAGCCGCCGAATTCCTGGCCGAGCCGCACCGGCGTGGCATCCATCAAATGAGTCCGTCCGATTTTCAAGATCGGGTGAAATTCCTCAGCCTTCTGCTCGAGCGAGACAGCGAGTTGGTCCAGCGCCGGGATGAGTTCCTCTTGGAGGGCGAGAGCCGTGGAAAGATGGATGGCGGTGGGGAAGGTATCGTTTGAGGATTGCCCCAGATTGACGTGGTCATTCGGGTGGGCCTTCGCCCCGGACCGTGCGCAGAGGGTGGAGATCACCTCGTTCACATTCATGTTTGTGGAGGTCCCGGAGCCCGTCTGATAGATGTCCACGGGGAATTGGGCGTCGTGCTTGCCGGCTGCAATTTCCGCCGCCGCCGCCGCGATGCTCTCCGCCAGCCCGGAATCGAGGAGACCCAGTTCCGCGTTGGTCTCCGCCGCCGCCTTCTTGATCAGGCCGTAGGAGTGGAGGAACCGCGGTGGCAGGGGTGTCCCGGAAATGGGGAAATTTTCCACCGCACGGGCAGTGGATGCCCCGTAGAGCGCCTCCGTCGGTACCTGCATTTCACCCATCGAGTCGCGTTCGGTCCGGGTCTCGTTCATGGTTGAAACAAAGCAGGTCCCGCCGGGAAATCACGGCCTGAAATAGAGCTTTCCCGCGTCATGATCGAAAAAATTGAGACACAAATCCGCCGTTCGGTGGTTTTCAGAGGGAGACCTTCCGGGATGAAACATGACTTGATGGCGGGACTGACCCGCCGCAGGGTGCCGGGAGTCCGCTGAAGAGACCCCACCATTTGCCCTTCCAGATATGCGTCTTCTCGCTTTTTTATTCCTGCTGATCTCGGCCGTCACTGCCTCGGCGCAGAATACTCCTACCAATCTCACGGCCACAGCGATTTCCGATGGCGACGTAAAGCTTGAGTGGGTTGCTCCGACAGGTGTCACCCCGCTTGGCTACCATGTCTACCGCGCCGTCAATGTCGGCGGCGAATTCGGCACTCCGCTGACAACCGCAGGCCAGGTCACGGGCCTGAGCTTCACCGATACCACCGCGACCACCGGAATCACCTACAAGTATGTGGTGAGATGGTATTCCGATTCGGCAGGCACCATTGTTTCGAATCCCTCGAACGAAGCTACCGCCACTCCAGTCGCGACGCCCGGCGCGCCCTCAAATCTTCGTCAGGTGAAAGTCACCGGAACGACCGCGACCATTCAGTGGAACTCGGTCACCGGCGCCGAGTCCTACATCATCTACCGCGATGGCGATGAAGTAGGCGAGGTGGACGCTCCTACCACCGTATTTACCGACTCCGGGCTCACCGGCGAGACGCCCTATATCTACGTCGTGACGGCCTTCTCGGCTGCCGGCGGCGAGTCCACAAACTCGAATTCCATCACGGTGACGACGACGGCTGGTGATGGCAGCGGCCGCAATGATGTTTGGGCCCGGAGATTCCGTTTGCTGGATACCGATGCCGACAAGCTTATCACGTTTGAAGAATATGCCCGCAAGCAGGCAGCTCGCCAAGCGTGGGTGATCGCTGCGCACCGCTGGGCGTACATGGACTATGATGCATCGGGTGACGTGGATTTGACGGAATACGCCAAGTCTCTCGGTGGCCGCAAGTTCCTTGCCCCGTCGAAGCCACGGGCCTTCCTCTTGGCAGACGGGAGCGGAATTGATGGCGATCGCTCAGGAGATCTTAGCTTCGACGAGTTCCGACTCACCGTGGGCAGCAAGTTGAAGGAGTCTCAGGTGCAGAAGATGTTTGATAAGAAGAACAAAAATCGCGCCGAGGGTAATGAGTACCTCAGCGAGGTGGAGTTCGGCATCAAGAACGGCTCCACCAAGGACGACGGCGAGCCTCTGCCACCGGACGACGAAGAGTAAGTGTCGCTCTTTTCAAAGGATTTGATTTCAAAAGGCCCGCTGGTTGATCCCAGCGGGCCTTTTCGTGATCTCTATGGAATGGAAGGAAAAACATGGCATCCACCAAAGATGCCGATGAGATCAATCGATTCGATACCGGCTAGCGCCGGAGCTGAATTTTGATCGCTTGGCCCGTGGACTCGAAGCCTTTCAGAGTGCCTTTGTTACGGCTCGCATTGACGGTACCTGCGACATTGGTGAGTCCGGGGAATTCCGCGCCGGGATACTCGCTGGAGGCGAAGATCCGCACCTTGCCCGCGGATCCCGCGATGGCTGTGCCGCTGATGGTAAACTCGCCTCCCTGCGGATGAATGCCGGTGCCGCTGACTTGAAAGACGTGGGGGATCTCCGTGGCGATGATCTGATAGATTTCCGGAATGCGGGTCTTGCCCAGCACCGCGACGCCCGTCCAGGAGCCACTCAGGTCTTGGGTGACCTTTTCCGGAGCACCCTTGAAGCTGAAGTTGCCGTTCGTCGCGGCGATCTTTCCGCTCAGTTTCTTCGCGGTGACCTTGCCGCTGATCGAGCCGGTAACGTTCTCGCCGTCGATAAGCTCGGTGTAGGAGCCGGTCAGCACGCCCTTTTCATTCACCGACCAAGTGCCGGAAAGCGTGAAAACGCCATTCGACTCGCGGCTCACGCCATAGGCGGTGAAATCCTGGTCTTCCTCGAAGGTGACGTAGGCGATGCCTTGGTCGGCACCGGCCAGATTGATTTCCCAAGTGCCCACCGGGGAAGGCGGAGCCGCAAGGGCGGAAATCGGGGCAAGCAGCATCGCTGCTGCCACAAGTAGGGGGAACTTCATGGCGAAGGGGGGATTGGGGGTGAAACAGCAACCCGAAGGATGCAGGACACTTCCTTAATTTCAAGACCCTGGGCACACGCGATCGCGTAGGGTGGCGGCTGCAGTTTGCTTGAAATCAGGCAGGAGATGATTTGCTCTGATGAAATGCGTGCCATCGCAACTTCGCTCGTCCTCGGCATCATTGCCGCCCCGTGCCTCGCGGAGGAACCTCTTGATGCCGTGAAACGTTTCTACGGCGAATTGAAGGCGCTTGAGATCCGCCATGACCTTGAGGAAAAGACCATCGGCAAGTTCCGACCGCTGCTGACGGAGTCCTTGAATCAAGAGTTCACCGCCTCACAGAAGGCGGTGGCAGCTTGGTGGGAAGTGGAGAACAAGCACCGCGCCGCTTCTCCCGGCTCGGAGAACAAGCCGCCTTTCGTGGACTCGCCCATCTTCAGCGGCATCTATGAATCCGGTGAGGTGGAATCCTATGGTGATCCCTGCGTTGCGGGCGGCAGGGCCTACATCCCGGTCAAGGTGACCGACAAGGAATCACAACCCTCCGTGAGCTGGTTCGACATCGTGATCCTTCATCAGACCAAGGAGGGCTGGCGGATCGATGACATCCTCTACTTCATCGAGGACGGCCATCCGCGATCCTCCCTGCGTCAGGGGATCGATTCAAAGGGGATCCAACCTTGAAACTTCAGCATGCGCTTCCGTCACATCCTTCTTGTCCTGCTCCTTGCAGCCGGCCGCTGTCTGGCCGCCGATCCCATCGACCTTGTGAAAAAATTCTACGGGGAAGCCGATGCCTTGGGAGTCGCCGGTTTCAGCTACCAGGAGGATATGGGAAGAGTCAGGCCCCTCTTGACCACGGATCTGAATGCCCTCTTCTCGGAGGCACAAAAGGCCGTCGCGATCCGCTGGGAGAAGGGGCAGCAAGAGATCGCAAAACTCAAGGCAGAGGGCAAACAACCCATCGCCAAAAAATTCACTTTGGGCCGGATGCGCGTCTTCACCCATAGTGCGGAAGGAGTGGAGTATCTGGGCCTGGGTGAATCATCGGCTTCCGATCGCCGCGCCTACATGCAGGTGAAGATGAAACTGCCCGGCGAGGATCTGACTTGGACCGACTTGCTCGTTCTCCATTTCACCGAAACGGGGTGGAAGATCGACGACATCATTTTCGAATCTAACAGCAAGGAATGGCCCGTTTGGAGCCTCCGCCGCGATCTTGCGTCTTCCATCGAACAAGCCGAAACCATGGGCGACGAATGAGTGCGAAAATACGCGGCTTGGTCACCTGGCTGCGGCGTTACTGGGGCCTCATCGTCCTTCTGGTGCTGCTTCTCCGCTTCTTTCCTTTCGTGGGCATAGCGACGGAATGGAACCTCCGGGGCGCGATCGTCCATAAACTTCCGGAAGCATCGTTCCTTCCTCCGCCGGTGGCCCCCGTGGAGGTCCGCTCGGGGCGGGCTCATCCGGGCTTTGATGCGCCCCGCTTGATTGCGGAGCTGTTGTTTCTCCCGACGGCAATCCGGCAGGGACATGCCTTTAAGCGAAATGACCCCGCGCTTTCTCCCGGAGCTGCTGTCGCATTGGCCACCCTGCTCTCGGATCCCGGCACCTATTCGGAATGGCTTGGAGAGAGCGCCTGCGGCGGCTTCCATGCGGACTGGTATCTCCGCTGGGATGACGGTCACGCAGTGATCATCTGCGAAGGATGTCAGGAGATCCTTCTATACTATCAGAATCGCTTCATTCGCTGCGATCTCAGTAGGGAAACTTACAAGGAGAAGAAGATAGAAGCGATCGTTCGTCCGGAGTCTCAAGGGTGATTCGGAACCGATCAGTCCTGCAAAGTGCACTCGCGAACGAGCGATGTTGCACGGCACTTGGCTCCGGATGTATTCGATTTGATCGTAGAATCAGAGGCTTATGCCGTTTTTGCTTCGGCATGGGATGAGCAGAAACCTTCGTATGAAGGCGAAGCAAATTTCCTCTCTCCTGCCTGGCATGGCCCGCCGGGGAGCCATGATTTCCTGCCTGCTCGTGTGCGCTGCCGCAATGCCTGTCGCCATGGCGGAAGAACCAGCCAATCCCGATTCAAAGCCGCTCAAAGATGACTCCGCAAAAGCCAGCCCCGAGGCGCAGCCTGTGAAGGATTCTTCAGAGGCCGCTGGCAAGGATTCGCGCCGCGTGCTCGACGATGGCAAGCAAGCTAACAACAATTCCCGCGAGACCGAAGGCGATGCCATTCCGGTCGAGGACAACAGCGGCAAAGCCAATCCGAATTCGGGGAAGGTCAACGACAGCTCCCAAGCGGCGGGCAACGATTCCCGCCGAGTGGACGACTCCGACATGAACCGAGCTTCTCCCGATGCGAGCCGCAAAACCGACCGGTCGGTAAAAGCGGACCCGCGTGCCGCCGAAGTCCAGGATGGAAACATGGACAAGGCGAACCCCGCTTCACGGCCTGCCACAGCATCAGATCGTGCCAAACAGGCGACGCCTCCTCCCGTTGCACCGGAACCGACCAACTTTGAAAAGGAAACCGCGGTCCGAGAAGCAGTCACCGCTGCCGAAGAGTCCGTCCGCCTCAGCAAGCTTGAGATCAAGCAACCCGCGGAAGCTCGTGCCATCATCGATGGCATCCTTGCCGCCGATGGACCGGTGTCCCGTGTGGAGCAACAACGAGGAGCCGAGCTTGCCGATGAAGCACTACACTCCGGAGATGGAGTTCCGGATGAAATGCGCGCGGAGACCGAAGCTTACTTGCGTGATCGCTTGCGCGGCCAGTTGGCCCCTGATCGCAAGCTTCCGAAGTTCTTCCGGGATCGAGGGGACGATGACGTTGTGGGATTGGTTCCCTCGGATGAATCGCCGCGCTTCCTCCATTCCGGTCGCCGCTATGTCCATTTTCACTCGCGCACTTCGATCCCTTCGGTGCTGCTGGCGAATGCCGCACTTGGCTACGTCTCCATCTACACGCCTGCCGAGGCGAACCGCCTGTACACCCCCGATGAAGCGGATCTCGCGGTCTTGCCCCAGGAATACCGCGGCGGCGATGCCCGGGTCCTTTCCTACCCGGTCAGCGAGAAGAGCATGATCAGCACGAACGATATCACCTTCCAGCGCGGTTCGACCCAATTTGCGGATGCCCATTCCTATGAGATGGCCCGCATTCTATCGGCAGCCATGAAGGACAATGATTTCGCAGGAATTCGATTCGTGATCGAAGGTCACGCGTCTGCGGAAGGCACCTTTGAGGAAAATCAGATCCTTTCTCAGCAACGCGCTGAAGCGATCGCACGCGAACTCGTGCGCAATGGCCTTGAGGCCGAGCGTGTGATTCCCGTTGGCTTCGGTGCCTCGGAAGCCCGTCATCCTCCCACCGCGCCGGAGGCCATGAGAAGCATGGACCGCCGCGTGGCAATCTTCCGGATCGAGGAGCCCGGCCTGGCCCGCTGATCGTGACTTAGGGGACGTATAGGTCTTTGCCCTCCTATACGTCGCCTTCGCAAATCAGGACCTGCCGCTTACACTCACACGCACACCGGGCACTCGTTGATCTTCTTGAAGAAGTCGTTGCCCTTGTCGTCCACCAGAATGAAGGCCGGGAAATTCTCCACGCGGATTTTCCATACCGCTTCCATCCCGAGTTCCGGATACTCCACCACTTCCTGGCTCTTGATATGCTCCTTCGCGAGCAGCGCGGCGGGCCCACCGGCAGAGCCGAGATAGAAGCCCCCGTGAGCCTTGCAGGCATCCGTCACTGCTTGGGAGCGGTTGCCCTTCGCCAGCATCACGCGTGAACCGCCGTGGCTTTGGAAGAGATCCACGTAAGAGTCCATGCGGCCTGCGGTCGTCGGGCCGAAGGATCCGGACGGATAGCCGGCCGGAGTCTTTGCCGGACCTGCGTAATACACGGGATAATCCTTGATGTAAGCGGGCAGCTCGCCCGTTTCATCCAGCCGCTCCTTGATCTTCGCGTGGGCGATGTCGCGCGCGACAATGATCGTGCCGCTCAGCGAGACCGCCGTCGTCACCGGATACTTGCTCAGGGTCGCAAGCGTCTTCTCCATCCCTTGGTCGAGATCGATCTCCACGCCCTTGAACTTCCAGTCGCGATACTTCTCCGGGATGAAGCGTCCGGGGTTCTTCTCCAGTTTCTCCAGGAAGATCCCATCCTTCGTGATCTTCGCCTTCGCCTGGCGATCCGCGGAGCAGGAAACACCGATGCCCACTGGACAGGATGCACCGTGACGCGGCAGGCGCACCACCCGCACATCGAGCGCGAAATACTTCCCGCCGAACTGCGCGCCGATACCGATGTTCCTCGCCGCCTCTAACAGCTCTTTCTCCAGCTCCAGGTCGCGGAAAGCGCGGCCATGCTCGTTGCCGGAAGTCGGCAGCGCATCGTAGTAACGTGTGGAAGCCAGCTTCACCGTCTTCAGACAGGTCTCAGCGGAGGTGCCGCCGATCACGATCGCGAGATGATAGGGCGGGCAGGCCGCGGTGCCGAGCGAACGCATCTTCTCGACACAGAATTCCTTCAGCCGCTTCGGATTCAGCAGCGCCTTCGTCTCCTGATAGAGGAAGGTCTTGTTCGCCGAGCCGCCGCCCTTGCTGACAAAGAGGAATTTGTAAGCATCGCCCTCGCTCGCATAGAGGTCGATCTGGGCTGGCAAGTTGGTCTTGGTATTCGCCTCCTCGTACATTGTGAGGGGCGCGGTCTGGGAGTAGCGCAGGTTCTCCTCTTGATAGGTCTTGTGGATGCCCTTGGAGAGCCACTCGGCATCATCGCAGCCGGTCCACACCTGCTGGCCTTTCTTTCCGACTACTGTCGCGGTGCCGGTATCCTGGCATGCGGGAAGGATGCCCTTTGCCGCGATCTCCGCATTCTTCAGCAGCATCAGCGCCACCATCCTGTCATTCTCGGTGGCCTCGGGATCGTCCAGGATCGCGGCCACTTGAGCGAGATGGCTGGGGCGCAGCGTGAAGTTGATTGCCTTCATCGCCTCGTTCGCCAGCAGGGCCAGCCCCTCCGGCGCCACCTTCAGGATCGGCTTGCCGTCGAACTCCGCCACCGAGACGTGTTCGCTAGTGAGGCACTCATACTCGGTCTCATCGGCACCGAGGGGGAAAGGATCCTGATAGACGAATTCGGGCATGCGCAGCAGTCTAGGCAGCCCCCGCGGCCCGTCCAGCCCGGCTAGAGCACAAAAAAAATCCCCGCGTGCCGGATCGGCAGGCGGGGATCGGAAAATGAGCGGGAAAATCTCAGGCGCGGCGGCGGCGCAGCACCAGCAGCAGACCGGCAGCACCCAGCAAGGCACTGGAAGGCTCCGGTACCACGGTCACCCAGAGGCGGTCTTGCTCGCCGGGTGTCGTCGGGACCGCGTAGTAGAAATTGACGCCACCCGTGTTGGTCCAAGTGCTGTTGCGGATGTTGGCGAGGAATTCCTCCGCCTTGGCGTAGCCGGCTTCAGCACGCGGGTCAGAGCCTGTGGGAATATCGTCCACCCGGAAATCGCCGCCGTCCGGGCCTTGGACGATCGAAAGTCCGTTGTCGGTCCCGTCGTGGATGATTTCCCAGAGCGCGATCTGCATCCCCGCCGCATAGCCTTGGAGGGCGTCGTACTGATCGGAGAGTTCGTCGTTGTAGTCCCAGCTTCCGCCGTTCGCCGCCAGATATTGGTTCAGGAGATCGTCGAAGCCAGTGATGGAATTCGAGAACAGCGCACCGATCGCATCGTTCTGGGAGGCACCGAAGTTGCTGCCCAGCCCGGTCTCGACATTGTAGATCAGTCCCTGATAGGCCGTGCCCACGTAGTAATCGGCGCAGAAATCATACACGCGGCCGGGGCCGAAACCCTCGACAGTCCGGTAGTTGAAGCCCGCCCGTTGCTCCAGATCGCCGCCGATCGTCGTTTCAAAAGGAAGGTCCGCGTAAAAAGAATTGTCCGGTACACCGGGATCGACGTTCTCAATGGTCTGGGCTGCTGCCGGGTGGGCAAGCGTTCCAAAAACGAGTAGGGAAAAGGCTAGAGACAGCAGGGGGTGCTTCATCGGCTTGTGGGGTGGGATGCCGCCGGTTGGGGCGGACACCAGAGATGACGCCTTTGATCTCTAATAAAAATGAACCACCCCGCAAGGCTGATTTTCCCCCGCCGCTACCCCGTCATATCCGGCCCTCGTCGGCGTCGATGTAGTCCATGAAAGTCAGGATGTCATGGCGATCGGCGAATCCGGACTCCGCCTTCCGCTGGGCCAGCTTTCCTGCGATTTCATCCCGGAAGCCGCGGGTGCGCATGAAGGAACTCCACCATGCGAATTGGAATGGCTCGCGGCTCACCCCGTTTTCTCGCGTCCAAGCGAGTGCCTCTTCGTCCGAGGCTCCTGCACGGATGTGCTCCGCCAGTTCCGCGTAGTCCACGCCGAAAAATTGGCAGGTCCAGAGGTCCATGCCGCCACCCAGGTTCGCATGATATTGGGGATGCAAGCGACCCGCCGCATGCAGCCGGACCTTGTGGCAGAGGCGGGGGAAATACACCACGCCGTCGATCTCGTCGCGGGGGCTGCGCGGGGTTTCGTAGAATTCACTCACGGACGCAGGGTGGGGGATGCTTGGCGTGACAGGCAAGCCCGCGTCCGTAGCTCCACGCAGCAACCCTGATTATCCGGAATGCTTCTTTGCTTTTTCGCTCTCTTCCCTAGGATGCGGGCAATGAAGTTTCTGATTCTGTCCGCGGCTCTCTGCCTGGCGTCCCTGCCGGCTGCCGCGCAGCACACCGTGACGCCGCCGAGCGCGCCGCGTCTGCCGATGGGCACTGTTTTCAAGGGTGAGGCAAAGTTCCGCGCGCTGGTCCAGCAGGCGGAAACCGAGAACTGGCGGCAGCTCCCCCTCGGTGCCCGGACCATTCGCGTGGCCCGTGCCATGGTCGGAACCCCCTATGTGAATTACACGCTGGAGGTGGACGACCGGATCGAATCGCCGGTGGTGAATCTCAATGCGATGGACTGCTGGACCTATTACGAGAATGCCTTGGGCTTCGCGCGGATGCTCCGCTACAAGCCCGGCCCGTATACGCCACAGGACATGCTCCACATGGTGGAGCTGGAGCGCTACCGTGACGGCCGCTGCACCGGCAGCTACCTCAGCCGCATGCATCACTTGGAAGAAGTCTTCTACGACAACCAGCGCCGCGGCTTGGCGAAGAATATCACGCCGCAGCTCCCCGGGGCCCAACGTCTCAGGCGCGAAATCCATGAGATGACCGTGCAGTGGAAGAGCTACCGCTACCTGAAGAATAATCCCTCGCTGCTCCCGCAAATGGGCAAGATCGAGGCCCAAGTCTCGAAGCTCCCCGTCTATCACATCCCGAAGAACAAGGTCCGCGAAGTCGAGGGCTACCTTCAGGATGGCGACATCTGCGCCATCACCAGCAATGGCTCCGACGGCTACACCTCGCACGTCGGGCTGATCGTGAAGCTGAAAGGCCGCGCCTACTTCACTCACGCCACCTCGGATCGTGACAAGGGCCGCATGACCATCATCGATCGCCCAATCACCGATTACCTCTACCAAGGCTCGAAACACGCCGGCATTGTCGTGGTCCGCCCGAATGATCCGCCACCGTCGAAATACTGGCAGCGGCCGATCGCGACCCGGTGAGGCCGGTTGCTTTTCTCTCCATCGGCATTCGAGGTCATGGAAGGGTTGTTTCCTGAGGTGAACGAGGAGGATGCTGAGGAGATACATCACGAACTAGGCACGGGTCCCGGCTGGTCGTGAAAGAGGACCGCTTGCCAAGACGGCATGGGCTGTCAGATTCCCGACACCATGCCATCCCGGTCCTCCATTCCCTTCTATGGCGAGATTGCCGACTACGCGGCATGGCTTGGCATCCAGTCCTCCGGTGATCTCACGCGGTTTGGAGTGATCCAGTTGCGGCGCAGCGGCTCGCTCCGAACACCTCCGCATCGTCGTGGATTCTTCCTCCTCGCCTTTGGACACCATGGCGACTTCGTCGAAATGTTGGCAGCAGCTCCAGAGCAGGTCTTGGCGTTCACCGGCGGCATCTTCCCCGGCAGCGGGGTTCAGCGCACGCAGGTGATCCTCTTTCAGCGCGAACTCGTGGAGGCACCGCTCGCCTCGCCGCACAATGAGTTCCCTTTCTTCTATCTGGATCGCCCCGGTCGCTGGACCTTGAGCGGCGACGCGGCTGCGCATGTGGAGAAGCAGGTCCTGCGACTCGCGGACACTGCAGGAAAATCTTCACCCTATCAGACGGCTCGCCTCTCCGCGGCGCTCGCGGCTCTACTCTATGACTTGCGGGAAAGCCATGAAGACCGCACCGAGCATGCTCCCAATTCCGAGTTGTGCCGGGAACTGCTCTGTCGCTTCGATGATTTGGTCGCCGAACATTTCGCGACCCATCACTCGGTGGATGAGTATGCGCAGATGCTTCACGTCTCCGCGGATCACCTCAGCGATGAAGTGAAGGCCCGCACCGGCCGCAATGCGAAGGAGGTCATTGCCACACGCTTGCTTGTGGAGGCGAAGCACCTGCTCTCCCACACATCTCTCTCGATCGCCGAGATCGCGGACCGGCTCCACTTCTCGGAGCCCACGCACTTCACGCGCTTCTTCAAGCGCCACGGCAAACTGACCCCGCGCGAGTATCGCCTCGGCCTGAAGGTCGCTCCCGCTTCCTTTCAGGACAAGATCGCCTGAATTGATGAATCCCGGAAAACGGTCACTTCTTCCCGCCAGCCGGTTACCGGATGGAGGCCGCCTTCTGCGAGAAAGGGGGCGTGAAGACAAACCAAGACACGATCACTGTTCTCGGACTCGGAAAGATGGGCCAGACCCTTGCACGCCTGATGCTGGAAAAGGGCCACCGCGTCACCGTGTGGAATCGCTCCTCGGACAAGGCGGCAGACCTCGTGGCCGCCGGTGCCACGCTGGCAGCCACTCCGGCAGAGGCGATTGCCGCCGGGGATATCATCCTGATGTGCGTGCATGACTATGCCGCCGCGGACGAAATCCTCGGTGCTGCGGGGGCTGGGGAGGCCCTCGAGGGACGCCTCTTGATCCAGCTCACCACCGGTAGCCCCGAGGAAGCCCGCAGGGCAGAAAAGTGGGTCCATCGCCACGGCGGTCGATATCTTGATGGCGCGATTCAGGCCGCGCCCACCCAGATGGGCCTGCCGGACACCCTGATTCTGGTTTCCGGGGCGAAGGATGCTTGGGAGCGCGGCGAGGAAGCCCTCCGCTACCTCGCGGGCGGCACAACCTATCTGGGTGAAAAGATCAGCGCTGCCGCGGCGATGGATCTGGCCACCCTGTCCTATGTCTATGGAGCCACGCTCGGCTTCTTCCACGGCGCGCTTATCGGTGAGGCGGAGGGCTTCGGCGCCGCGGAGTATGGTGAGATCGTCGCCCGCATTGCCCCGGCCTTCGGGGATTTCCTGAAATACGAGGGCGGGGTAATTCAGAAGGGCGATTTCCGAGTGAGCGAAAGCCCGATGTCGATCTCTGTGGAAGCCACCGAGCGGATCCTGAATACTGCGCGGGAGGCCGGGATTAACACCGAGATGCCGGAGTTCTTCGCCGGATTCTTCCGTCGGGCCGCCTCGGCCGGCTACGGCGACGAAGAGGTGGCGGCCATCATCAAGCTGCTCCGCAAGCCCGCGGCGGCGTGATGTTCTGACGCGGGGACCGCGTTCCGCTGCTGACTTGAGGTGCGCATCCGGTCTATGGATCGGGTGCGCGCCCGTTTGTGCTTCTCCGGGCGGGGAATGTGTTCCCGCCCCGCGAGCAAAGCGCGTGTTTTGCCAAAACGAACGCTGAATGACCTCGTCGCCACTGGTCCCCGATCTTTGGAACCTCCTCCATGACGGCTGCGTGGGAAGCATTGCCGGCTCGGTGCCGGGGGATCTTCGGCTGGGAATCTCTATCGACTATCTCAGGGACCTTTTCGATGATCCCGGCGAACGGATCGATCTGATCCTCCATGGATGTACGGAGTTCTCTTTTCTCGGGTTGGATGCTGTAGCACCGGGGCCGATTTCATCTTTGCCCCATCGGCCTGCCGCTTACGCCAGTCCTGCGGATTTCCCATCCTTGGAAGATTGGGGTCTGGGAATTCTGAGTGCGGATGAATCTGGATCGATTTCCTGTTTCATCGCCAAGGGCGTCCACGGGATTCTCTCCGTATCGGCGGAGGGTTTCTCGCTCGTTCTCGATAGCGGGCGGGAGGTTGGTCTGGGTGAGCTTGCCAAAGCAGCGGAGACCTATTGGAACCATTTCGGGACGTTGGCGGGATCGTGATGGCTGGACTCTGAATTGCTTGTGGCCCTCAAGCAGCGGCACCGGGGCCCACAGAAAGGAGTCGTCCATTCGCGGGATTTCCGTCGAATATCGTGAGCAGGCCAAAGATTGAAATGAACCGCCCGGCGACACCATGAACACCAAAGGCTCCGCCACCACCTTCCACGTCTCCGATTTGGGCGCTTCCCTCTCATTCTACACGAAGGTCCTCGGCTTCACGGAGCGCTTCCGCTTTGGCGACTACGCGGGCGTGCAGCATGGTGAGGTCCAGATTCACCTCTCCGGGCCTGCATCCACCAACAAGCGCCAAGTGGGGCAGGGGAGCATCTACATCTTCTGCGATGACGTGAACGGCTACCATGCCGGGATCTCCGCGAAAGGCGCGGTCGCCCAAGCTCCCCCGAAAGACTACGACTACGGGATGCGGGATTTCGTGGTGGAGGACCCTGATGGCAACCTTCTGGGCTTCGGCCAGGAGAGCGATGGAACCTCGACCGTCCCGGAGGAATGAACTTTCCGATGGAAACCGGATTCGCCTGTTATTTTCCCTGTTTTAACAGGCATAACAGGCTTCTTTTCGGGGCCTTCGCCGCACCCAAATCCGGCCGTTTCGCCCCTCGGACCCGCCCTTTGGCGGGAAAGGTGGAGGAAAATCGCAAGTTTGGGCTTGCATCGGTCTCCCCATCGGATATCCACCGCGCCCCGAATTATGGCTAAGAAGAGCTGGATTGCACGCAACGAGCGAAAGGCACGCACCGTCGCAAAATATTCCGACCTCCGTCACAAGCTGAAGGCTGAGAAGGACTACATTGGTCTGACGATGCTTCCCCGTGACGCGAGCCCGACGCGCCTCGTGAACCGTTGTGAATACTCCGGCCGCCGCCGCGCTTTCATCCGTCGCTTCCGTCTGTCCCGTATCAGCTTCCGCGAACTCGCGTCGCACGGCATGATCCCGGGTGTGACGAAGTCGAGCTGGTAAAACGGCACGCCGTCCGCTACGGTTGACGGAAGGCGGTAACCGCTCGACCTTCCGTCTCATCGATGCCCATCTACGAATATCTTTCAGAAGCCCCCGAGGATCCGGAGCGATCGTGCCGCGTTTGTCGGCAGGGGTTTGAGCTAAGGCGTCCTATTGATCGCCCTGCGCTGGAGCAGTGCCCGCTTTGCAAGCACCCGGTGCGCAAGGTGATCTCCAAGGTGAATACGCCGCGTATCGCCAAGCCGCTCTCTGTGAGCGACGCGAAGGCGGCAGGGTTCACCATCCTTCAAAAGAGGGATCAGGGAGTTTACGAGAAGCTCTGAGCGGGAAATGAATGCATTTCCCGACATTCTCCTGCTTGCATCTGTCTCGTCGGAGCTCCGCACGGAATTTCCATCCGCAGGTGAGACCATCCTCTATCTTCTGGGGATTGTCTTCTTCCTGTTGCTGAATGCGTTTTTCGTCGCCTCGGAGTTCGCCATCGTAAAGGTGCGCCCGAGCCAGCTCGAGGCTGCCGCCAAGGAAAAGGGCAACCGTGCCGGGAAAACCGCCCTGCATGTGGTCAGCCACTTGGATGGCTACCTTTCCGCGAACCAGCTCGGCATTACCATTGCTTCGCTGGCCCTTGGTTTCCTTGGCGAGCCTTTTGTCGAGGCGCTGGTTTCACCCGCTCTCTACAAGATGGGCGTTCCGGTGACGATGGTGCTGCTCGGCAAGCCGATCGCCGTCATCAAGCTGATCTCTTTCCTGCTGGCAATCGCCTCCTTCACCTTCTTGCACGTGGTGATCGGCGAGCTTCTGCCGAAGTCGATCGCCATCCGCAAGGCGCTGGCCACCACCCTGATGCTGGCGGGCCCGCTTCACGTTTTCTACAAGGGCTTCCACTGGGCCATCCGGGTGCTGAACGGCACTGCGAACTGGATCCTGAAGAAGTGCTTCGGCATCGACCCGGTTGCCGAGGGCGAGCATATCCACTCTTCCGACGAACTGGCCCTGCTGGTGGCAGAGAGCGAACGCGCGCAGGAGGTGACCGAAACCGAGCGCGAGATCCTGATCAATGCGCTCGAGTTGAACGAACTCTGGGTGCGCGATGTGATGACGCCGCGCCAAGAGGTCGTGGTGCTGAATTCCGACGAGCCTTTTGAAAAGGCGCTGGAGGTTGCGCGCCGCACCAAGCACACCCGTTTCCCGTTGGTGAAGGGCGGCCACCTCGACAACGCGATCGGCCTGATCCACATCAAGGATATCCTCAAGCTGGTCAACACCCCGGACCCGGATCTCATGCGCATCAAGCGCGAGTTGCGGATGGTCCCGGATACCATGCCGCTGGACATGCTGCTCAAGTTCTTCCTGAAGGAGCGCGCACACCTGGCGATGGCCGTGGACGAATTCGGCACACCGGTGGGCATCGTGTTCCTCGACAACGTGATCGAGGAGCTGGTGGGTGACATTCAGGACGAGTTCGACAACGAGAAGCCCGAGTCCAATTGGATCAACGACAATGAGTTCGTGATCGAAGGCTCGATGACCCTCAATGACCTCGCCAGCATGGCCGAGGAGTTGGAGTTGGAGAGCGGCGAAGTGACCACCGTGGGCGGTTACATCACCCAGCAGCTCGGACGCTTCCCGGAGGTCGGCGAAGTCATCGAGATCAACGGCTGGGAAGCGAAGGTCACCAGCACCGACGGTCGCCGCGTGGGCCAGATCCACTTCCGCCGCCTTGAGCCCGCTGTCGCGGCCATCGGTGCAGAAGAAGAGGAGGAGTGATCGCCGTGGACAACGGAATGATCGGCCCGTTTGTGAGATGAATGGCGGGGCCCGCCGACAATCCTTGCGCCTCCCTGCTGCTCTCTTCAAATAAGGCAGCAGCATGGAAGAAGAGACCCATCCCCCGGCTCCGGACGATTCCCGTCCCTTCTACCGCCGTCCGGAGACTTGGCTGATCCTCGGCAGTCTCCTTCTCATTCCCCTGGCGCTGCTTCTCCCGATTGATGCGGCCGAAGGCAGCAAGATCGATCCTGCGAAAGTCAGGCTCGGTCTTGGAATCTTCCTCTGCATAGGACTCCTCTGGATGAGCGAGGCTCTTCCGCTCGCGGCCACCGCCTTGTTGGTTCCCATCCTTGCCGCCCTCACGGGCGTGATGGACATCAAGACTGCCTTGGCTTCCTTCGGAGATCCACTGATCTTCCTCTTTTTCGGCGGCTTCGCGCTGGCCTCCGCCATGTCCGCCCAGCGGATCGACCAATGGATTGCCAACAAGCTTCTTATCCAAGGTAAGGGCGATTTCATGCGCGTGTCCTGGCTCGTTTTCGGCACCACCACCTTCCTTTCGATGTGGATGAGCAATACCGCCACCACCGCGCTGATGATCCCGCTGGTGCTGGGGATTCTTCGCAAATTACCGGAAGGAGCGGCGAGCAACCGGAATGCGATGTATCTCCTGCTGGGCACCGCCTACGCC
The DNA here is from genome assembly GCF_012913485.1 of Luteolibacter luteus. Taxonomy (GTDB): domain Bacteria; phylum Verrucomicrobiota; class Verrucomicrobiia; order Verrucomicrobiales; family Akkermansiaceae; genus Haloferula; species Haloferula lutea. The sequence goes on along the minus strand of NZ_CP051774.1, from coordinate 1,231,053 downwards.
TCCAGTGTGGGAGGACTTGGCACCGTGGTTGGTACCCCGCCAAATGGAATCGCAGCGAAGCAGCTCGATATCGGCTTTGTCGAGTGGTTGCGCTTCGGCATTCCGTCGATGCTGATCCTTTTCTTCCTCATGGTGCTTGCGCTACGCCTGAGCTGCCGGCCGGAGCGCGCGACTTTCCCTTTGCCGAAATTCAACCTGATGCCGGCCAACTCGCGAAGCATCGCGATGGTGGTGATCTTCATCGTCACCGGCCTGCTGTGGATCTCCGGGGAGTATCTCGGAAAGATGGTGGGCATTGCTGGATCGACCGACACCATCGTCGCTCTGCTCGCCGTGATGGCCCTGGTGGTCTTCAAGACGGTCACCTGGAAGGAGATCGAGAAAGGCACGGAGTGGGGTGTGCTTTTGCTTTTTGGCGGCGGTTTGGCCCTGAGCGCGATGCTCGATAAGACCGGCACCAGCCTCTTCCTCGCCCAGAAGATCGTCGCGCTGGTTCACGGCTGGCCCATGGCCTTGGTGATTGCAGTATCATTGCTCTTCGTGATCCTGCTTGGAGAGTTCTCCAGCAATACCGCTACCGCCGCACTCATGGTGCCGATCTTCCATTCCATTGGCATGGAACTCGGGATCGCTCCGGCCAAGCTGGTGATCCCGATTGCGATCGCTTCGTCCTGCGGTTTCATGCTGCCGGTGGCCACTCCGCCGAATGCCATCGTCTTCGCTACCGGACGGATTCCGCAACGCCAGATGATGCGGGCTGGAATCTTGCTCGATGTGTTCTGCCTGGTGGCGGTCACGCTATTGGCGTGGTGGGTTTTTTAAGAAGGATCATGAGGCTTTTGCTTTGGTTTATCGGGCTTTCCGCGCTGGTGCTTGTCACCTGGCTGGTGTGGGGCGGTAGTTTGGAAGCCCGCTTTACCCTACAGGGAGCTGTGGCTTGGATTGAAGGTGCGGGGCCATGGGCATGGGCGGCGGGCATCGGCCTCATGGCCGCGGATCTGGTGCTACCGGTGCCGGGTACGGTGGTGATGTCGGCGCTCGGGCTTATCTATGGAGCCATGATCGGTGGCCTCGTTGCTGCGGCGGGCCTTATGGTAGCCGGACTTTGCGGCTATGGGATCGGACGTCTTATTGGCGAGAAAGCGGCGCGGAAGCTTCTGGGAGACAACGATTTTGAAAGGGGCAGGGCTCTCTTCAGTCGGGGCGGAGGCTGGATGATCGCGCTTTCCCGCGCGCTGCCGATCCTCCCGGAAGCGCTATCATGTACGGCAGGTCTAGTAAGAATGCCATTCGGTCGATTCCTCGCATCCCTTGCCTGCGGCAGTGTGCCGGTAGGCTTCGTCTTTGCGTGGATCGGTGCAGTCGGCCGCGAGGCTCCCGGCTGGACGATGCTCTTTAGCATCATGGTCCCCGCGATCCTCTGGCTCGCCGCGCGGAAGATGACGGTTCACCGGTGAGGTTCAGACCATCACCACCACCATCCCGCCTTCATCGACACCCACTTCAAAGGATTCCACGACGGTGGTTTCATAGGTCTTCACCCTCACCGCGTTCGGGTTGAAGATCGAGCGCCCCGTCAGGATGTCGAACTCCCAGCCGTGCCAGGGGCAACGAAGGATTTCTCCTTCCCGCACCCAGTGATACTCACCGACTTCCGATGCCTCGTTCATCCCGGTGATCAATCCGCGGCAAAGCTCGGCCCCTGCATGCGGGCACAAATTACGGAGTGCATAGTACTTTCCCTTCACGTTGAAGATCCCGATCGAGCGGCCGTCGCCGGCATCGATGATCTTCCTTTCTCCCGGAGGCAGCTCTGCCGCCGGACAAACCGTGATCGCACGCTTCTCGTTCATCACAGGAGGCCGTAGAACTCCGTGGCATTCTTCCAGAAGATCCGCTCTTTCAACTCTGCCGGCAATCGCGGGAAGGCACGTAGCGGGGAATCATTGTCCCAATGGGGGTAGTCACTGGAGAACATGAGCGTTCGTTCCGCCTGGATCATCGCCAGCATCTCGAGAAGCTGGTCGTTCGAAGGTGGTTCTTCCACGGGCTGCGAAGTGAAGCGGACGCGCTCCAAGACATACTCGCTCGGCAGCCGATCCAACCATGGGACGGTCGAGCGCAGACCCTTCCAGTTCTTGTCGAGACGCCATAGCAGGTGAGGCACCCACCCGAAGCCACCTTCCACCATCACGAACTTCAGATCGGGGAAATGACTCATCGCCCCACGGCACAGCAGGCTGGTCAGTTGCGCCATGAAGCCCTGTGGCAGATTCGTGTGCCATTCCAGATAGCTCGACGGATAGCCCGCACCGAACTGCCCGGCCACGCCCTTGCCCTCCGCGCCGGGATGCAGGGCGATGGGATAGCCTGCCTCGCACGCCGCCTCGTAGATCGGCCAGTAGATGCGGTCTCCGAAGGGAATGCGCGCCGCACTTGTCATTGCGATCTGGACGATCCTTTCGGATCCCGCAACTCGCCGGATCTCCTGAGCTGCTGCCAGCGGGTCGAGCGGGTTCACGATCATGCTGCCGAGGAAGCGTGGATCCGAAGGGATCCACTTTTCGCGGATCCAATCATTGTGCGCACTGGCGATCGCGTTCGCAAAATGGGTGTCCGGGTGTACACCCACTGTGAGAATCTTGGCCTCGATCAAGACGGCGTAGTCCACTCCGTAGGCATCGAGCAGTTGCTCGCGCATTTTCGACGGCAGCGATCCGGCAGGTTCGCCCTGCGGCCCGCGTGCATCGACCCGCCGCACGCCGGTGGGGTGGGGCAGTCCCGGACCTCCCGGCAGCACCAGACCCTGGGTCCGGAAATAGGCCGGCAGCCGGTCCACGATTTCCGAGGCATGCACCGGCACGCAGTGCACGTCGCAATCGATCAGCGACAACTTCCGATCCGGATCCGGGCCAGCATTCTCCATGCGCTTCCTTTCAGACGATGTTCTATCCGGTAGCGCGCGGAATCGCCGCTAGCAAACACGATCTCGTGCCGAGGGAGGTACACAAACATCCCCGCGCGGAAACCCGAACCCGCGCGGGGACTTTTCCCGATCAAGGCAGGGTGACCTTCAGCCTCGCGAACAAGATGCTGTTGCTTTCGTTGGCCACGGTGACCACGACGGTTTCAAGCCCGGGGCCGGGGCTATCCGGAGTGATCGTCACATTACCGCTGGAGCTGGCCGGGATCGCTACATCGGTCCATGCCGTGAGATTGGGTCCGTATTGGAAGACTTGCGTCGTGTCGCCTTTCGACTCGGTCCTGCGCACGAAGCTGAAGGAAAGATTGCCTCCTCCGTTGATCGTCGTCGGCAGAATTTGCGTGGACGAGGTGCCCGGTTGGCCGTTCAGCGCATATTCCATGAGATTGGAGATCCCATCCCAATCCGGATCGCCACTTGTGGAGTTGTCGGAAAGACCGGGAAATCCCGAAATCCAAGTGCCGTAGCCCGAGGCACCTGGCTCGTAGGAGAGCACGAGATTGTTCCCATCCACCGCCAGTGACCAAGTTCCGGTGCCGGCGAAGCCGCTTGCGTTCACTTGCCAGTTCCCAGCGCTCAGCCCCGCCGGAGCTGAATCGGCGCTTGCGATGACGAAATCTCGCGCGGTTTCACTGAAGTTGGTCAAGCCGGTGGCATCAACGTGAACCGTCAGCTTGTTGCCGCTCGTGGCGGTGATGCTCACGCTGGCGAAGTCAGCTGTGTCGTAGCCCGTTCCAGCCACCCCATTCCAATCGGCTATCTGTGCCGCGAAGGTCGAACCAGCAGCCAAGGTAAGCGAGGCACTTCCGCTTGCCGTGCCCACCGAGGTGCCAGGAGCCAGGGTGCCATTCACCGTCACCGGACCTGCGGTCACAAAACTGCCGCCCAACGTCGCGCCTGCGGCCACTGTGGTTGCCGTCTGAGCCAAGGTACTGTTCGCGACCAGCGTTCCCGCATTCACGTTGAGCGGACCCGTAAAGGAGGCGGGTTGCGTCAGGGTCAGGGTCCCTGCGCCAACCTTGGTCAGACCGCCGGTGCCATTCGATGCCAGTTCGCCGGCGGTGAGGGTGTGCTCGAGCAGCATCGCGGGCTCATCGAAACCACCCGCATCGAAGATGCAGAACAGGACGTCACCTGCCTGGTAGCCGGTGCCTGGACAGGTCAGGGTAATGCCGGTCACCACTCCATTGGTGACATTGGCGACTGCCATCGCGCCGCTGCCCGCACCGTCGGTACTGATGGTAACGATCGGTGCCCCGATATAGCCGCTGCCTCCATCGAGGGGCGGAACCGACAGGCTATCGCCGGGGAAGTAGATGCCGTTGTCGCTTTGTCCGTCGATTTGAGCGGCAAAGGTTGCGGCCTTCCCATCGGTATCGATGGTTACGCCGCCGCGGAACATTCGCACCCCGGTGAGCGAGCTGTTTACCAGCTCCACATTCTCCTCGCCGGCTTGGATCGTGCCGCCGTTCAGGTTTACGAGTGCCGTGGTGCCGGTGGCGGTCGTCGGGTGATAGATGCGGCCGTGAAGTTTCAGAGTGCCGCTATTCAGGTTCAGGGTGCCGGTGGAGTTGTTGGCATTGGCCAAGGTCAAGGAGCCGTCATTAGCACCGGTTGCGGTGCGGACTGTAGAGACCACGGCATTTCCACCCGCTGCCGTGCCAATGTTGATCGTGCCATTGCCACCGGCCTGGTCCCCCGCGATCATGCGGTAGTTTGCGATCGTGGTGGCGGTGCCGCCGGTGAAGGTCGCGATTCCCTTCGCGTTCGTGCCACCGATGGCAAACCACCGACCAGAGCTGAGCGAACCACCACTCTGGGTGAGCACTGCCGGTCCGTTCCAGCTCACCCGGATTCCGGAATCGGTAGGGGTAGACATGGTGCCGCCGCTCAACTCATAGGTCCCATAGCTGCCAACGGTATTCGCGAGCGTGAAATACTGGCCGGAGACAGAGTAGGTGGCCGTGCCGCCGCTCTGGCGAATCGCACCCGACCCGGGAGTGACGGCTCCAGTGCCGACCACCGGTGTGCCATTGAAGAGCAGGGTGCTGGTGCCGCCGATATCCAGCACGCCCTTTCCTTGGGCCGTACCTACTTCCAGCAGGCCGTTTGCCTTGGTCGACGCACCGGTGAAACTGAGCGTGCCGCCGCCCGTAACCGTGGTCGTTCCCGCGTAGGCATTGGTTCCGCTAAGTGTCAGCGAACCGCCGCGTACCTGCAAAGGTCCGGTGAAGGTATTGTTGCCGGAGAGCGCGATGGCATTGCTGCCGGTCTTGATCGCACCTACCGTGCCTGCCACCACCGAGGAGATCTCCGCATTCCCGGTGCCGCGAAGGCGTGTGACATTGGTTAAAGTGAGGGTATTTCCTTGGATCAGATAGCCCGGAGCATTGAACTCCAATACTCGCGCCGAGATTGCCTCGGAAAGCGTGATGGAGGAAGGTGTCCCGCTGCCAAAGCGAGCGACATCCGTGCTCGCGTTGTTCCATGCAAGGTCGGCGCCGTTATTCCAGTTTGCATTAATGGTGTCCCAATTGGCCCCGATGCTGCCGGTCCAGTTTTTCACGTAAGGCTGCGGAGTGGCAGGGAGGGGGATGTCGCCGGAACTGGTGGCTCGGGCGGTAGGAGTGGCGAAGTCTGAATCCCGGTGATCCAGCAAGGTCCAGGTGACTTCGTCGTTGCTGCCTTCGATCAGCCACCGCACCGGATCACGTTCGATCGCGTCATTGGCGGTGGTGAAGCGGTATCCATCGATCGTGGTCGGCTCGGAAAAGCTGAAGGTTACGGAACTGCGGAAGAAATCGAGCCACTTGGTGGTGTTTACTCCATCGATCAGGTTTGCCGAAGCCTCAGCCGCGGGAGTGCTGCCGCCCGTATTGCTTGTGATCGCGCCGGTGAATGAAACCGCCGCGCCAAGATGCAGGAACTGAAACTCCGCGAGCTGGATGCTGTTTGCGGTAGCGTCGTTCCGCAGCTTGATCGGAGTGAAGCGGTAATGCTGGAAGTTTGCTTCCGTGGCGGACGCCGCGCTGCAGCAGCAGGAGAGTGCGGCGAGAAGCAGTGTGCTTCTGCGGGAGGATCTCGGGGTTTGGGTCATGGGTCGTGTACGTAGTTCTTGCGTGAAACACGCTTTTCGAGCGTGCGAGAGGTCCTTCGCGGGAAATGACCGCGATATGGGAAGGGCCGCGGAAAGGGCGGCTCAGTTACTAGGAAGACCGTAGATCAGGTCGCGTCTGCGGCTTGCTATCGTAAGGGAAAGGGGAGGTTCGGGTTGGGTCCGGGAAAGTAGATCTCAGGGATAGTCGACGATCTTGACGGATAGGCGCTTCAGAGCGAGGTCGCCGCCGTCATCGTTCCAGATCACCAGCGAGGCAGGCATGGCGCGCATGCTCGCGGGGACTTCGGCAATGAGTTCGGATTGTGTGGATGTTCCGGCGTGGAGCGTGATTTTGCCTGCCAGTGCATCGTAGCGCACGGTAAGCTCGTTCTCCTGTAGCGCGGAAACTCCCGTTAAATCCGACTCCAGCCCGCGGCCCTCGTCGCGCAGGCGCCAGCGGTGGCCTTCACTCGCCCTGGCTTGCACGGAGCAGATCAGGGTGCCGTCTGCCGCTTTCAGCGCGATCTTCTCGATACCGCCGAGGCGAGTCTGCTTGTCCCAGATCCACGAGGGCTGGCGTGTGCTAAAGGACATCAGGACGACCTGACGGTGATTCGGCGAGCCATCAGGAAGGAAGGGTGCTTCCAAGATGCGGGCGCCACCGGAAGTATCCAGTTTTCCACCCCCAACCAAGGTGGGCTGCTTCTCGGACTTTACCTCCCAAGGGTTGCCGGTATCAGGCCTCTTCCCCTTGAGTTGGGTGTCCGGGGATTCACTGAAATCATCCTCGAAAACCATCGTTTCACCGGGGAGATCCTTGCGGAAATCGGTGACGGTCACCGGGTCCAAGCGCGTGTTTCCGCGATTCAGCCACGACGCGGAATCTCCAGCCTTGAGGGTCCACTTCCCCTTCTGATGGCCGCGGTCAACCTCGACGATGCCCTCCGTCACGTGAACCTCGCAGGATCCGCCCTCGGAGGCCCGAACCCCGAACTCGGTACCGATGTGACGGATCGTGGCACCGGCCGCTAGAACCTTGAACTTTGGCGCTCCCGTTGCCACCCGGAAGTAAACGCGCCCGCGCCGCAAATCGAGATCGCGCCCGTTTTCATCGAGGTAGATCGAGGCTGGTCCATCGATACAGGCGGTGATTTCCGGGCCGAGCTGGGCCACCACCACGCCATCTCGGACTTCGAGGCGTTGCTTCTTGCCCCAGTTCCCCTCGTTTACCGTCACGCCATCAATCAGGAAATAGCTGTCGGCAGAGCCGGAGACGGTAACCGGCGGTGCCTCCCGGTGAAGCATCAGCGGTAGAGCGGTGAGCAAGGCGATGAAGATTGCCGCCGCGGTGCCGCCCCAAATCCACCACGAACGCGCCCGGCGCGGAGGTTCCATCCCCGCGGCGAGCTGCGAGTGCATCGCCAGATGATCCGGCAGCTCGTAGTTGTCGACGAGCATTTGGTCGGTGCTCATCAGGGCGAAGTAATTCCGACGTGCTTCCGGATCTTCCAGCAGGACTTTTTCCAAGCGGGCGAAGTCGTCCTTCCCGATCGTCCCGTCGAGCAGCGCGTGGATCAGGTCCTCGGTTCCGTCGTCAGGCTTCATTGTTATCGGGGTAAAGTTGAAGTTCGATGCATCTCCGCAGGGAAGCGCGCAACTGGTGCAGGCGGGCCTTCAAGGTGCCGACGCTGCGCTGCGTGCTCAATGCCAGCGATTCGAGGGAGCCGCTGGTCCAGTATCGATGACGAAGGAGCTCCTCATCCTTTGGAGTCAGCTTGCGCAGGCAGTTGGTGAGGGCGTGGCGGCGCTCGGGCAGCTCATCGGAAAAGTCCGAGAACTCCGAGGCGAACATGTCCACCAGCTTGTGATCGAAGGCGACCAAGACGGAACGCCGTTGTTTCCGCATGTGGTTCTTCACCTCAAGCTGGGCGATCTGGAAGGCCCATGCCTTGAAGCTGCTCCCGGGCCGGTATTTCTCACGCTTCCGCCAAAGGACCATATTGACGATCTGGCGAATATCATGCGCCGCGTGGGCATCCCCGGCCAAGGCGCGGATGAAGTAGAAGAGATCGACCTGATGACGGGTCAATTCCTGCACGAATTCATCGATATTGTCTCCACCTTGGGTCATGGACCGACAGAGACTGCCGCTGTCTTTGGAAAGTTTAGTTCAGGATGAAGTTTTTTCTCCTAGGCTTTGAAAACCAGATCGATCGTGGCTCCCCCTTGGGAGGGGCTGGTTGCGGAGATTTCACCGCCATGGGCCTCCATGATCTTCCGGCAAAAAGCCAAGCCAAGTCCGCTGCCCGGAATGCCCCCGGAATTTTCAGCACGGAATCCGGACTCGAAGATCAAGGCAAGTTGGTCCCCGGGGATTCCCATTCCATTGTCCGTTACCCGGATCTTGGTGCTGTCCGGAGTTTGACTGGCCTCAATGCGGATTTTTGGCGCCTCTTCGCGCCGGTATTTGATCGAGTTTTCCAGCAGATTGATGAAGAGCTGAACCAACATGGTTCGATTCCCCCGGACTTCGGGAAGCGCTTCCGCTTCGATCCGTGCGCCAGAGCGCTCGATCAGGGGAGCGAGATTCAGGCGCGCGGACTCGATCACACCACTGAGGGGAACCACGCCCATTTCGCCTGAGACGCTTCGGACCATCGACTCCGCGTGAAGCTCCCGGACCAAGGCCTCCATCTGTCTCAGCGAAGCCAGGGCTTTGTCGAGGAGATGGGGAATCTGTTCGCTGTCGCCTCGTTGGATGGACTCCTTCGCCATCTCGGTGACGAAGACCGCACTGTTCAGCGGGTTTCTCAGGTCATGAGTTACCAACCCGGTGAAAGCGCTCAAGTCACGGTTGCTCCGCTCCAAGGCCTCTTCGGCATGCTTGGTGACGGTCAATTGTTCCTGAAGCATTGTATTGACCCGCTGAAGGCCCGGGAGTTCCAAGGCCTTTGGTGCCACGCGAAAAAGCGTGAAGACCGTGCACCAAGACACCAAAGCGGTGACGACCTTCATCAAGGCTGAGAAGCGGTAAACCGGCTCGTAGAAAATCACCGCCTCGATCAAGTGGGTACTACCGCAACTGAAAATAAAGGCGGCGAAGAGCCAGAAGAGGCGGGGGAAGGCGAGTTCCGAGCGTTTCACCCACCAGTAAGTGGCCAGCGCCAGGGGGATCATTGAATAGGCTCCCGCAATTGCCAGATCCGAAAGGATGTGGAACCAGCCATGGACCGGGCTCCAATTGCCGCAATTCCACCGAGCCGGAAAATCTGAAGTGTCAAAGAGTTGCCCGATCCCCGCCAGCGGACTGTCCATGGCTTTTCCCTGTCACCAAAGGGGCTAATTTTAAAGTATCAATTCTGCGGCTAAAGCAGTTGCAGAGATTCGCTGGCGAATACGGGGGTAAAATCGGACATTATCCGTTGGCAGCCCTTTGTCCGGGCTCGCTGACCCTGCGGAAACCAAAGGGCCTCCCCAAACTTGATCTCGCTAAAACGGTGACGGCGTCGTCCTTAAGTCGATAAAAACGAGGTTGATAGATCAATTTGCGTGTGGTAGCTATTTTGACCACTGAAAGCCAAGGCGTCGTATTTGGACCGTTTCTTCAGTGCACACTAGCGATGATGCCTTCCGGCATTCTGCGGAGGACTCCTCTCTGGTTCAGTTCTCCGTCTTGCTTTCGAGGTGAAGACCCGGGTTCCGGGAACTTGTGTCATACAGGAGATTTTGGAAATTATAGAAGTACTAGGTATTTCCTTTGTATTGCCATTCGAAATACCGAGTGCATTATTAAGCACTAAACCCAAACCGCCGTCGCGACGTAACCCTTATGACGATGCGTCAAGCATCGCCGGTACCCACCTGGAAAACCCAAACCCATGAGATCCAACCGTCGTTTTTCCTTTTGGAAAAGGATTCTAGACGCGAAGTCGCGCGGCTTCGCCCTCGTTATCAGCTTGTCCCTGATGGTCCTGCTTACCGTTCTGGCGGTGGGGCTATTGACCCTCAGCTCAGTTTCGCTGCGGTCGTCGAGCACCGAGGATGCCCAAGCTGAGGCCTACGGAAATGCGCGGCTGGCGGTCCTGATGGCCCTCGGTCAGTTGCAAAAGAACGCCGGGGATGACCGCCGGGTGACCGCAGATGCGTCTGTTTCCGATCAAGCGGCCCAGCCGAACTTGGTCGGAGCGTATACCTCTTGGACCCACAATTTCGTTTCCCAGCCCGACAAAACGATCTCCGGTGTGGTTTACACGACCCAGAAGGATACGTCCTTCCGGACTTGGCTGGTTTCCTCGCCGGATCCAATAGCGATCACCGACCGGAAGTGGGCGGAGAAGGGAGCCGATGCCAACTGGATCAAGCTCTTCACGCTGGATCAAAACGGATTCAACCTCGCGGCTCCGCCGATCGATACCGGGACCGGGTCTCTGGCATGGGCGGTGACTCAGGAAAACACCAAGGCAAAGGTGAATGTGGGTGGCCCTGATTCCTTGGCCGACCTGCCGAACAATGCGGTCCTGCAGGCTCAGCCGCGGCCTTCACTTGAAGGTGCGGAAGCTCTCAAGCAGCCGGACGGCCAGTGGAACGAGCGGTCCGGCAAGGTGATCTCCATGAATCAAATCCGCTTGGACGGCGATCTCATGAGTGACGAGACGAAGCTTCCGAGCGTCGGGAAGAGCTATACCGTCCACTCCGAAGGCCTGCTGACGGATACGGTAAACGGCGGACTCAAGGTGGACCTGAATCTTGGGTTCGAGCTTAGCGATAACCAGTTCGCGCAGTCCAAGCTCGATGATGTTCCCAATCCTTTCCGCGGATCGAAGGCCAAGGCGGGTTTCGCGGTGCCGAACTCCTTCAAGAGCCAGATGCCCCTGTTCCGCCCGCTGGCGAGCATGGATAATCCGATCGTGACCGCGATCATCCCCTACGATGTCGCCTCGGTTTCGGAGCGCTTCTATGGAGCAGCGGTTCCCACCTTTGATCACCTGCGCTCCTATTATCGCATTGCCCACGGGATGTATGGTAGTGCTGCATCTCCGACCGTAGCGGAGCGTGCGATCGACCACGCCGCGGCCACGCTGACGAATGCAGCGGGAACGAAGCCCTCTCCATCCCGTTCGGTGCGAGGAATCCGCTCGGTTACGGGGATCAAGCCGGTGCTCAACCGGATGGTTTATCTCCTGAGCGCCGCGGTGGGCTTTGACGGCAAGCCGCGATTGGTGATGACCCCGATCATCTCGTTGTGGAATCCTTATAATACGGCCTTGGAGATCGAAGGTGCCGTGGCCTATCCGTGGATCGATGTCCCGTTCCAAGTCAAATGGACCTTCACCAAGGGAACGACAACGAATGTGAAGGAGGCGGCGATGTCCCAGATCATGGGCAAGCAATTCCAATCCGTGGGTCACGGTCGTCAGATCAATCCCTACTTCCTGTGTCAGCTTACTGAAGGAGGAGGCAACGCCACCACGACGCCGATCCGTTTCGAGCCCGGTGAGGTCCGCGTGTTCGCACCTGCCAATCCGGATGTTCCAGTTCCCTTCGTTCGGGACAATAAATTGGACACCAAGGTGGTCCGGATGCGGCCGGTGAATGACGCCAATCAATTTACCACCAAGGGTGGACTGCAGGTTCCGATGAATCCGGGTGGTTTCGACTATGTCATGACAAGCGGGGAGACTGCACAGGTGGAAGTGCGCGAGAGCAGCACCGGTTCCTACCACTTCTTCATGACCTTGGAAGATGCCACCCGCATCAAGACCGCCGTTGACGAGAACGCTCAAGGCGGACAGGCGACGGGAGACGTGCAAATGCTCAATTTCGTCTCCACGGCGAACAAGGTGATTTCCCCGAACATTTCACTCACCGAGTTGCAGGCGGGAAAAGCGGTTCCCTTTGGCGTGCTGGAGTCCTTTCATCGCACTGCGATTGACAATGTCGGCGGCCAAGCGGTGGCGGACCTGGTCTACACCACGAACCCTCGCAATCCCTCGATCACGCACTTGCTTGCACCTGGCAACTTTAAGGCTGCGCCTCACTACCAGACTACGCTCCGGGCGGTGACCTCCTTTAACGGTGCTGTCCAGACGACGGGCGATGGACGCAATTCCTTCTGGGGAAATTCGCACACTGCCTCCGGCAAGTCGGTGTTGCCATTCTTCGACCTGCCGCGCCAGCCGATGCTTTCGCTGGCGAATTTCCAGAATGCGGACCTCGCGCCTTCACCCTATGCACCGGCAAACCAATTCGCAAACAGCTGGGCCTCTGCTTGGCTGGGCCGCAACCGCGCCGCCACCCGTATCCAGCCCTCGGGTGTCCAGTCTTCGGTGCCGGTCTATGATGTCTGTTTCCTGACGAATGAAGCCCTCTGGGATGGCTATTTCTTCAGCGGTGCCGCTCCGGAGCTTTCTCCAGGCACTCGCCCGAACATCGCCACGGCTTGGGACAATCCGGTGGCGCGTGAATCCCGCTCGCTCAAGTCGGTCGTCGAAAACTTCGTCGAAGATCCGATGAACAAGCCTCTCGCGAATCCCCGGATGCGCCTCTACCTTGGAGGCGCACAGGCTGAGCAATTGGCAGACGACCTTCTGGAACCCTCCGGCTGCGTGAAAATCGCCGGTCACCTGATGGTCGATGGAGCTTTCAATGTGAACTCCACCGATGTGGACGCTTGGACAGCGCTGCTTTCCGGCATGCGGGGCCAAAAGTTCGATCTGGATAGCGGGGGCTCAAGCCCATCCTCGGAAACTGCCTTCCCTCGCTTCCGCAATCCTTCCAAGGGAGCAGATGGGAACTGGAACGGTTTCCGCACTTTGAGCGACGGCCAGATCCGCGAGTTGGCGCAAAACATCGTGGATCAAGTGCGCCTTCGTGGTCCTTTCCTCTCGCTTTCAGAGTTTATCAACCGACGCATCGAGACCTCGGACCTCGGGCGCAGCGGTGCGATCCAATCCGCCATCGATAAGGCTGGCTTCAACACCGGCGCGAAGCAGGCGACCTTCCAAACGGTGAATTATCCGGCGGAAGCGCGGACTCACATCGTGAATGATACCGGAGTGGGCATTCCCGGCTACCTGACCCAGGCAGACGTGCTGCAGTCCCTGGCTCCCGTGATCACCTGTCGTTCGGATACCTTCACCATCCGTGGCTACGGTGAGGCCAAGGACAAGGACGGCAAGGTGCTTGCCCGCGCGTGGTGCGAGGCTGTGGTCCAGCGCGTGCCGGATTTTCTTGATCCGAACGATCCTTCCTATTCGGCGATTGCAGACCTCTCTCCGGTGAATCAGAATTTCGGGCGCCGGTTTGAGATTGTATCGTTCCGGCAGATCCCTCGGCCGGAAGCCCAACCCAAGAGCGCCGGGGCATAGACCGAAACCCTAGCAAGACTGACATGCCTTTGCACCGCCGATCCTCGTTTGCTACTGCAGTTCTCGCCCTGCTTCTTCTTAACGGTTCGCTTTCTGCCGCCCCTTTCCGTTTCCTTGCCTGGGATGATGCCATGGCAACGCGGAAGCTCGGGCTGAAGTACGGCGAGAAGGTGGAAGAGTTGAAGGGCCTACATCCGCTAAAACGCACCAAGGCAGTCAACGTGACGGGGGAGACCCCTCCGCAGATCGTTGCTCTCGACAAGAAGGATCCTCAGGGCAAGCCGCTCTCCGTCGACATCAAGCTGCCGGCCGATCTCAAGTCTCCCCTCGTCTTGATCATCCCCGATCCGAAGCATCCCACGGGTGTGCGGCCTTATGTCATCGAGGACAACACGGCCAACTTCAAGTGGGGCTCGATCCGCGTTCTCAATGCCACCGGCAAGGTGGCATTGATCAAGGTGGACACGAAGGTCGCAGAGCTGCCTTCTGTCTGGTCTCCGATCGACATCGATCCGGGCGGGACGACACGCAACGTGAGTGTGCAGGCGGCGATGAAGGACAAGCCGGCGAATGTGCTCTACTCCGCCGTATGGGAGCACAACGTTGACGTTCGCGAACTGGTAATCGTTGTGCCGTCAACAACTGGCGGCCCTGGCGAAATTGACTTCAAGGTGATCCCGGAGAACCGCAAGATCATCGAAGCGGAGGCGGCGGCAGAAGCGAAGGAGCGCTGAGGCTTACTCCGCGGAATCCGGGCCGGCATGAGTGATTCGATAGATCATGCCGGCACCGTCATCGCTGATGAGAATCGAGCCGTCCGGTCGTTCGAGTAGTCCGCAAGGACGACCGAACTGGCCGTCGCCTTCGATGAATCCGCTAAGGAAGTTCTCGAATGCGACGGGTTCGCCGTCCTTGAATCGCAGGCGCATCACGCTGTAGCCGGTCGGTTCTGCGCGATTCCATGACCCGTGGAAGGTCACCAGTGCGTCGCCGCTGAAGTCAGCGGGGAATTGCGCTTTGGAAGGAAAGAGCAAGGCCATGGGCGCGCTGTGGGCGGTGGCTGTTAGGATGCTGGGTTCGCAGGTCTTTGCATATTCCTCCCAAGTCATCCCTGTGGTTTCCTTGGGGTCGTCTTCGAGGTTCGGCTTCCCCTCTTCGTAAACGAACGGCCAGCCGTAGTTCATGCCCTCCTTTAGCTCGTTGAGCTCCTCTCTCTGAATCTCATCGCCCAGGTAGTCGATGCCATGGTCCATGCCGTAGAGCTTTCCGGTTTCGGGATGCCAAGCGAAACCGATCGTATTGCGGAGACCTTTCGCGAAGATGGTGCGCTTTCCTCCACGGGGATCGATTTTGAGAAGTGTGGCGCTTTCCGGATTGGGTTCAGCCGCGGAATTTGTCGTGCTGCCTACGGAAAGGAATAGTTCGCCCTTTGGGCTGAATGCCATCGTCCGGTTCGGGTGCTGGCCCGCATCGGGTAGGTCGTCGTAGAGCTTCTTCAATTCGCCGATGCTTCCCTCATCGCCAATTGTTGTCGTATAGACTTCCCGGATGGTCGTGAGAAAAAGCGTATCTCCTCTGACCGCGATACCGTGGATGTGTGGAAGCTTTAGAATCGAGCGGTTGCTTTCGGCCACACCGTCCTTGTTCGTGTCTTGCAACAGAAGGAGGTCGCCTTTCTCGCCCCGCCGCGTGACGTAGACTCCTCCGGCGGGAGAGTTTGCCATCATGCGTGGTGCCCCGAGATTCCGTGCGAAGACGGAGAGCTTGAAGCCATCGGCAAGCTTTAGCTTGCCGATGCGGGCTTCGCTCGCCTCAAGTTGCACCGGCCGGAAGATATTTCCCGTAATACTGGAAGTGGTAGGTTTCTCGGCGGCGGTGGCAAGCAGAGGGAAGAACAGGAAAGAAATGGAATGGCGCATGGAACCGGGTCTTTGCTCGCGGAATGCCAAAAAGAGGACCGGGTGGTTTTGTCGACTTTTGCGGACTCAATTCTCAGGAGGGTGCAAAAGTCCCTTGCGGACCAGTTGTTCGCGGCGGAAGGGTGCCTATTCCATGAAGAGCATGACGATTGATACTCCCGCGATTTCCTCCCTCGGCCGAAACATCCAGAGCGCCGCCGATCTTATTGAGCTCGGAATGTATAGGGAAGCGCTGGAGATCCTTGATCGCTTGCCGGAAGAGATGCGTCAGGCGAATGCTGCCAAGCGGGCCACCGTCAAGGCCGCTGCGGCTCTGGGCAAATGGCAGCGCGCTCTGGACCTGGCTCTTGCTCTTCGGCATGGCAATGAAGCAGACCGGAAAGAAGCGGCTAGTGCTTTCCACGCGTTGGCTGCAGAAGCCTGCAAACAGGGGCGGGATCAAGATGCGCGCAAATTGATCGCTGCAGCCGTCTCCACCCATGTGGAGGAACTCCCGCAGATCATGGCTGATGAACGATTTCCCCAGAAATTTCGCAATCACCTTGCCTGAGGATTACTTGCCCAGGGGATGCAGAATGCGGGTGCCATGAAGGAAATGCACGGGCTACGGCGGTCGAGGGAAGGCATCGGGCTCGCGCTCATTCCTCCCACTGGTCCCGCCACTTGGTATAGCCGGAGGATAAGATCAATCTACGCCGGACCGTGCGGTTCTCGCGAATAGGGGGGCGGCCTTCCGTTGCACGGAAGATCACAAGCTTGTAGCCGACGAGCGAGCCAGCGCTTTCGTTGAAAGCCAATTCGCCAAACCAGCAATTGCCATTCACGCATTCCAAGTCCCAGGCATGCTGGAGGTCCCAGCAGCCCAGTTCGCTACAATCGCCGATGACCGCCAGACGGTCTCCCGGCTGGGTTGGGGCTCCATTTACCAAGAGTCTGACGACGCTTTTGCCCTCAACGTGCGGGGCTTGTCTGGTGATCACGAGTGCCGCCTCGGCGCCTAGCTGGAGGGACGCCTTGTCTCCGCGAATTATCACCTTCTCCCCGCTGATCAGGCAGGTGTGCTCTCCGTCCGGGAAGTCTAGGTTTTCAACTTCAATCTTTCGTTCCGCGCCCTTGTTCAAGATTACCAGGCAGCGGCTCTCGCGATAGCGCCGCAGGTAAATATAAGTATTCTCGTCCACCCACTTCGTCCATTGGCCTCCGACTTGGATCGCTTGATTATGTCGGCGTTCAGTGGCGAGGATTCCGATCAGGCGGCGAGCCGGTGTTTCACCCCAGCATTCCATCATGGGGCGGTTGTATGGATCCTCCCCGCCCTCGGTGTCGTTATGCAGGTATTGTTCGCAGCCATAGTACAGGCAGGGAATGCCGCGCGAGGTGAGAAGAAGCACTAGCGCGAGTTCCAGCTGTCTATCGGATACGCCTTCTGATTGAAGGCGTGGCATGTCGTGGTTCTCGAAAAATGTCACCAACTCGGTGGGACAGGAATAGTTCGCGTCCTGATCAAGGATGGCCGTCAGTGCGGGGAAACCCTGCTCGGTGGTGAAACTGAGACGAGCGCCGAGGCAGAAGCCGAAATCAAGGATGCTCATTCCGGCTGAGTTGGCGAATTCAACCGACTTCTGGTTCTCCGGATGACTATTGATCCACTCGCCGAATCGAAAAACGTTGGGATTCACCGCACCGATGTCAGAGGTGAACTCCTGCCAGAACCAGAGGGGCATATGCTTGACCGTGTCGATGCGCAGGGCATCCACGCCTTTTCCGATCCACATTTTAACCGCTTCCTTGATGTGGTTTCGATAGCGGATGTTATTCTCATTGAAGGTTGCCAAGCCACCGATCTCACAGTTCTGGACCTGCCACTCGTCGTGCCAGTCCGTGGTGGTCCCGTAGTGGTGATACCAGTGGTCTTCGTCGTGATCGAAGTCGGCGATCAGCTTTCCGTCATCGTAGAGCTTTCCCTTGCCCTCCCCCGTTTCTGGGGAGCTGTGGTTACAGACAATATCGAGTATAAAGCGCATGTCGTGCGCGTGCATCTCCCGGAGCAGCGAGTCGAAAACGGTATCATCGCGTGTAAAGAGCCGCTTTTCGGAGGGGTCGTTCATCCAGCGTGGATTGATCCGCTTGAAATCGCTGGTCCAGTAGCCATGGATCGGGGCTCGCGGCGCGGAGTCCCCCGTTGTCATCGCGCGGACCTGCTCGAAAAGGGGAGTAGTCCAAATGGCGGAAACGCCAAAGGAGCGGAGATAGTCGAGCTGGTCTATCAGGCCTTGAAGATCACCGCCCCAGTATTTGTTCCACTCCAGGTGAGTGGAGTCGAACATGTCGTCTGGTTCGATACGCTGCTTGTCCGGCGTGCCGATGGCGAAGCGGTCTAGGACCAGAAAGTAAATCGTTTCGCAGCGGAATTCTACATCTGAGTCGGCGATGACATCCAATTCCTGCTTGAGGCCTTCCATAAAAGGGGAAAGTTTGGCGGGCGAGGAGACGCGGAGTTTGCCTCGCCCGCCGAATTTGGCGAATCGATCAATGCTTTGCCATGGCGTCCTGCGCCGCAGGAACGATCTCCTCGGCAACGGTGGTCAAGATCTTGTCCGTTTCGCCCTCTTCATCGAGAGTGGTTTGGAGCAGGCTGCCCACTTCATCGAGGCCCAGAGCTTTCGCCAAAGTTCGGGCGCAACCGTAGCCGGCGATTTCATAGTGCTCCACCTTTTGGGCCGCGGTGATAAGGCCGAGATCGATAATGTTCGGATCGCCCTCCTCCTTCAGGATCTCGCTGCCTTCCTCCACAAGTCCCTGCATTGCTTTACAAGCTTTGCCGCGGGGTGAGCATTCAAGAAGCTCGGCGATTTCCTCGAGACGGACGACGTGTTGCTGGGTTTGCTTCAAGTGCGATTCGAATGCCTGCTTGAGTTTCTGGTTGGTCGCAGCCTTCGCCATCTTCGGAAGGGCTTTCACAAGCTGGCCCTCCGCACTGTATAGATCTTTAATCTCTTGGACGAGTAAGTCTTGGATTGAGGTGAGTTTGGACATGGTGATGAGGATTCGTTTCAGGAGCTGATGCCCCGGGACCTTCGTCCTCGCAAATTGTGTGCCGGTCTAGGCACGGAGGAAGGGCCAGAGGCTTCCGGTCATGTCCCCAGCGTCGCCGGTCCGCAGGCACAGCAAGATGCCTTCAGCGGATGCAGATTGCATGTGCTGACTTTCTCCGGCGGAGCAAAGCGACCTGCATTCCATGGGTTCTCCGGGTGATCGTTTCCGGCACGCTTGATGCGGATCTTTTCATGGAGGAAGTAATGAACATCTGTAATCCGATCGACCTCTTCTTTGACCAGTTGAGGGATATTTGCAGTGTGGAATCCCAAGTCATCCTCACCTTGCCTGACCTGGCTGAAAGGGCGGACAGCACAAACCTGCACCGCTGGCTGGTAAGTCACGAGGAGAAGGCTGTGCACCAGAAAGAATCAGTGATCTCGATCTTCGAACGTCATGGGAAGAACCCCTGCGGAGACATCTGCAAAGCGATGAAAGGTCTTATTGACGGTGGCAATGAGCATCTGGCCAAGACTTGCGATACGGTTGTTCGCGACTTGCTGCTGGTCGCTCATTGTAACCGCATCAAGTATTATGAAATCGCGGCCTACGGGTTTGCAACCGACCTGGCGGGAAGTATTGGCCTTTCATGGGACCAGCAGGAGCTTGCGGCGATACTTGAGGAGGAAAGGAAATCCATTCGGGCCCTTACCGGGATAGCAGCGGGGCTCTTCGGCGCGAGAATATGAGAACGACGATGAAACATCCAATTCGCGACTACGGATTGAGCATTCTTCTACTCGTGTTGTTTCTGCTTTTTTGGGTCGGACAAGCATGGGCGGGTTTCCATGTCCACAATCAGGAAGCATTGCTTCATGGAGGAGAGGTGGCTTCCTTCACAAGGTACCTTGCCAGCGGTCATTTCTGGCAGGCGACGGCGGAAAACTGGGAGAGCGAGTTCCTCCAGATGGGAGCTTACGTGATTCTCACTACCCGGCTCTTCCAGAGAGGGTCGGCAGAATCGAACGATCCCGATAGGGCACAAGAACTCACTGCGAAGCGTGCGAGGAAGCGGAGGAGCTGGCTCTATAGGAACTCACTCTCATTGGCATTTCTTACGCTCTTCGTGATTGCTTTCCTGATGCATGCGGTCGGTGGGCTTGCAGAGATGAATGAAGAAAGGAAGGAGCACGGCGAGGCGGCCGAGACTCTCGTGGAATTTCTCGGTGATGCCGAGTTTTGGTTCCAGTCATTCCAAAATTGGCAGAGCGAGTTCCTGGCCGTTCTGTCGATCGTCGTGCTCAGCATTTTTCTCAGACAGGACGGATCTCCGGAGAGCAAGGATTTGGATGATCCGGACTGGAAGACCGGAGCTTGAATCAAACCTGCAATGAGACATGGATGCCGAACTACAGCGCTACATTAATGATCACCTGGCCGGTGCGTCGGGTGCAATCGACCTGATCCGGAGTCTAGTGGAGACATCGGAGGAGCCAGAAGAGAGCCATTTCTTTCGGGAGTTGGAGATCAAGGTCGAGAGGGATCGCGACCTCTTGAAAGGATTGCTGGAGAAGATGGGGCGCAGCAGCAGCACTCTTCTGGAAATCGCGGGCAATCTCAGCAGTAAGGCAGGGCGCCTGAAGTTGATGTGGGAGGGATTAAAGCCGGGCGAGCTCGGGCGATTTGAAGCCATGGAGATGCTCGCAATCGGGATCCAAGGCAAGCGCCTGCTCTGGGTGATGCTTGGTGAACTTGCTCCATGGATTCCGGAGTGGGAAGGGATTGTTTTTTCCGATCTGGAGCTCGATGCCATCTCGCAGCGGGATGCAGTGGAGGCGCGGCGGATCGAGTCGGGGCTCGACGGGCTTCTCGACGTAGAGCGCGGAGCCCGAAAGGGAAGGATTCAATCGAGGATGGAGACGTTGTGACGAGACTGGAGAACGCATGAAGGCGGCCTTGCTCTTGATCGATGTGATCAATGACATGGAGTTTCCCGAGCGCGAGAAGCTTCTTAAACATGCCATACCCGCGGCAGGGAAAATTGCAGCACTGCGGAAGCGTCTTAAGGCGGCGGGAGTTCCAATCATTTATGTGAACGACAATTTCGGGCGATGGCAGTCCGACTTCCAGTCCCAGATCCAGCGTTGCATCGGTGCGGGATGTCCGGGAAGGGCGGTAGCAGGCCCACTCGTGCCGGAGAAGGATGATTACTTTGTGCTGAAGCCTAAGCACTCCGGCTTTTACTCCACGTCACTCGATGTGCTGTTGCAGTTCCTAGGCGTGGACACCTTGATTTTAACGGGATTTACCGCGGACATTTGCGTGCTCTACACGGCGAATGATGCGTATATGAGGGATTTTTCGCTGATCGTCCCCTCTGACTGTGTGGCATCAGAAACCCTGTCAGGAACCCGGGCGGCTTTGCAGCATATGAAGACCCGATTGCGGGCTCGGGTGCTTGCTTCGCGGTCGATTCGGGTGAACTAGGAGACTCGTCTTACGCCCGCGCCATGCGGCGCGTGGGAATATAGGTGTCCAGCACCTGGATCTCTTTGGGGTATCCCTCATAGTCGTCGCGAACGCAAAATTCGCGGGAACTAACCCCGAGATCCCTCACTTCGCAGTAGCGGAGCAGCTTCCATCCGCCTTCGTCCCCGAGGACGTAACAGTAGAGAACAAACGAACCGGTCCGGACTGCATTTCCGAGCACGTAGGGCTCTGCGACGACGTATTCTCCGCGACGAAGGAATTCGATCTCTCTTCTTAGCGAGATTGCGCGGCGGATTTGATCAAGCGTTGCATAGGGTGCCTTTCCGTTTGGTAGGGCCAAGACGGATTTCTCCTCTCCGACGCTTTGATTCATTGAAAGTCCTTAATCGCTTCATGCACTTATGCAATTGGCACCTTCTAGTCGAAATCCTTAGATTTCTCTGGGGTCTCATCGAAACATTTGTTTTGTGACTAGCGGGGAGAGCTGCGGCCCTCGGATTGGGAGCAGTCGTCTCCCACATAGGGGTCGAGTCCGATGTGGGCCCTCAAACTTTCCTCCAGGCTGACGAGGGCTTCCGATTCTGGAAAAGGATTTACGGCCGTATTGGGATCTCCCGAGACGGCTGCAACATGCGCTGCCTGCTGGAGTTCCAAGACGCAACGAGCGGATGGGCTTTGCAGCCAATCGATCTTTGCCAAGTCCATGGGATAGCGGTCGCGGAGGAAGGTTTCCGCTGCGGTGTGCTGGGGACCTACGAGCGTTCGTGAGTTAAGTATGACATTCACGCCTACAAAGTGTCCACGATCCATGCGAGGTCAAATGGCGTGGTGAAGATCGTTCATGATGCAACGACCGACTTGGAAATGCACGATTACGCTTGGTCCTATGCCTACATTGACCCTGAATAACTCTGGTTTTGCAGGGGCTCGAGATTCGGCATGGCTCCAGCGATAGGAGGTGCATGTCCGACCCCTTTGAGCCGGTAGAACTTCACGGCAAATGCGTGCTCATTGCGGGCGGAACGACCGGAGCCGGGTATGCGATCGCGCGTTTGTTGGCGGCGCAGGGCTGCCGCGTCTATGTCTGCGGGCGGGACGCCGAGGATCTTCAGCGAGCGCTGCAATCGATTCGCGATGAAGGTGGAGAAATCCATGGCTGCAATGTGGATCTCGAAGGGAGCGGGGGAATCGAGCAACTGTTCTCGGATGCGGATGCCTGGCTGGGTGGCCTGGATATTGCAATCATGTGCGCGGGGTTGGCTTCCCATGGAAAACTGGAGGAAATGAGTCATGAGGAATGCAGGCGCGTGGTGAAGGTGAACCTTCTTTCCGTGATCGGATGTTCCTTGGAAGCGATGCGCCGGATGGCGGGAAAGCGGGGCCAGATCGTAATGATCGGCTCTTTGAGCGCCGAGGTGTTCGATGGCGAAGCTGCGGTGTATACCGCGACAAAATGCGGCGTGAGGGGCTTCGCCTCTTCCCTGCGGAAGGAGGCTAATCCGGCCGGGGTGCGTGTGGCCCTGATCGAGCCGGGATCGATTGGCACGGATATGGTGGATGAATCCGCCGTGGAGCAGCGGCGGATGCAGGAGGAAATGAAGATGCTGCGGCCCGAGGATATCGCGCGTAGTGTGCTCCATGTTTTGATCCAGCCACCGCTTTGCGATGTGATCCAGTTGCAGGTGCGGCCTCATCTCCAACTTATTTGAACCATGACCTTCGAACACGACCGGATCGTTCTGGCGCCTCCAGACATCGATCTGGAGAGATCCCCGCTGCGCGGCGCGGACCTAGGGGAGACGTTTGTCCTGGGTACTCTCAATCCGGGTTTCACGCGGCTTCCCAATGGCAATCTTCTCATGATGGTGCGGATTGCCGAAGCGCTGCGTGAGCCGATCCGCGGCGACCACATCCACGCGATCCGCTGGTGTCCTAACGAGGGCTTTGTGACGGATGCCTATGAGCTTGCGACGGTCGATGCGAGTGACCCGAGGAAGTTCCGGTTGCTGGCCCATACCTCAAGGGTAATGGCGCTGACTTCCTTGTCCTGGCTCCTGCCGGTTGAGCTGGATGCCGCGGCGGAGAAGGTCGTCCAGGTTCACTACGACAAGGCAATAATTCCTGGGGCGAGCTATCAGGAGTATGGGATTGAGGATGCACGGATCTCCCGGATCGGGGATCGCTGGTACATGACCACCTGTTCGGTAAGCGCGGAGCGCCATTCCACGACACTCTATACTTCGGAGAACGGCTTGGACTACGTGCTGCAGGGAGTCATTCTCGATCACCAGAACAAGGACATGCTTTTCTTTGAAGGTATGCCGGCCGGGAAATTTCATGCGCTTACCCGGCCGCTAGGTGATCTCTACTTCGCCTATCCTCCGGGGAGCACCTATGAGGCGGGGCCTTCGATCAATCTGGCGAGTTCTCCGGACGGACTTCACTGGAAGCCGGCGGATACGCCTTTGATCCGGCCACGGCGCGGGTCTTCTTCGGTGTTGCGGATCGGTGGGGGTGCGCCGCCGGTGCTTACCCCGAACGGGTGGCTGATGCTCTATCATGGGGTGCAGCCCGGGACGATCGTGGGGACCTACCGGACCTTCCATGCTTTCCTGGATAGCGAGATGCCGTCCAAGGTGCTGGCGATCGATGATGAGATGCCACTCCTCGAGCCGCGGCCAGAACTGAGCGATCCGTGGTCGGAACTGAGCTATTTGCAGGGCGTGGTTTTCACCACGGGAATTGTCGAGGATGACCATGATTACATTGTGGCGTCGGGTGAGGATGATCTCCTCTGCCGCATCACTTTCATCCCGAAATCCGTCTTTGAACCGGCAGGATCATGAATCGGGAACGGATTGGTTACGGCCTGATCGGTTGTGGTGGCTTCGGCCGCTTCTGCCTTGGCGAGTATCGAACGATGCCGGATCTCCGTTGCGTGGCAGTAACGGACCGGGACCCAGAACTGCTTCGCAGCACTGCGGGGGAATTCGGAGTGGAGGCGATCACGGAGGTGGAAACTTTGTTGAAGCACCCGGATATCGACATCGTTCACCTTGCCACGCCGCCGTTCACGCATCCCGCTCTTGCCATGCAGGCGCTCCAGGCGGGGAAGCATGTGCTCTGCGAGAAACCGCTGGCTTTGAAAGAGGCCGATGCCAAGGCGATGGTGATGATGGCCGAAGCCCAAGGGAAGGTACTCGCGGTAAATCTGATCATGCGCTACAACCCGCTCTGCGCCGCGGTGCGGCGTTTGGTAGAAAGCCAGCTTCTGGGGGATCCCTTGCACGCCACGCTGGTGAACGCGGCGCAGGATGAGCGTTTGCCTGCGGAGCACTGGTTCTGGGATCCGGAAAGCAGTGGCGGCATCTTCATCGAACACGGCGTGCACTTCTTCGATCTCTTCGAGTGGTGGTTCGGTGCGGGAGAGGTTGTTTCGGCCGTACAGCTGAGACGTCCGGGTAGCAAGATCGTGGATCAAGTGCAGTGTAGCGTCCGCTACGGGGAATCGACACTCGGCACTTTCTATCATGGCTTCCACCAGATGCACCGGCGAGACCGCCAGACATGGCTGCTCGTGTTCGAGACCGGCACCGTTTCGCTAGATGGATGGGTTCCCACGGATCTGGTGATCGACATGCATGGAAGCCAGAGGGAGTTGGAGGAGGCGGGAGCTTTGATCCCCGGTAGCTCGGTCGAAGTGGTACAAACCTATGCCGATGACGAGCAGGTATCGAGAAGCCGTCACCGTGTGCGGACGGTGGAGGTTCATGGACGCATCAGGGCCGATGCCGGATGTTCGAAGCTGGAGCTCTATGGCAAGATCCTGCGTGATCTGATGGAGGATCAGGTTGCCGCGATTCGAGATCCACGTCATGTGAGGAGAGTTACCGAATCGAATGGCGTTTCATCCCTCGCGTATGCCTTGAGGGCACAGGAACTGGCCGAGGCAAGTGGATAGGGAGACTCATTCGACTTCCTTCATTTCTCCCAAGGTTCCCCACTTTCCATCGCCTCCCTGCATCTGCAATTGGTGGGGTGAACGGGTTCCCTTGTCGGGAATGAAGAGTTTCAGGCCGGTGTTTCCCTCGCGGGTGATCTCGCTGCCCGAGACGCCATAGAGCCGGATGCGCCGTGTGACCTTGTAGATGTTCACCGAGCCGGAAGGCTGACGCTCGGTCCAGGTGTCCGCGGAGCGAGCCCAGATCCGTTTGCCTGGATCATCGTGGAGATAGAGGAATGAGAAGCCCGCCGGACTGCGATTCACAGGATCGGGTGGAGACGGCTGAAGAGACAGGAACTCAGGGTAGCGGCGCAACGAGGCAAAGCGGGCATCATCCTTGAAACTGTCCATGGCCGGATAATCATCTTTCATCGCCAGCTTCAGTGCTTCGCATGCCTTGATGGCGCAGTCGCGGGCGATGTCCGGATGATCACCCAAAAGCGGCACGATGGCAGCGAGCTGTAACGCACTATACTCGCACTCCCCCCATGCGGAGTCCAAGAGACTGTTGAACTCGATCGCACTATTGGCGGCCGAGATCGCATCGCCAGCGTGGACGCTCGCAGAGGCATGCTTTCCTAAGAGGTTCTTCAGTTCCGAACGGAAGAGGGGGGTGCTAGGACCCAGGCGTGCGGCTTGCCTGATGCTAGCCACTCCCTGAGTGAACTCTGAAACGGCCCCCGTGTGATCCAACCTGTCCTGGAGGATTTCCCCAAGCCGGTCGTGAGAAAGGCCTTCAAAGCGGGCATAGTCGGGGATGCGGGGATGCTCTGCATGAAGCTTCCGAAAGATGAGGAGCGCTTCCTTAAAGAGAGACTCGGCTTCCGGTTCCCGAGCCATCCCCAGAAGGCAGTCTCCTTGCACTTGCAGCACGCTTCCCAAGGCTTGCCGGTGAGCCGGTAGCTCGGGAAGCTCCGCGACCACGCTGCGATGGAACTCCGCCGCACGCTTGAAAAGGCTCAGGGCCTCCTCCCTTCGTCCGCGGAGCACAAGTTGGTTTCCGTAAAGGTTCGCCGTCTTTGCCCAGAAGCTGCGGATGGCCGCTTTGTTCGGGAACTCGGCCATCGCCTTCTCAAAGGCGGAGAGTGATTGTCGGAAGAGCGCCTCCGGACGGGTGAAGTCCTCTCCCAGCGAGGCTGCTGCGGAATTTGCCTGAGCCACCGCGAGCTGCACGCGGAGTGTAAGCGTGGATTTTCCCGCGGCAGAGAGTTCTTCGAAAGTTGCCAAGGCCCGATCAAGCGACTTCTCGCTTTCCGATTCCATCTTCTGGCGATCCTGAACGACAGCCAGATTGATCATCATGCTCGCCCATGCTTCCGCATGGTCAATGTTGGCAGGGAATTGCTCGCGCAGGCCCTCCAGAATCGAAATCCCGCGCTGAAGGATCGGGATGGCTTCTGCCGCGTTGGTGAGGGGGCCGAAATTGTTGCAATGGAGTGCCAGCGCCTCCCGGTAAGCGACATTTCCCGGAGATTCAGCGAGCAGCTTTTCATCGAGCATGATGGCTTCGCGAAAGCTCGCGATCGCCCGGTCGCTCTGTCCCAGCTCATCGTAGAGGGTCGCCAGACTCCCTAATGCCTGGGCCTTGTCGTAGCGCAGGGCGGGGTCCTCCGCCGAGCTTTTGGCGAGTTCCTCGTAGAAGGGAATCGCTGTTTCCAAGAGCTCCTTCCTCAGGACATAGAAGTCCGCTTCCCTCAAACGGGGATGATCCGAGACCTGACTCAGATACTTCTCCACGGCTTGGCGGGCGCGGTCGAAATTGGCCTGGGATTGGAGGCGGTTTTTCTCGGAGGAGATGCGTGCCTGCCGGGCCTCCGCGGCCTGCCAGAGGCTCACGATGCTCCCGGCGATCAAAGCCGCGGTAACGAGCCCGCTGGTGATCAGCGCGCCTTTCTGGCGGCGGGCAAACTTCGAGAAACGATAGACCAGGGTGGGGGCGGCCGCGCTGACCGGCTCGCTGTCCAGGTAGCGCCGGAGATCGGCGGCCAATGCATTGGCGGTCCCATAGCGATGGCGACGGTCTTTCTCCAAGGCCTTCATGGTGATCCAATCCAGATCACCCCTGAGGATCTTGCGAAGCTTTGCCGGCTCGGTGCCCCGTGCCGTTGCCACCTGGAGGGCCGAGGGAGCTTGCGGATGAACCGTGCTGCTCGGCTTCGGTGGCTCCTCGACGCGGATACGGCGCAGGGTTTCTTCGTAGCCGGGAAACTCCGGACCGAGCGGCGTACGGCCGGCGAGAAGCTCGTAGAGAATGACTCCGAGGGAGTAGATGTCGCTGCGGGTATCGACATCGGCGGCACTGCCCGTCTGCTCCGGACTCATGTATTGGGGCGTGCCCATGAAAGAGCCGATCCGCGTACGGGTGAGCTGATCCTCGTGCGGGGTGGAAAGTGCCTTCGAGATGCCGAAGTCGATCACCTTGGGGACCGGCTTTCCATCGATCTCGGAGACGAGAATATTGGAAGGCTTGAGGTCGCGGTGCAGGATCGCCTTCTGGTGGGCATGCTGGACTGCCTGGCAAATCGGGATGAAGAGCTCAAGACGCTGCCTCACCGATAAATTGCGAGAATTGCAGTAGGTGGTGAGAGGGATGCCCCGCACCAATTCCATCGCGAAAAAGGGCCGCCCGTCCGCTGCCGTTCCTGCGTCGAGAACGGCGGCGATGTTCGGGTGATCCATCATTGCCAATGCCTGGCTTTCGGCCTCGAAGCGCGCGATCACCTCCTGGCTGTCCATGCCGAGCTTGATCAGCTTGAGCGCGATCTCCCGATGGATAGGCTCGACCTGCTCCGCGCTCCACACCGAGCCGAAGCCGCCCTCTCCGAGCAAGGAAACCAGACGGAAGTGGGAGATGTAGTCTCCCGGGTGGTCCATGCGCTCGTTCCGCTTCGGCCGCAGGCCCAAGTCGAACAGGCTGCTGGCGGAGTCATCCGAGAGCACTTGATCGAGGGCCTTGCTGAGGAAGTCCGGAGACATCGGGGCTATGGAATCACAAACGGGGGGCGGGGGAAGAGGATACGGTGAGGCGCCCCGTTTTCAATGGCGGGCAGGTCGTCGATTTTGAGGACTTTGTTCGTGGGTTTTTGCTCCGAGATTGAGCTTGGGAAAGGCTGTTTACGGGTGCCTGTTATGCCTGTTAAAACAGGGGAAATAACAGGCGGATCGGGACAAATTGGGGTCGGAGAAAGGGATGAAATCGGGCGCAGAAAGGAGAGACATGGGGGGAGTCTGCCAGAGCAGCGGCCTCGCTGGAATTTCTCCCGGTGGTCCCCGCTGCGGGGCTTGCGCATGGTCTGCCGTTGGTTGGGATAGGGAGCGCCTAAAGGTGGAACTACGTGCGAAAGGTTCTAGAAGGCGAAGCAATCACAGCCGGAGCCCCACAGCTGTGAAAGGCCTGTGGTATTTGCCTGCGCCTTGTGGCTGGAGCTCGAGGATGGGCCCATACGGCCATCCCAGAGCGGAGCGCCGTACCCCCCGAAGGTTTTGACGGGAGACCAGTCCGGGAGGATAGGGATCGGTGCGGTATCGTGTTCGCGGAAATCGCCAGCGGCATAGACGATTTTTCCATCGACCATGGTGAGGACCGATTGGAGGTCGCGAATGCGGTCTTCCGGGACCGTGAGATAGTCCTCGCTGGTCACAACCAGATCCGCCAGCTGTCCGGGAGCGATCATTCCCTTGGTGCCATCTTCTCGCGAGAACCAGGAGCTGCCGACCGTGTAAAGTCCCAGTGCTTCCTCGCGGCTCATGCGGTTCGCCTCAGGATAGAGTTCCAATCCGCCGAGAGTGCGGCCGGAAACGAGCCACCACAGGGAATTGAAGGGATTGTAGTTCGCGACGCGGGTGGCATCGGTGCCGGCTCCGACCGGAATGCCCTTTTCCAGCATCCTCCGCACGGGTGGCGTGCGCTCCGCTGCCTTCGCACCGTAGCGATCGACAAAGTATTCGCCTTGGAAGGCCATGCGGTGCTGGATGGCGATGCCGCCGCCCATGGCCGCCACGCGATCGAGGTTGCGATCACTGATGGTTTCGCAGTGATCGAGGAACCAATGCAACTGGTTGATAGGTGCCTCCCGATTGACCCGCTCAAAGACATCGAGGAAACGCGAGATGCTTTCGTCGTAGGTAGCGTGGAGGCGGAAAGGCCAGCCATTCGAGGCGAGAGCCATCACCACGTCTTCCAGTTCGTCTTCCAAGGAAGGGGCCAAATCGGGCCGTGGTTCGAGGAAGTCCTCGAAATCGGCTGCGGAGAAGACGAGCATCTCGCCTGCACCATTCATCCTGAAGAAAGCATCGCCCTCTCCAGGCTTGGTCATCTTCATCCAGCGGGCGAAGTCCTCTTTCTCCTGCTTTGGCTTCTGCGTGAAGAGATTGTAGGCGATGCGCACGGTCATCTCGCCACGCTCATGGAGGTGGCGGATGATCTCGTAGTCTTCCGGGTAATTCTGGAAGCCGCCTCCGGCATCGATGCAACTGGTGATGCCGAGGCGATTCAGCTCACGCATGAAATGGCGCGTGGAATTGACCTGATGCTCCGGCGGAAGCTTCGGCCCCTTCGCGAGCGTCGCGTAAAGGATCATCGCATTCGGCCGGGCGATGAGGAGGCCCGTGGGATTTCCATGCTTGTCACGCTGGATCTCGCCGCCCGGAGGATCGGGCGTGTCTTTCGTGTAGCCGCAGGCCCGGAGAGCGGCGCGATTCAGCAGGGCGCGGCAGTAGAGGTGGAGGATGAAGACGGGTGTGTCCGGAGCGGCTTCGTTCAATTCATCCAGGGTCGGCATGCGTTGCTCGATGAACTGGAACTCGCTCCACGATCCGACCACGCGCACCCATTGGCCCGGTGGTGTGGCGTGCGCTTGGATCTTCAACATCCGCATGGCATCGGCGAGCGAGGGGATGCCATCCCAACGCAGCTCCATATTGTAATTCAGGCCTCCGCGAATGAGGTGGAGGTGGGAATCGTTTAGCCCGGGAATGACGCGGTGGCCCTTGAGATCGATCACCTTTGTGCCGGGCCCGGCCTGGAGGTCGCCTTCGCCGCCGGTCGCGAGGATCTTGCCGTCTTTGATAGCGACTTCGCTGGCGTGCGGGCGGATGGGGTCAAGCGTGGTAATCTTGCCGTTTTTGAGAATGAGATCTGGATGGTTCATGGTCGCACGATCACTTGGTGTCGGTGAAAAGCCAGTGGCGGAAGCGCTTCGTCAGGAAAGGCATCACGACCCAGGTCAGA
Organism: Luteolibacter luteus; assembly: GCF_012913485.1. Taxonomy (GTDB): domain Bacteria; phylum Verrucomicrobiota; class Verrucomicrobiia; order Verrucomicrobiales; family Akkermansiaceae; genus Haloferula; species Haloferula lutea. Next base: position 1,200,928 of record NZ_CP051774.1, on the reverse strand, counting down.
CTCGCGACGACCAGGCCGGTGACGAGGACATTGAGCAGGAGCGGATGCCAATCTGGCAGGAGCTTGCGGAATAGCGGCGGGAAGAGAGAAGTGAGGGGGTAGACGCCGAGGAAAGTGACGAGCGCCATCTTCGGCTTCGGCGGAGCCTTGGCGGGAGGCTTGCCCGGAAGGGTGAACCATCCGGAGATACCGCCGAGCTCCTCGATGTGGGGATCCTCCTCGGTGAGTTCACGGAGGCGTATCATCCATTCCTTGTAGGTTTCGGACGCGGTGAATTGCTTGCGGCTCTCCGCATCGCTGAAGCGATCGACCACGGTGTAGTCCCGTGGATTTCCTTGCTCGGAGCGCAGGACATGGATACCTCTGTTTCCCGGGGAAGCGAGGGCGAAGGCGATGAACTCGCGCATGGCCTCTTCAAAAGGTGTCTCGCAACCGGGCTTGGTCCGCCGCCGGACGACGACGGTAACGGTGGTATCTTCAACAGGTGGCGGGGACATCAGGAAAGGGTGGTTCGCAGGATTTCTTGGGTAGAAGCGGGAGTCCGTGACCTAGAATTCCCAGCGGAAGCTCCCTTGAAGGTATTCGACATCCTCACCGCCGATGTCGGTCAGTGCCTTGCCGGCATCATGGTGAGTATAGCCGAGGAAGAGGGAGGTCCCTTCGGCAAATTCCCACTCGACCGAGGCATTGAAGGCGGTGCCGAGATAACGATTTCCTCCCGGAACCGGGGTCCCGAGTTTCTGCAGGGGCGGGCCGTAGATCGCGTCCTGCGTGCTCGCGAGCCACTGGAAATTCACTCCGAGCGTGAAGGTCAGCCCGTCCTCCGGCTTCAGGGTGACGAGAGGATTCAGATTGAAGAGATTCGAGGGTGAGAGGAATCCTCCCTCGTTGAAATAGTTATTTGCCTGAAACAGGGGGTGGAAGGTGTGGATGGTCCCACCCTCGTCGCCCCCGGAAATGGCATCGGCGCGCAACTGCGGTGAGATGTGCCAAGGCAGGTCCTCGAACTCGTAGCCGATGCCCAAGCTCGCGGCACCGGCGAGGATATCCCTCCCGCCTGCTTCGCCGAACTGCGCGATGAACTCCGTATTCAGAATCTCCGGGCCATCCTTGCTCCAGAGGCGGGTGCCGATGGTGTGGCGGGTTTCGTGGCCGCCGCCGGGAGCGAAGATCGAATCATCATCACGCAGGCCGATGTAGTAGAGATCGAAATGGATGTCCTCCGTGCGTGGCAGCGGCATCACCGAATAGAGGCTCCACAGACGGAGGTCTCCGGGTTCCGAGATGTTGTCGAAGGTTCCCGGATTTATCCGCACGGGGGAGGCGATGAAGGCATCTACCCGGCGGTCCTTGTCGGGCTGCCAGGATAGAAGCAGGGCATCGTGCGAAAGACGCTGGTTCGCTCCTTCACGGGCCGCGAGCAATCTACCAGACCCGTAGTAGAGTGTCTGCCTGCCTGCCTTTAAACGAAGGTCATCGCTGGCGGTTGGCAAGAGAATCTCGGCGTAGGCCTGAAGGATATCCGGCTCATCCTCGTCCGGAGGAGCGAGCGGCGATTCCTTCCCCCACATGTGACCCCAGGTCAGCTCCGCTCCCAGTTTCAATTCCTCGCCGTGGGAAAGGGTGCCACCGAGTTGGATGCGCTGGTGGAGCCAATCGTCATCGTCGAGCGGGCCGAGGCCGAAATCGAGGCCGTGATAACTCTCATACATGGTCCGGGCGTGGCCGGAGAATGTGGCCTGCCAATCCCCGAAATTGTTGGTGATCTGGGCCGAGGCGGGCAGGTCCTGCAGAACGAGCAGGATAGCCACGATGGCCGCCGGGCGTTTTGTGGACTTGCGGGACACGGCATGAAGAGCCCGCGGCGGCCTTATGCCATGAAAGGTGCCGCCGCGGGATGCTGGCTTTAGTGGCCTTTACCGGGTGGGACCACCTGCGGCTTGATCGCGGATTGGGGGGCCTTGTGGACCATGGTGTAGGCATACTCGACGCCGACCCCGTAGGCACCGCCTTGGTTTTTGATCAGGCCCATGAGGTTATTGTAGTGCTCGCGCTTCGCCCAATCGCGCTGCCATTCGAGCAAGGCAGGGATCGTCGTCACGCGGACGGCACCGGCCTGGACCATGCGGGAGAGGGCCGCTTCATGAGCAGCCTGGGAGGTGGCACCGCAGCAGTCTTCCACGACGTAGATATTGTAGCCCTCCCCGAGCATTTCGATGGTCGGCCAGGTGACGCAGACCTCGGTCCAGAGGCCGGTGATGAGGATATTCTTCCGGCCGGTGGCGCGGATCGCCTCGCGAAAGCCTTCGTCGTCCCACGAGTTCATGGAAGAACGTTCGACCACCGGTTGACCGGGGAAGACGTCGAGAAGTTGCGGCCAGATGTAGCCGCTGAAGGACTCCGTTTCCACCGCGGTGAGGATAGTGGGGACGTTGAATTCCTTCGCGACCTTCGCGAGCAAGGTCACGTTGTTGATCAGGGTCGCGCGATCGATATTCGCGACGCCGAAGGTCATCTGGGGTTGGTGGTCGATGAAGACGACGGCGCTGTCTTCCGGCGTATAGAGCTTGTGATGAGGATTCATGGTGATGGTGCGTTTTGCTGGTCGAGGACGAGCATTCCAAGGCATCCCGCGGGGGAATGCCCTTGCACCGGCTTCTTGGGTACGGAGTGGGGAGTGTGACCGGGAAAATTCCCCGGTTTCTTTATTCCAACAGCAGGACGCGGTCCCGCCTATCCGCCTCTGAGCACCGATTTCAGCGCCATCAATTCCTCATCGACGCGAGCCTCATCCGGATCCTTCAGCGTCGCTGCGATCTGCTCTCGCAGGCATTCACGGAACCGCTGGCGCAGGCGGCTCACCGCCTTTCGCACGGCGACGGTGCTCATCCCTAGTTCCGCCGAGGCCGAATCGTAGTCGCCATCATCGATCGTCGTGGCATTGAGGAAGACCGCGAGCTTTTCGAAGTGCTTGCCGCGGCCTTGTTCCTCCTCATTCCTTGCCATCGCCGCCAGACTGCCGGAGAGCAGGGCGATGGCCCAACTGCGGTCATAGAGTTCCTCCGGGGTGACACGGTCCGCGGGTTCCAAGGAATAACGCTTCTCCCCCTCGTCGAGATCGAGGGACACGAGTTCCTTTCCACCGCCACGCTTCTGGGCAGTGTCGCGGGCGCGGGCATCGCCGATGTAGCGTTGGAAGATGGTCAGCAGAAAGGTCCGTAGCTTGCCGGTTTCCTGATTTGCGGCGGCGAAGAGATCTTTCCGAAGAAGGTAATGGAAGAAGCCTTGGGTGAGGTCCTCCGCACTTTCCCGGTCATTTCCCTGGCGGCGAGCGAAGGCGTAGAGCGGATACCAGTAGTCGCGGCACAACTCGTCGAGCGCCTTGGCGCGAAGGCCGGGGTCTTCCGAGCGGCAGACATTCACCACCTCCGTCCAGCGTGTGACGGGGAAGGGCGAGGCTGGTACGGGAATCATCGGAGAAGATGGCGGGAACGCCCGGCATGATAGGGCCGAGCCGCTGCGTTTCGCAAAGCTGTTTTTGGTGATTCTTTGGAAGCGATTCTCCGTGAGCGGATCACGTCGATTTCACCATTTCCCGACCGCGCGGCTCAGCGCCTCCATCAGCACAACCGGGATCACGACTCCGGAGGCACCGGCCATGAGGAGCGATAGGAAACCCGCGGCGATTGTAAGCTTCCGACGGCCGCTGAAGGAGGATGCGACCGAGAAGATGCCGAATATGGCGAGGAGCCCGGTGGGGATCAGTCCGTGCTTCGCAAGCAGTGCCCGCGCGAAAGGCGAGAGGACCTCCGCGGTATCGAAGCCATGGGCCCGGAAGTTCTGATCGAACCTTCCGAGGATCGGGTAAAACAGGCAAGCGGCAAGCAGGGCCGCCAAGCCGGCGACAAAGGCCAAGCGCTTGGCTACTCGGTCCGCCCGTTCGCCGGGCTCCATGATTTGTGGTCGCGCCTCGCGGGGAGTGTCGGTCGTGGCCATCCGCGGCTTGGTTTGGGGCCATTTGAGGCGCTTCGCAAGCAAACACGGGGATGGAGGGAAGTTCGGCTATCGTTTCTTGGCATGCCCGGCGTCCAGCAGTTCGCTGAGCGTCGCCAGATAGGCGGCGTGGTGGGTCTGTGCCTCATCAAGCTTCAGTTCCCGGAGGGCAGCAAGGTAGCGATCCGCTGCGGCGCGCGCCTTTTTATAGGCTGCCTCGACGCGTTCGGCAGTGGCCTTGGCCTGGGGCAAATAGTCGGTGAGCACCTGCCGGTCCTTGGCGGCGAGGTTCGGGTCTTCCGATTCGCGGACGGCGTCCCAGATCGCGAGCATGGAGTCTTCGTAGCGCTTCTGGTCACCCGTTTGCTTTGCTTCTGCCGCCGCGAGTTTTTCGGCCAAGCGCTCCGCCTTCGGGGGGAACTCGGTGGACTTCAGCTCGATGCGAATGCGCTCCGCGTCCATGTAGCTGGTCACGGCCAGACGGGCATCGATGGGCAGGCTGGCCCCTTCGTCCACCAGGGTCTGGACGATCTGGGAAGCCCGGCTGGTTTCGAATGCCTCCCGCGTTACCCGCTCGCGGCAGGCGAGGAGTAGCAAGGGGACGAGGAGTATGAGGTATTTCATCCGTCGAACCGGGAGGAAACCGGCCGAGCTAGTGTTGATCGGCGGAGGGCGCGGTGTTTGTTAGGCGTGGTTCGCGCCTTGCCGTGCTTTTGCCGCGCAAGGCCTACAACATCGGTGCTCCGATTCAAGCCGGGGCTCGGCGAAAATTCCGCCATTGAATGAAGGCGGGGCGCGGTGACGTTTTCGTGTGATGCGTCCCCTTTTCACCCTGCTGACCTTGGTTCCGGCCCTGCTGCTGCCTGCTTCCGGGCTGGATCTTTACATCGGCACCCGGGTGGCGCCGCGGCACACCTACCGGATCCCGACATTGGCGGTGACAGCGAAGGGGACGCTGCTGGCCTTCGCCGAGCTGCGGAAAAACAACAGCAGTGACACCGGTGACATCGACACGGTCCTGAAGCGGTCGACCGACGGAGGAAAGAGCTGGTCGGAAGAGAGGGTGATCTTGGATCTGGACGAGAATACGATCGGGAATGCGTGCCCGATCGTGGATCCCAAGACCGGGCGAATCACGGTGCTGGCGACCTGGAACCGGCTGCCGGAAAAGAAAATCCGGCCGGGTTTCGGCGATGATTCAAGGCGTGTCTTTGTAACCCGCAGCGATGACGACGGTGTTACCTGGAGCCAGCCCGAGGACATCAGCCAGCAGGTGAAGAAGGAAAGCTGGGGATGGTTTGCGACCGGGCCGGGTGGCGGGATCGTGATGTTGGGTGGCCCGCATGCGGGACGATATCTGCTGGGTGTGAATCACAAGGAGATGGAGGGGACGCCTGCCTATCACGCGCATGCGATTTACTCGGATGACTCCGGGATTACGTGGAGTTCTTCCTCCACCTATGCGGCGGCCCATACGAACGAGTGCGAGCTTGCTCCCATCTCCGGTGATGCGGTGATGCTGAACATGCGAAACCATGGCTCGGCAAAGAAGGAGCGGGCGGTTTCGATCTCGCCGGATGGTGATGCCTGGGGTGAGACAAGCTGGGATGTGAATCTTCCCGAACCGCAATGCATGGGTTCGCTGGTCCGGCATTCCTGGCCTTCGAAGGAGAAGCCGGGCTGGCTGCTCTTTTTGAATCCGGCATCGCGGACGGCTCGCGAGAATTTGCTGCTTCGGGGATCGAACGACGATGGAAAGACCTGGCCGTTTTCGAAGATGATCCAGGAGGGGGATGCGGCCTATAGCCACATGGCCATCTTGCCGGATGGCCGCATAGCGATCGTTTGGGAGACTGATCGCTACGGGAAGATCGCCTTCACCACGGTGAGCGTGGATGACCTGAAGTAACGGGCTTTATCGTGCGGTGGCAGGGACAGCGGCGGTTTCAGTGGCGGGCCCCTCAATCAGTTCGCCTGCTTCTTTGACCAGCAAGTTTGCGATTGCCCAGTCGAACCAGTACGGAGGGATCGATTGGCCTCGGGAGAAATCCTTGCCGTCGCACTTCGTCGAGATTTCGCGAGCATTGGCGAGGATGTCCGCTGCTTCTGCAGTTTCTCCGGCATTGAAGTGCGACATGGCTTTTACGGCGAGGAGGGATACCTCGCAGGAGGATTTCCGCTCAGGACTTTTCAGGCCGATGTCGCAAGCTTCCAGCGTCTTTGCATGATCGCCGGATCTCAATTCGAAGAGCGAGAGCGAGAACGCCGACCAAGCAGGGCAGGGGGTCTTCAGAGGATTTCCCATGGTCTCCACGTCGCGGCGGAGGTGCTTGATGACGTGAGGTTGGACTGGCTGAAGGAGGCAGACTTTCAGCAGGTGCTCCGCTTTGTGGGCGCTTTCCGCAGGGGTGTAGCGGATCAACATCTCATCACGAAAAGCAAGATACTCCGACTTGTCCTCCGATAGCAGTGCGGCGGCGATGGCCATGAGGTCGTCGCCCTGAAGGATCTTTTGCGGGGAATCCTGGCGATTGGCCTGGCGCAACAGGCGATAGCATTGGAGTGCTTGGTCGCGCCGACCATTCTCCGAATTCCAGTCGCCCAGTGAACGGAATACCGCCGCGGCTTCGAGCGATGGCTCGATGGCGGAGAGCGGATAGTCTTTCCACAATGCGTCGGCGTCATCGATGCGCCCTTGGTCCAAGAGAAAGGCCGCGCGGGCGACATTCGACCTGGCATCGGCCTGGCGACGGAGACGGCTTTCCTCGTTGCGTGCCGCCTGGGCTTCATTCTTCAGCCGCAGTTGTTCGGCGGCGGTTTTCCGCTCGCGCTCATACATGACGGCGGTGATGCCGAGGCCGCCGATCAGCAGGACCATCAAGAGGACGGCGGCGGCGAAGCCAAAGCGATTCCTACGCACGAACTTGGTGAGCACGTAGATGCCGGAGGGCGGTCGAGCGGCGATGGGCTGGAAGGTGAGGAAGCGCTTGATGTCGGTGGCCAGGCCGTTTGCGGTCTGGTAGCGGCGCATGCGGTTTTTCTCGAGCGCCATCATCACGATCCAATCGAGGTCGCCTTTCACATAGGCGATCAAGGACGCGGGGTCGGTGCCGCGTTCCGACGCCAAGGCCCGCAGGCTGTCCGCCGGCAACTTCGCGAGGAGTTCCGAAGGGCGCAGGGTTTCCCAGGTGAGCAATGATTTGCGGATCTGTGAAAAGGTGAGTTCCGGTCCCTCCGAGCGATTGATCGGCGTGGCTCCTGTTAGGAGCTCGTAGAGCAAGACGCCGAGGCTGAAGATGTCGCTGCGGGTATCCACGTCGATGCCGGTCAGTGCCACCTGCTCGGGGCTCATGTAGGCCGGCGTGCCGAAAAATTGGTCGTGCGCGGTGATGGATCGCCCGGGAATGGCATCGGATTTCGCGATGCCGAAGTCGATGATCTTGGGGACGTTCTCACCGTCCTGCCGCGTGACGATGACATTGGATGGCTTGATGTCCCGATGGATGATGCCCTTCTGGTGAGCATGCTGCACGGCATTGCAGACGAGTACGAAGAGTTCGAGGCGCTGCGCGCAGCTCAGCTTGTGACGGTTGCTGTATTGGACGATGGACTCGCCGGTGACCAGTTCCATCGCGAAGTAAGGCTTTCCTCCGGGTGTCGTGCCGGCGTCGAGGACCTTTGCGATATTCGGGTGGTCCATCAGGGCGAGCGCCTGACGTTCGACGTCGAAGCGGGCGAGGGCGGTGGTGTTCTCCACTTCCATCCGCACGATCTTGATGGCCACGCGTCGGCGGATCGGGAGTTCCTGCTCGGCCTCGTAGACCACACCGCCACCTCCTTCGCCCAAGCGCGAAACCAAGCGGTAAGGGCCAAGCTTTTCCGTGAACTCTTCATCCCCGGCGAAGCGCACGGGAATCGGCATGGAGGAGCGGCCGTTCTCGGACAGGATTTTCGCCGTGACCTTGGCGCGTTCCTCCCGTGCTTCGAGGAAGAAGGTCGCGGCGCCATCGGCGGCTTCAAGCAGCCTCGCCATCTCATCCTTCGCGTCATCGCGGTTTTCGAAGACACGCTCGAGGAAGAGTTCTCTTGCCGAAGGATCATCCAGTGAAAGCGCGACCTCCATGATTGCGCTGCTGATTTCCTCCTCGTGGCGGGTTGGCTCCATAATCGTGAGTTTATTGGCCGTCGTGATCCTCCTGGATCAAGCGATAGAGCTTTGCCTTGGCAAACATCCACTGCCTCTCCACCGAGCGCATGCTGCGGCCGGTCATCTGGCTGATCTCCTCGCTACTGAGGCCCCCGTAGAATTTCAGGAGCACGACCTTCGCCGAGCTGGGATCAATCTTCTCCAGCTTGGTGAGGCAATCATGGATCAGGAGGATGTGGGAGTCGTCTTCGAAGACCCCGTCTTCCAAGCTTCCCTGTACGGGTGTCCGCTTCAGCCGCGATTGGGCGCGCACGCGGTCCACCAGGATCCGGCGCATGGATTGGGCGGCGGCATTGAAGAAGTGCTCCTTGCTCTGCCAGATCTTGCCGTTGCCTTCGGAGAGGCGGATCCATGCTTCATGGACCAATGCTGTCGGCTGCAAGGTTTTGCTTGCGCTCTGACGGTCGAGGCGGAAAGCCGCGAGGCGCCGCAGCTCGTCATAGACGACGGGCAGGAGCTCGGCGGACGAGAAGCAGAAATCGTCCGCCCTGAGTTCGGGACATCCGGTGGTCGTTCCCATCTCCAAATCGGGTAGGTATCCGGGACCGCCAGCGCAAGCGCAATCGGCCATGGCACCGATATGAAAAGGTGGGAGAAAGCTACTTGAGATTTCTGGCGGGGAAAATGCACGGATAGCGGATTCCGGTAAGGGAAAACCCTGCAATCCGGAACTGCCTTTCACCGATCTCCCGTTTCCCGTGGAGAAGGTCGGGTAAGAATGGATCGCGGGCATAAGTGAACCGGTAGCAAGGGTTTCTGCCGGAAGTTATGGGCCCGGTGTGCGGGTGGTGGGTCGCCGCCCGCACATCTCTCTCCTGATGCGAGCGAGGCCCATGCGAAGGCTAACCGCCGAAAAATCGGGAAAGCCTCAACTTTTTTGGCGGGATCCTTTGATGGACGTCGGAATCAGGGTGGACGCCACGGTCCGTCCTTTTCCCAAGAGGGGACGGGCAGGTGGCCAACGGATCGTCAACCCAAACCCATCTAACGTGAAGAACCCCCTTGTTTCCTCCCTGATTGCGTACGGATTTCTCACCCTCGCCAGCCAGGCAGCCCTCATTGCCACCGAGAATTTCGACTATGTCGACGGCTCCGTGGCCGGCCAGACCGGAGGCACCGGCTGGAATTATGAACGGAACGACGAGGCGGGCGCACCGGCGCAGTCTCCCTCAACCTGGAACAGCGCCTTTGGCTCGCACCAGATCGTTTCGTCCACCCTTGTGACCAACGGCGGAGGTGTACTCCGCGAATTTGGCGGCTCCACCGAAGGGATCGGAGCGACCAATGAGCAGGAGGGTGCCTTCCGGGCGTCCGGAGTGATGTTCTTCTCCACCTCCATCACGGTGGCTGAGATGCTGCCGGAGGGCCAAAACCAGTGGGCCGGGGTAAGCAGCTTCGACTTCGGTGAGGAGCGGATCTTCTTCGGCATGCCGGGACAAACCGGCACCACGCGTTTCTTCGGAATCGCGGCACCGGGATTCGGGGCGGATACGATCGGCAGCATCCCGGTGGTGGCAGGCACCACGTATACGATCGTGGGGATGCTGGATTTCGACAATGACCAGCTGGGCCTCTGGGTGAATCCGGATGGCGACGACACGGCGGCGACCTTCGACGTTTCGAAAGCCTACAACGGCGGCAACTGGTCGACCTCCCTGCGCTGGGCCTCCGGCACCTCGGTGGCTTGGGACAACGTCCGTGTTGGAACGACCTTCGGAGACGTGGTGCCGGAGCCATCGACCCCGCTCCTAGCCCTCGGGGCGGCCGGCGTCTTCTTCCTCATCCGCCGTCGTCACTGAGCGGATCCCTTTCCCGTCAAAACCCGAACCCAAGAGCCCATAAAAAACCCATGAAACCCCGACTTCTCTTGCCTGCCTTGCTGGCAGCAAGTGTTTCACCTTCGTCCGGCCAATTGGTCGGAACCGAGAACTTCACCTACGCGGACGGCGCGATCGCGGACAAGGCCGGCGGCACCGGCTTCAACTACGATAACTTCGACAAGGTGGTCACCACCTTTTCGTCGGACTGGGACAACGTCTTCGGTACTCCCTCCGTGGTGTCGAACGCGCTGACGACCAGCGATGGTGGTGCGAAGCGCGAATACAACGGCACCGTGGAAGGTGCGGGCGGTGGTGCGAATGACGGCCAAGACAACCACGAACGCAGCGGCGCGGTGCGCGGCGTGGGCCGAGTCTTCTATCGCTTCACCTTTACCCGAGGCACCGGTGTGAGCTGGAGCGGGGCGAGCAGCTATGACTTCGGCGCCGAGCGCGTCTTCTTCGGCGTGCCGGGTGGCGCTGGTCCCAGCGGCGGGCTGGAGTTCGGCTTGAGCGGAAACGGCGTCGACTATTTCACCGGTGTTCCCGCGGACAATGCGACCCACACCATCGTGACGGTGCTGGACTTCGACAAACATTTCATCGGGATGTGGCTCGATCCCACCTCGACCGATTATTACGATCCGGCGGACGGATCGAATTCCACCGATGCGGGCGGCCTCTACTCGCCGACGAACTGGTCCACAGCGGTGCGACTCGCCTCCAGCGCCGGCGGCATCACCACGTGGGACGACCTCTCGGTGGCGCTTGATCCGGTCAATGTGGGTCTGAAGAACTATGTGGATGCGGACCAAGATGGCCTGCCGGCTTCCTTCGAGGTGGCTAATGGACTGGATGACACCGATGACGGCACCATAGGGGAGACCGCTCCGGGCGCAAAGGACGGCCCGAATGGTGCGGCTGGTGATCCCGATGAGGACGGGGTGACGAACCTTGTCGAATTCCAGGACGGAACCCTGCCGAATGCCGCTGATAGCGATCTCGATTTCCTGGACGATGGGGCTGAGAAGGCCCTCGGCACCAACCCGCTCAAGCCGGATACGGATGGTGACGAGCTGATGGACGGTGATGAGGTGGATGTCACCCATACGAACCCGAAGCTGGCGGACAGCGACGCGGGGGGGACTTCCGACTACACCGAAATCAAGCTTGGCACCTCCCCCACTGGAAATGGCGCGGACGATCCGGATACCAACGGGAACCTCGAACTCGTGGGCTTGGATTTCTTCGATACCTACTCGGATGGAACGGTGGCAAGCCTCGCCGACGGACTCGGCTGGGACTATGACAATGGCGCTTTGGTCGAGACCTTCCTAGGCCACACGACCTTGAAGTCCGCTTGGACGAATATCGGCGGAGCACCGATGGTTCAAGGGGGCTCGCTGATTACCATGGAGAACTCCGCGAAGCGCGCCTTCCATGGTGGCTCGGCGATCACCACCAACGTGGTGGGCGAAGCGGCTGGCACCTTCCAGGAGGATGCGGCGAACACCGGTGTAAATGGTAGCGATGTGCTCTATGTGAAGGTGAATATCGCCCGCCAGCCCGGGGCTGCATGGAGCGGCCTCAGCATTTACGATTTCGGGGCGGAGCGCATCTTCCTCGGGGTTCCGAGCACGGCAAACCCGACCTCGGGCGTGCGTGAATTCGGCATCGAGCATGCCGGTGCGGGGACGCGCTCCTTCTCGGGCATCGCACCCGCGTCGGGCACCAGCTATGTCTTGGTCGGCAAGTACGATTTCGTGGCTTCGAAAGTGGATCTCTATGTGAATCCGGTCCTCACCAATCCGGAATCCTCGTCGGTACCACTGGCTACCCTCAACATCACACCTGCCCAGATGAAAGCCACCGGCGTCCGGCTGGGATCCGGCGGCACCGGTTCCACTGCTTGGGACCAACTGGTGGTGGGCACCACTTGGAACAGCTTGAGTTCGATCCCGTCGGATACCGACGGTGATGGCATGCCGGATGACTACGAGGACCTCAATGGCTTCAACAAGAACGTCAATGATGCCGATCTCGATGCCGATGGAGACGGGCTCAAGAATATCCAGGAATACCGCCTGGGAACCAATCCCAACAATCCGGACACCGATGGTGACGGTCTCTCCGATGGCACGGGGGAAAGCGCTGCCGGTACCTCTCCGCTGACGGCGGACAGCGATGGCGACACCCTGAGCGATGGCGACGAAGTGAACGTTCATCACACCAATCCCAATCTTGCGGATACCGATGGCGATGGGCAGCCCGACAACGTCGAGATCGCCGGTAACAACGGGGTTACCTCGGATCCACTCGATCCGAATGATACCGTGGGAACACCGTTCGACCTGATTGGCACGGACGATTTCTCCTATGGCGATGGTCCGGTGGAAGGGTTGTCAGGAGGCACCTACTTCGACTACGAGAACTGGCTCTACAACGGTCCCTTCGTCGGTCATACCACGACGACTTCGGACTGGGATGGCACCGGCGTGATTGCCAGCGGCAAGCTGGTGACGCGCGAGACCATGGCCTACCGCGACTTCAATGGTCCGACCGAAGGTGCCGGAAGCGATCAAGCTCCGACCGATGCACGGGCGGGAGCGATCAACGATGAGGCGAATTTCGACGCCTCGGTCGTCTACTTCAAGGCGACCATGACGCGTCGTGCAGGAGCGGTCCTCAGTGTCTTCGGCCCGGATGACTTCAATCAGGAGCGCCTTGCCTTCGGCATCGTGGACAACGCGGGCACCCCTCAGTGGGGAATCCGCGAGGGCGCTGCATTCACCACGGACAACGGCAGCTCCCCGATTGTCGTGAACCAGACTTACACCGTGGTCGGCAAGCTCGACTTCAGCAGCGACCTGCTGAGCCTGTGGGTCGACCCCAACCTCGCGGGGACGGAAGCGTCCAATACGGCCCATGTGACCCGTGCCTACACCGGCACGAACTGGGCCTCGGGTGTCCGTTTTACCTCGACCGGCACGGGAGATACCGAGTGGGACGATGTGGTCGTGGCGAATACCTGGGCCAAGCTATCCGGCCAGGCGCCTGCCTTGCCCTTCGGTCTGTCGGTGAGCCCCTATAATCCGAATACAGGCACGGTGAGCATCACGGTAACCGGGCTCCCTGCGGGAACGACCTACCACCTCCGGAGTTCGACCAACCTCCAGACCTTCGTGCCGTTGGTGCCGCCGTTCAACTTCGACAGCACGACGCCGCAGCCCTTCGTGATAGCGGTGAACCCCGCGACGGCGAACAAGGTCTTCCTTCGTGCCGAAGAGGGCGCTTCGCCTCCGTGACCGGTGGTGAAAGAGCAATTCGCCAGGCCCGCCTTGCTTCCTGCAGGGCGGGCCTCTTTCCCCCAAACACAGTCACTCCGGATGAGGCTGAGCCTGCTTATGAGACCGTGACGATCTCCATCAATCCCGGGGATCTCCCGGGGCATTCAAAGCTCTTTCTGAAAGTCGAAGTTTCCTCGCGATGATCGACGATATCTCCATGTCAGAGGGCCCGGGATTGGCGGGCCTCACGGCCTCGACCGAGAGGTTCGAGGAATTGCTGGTCGCTCTCCAGCCCCGGCTCTTGCTTTATATCAAATCGCTGGTTTCAAATCACCATGAAGCGGAGGATCTGCTGCAGAGAAGCAACCTGATCCTGTGGAGGAAGCGGGAGAACTTCGAGCCTGGATCGAACTTCCGGGCTTGGGCATTTGCAATCGCGCGCTTGGAAGTGTGCAATCAACTGCGGCAGCTGCGGCGGGATCAGCGGGTGTTCGCAGACCATGAGGAGGATTTCGCTTTGGCTGAAAGCGCGCGTCCCCCGGAGAGCGAGATCGTGAATCCCGAGGCGCTGAACGCTCTGCGGGACTGTCTGAAGCGCTTGCCTTCGCATGACCAAGAGCTGGTCCTGATGCGATATGCTACGGATAGGACCCTGGGTGACTACGCGAAGGATCTCAACCGCAGGCCCGGAACGCTTAAGGCTCGTCTCTTCAAGATCCGAGAAAATCTGAGGAGGAGCATCGAGGATGAATTGAGGAGGCGGGAGAATCGGCTTAGTCCGATTTCTCGTTGACGTCGAAGCTGGGGAGTTGGCGCTCTTCAAAGCTCGGGAGCGGGGTAGCCTTGCGGCTGTCTTCCTGATACCAGAAGGCCACGCTGGTGTAGTCATCGGCGTCCTCCGAGGTCGGGGTGCCGTTCAGATGCTGGTTTTGAATTTCGACCTTGATGCCTTTCTGGAAACGCGCGGGGTTCGCCAGATACCAGCGATACATCCGGTTTGCCCCATTATCGTTGAGGACGTGTCCACATACGGAAGTGTTGTAGGTCGGCCATGCCGGGCTGGCCCAGCATGAGCCATACTCGTCCTCCGTTCCCGGTGAGTGCACGAAGGTCCTGCCATCGATCGTGAAGATCGTGTCGCCCTCTCCAAACCAGATGTGATGTTGGCGGGATACCGCTTGAAGAAAGCCCCCGACATAGTGGCCGCGTCCTTCTGCCTCCATCAGGAGATGCCTCCCGCCTTTCACCGGGTTGCCACGACGCCATGAAGCGTGGAGGCGGCTTTTCTCCTGCGCGAAGGCGGGATCTTGCTCGCTGTCGATGCCATAGGCCACCTTCTGCCGGTAGTCGCGATCTCCATCGTTGTGCAGGACGAAGCGGGCTCGTTTTGAGAAAGGCATCGGCAGGTAGCACATGAAGCAGGCTTGGTTCACCTGCATGAAGGATGATTCATAAACCGTCGCCCTGCCGCCGATCGCGCCGAAGAAGTCGGCGAGCGGGATCTCAATGCTCGGGTCTTTGGATTCGTCCCAATGGATTTTCAATACGAGTCCCGGGTACCACTTTCCAACGGTGTCATCTGTGATGTAGAAGTAGGTGATTTTGCCCGGACCCTCCAGATCTGCGAGCACATGCTCGCCGCCTTTCGGGATTTCGACGGGATGGAAATTCGCCCGTGTCGTCGAACTGCCGCCGGTGATGCGGAAGATGTCCGCAACGGTTTCGGCAAGAAGCGGGCTGCTGGTTGCGAGCAGAGCCACGGAGGCGAGGAGGGGAAGGGTCTTCACGTGCTAGCGATGATTCGTGGCGGACTCCATGGATTACCACATTCCCTTCAGCGTGGTCCGGCGGAGGGAGTGAATGGTTGCGGGATTTCCGTCCACCTTGAAAGTCACGCCGGGAGTGGTGGGTTTCAAAACTTTGGTGCAGGAAATCTGCCCGTCGTTCACGAAGGTTTCCAATGATGCACGATCGATCAGCATCTCTACCTTGCGAACATCCTCGGCGATGGTAGTCGAGCTGTCGCCGACATGAATGCTGTTCTTTCCAAGTCGGATCTTGGTGCCGCGCACATCAAACACGATAGTGGAGTCGGCCGGGATCTCGACTTCGGCTTCGATCCGCAGGGCCTCGCCCGATTCGGAGACCGTCACGTTAGCCGTGGAGTCAAAGGTATCGCAGGGAAGGTTCGTGACTTGGTCTGCCAAAAGCGCGATCTCGCGGACGGGTGTGCGGAAGACCCGGAGGCCAGCGGCGGTGTTCTTGAGCTTCAGTTCGCAGGGGAAGCTGACTTGCTGGCTGAACGGTTGGCCGGGGAAGTCGGAACCGCGCATCCACACCATTTGGATACGGCGTCCGTCACCGGTGTTCACATTGTCGAAGCTCTGGGTTGCGTAGAATGGTGTGCCGCCGATGTCGCCCGGATAACGGGGAGTTTCCTCGGTGAACTTGATGCCGTTGAAGGTGCCAAGCGAGTATTTGCCATCCGCATGAACAAGAACCCACTTCTTTGTCTCTGGCGAGCCTTCTACGGGAAGCTCGAAGAAGTCCGGGCATTCGAAGGCATCCGCGATCGGGTTGTTTGCGTTCTGCCAGGAGAGAAGATTGGACGAGGTGAAGATGTGATATTTTCCACTGCCATACATCACCATCACCCACTTGTTGGAAGGGGCGTGCCAGAAGACCTTCGGGTCGCGTTCGGGGAAGGTGAAGAGCGGGTTGCTGGCGTAGTGTTGCCAGGTTCGGCCGCGATCGAGGCTATAGGAAAGGCAGTGCGAGTTGTTGTCGTTGCGGGACCAGAAGGCGACCATCGGTGGTTCCTTGCCGGGCTGGCCGAGACCGGAGGTGTTGTTGACGTCGATCACGCAGGAGCCTGACTGCACGCCGGTATCCAAAGCCTCCTCCCAGAAGGCAGGTTGAAGTTCTTCCCAATGGACCAAGTCTTTGCTGACCGCATGGATCCAGCATTTGTTCCAGCGCTGGGCGAACATGTGGTATTCGCCCTTGTAGTATATCATGCCATTCAGATCGTTTAGCCAGCCTTCCTGACGCATGCCCGGATTCAGTCGGTCCATCGTCCACTGCCTCGCAGTGAAGTGATAGAGGGGGCGTGCTGCTTCCTTGTAGACCGGGGTGGTGACAACGGGCAGCACCGCGGGGGTGTCCGTCTGGACGAGATGATCCACGAGGATGTGGCCCCAGCCTCCGCTGGCTTCGTCGACGATTTCGATCCGGGCTTGTTTGCCCGCCCACGCAGAGACATCCCAGCTCGCGGCATACAAGGCATCGGAGTTCCGCCCGGTGGCGCTTTTCGCGATCTTGCCATCCACAAGGAGGTTCAGGCAGGCGTGGCGCTCGTAGTCGCCACCACCGATCCGGAACGAGATGTATTTCCGCTGGATTTCGAAAGCAGGGGAGAGGAGGCGACCCTGAGGAGCATCATTGCCGGTGCCCGTTCCTGCGTTGAAGTTCTCACTGCAGGCCACGCCGCTTCCGACTCCATTGGTGATTTCCAAGGGGCCGAGGCTTGCTCCACGAGCTGGCCCGGCATTGAAAGCGGTGCCGGTGACTTGCCAAGGAGCGTAGGTGGTTCCCTCGAAGTCCGCGATGAGGATGTCATCAGCCGCGAAGGCGGAACCGGCGAGCAGAAGGGACGATAGGACGGGACGGAAGGATGCGTGAGGTTTCATCGGGCTTTTGTGAGGAAGGTTCAAGGGGTGGTCAGTTGATGGGCCACGACGCGGCCGAAGAGCTGCATGGCGGATCCTGAGACGAGTTGATATTGCGCTTGGATGCCAGAGCCTGACGTGATCGGAGTGATGATCACTCTCGTGCCATCGGTGTCGCTCTCGTCACTACGGTGCCAATGGATGAGATCCTTGCTCCACTCGTGGGAATAGCTCACATCGGCAGCGAGGCTGGCCGCTAGCGGGTGTTCAAGGATAGCGATCCCCGTTGCCAGGGTGATCATTCGTGGAGCCGGGTTGAAGTTATTCGGATCGCTTCCGAAGACGTGCTCCAAGCCGTTCTTGAGGCCATCGCCATCGCTATCCTCCTCGAAGCTGTAAGCCGGCTGATGGTCTGCGATCCATTCGCTGAAGATCACTTGGCCGGGGCCGAAGCGGACCTCCAGGGAGCCGCTGCCCTCGATCACGGGGGTTTCCGTTCCCGGGCCTGAGGCTCCCGGTGCCTTGTAGAGGCCTGCCGGTTGCACGATGCCATCAATTATCAAGCGGGCAATCCGATCGACTTGGCCGTGTGGTAATTTGAGGTGGCTGCTTGGTCCGGAAACAGAAACGGAGTGGGAATCGCTCAGGATGGGTAGCTCGAGTGTCAGGGTGCCGGTTTCGACCACGGTGTTTCCCGAATGACCGATGGAGCCCTTCAGCGAGAGAGAGCCGGTGCCCTGCTTCGTTAGAGGCCCATCGCCGGTCAGGGACTGCTGGACTTCGACCGCAAAGCCTTTGGTGTCGAAGAGAAGGCCGTCGTGACCGATCCGGAGTTCCTCGTTTGCGAAGTTCGCGAAAAAGCCGCCTGAGGTGTTGATGCCGGTCGCGCGCAGGGTTCCTCCATTGAAGGTGAGCGAGGCGGTGCCTGTCTTCTTGATGAAGCCGGGTGTGGAAACCTGGCCGCCGTTTAGGACGAGAGCGCCGTTGTTGTGAAAGGCAATTCCTGCTCCGCTAGGGTCGTCGGCCACGGAGGCGTGTGCGGAGAGGCATCCGCCCTCAACGGTGATCGTTCCGCTTCCGCCGAGGTATCCCAGCCAGACTTGCTTGTTGGCATGGACGTGGGCTTCGTCCCGGAGGATGAGTTCGCCGTGGCCACCGGGGTTGGCGCCGCAGACCAGATAGCCGCCCGCATTCAGGGTGGATTGGCCAGAGAGATCGACGGCGCCCTTGGCACCCTCGCGTCCCAGCACGAAGCCATTGCGGGTGGAAACCGAGGCATGATCTTTCATGGTCATGATGCCTTCGTTGGTGTTGTTCCCGATCCAGCCCACCCAGATTTCACCTGCGGCGTCAATGCGGGCGGAGTCTTCCACATCGAGAGTGGAGGTGAAGCCGTTCGAGTTGCAGCCCACCGGGAGGTTTCCCGATTTCACTTCGAGTGTGGAGGTTCCCGAGAGCTTCAGGTGGCCGCTCGCACCATCCCGCCCGACGACCACCCAGCCTGCGCTGCTCACGAAGGCATTGCCGGACAGTTCCAAAGTTCCCGTGCCGCCTTTCGAACCGATCCAGATATCGTCCACGGCGGATCTGAGTGTGCCATTGGTGATTATGTAGTGCCCGTTGCCTGTGCCATTGCTACTGTCGTCACCGCCGATAATCATGCGACCGGTGGTCAGCACGCCTCCAGAGTGGAGGATGGAGCCATCACCCGCGTGATTTCCCAAGATCAGTGGACCGATGGTGTAGGCACCCGGCAGCTCAATGGTGGCGGTGCCGGAGTTGGCAATGTTCACGGGTGTTCCGGAGGTCGGAAGATTCCCGTCGCTCCAATTGCCCGGGTTGCCGAAATCGCCATCCGATGCGACCCAATCTATCCCGCATGCAGGTAAAGCCGCAAGCAAGAGGGCGGCGAGGCTGCAGGGTAATCCGGATGGCTGGACGGGTTTCACGTTAGGCAAGAGTGACTACTCTTTTATCGGGGAGAAGAGGGACCTGAGAGCCCGGATATTTTCCGGAGATTACTGGATGGTGATGGGTAATATCAGCTTTGCGGGGAAGTCACCGCTTCCTTGATCAGGATCTGGTCGGTCCGGGTGCGTAAAGAGATCACATCTCCGTATGCAAGTCCCGCTACGTGAGGGAGAAGCAACTCCAGCACGTCCGCCTGCTGAAAGTGCTCCGGCTTGGTGTCGGGGTGAGGATAGTAGATGAAGCCGGTGGCGCGCATTCCTTCGCTTCCGATCAGCTCGGCTTCGAAGAAGGAGAAATCCTCCGCTGGTTCGGTTGGATGCCACTTTACAGCACGGAGGGTCCGGTAGGCTTGCTGGACCTGATAGTGCAGCGGAGCGATGCTGATATTGATCGTGCCGGGGTAGAAGGAAGAGAGGTCGAGTCCCATTTCTTGAAAATGGGGGATCTGCATACGGATGGTCCCACCGGGAAACCGAGGATCGAGATTCTCTCCCGAGGCGACCCGGTGCCCGGGGACAATCGTGGCCCCGAAGGTTTGCCAGCCCGGGGCGGTCTCAATGGCTTTCACGGAGTCGTTCATCGATATCTTCAAGTGCGATCTGTTTTGTTTCAGGAAAGAAGATTCCCACAATCGCGAGCTGCAGGATCATCATCGCTGCAAAGATGCCGAATGGCAGACCTGCGAAAGGTTCCCCGATGTCACGGGCGACCATGGGAAAGCTCCATGAGACCAGCATGGCCATGAACCAGTGGGTGAAGCTGCCCAGCGTCTGGCCCTTGCTCCGGACCGGCGTGGGAAAGATCTCGCTGATGAAGACCCAGATCACCGCACCTTGGCCGAAGGCATGGCAGACCACGAAGAGCCCGAACAACCACGCCAGCAATTCCGGGCGAGCGCCCGTCGTGAAGATCCAGGCGACACCCGCCAGCGCAATCCCACAGCCGACGGTGCCCCAGATCAGGAGTGCCTTGCGACCCACCTTGTCGATGATCGCCATGCCCAGGATGGTGGCGAAGATGTTCGCGGTGCCGAGTCCGACTGCCTGTAGCGCGCTGGCGTCTTTGTTGAAGCCAGCCATCGCAAAGATCGTATCGGCGTAGTACCAGAGTGCATTGATCCCTCCGAGCTGATTGAAGAGTGCGATGGCGATTGCCAGGAGCACCGGTTTCCGAAGCTGACGTGTGAAAAGCGGCGGCGCGCCGCGGGAGGATTGGCTTGAGGCAAGGGAGCGCTCGATGCTCGCGATTTGCCGATCCGTTTCGCTCGCTCCGAACCGCGTTAGGGTATCGGCCGCTTCCTCGCGCAGTCCTTTCATCAGCAACCAGCGCGGGCTGCGCGGGATGAAAAAGAGGGTGATGAGGAAGAGCAGGGCTGGGAAGGCCTGAACGCCCAGCTTCCAGCGCCATTCGTGGTCCCCAAGGCCGAGTTTCCCGATGAAATAATTCGAGAAGTAGGCCACGAGCACGCCGAGGACAATGTTCATCTGGAAGCATGCGACCAGACGGCCACGCCACGCTGCGGGGGCGATCTCCGCGAGGTACATGGGGCCGAGCACAGAAGAAGCTCCGACGGCTAGGCCGCCAAGGATGCGGGCTGCGACGATCATCCAGAGATCCGTGGCGAAGGCACAACCGATCGCGCAGAGCAGGTAGAAGGCCGCGGTCCACTTCAGGCAATCGCGACGGCCAAAGAGATCGCCCGGTTTGGCTGCGGCTAGCGAACCGGCTGCGGCACCGATCAATGCCGAGGCGGTCATGAAACCTTGTTCACCCGAGGAGAGGGATAGCAGCTGCTTCAGCTGGTCCTGGCAGCCGGAGATCACCGCGGTATCGAATCCGAAGAGCAATCCACCTAAAGCGGCTACTGCGGTCGCTCCTGCCAAGGCAGGCGTAATCCGGGTTGGCGCGGCTATTTCGCTGTCGCCGGTTGTCGTGACTTGGGTTGGATTCACACCCCGGTCTTTGCTGGATATCGGTGAGTTCCTCAACCAGGTGAATTGACAGCTTTGGGAAAAGCAGTCATGACGGATTTAAAGAGGATCTGACCGGATGAGCGACAAGCAGCACAAAAAACATCGGGAGGTCTCCCGCACCCTGGCGACCGAGATCCTCGCCGGGAAGTATGAGAAATCGGGCCGCCTACCGAGCGAAGTACAGCTTGCGGAGCGCTTTCAGGTTTCACGGCCGACGATTGGAAGGGCCCTTCTCGCGTTGCAGGAGGAGGGAATTATCGAGCGTCGCGCGGGCTCCGGCACCTATGTCGCGGATCTGAGCCAAGGACAGGCCAGGCGCCCTTCGAACAAAGACCGGCAGCTAGGCATGCTGGTGCCGAACTTGAGGCATACCGAAATCTTCGAAACTATCTGTGGTGAGCTCGCGAATTTGGCGCGTGTGCATGACTTCGGTCTCTGGTCGGGCGATTACAATCCCGCTCGATCGATCGAGGAGCCCCGGATGAGTGTCGCGGATGCGGAGGCGCTGTGCGAGCGCTTCATTGGGAATGGCCTTGCAGGTGTGTTCGTTGTCCCCTTTGAGCATCAGGCGGACCGCGACGAGGCAAACCTGCGGATCCTAAGCCGTCTCCGGCAAGCAGGGATACCGCTGGTGCTAATCGACCGCGACGCGGTGGCGTTCCCGAGGCGCAGCGAGTATGACCTCGTGGGCGTGGACAATTTCTCAGGAGGCTATCGTTTGGCAGAGCACCTGATCAAGCTGGGCATGAAGAGGCTGGCCTATGTCACCAAGCCTTTCACTGCATCCACGGTTGATGCCCGGATTGCGGGGGCACAATCGGCGATGCTAGCCAATGGACTCGATGTCCCGAGGGATTTCGTACGTATCGGCGATCCGGCCGATCAGAAGTTTGTGCGCAGCATCACGCAGAGCGGACGGATCGAGGCGGTGCTTTGCACAAGCGACCACATCGCGGCCCAATTGCTACAGACTCTGAACCGCCTGAAGGTGCGTGTGCCTGAGGACCTGCGCTTGGTCGGCTTCGATGACGTCCGCTTCGCCAATCTGCTGACCATCCCGTTGACCACGATGCAGC
This sequence comes from Luteolibacter luteus, assembly GCF_012913485.1. Classification (GTDB taxonomy): domain Bacteria; phylum Verrucomicrobiota; class Verrucomicrobiia; order Verrucomicrobiales; family Akkermansiaceae; genus Haloferula; species Haloferula lutea. Next base: position 1,178,936 of record NZ_CP051774.1, on the reverse strand, counting down.
AACCATGCCGGGATATCGCGCTAACGGCTTTCAATTGCCTGCGAGAGCGGATCGCGAATCCATCGCTCCCGCCGCGAAACATCATGCTTTCCCCGAGGATGATCGTTCGGGAGACCTGTGGCGCTTACCTCACCCAGCCGCGGGGTGGTCGGAGCTAAGGGGCGTCGTGTTCTCACGGAGGATGCAGGGATTGGGGTCGTCTCTGCTCTTTCCTACGGGAGAGGTAGGGCGGGTCTGGTCCAATGACAGAGAAGGTAGGATATGCGTGACAACTAAGACTGACGGCGTGGTCAGAACCGCATTGGTGACGTCTTGTGGTCAGGTCATGATTGCCTCGATTCAAGCTGGCCGGTCCACGCGGGATCCCTTCGCCGGATGCTATCGTTGTCTTTGCCAATGGAAATCTCCGCGAGTGGTCTTCGCGGTTGGCTCGAGTAGAGGCCGTAAGCCCAAGTTCGCAGCCTGCCGGTCGGATTTCCAAGAGTAGGTGAGTGGAAAGGATAGCCAATAAGGTGCCAGAAAAAGATAGGCCTGCCATGAAAGCTTGCATCTCCCGCTGGGCCTCCGAGCCCTTCCGTGTGTTCTTCCCGCTCGGGATGCTCGCCGCGATTGCGGGGGTGATGATGTGGCCGCTGCTCTATACGGGAAAGCTAGGGTTTTATCCTGGCGAGGCTCATTCGCGGGTGATGATCGAGGGCTTCATGGGAGCCTTCGTGATCGGATTCCTCGGCACGGCTTTCCCCCGGTTGACAGGGAATGCCAGTTGGTCCTGCGGGGAGTTGGTGTGGATGATCTTGCTATGGGCGACGACGGTGGCGAGCGCCCTAAACGGTCAGGTGCTCGTGGCTGATACCGTTTTCGCCACTCTACTCTTGTTGCTCTCTTCCGGCATGATCGGACGCTGGGCATGTGGTAACCGCGATACTCCACCGCCGGGATTTGTCATGGCGCTTGCGGGTATTCTAGGTGGAGCCTTGGCTGCGGGATTGCTGGCATGGAACCAGAAATACCCGCTCGGTTTTACCAGCTACCAATTTGCAAAGCTATGGCTGAACCAAGGCTTCCTCCTGCTTCCGCTCATGGGGATCGCACCCTACTTGCTTCCCCGGTTTTTCGGGATGGAAAGCGGCCATTCCTTTCATGATTCACCTACGCCGCCGCCCGGCTGGTGGCCCCGCTTTACTGCCTCCGTGATCTGTGCCCTGCTCATCGCTGCGGGCTTTGCGCTGGAGGCCTTTGGTTGGTCTTTAGTCGGCCACGTGCTGCGTGCCACGGTGATTCTCGCATGGTTCGCCTCGGAGACGCCCGTGTTTCGCCGTGGCAAGCTCAGCTGCACGCCGGGCAATGTCGCGAGGTTTGCCGTGGTCGCTCTCATTCTTGGAACGGCTGCCGCGGGCCTCTGGCCATTGGCTCGCGTCGGCAGCTTGCATTTGTTCTTTGCCGCGGGACTGGGGCTCGCCGTGCTTGCGGTGGCGACACGCGTGGTGCTCGGTCATGGCGGGCGCCACGATTTGCTGGTGGGCCGGATCGTGTGGTTGCGGATTGCCGCGGGGTTGCTGGTGCTTGCTGCGGCCACGCGGATGACCTCTGACTTTGTTCCGGCAGTTCGGGTTTCCCATCATATCTATGCAGCATGGATTTGGGCTGCCGGTGGGTCGGTTTGGTTGATCTTTGTTTCCCGCTATCTCGGACGAGGCGAGGAGGAACCTTCGTGATCCTCGACCTGCCCGCGCCGCGCTGCGCGTAGGGACTGACTCCGCAGATTTTGACGAACTTTTCCCGCATCCGCTCAAACAAGGAAGAAGACTTCCAAAAATTGCGGACGAGCAGCAGATTGTCATCGAGTTAAAAGATGTTCTTCTGACATGAAGCTTGCCGTCATCCTCCTTGGCTTGTTGGGGGCCTTGATTCCCAGCCACGCGGAAACCGAAGTTCATTCGAACGGGACCATCAAGCTCCCGCCTGAGATCAAGGGAGAGGAGGTTGCGGTGCTGACCGATCCTCCGAACGTGCCGCCGCCGATCACCCGCAAGCATCCAGCCAAGGTCATCGTGAAGCTGGAGGTGATCGAGAAGGAGATGCGCATGTCCGATGGCGTGAACTACACCTTCTGGACCTTCGGGGGATGCGTGCCCGGGAAATTCATCCGGGTGCGGCAAGGTGACTTCGTCGAGTTCCATCTGATGAATCACCCGACGAGCAAGATGCCGCACAACATCGACCTCCATGCGGTAACTGGCCAAGGTGGCGGTGCGGCGGCTTCCTTCACCGCTCCGGGCCATAGCTCGACTTTCTCCTTCCGAGTGCTCAACCCCGGCCTTTATGTTTATCACTGCGCCGTTGCCCCGGTGGGCATGCACGTGGCCAATGGCATGTATGGGCTGATCTATGTGGAGCCGGAGGGAGGTCTGCCGAAGGTGGACCACGAATACTATGTGGTGCAGGGCGATTTCTACACCAAGGGCCGCAATGGCGAGCAAGGGCTTCAGCCCTTCGACATGGAAAAGGCGATCGATGAAAGACCGGACTACGTCGTCTTCAACGGCTCGGTGGGTGCCTTATCCGGGGACAAGGCGATGGCCGCCAGGAAGGGGGAAACGGTCCGCATTTTCTTCGGTAACGGCGGTCCGAATCTGACCTCCTCATTCCACGCGATCGGAGAGATCTTTGACAAGGTCTACGTGGAGGGTGGAACCAAGGTCATCAACAACAACGTGCAGACGACGCTCGTCCCGGCAGGCGGTTCCGCGATCGTCGAATTCAAATGCGAGGTGCCAGGTACGCTGATCTTGGTCGATCACGCGCTGACGCGGGCCTTTAACAAGGGAGCGATCGGCATGATCAAGGTGGCTGGAGAACCTGACCCGCTAACCTATTCGGGCAAGCTTGACGACCTGGTCTACCTGCCGGAAGGGGGGACGCCGCAGATCATGCCTCAGGAAGGTAAGCCGCTGGAAGCTGCTGCGAACAAGGCCGAACGGATCGAGCGCGGCAAGAATGTCTTCGCTTCCAACTGTCTCGCTTGTCACCAGGCGGAGGGGCAGGGGATCCCTGCGGCCTTTCCTCCGCTGGCGAAATCGGATTTCCTCAATGCCGATGTCCATCGTGCCGTGGGTGCGGTTGTCCACGGACTGACCGGCGAGATCACGGTGAATGGCGGAAAGTTCAACAGCGTGATGCCCGCCTTGGCCTTGAATGATGAGGATGTGGCGAACGTGCTGACCTTTGTCTTGAACTCGTGGGACAATCAAGGTGGCGAAGTAAAACCGGAGGACGTCGCGAAGATCCGCGCGGAGAAAAAGTGAGATGCCGAGTTGCGATCTTGTTGGGATGCCTGCTGGCGGCCGCAGTCGCAGCGGCCGAGATGCCGATGGCGAAGATCGCCGGAGGGCGCTACGCCCGCCCCTTGGAGAAGAGTGGTCAGGTCCGCGAGGTCCCGTCGTTCTATCTCGATGTCCGGCAGGTGACGAACGCCGAGTATCTCGCCTTCGTAAAGCTTCATCCCGAGTGGCAACGCACACGGGTGAACCGTTTGTTTGCCGACAATGGCTATCTCCGCCATTGGGCTGGGGATACCGAATTGGGTCCGCTGGCTCCCTCCGAGGCTCCGGTGACGAATGTTTCATGGTTCGCTGCGCGCGCCTTCCTGAAGGCTCAGGGCAAGCGTCTGCCGACGCTGGACGAGTGGGAATTTGTCGCACGGGCCGATGAGCGGCGTGTGGACGCGACCGGTGAGGGGGAATTTCGAAAGCGTATCCTCACGTGGTATTCGAAGCCAATGCCGGAGGTGCTTCCTTCCGCTGAATCGATGCCTGCGAATATCTACGGCGTCCGAGGCATGCACGGGCTGGTGTGGGAGTGGACGAGCAATTTCGTCGCTTCGATGAGCGGCGGGGAATCTCGCTCCGATGGCTCACCGGAAGGACCGTTGTTCTGCGGCGGTGCGGCGACCGATCCCAACCAGGCGATCGAGTATGCCGATTTCATGCGCGTGGCGTTCCGGTCGTCCTTGCAAGGCAGCTTTTGCCTCGGCGGGCTCGGCTTTCGCGGCGCGAAAGATGCATCCGATTCCATCGACCCCTCACCATGAAAGCACTTTTTCTTGCCTGCTTGCTGGGTTGCCCGGCGATGGCTGTTGCCGAGGATCGTCCCGCACCTGTCACTGCCTTGCCTCAGGGATCGCTCTACGGGTTTGATTCCACATGGACGAATCAGGAGGGGAAGAAAGTGGTGTGGAAGGACTCTGGAGGGAAGACACGCATTGTGGCTTTCGGCTACGCGAGCTGCAAAGGGGTATGTCCGCGCATCATTGGTGACATGCAGCGGATCGAGAAGGAACTCACGGATGCGGAGAGAGCGCGCTGTCGCTTCATGTTCATCTCGCTCGATCCGGAGCACGACAAGGTTGCCGAGCTCAAGGATCTTGGCGAACGCCACAAGATTGACGATTCGCACTGGGACCTGTTGACCGGCGATGGCGAAGCCGTTCTTGAGATCGCCGTGGCGCTAGGGATCCGCTACGATCGCCTCCCGAATGGCGTGGACTTCGCGCATTCGTATCTCATCACGGTGATCGACGCGAAGGGGATGGTGAGGCACAAATGGAGCGATCCATCGGAGGGGCCCGGGCCATCAGTGGAGGCGGTCCGAAAGGCAGGTGGAAAGTAAGCTCCACTGATCCGCGTGGAGCGCGGATGGTGCCGGATGCGTCCTCCGAGGGAAAACAGAAAGGCCCGGATCGCTCCGGGCCTTTATCTATCAAAAAGTGGTGCTCGAGGGGGGACTCGAACCCCCACGGATTACTCCACTAGATCCTTAGTCTAGCGCGTCTACCAATTCCGCCACCCGAGCACTTAGTGATTGGTGGGCCGCGGATTTATGGCCCCGCCCCCGACTTGGCAAGAAATTCTTTAACGTTTTTCGAATTCTTTCCGGGCATGCTTCCCGCTTGCATGGCGTCAGCCTACGGAAAGCATTGGTCCCACCCTCATGGATGCCATTCGCGCTGACTCCATCGTCAAACAATTCGGAACGGTCCGGGCCCTTGATGGGGTGACCGTAGAGGTCGCGGCGGGCGAGCTTTTCTTCCTTCTGGGGGCGTCCGGTTGCGGCAAGACGACACTGCTGCGCTGCATCGCCGGATTGGAGACGCCGACGTCGGGGACAATTTCCTTCGGTGGCAAGGACGTGACCCAATTGCCCCCCCACAAGCGGGAGGCGGCAATGGTTTTCCAGAGCTACGCGCTGTGGCCGCACCTGAATGTCGAGCGGAACGTGGCTTTTGGCCTTGAGGAGCGGAAGGTGGACAAGGCGGAAGTTCGCAGACGGGTAGGAGAGGCACTGGAACTGGTGCATCTGAACGGTATGGGAGAGAGGGGGATCGATCAGCTCTCCGGTGGCCAGCAGCAGCGTGTGGCATTGGCCCGCGCACTGGTGGTGCGTCCCAAATGTCTTTTGCTTGATGAGCCGCTTTCGAATCTCGATGCGAAGCTCCGGATCGAGATGCGGCGGGAGATCCGGAGGATCGTGAAAGAGGGAGGTCTGACCGGGATCTACGTGACTCACGACCAAGAGGAGGCGCTCTCCATGGCCGACCGGATGGCGATCATGAACCGGGGGCGCATCGAGCAGCTTGGCACGGCCGAGGAAGTTTACCGGAATCCCCGCACTCCTTTTGTTTCCGGATTCATCGGGGAGACCAACCTACTGCGCGGAAACGTCATCGAGGTTCGAGGCGAGTACGCCATGATCGATACATCGGCGGGTCCGCTGGTCGGACGCGTCACGCTTCCAGAGTGGGTGCCATCCCATGGGGAGCAGGTACTGCTGTCCGTGCGGCCGGAGGCGTGGAGGATGGATTCCGGGGTGCGGGAGAATTCGATCTCGGGAAAGATCGTGGACCGGAGCTATCTGGGCCAGCGCATCCAATATCTGGTGCAAACCGCGACCGGGCCGCAGCAAGTCGTGGAGCTGAATCCCCTGGTGGTGCGTGATCCGGGGGAGACGATCGTCCATCTCTCCGCGCGCCATGCGGACGTGGTCGTGCTGCAAGCTTGAGCTGACAATCCATTCCCTCCCGATGCGCCGCTTTGTTCCCATCTTGCTGCTCTTGGCCGCAGTGATTGTCGCGCCCATCCTGTTGCGGACGTCCTCGGACTTGGCGACGGCGGGGCAGGCGCAGGATCGCCTCGTGATCATCACCCCGCACAACGAGACAATCCGCTCGGAGTTCGGGGAGGCCTTCGCCCGCTATTGGCGGGAGAAGAAAGGTCGTTCGATTTACGTCGACTGGCGGATCCCCGGCGGGACCTCGGACATCGCACGGGTGCTGAACAGTTCCTTTGACGCTGCGGATGCGATCAAGAGTCCCGGCATCGGGATCGATCTTTTCTTCGGTGGCGGAGAGCCGGACTTCAAGCTACAGGCGGAAAAGGGCCGCTTCGCGGAGCTGGAGGTTTTTTCCAAGCAGCCGGAGTGGTTCAAGGAAGAGGTGATCCCTGCGAAGTTCACCGGCGAGAATTACTACGACGCGCATCGTATGTGGGTGGGCACCTGTCTCTCCCAGATGGGCATCTGCTACAATGTCGATTCGGTAAAACGGCTGGGGTTGATGCCGCCGCGCCGCTGGGATGATCTGGGCGATCCAGCCTATGCCGGCTATCTGGCGCTGGCGGATCCCACGAAGAGCGGGTCGGTAGGGCGCTCCTTCGAGATGATGATCCAGGAGCAGATGCAGCAGGTGATCCGTGAGAAGGGGGACTCGCCTGCAAGCCGCGAAGAAGGCTGGCAGCGCGGGCTCAACCTGCTGCAGCGCATGGCGGCGAACGCCCGGTACTTCACCGACTCTGCCAGCAAGGTGCCGCACGATGTCGCACAAGGAGATGCAGCGGCAGGAACCTGTATCGATTTCTACGGACGCTCGTATGAGGAGAAGTTTAGCAGGAACGGTCGCAAATCGCGATTGTTGTGGAGCGCTCCGCTTGGAGGCACCTCGATGTCGGTGGATCCCATTGCGGTTTTCCGCGGGGCTCCGAACATGGAGATCGCCCAGGAGTTTGTGACTTTCTGCCTGAGCCGCGAGGGACAGCTGCTGTGGAACCTGAGAGTTGGCCAGCCGGGCGGTCCGCGTGAGACCTCGCCGCGACGTCTCCCGGTGCGCCGGGACCTTTACGGCACGGATACCTTGCCGATGTTTTCGGATCCGGATGCCTTGCCCTACGAGCGGAGCGGGAGCTTCGAGTATAACCGGGAGCTCACGGGACCCGCTTTCAAGGCTCTGGCCCAGATCTTCCGGGCGATGTGCATCGATCCGCATGAGGAGATGAAGCACGCGTGGCTGGAGATGCGGGAGCACACGGGCCCGGCGGTGAAAATCGAGGAGACGCCCGCAGGCAAGGTATTCTTCGATACCTCTCATGTGAGTTATGACCGCCTGATGAACGGGATTGTTCCGTTGCTGGGGAAGAGGGATCCGTTGGCCACCTTGCGTGAAATGAGCGCGATCTCCGAGACCTTTCGCCAGAATTACCAGAAGGCTGCTGCTCTGGCGGAGAAAGGAGGCCGTCCATGAATCGAACGACAGCCGTCGGAGTCACGGGGCTCGTCACCGCGCTATTCGCGGTCTTTTTTCTTTATCCGGCCTTCTCGGTCATCGGGGATGCCTTCAAGTCACCGGAGGGTGGCTTCACGTTGGATTTCATCTTAGGGGTCTTTCGGAATCCGGTGTATCGCGAGGGTCTCTGGAACGCGCTCGCGCTTGGCATCACGAGCACGCTGGCCACTTTCCTGCTGGCCTTCCCGCTGGCACTGCTCTCGCACCGGTATGATTTCAGGGGACGCGGGGTGCTGGGAGTGCTGATCCTGATTCCGCTGGTGCTTCCGCCGTTCGTGGGTGCCATCGGTATCAAGCACATGCTCGGGGTGGAGGGATCATTGAATGCTCTCCTGATCGATTTGGGGTTGATGGATGCGAAGCAGCCGGTCGATTGGCTGGCCCAAGGACGATTCTGGGGGATCGTGGCGATGAACGCGTTGCACCTCTACCCGATCCTCTACATGAACATCACCGCGGCGCTGTCGAACCTGGATCCCGCGATGGAGCAGGCTGCGGAAAACCTCGGTTGCCCTCCTTCGCGGCGCCTTTGGCGAATCACCTTGCCGCTGGCGATGCCCGGGATCTTCGCGGGATCCGCCATCGTTTTCGTGTGGGCCTTTACCGAGCTTGGTGTGCCTTTGGTTTTTGACTACACACGCGTGGCTCCGGTGCAGGTCTTCGATGGGATAAAGGACATTACTGCCGGAGCTTCGAGTCCGATGCCTTACGCGCTGGTTGCGGTGATTCTGGTGATCTCCGCGATCGTCTTTGGCGTTACGAAGGCACTCTTCGGTCGCCAGACCTCAAGCACCCAGCCACGCCCGAAAGGGCGAGGGGGTGAAGTGAAGCTTGCCGGCCTGAAGGCCTTGGGGTGCGCGATGATATTCGGTGGGGTCTTTTTCGTGGCGTCCCTGCCGCACATCGGGGTGATCCTGCTTTCGCTGTCCGACGACTGGTACAAGACGGTGCTGCCGCTGGCCCTGAAGTTCGATCACTACAAGGACGCGCTGGGTGATCCGCTGGTGGTGCCTTCGATCAAGAACAGCCTTTTCTACGCGTCCGGAGCGACCTTGATCGATCTGGTGCTGGGAATTGCGATTGCGTGGGTGATCGTGCGCAGCAAGATCAAGGGGCGTTCATTGCTGGATGCCCTGGTGATGTTGCCGCTTGCCGTGCCGGGCTTGGTGCTAGCATTCGGCTACTTGGCACTGTCGCAGAAAGGGAAACCGCTCTATTTCCTGATCGGTGAGAACGGGAACCCCGCGATGCTGCTGATCGTGGCCTACGCGGTGCGGCGCTTGCCGTATGTGGTGCGCTCCGCCGTCGCCGGCCTCCAGCAGAGCAATCCGGCGCTGGAGGAAGCCGCACGCTCCTTGGGCGCGGGATGGCTCCGCACCCTGCGGCGTGTGTCGTTGCCTCTGATCGGGGCGAATCTCGCAGCGGGCGGTATCCTGGCGTTTGCCTTTGCCATGCTGGAGGTGAGCGACAGCCTGATTCTAGCCCAGCAGACGGAGCATTACCCGATCACGAAGGCGATCTACATGCTGCTGTCCGCCTTGGGAAATGGTCATGAGCTGGCTGCGGCGTTGGGCGTCTGGGCGATGATCTTCCTGGCGGTGGCGATTACCGGGGCGGCGGCGCTTGGCGGGAAGCGTGGTGGTTTGTTCCGGGTGTAGCTTAACTGCCGGTAAGTTCCGCCAGCAGGTCATCAAGCGGGACGGAAACGATGGCCGAGGCCTTGTCGCTCATCGCGTAGGGAAGGACGAGCGTTCGTCCGTGGATCAAGCCTCCGCAGCTATAGACGACATTGGGGACGTATCCTTCGCGCTCGTTGCCTTCCGGAGAGAGGAGAGGGCGTTTCAACCTCCCGATGACGCGGGTAGGATCTTCCAGATCCAGAAGGGCGGCCCCGATGCAGTATTTTCTCATCGGCCCCACCCCGTGAGTGAGGACCAGCCAGCCGGCCTCCGTTTCCATCGGTGAACCGCAATTGCCGATCTTCACGCTTTCCCACATCTCTGCGGGACGCAGCACGATTTCGGGCTCGCTCCAGTGGTGCGGATCATTGGCGAACATGATGAGCACGTTCTCGTCGTCCTGGCGGGAGAGCATCGCGTAGTTTCCTTGGATGCGGCGAGGGAAGAGGGCCATGCCTTTGTTCTGGACCGCGCGGCCATTCAGGGTGAGCACGCGGAAGCGGAGGAAATCCGGAGTCTCGATCAATTGGGGCAGGATTGCACGGCCATTGTAGGCGGTGTAGGTGGCGTAGTACATCACCGAGCCATCCTCTTCCACGAAACGGACGAAACGCGCGTCCTCGATGCCGTTACTTTCGTTGGCCGAAACCGGGAAGATAATGCGCTCACTGATTGCGAGCTTCTCGGAGAAGCGAAGTTCGTAGTTGGAGTCTGCCAGCCACAGGGCACATTCCAAGGTGCGCTGGAGGTCCCGAGAGATGCTCGTTGAGCCGTTCCTGAGGGTTTTGATCGACCTCCGCAGATCATTGCGCGTGAAGTCATCCTCCAAGGCATCCAAAAGTTCCGTGGTCCATTCGTTGTCGAATCCCATTTCAACCAGCTTGGTGCGAAAGCTTTCCTTCCGGTAGCTGGGGTTCGGCATGACCTCGGGGATCGTGACGAAGCGCGATACGGGGTCCAAATGGATTCCTCCGTCCGCATGGATTCGCCCGCTGCGGAACTCGATCGAGGAGATATGGCCTTCTCCCGTGGCCCGGAGGCTCATCACGAAGCGGAGCGCTCCTTCTTCCACGCCGGTCTGGTCGGGATGAGGAACGATGGATGGATTGAAGAGGGCTGCCGATTCCAAGGCGTATTCACCGGAGAAAAGTGCTCCGATTAAGAGCTGGCGTTCCCGGGACAGGTTCCGTTGCGTGAAGACGTGGGAGACGACCTTGTTGAAATGTTGAAGCAACAGCGAATCAATGTCGAAGTGCCGCGAGTCGAACTCGCTCTTCACTCCCGCCAATTCGCGGGCCACTTCCTCCTCGCTAAGAGCCAATGCCCGGCCGATGATGGTCGTAATCCGCTGCGTGTCTCCCGGGATGAAGGGGCGAATGATTACCCGGCTGCTTTCAGGCAGCAGGTCTACATCGTGGCGACGAAGCCGGATCTTGCTCATGCGATCTGTTTGGCAAATTCCGCGCTGGAAGCCAGCGCCTCTCGTAGCTCGGCGAGGGACAGGGCGAATGCAAGTGTTGATTCGGCCCCTTGATTTGCATTCACGCGGTCGGGTTGCAGTCCGTCGCAGCAGCCGCCCGTGTCGGCATCGTGAAGGGCCAAGCCGACATCGTTCCGTCCAAGGAACCAATCGAAGGCGCGATCGGCCTCGGTGAGCCAGTGCTGTTCACGGCTGACGCGCCACGCCGCAATGCAGGCCGCGACCGTCGCTTGGGCCTCTACAGGTTGTTGATCGAAATCGCTGCGCTCCCCGTTCTGCACGTAGAAGCCATTGTTCCCGATCGGGCGGAAGTGGCCGAAGCCTGCCGTCTGGATACCGGCAAGCCAATCGAGAGAAGTAAGGCCGATCTCAAGCGCGCGGGATTCCGGCAGCATGCTGCCGCTCAGGATCAGTGCTTGGGGAAGGCGGGCATTGTCGTAGCTGAGGATGCCTTCGAACCAAGGCCAGTCGTTCGAGGAATAGGTGTCCCAGCCGGTGATCAAGCGATCCACCAATTCGGTGCGCAGGCGGTGTGCTTGCTGGTCACCGGGACAGATGCCCAGATACTCGTGCAGTCCGAGCAGCGTGAAGGCCCATGCCCGGGGCGAGGTGAAGGATTCAACCGCGGGTAGAGCGGCGCTGAAAAGCTTGGCGCTTAGCAAGCGCCATCCATCCCGACGGGCGAGGGCTGCTCCGGTTCCCAGCGCCCACAGGGCGCGGCCATGGCTATCCTCACTGCCTGCCTCCTCCAGCCATTGGCGGGAATGATTCATGAAATTGCGGAAGCGGCCATTGCTCTCGTTGAATGCTGCCGTGAGGAAAGCCAGGTACGTGGAGGTCATCTGCCATAGTTGGGGCGAGTCGGTGGCCTCGCCGCTCTGCATGGCCAGGAGGAAGGCACGCGCGTTATCGTCGGTGCAGTAACCTTCGTGAAAGTTCGGCACTTCGAAGGTGGCGTGCTGGAAGATGCCGGTGCCATCGGTCATCCGGTCGATGTGATCGAGCTTCAACTCTGGCAACGCCCTGGCACGCCAAGGAGAGCCGGTTTTGACTGGTGCCGATGCTGCCGCGTCCCGGAAGCTCTTCACGTAGCGTTCGCCCACTTTGGACCACACCATCTCGCGCCCTTCACGAAAAGCCCGGCGACGCAGGGCGTTCATCTGCACCGGATCGTCGAGCAGCGCATTGACGGCGACAGCGATTGCAGCGGAGTTCCTCGACGGCACCAAGATACCGCCGCCGTCACCGAGCAACTCCTTCGCATGCCAATAAGGTGTAGAGACCACTGCCTTACCGGCTCCGAAAGCTTGGGCAAGCGTTCCAGAGGTAATCTGGGCCTCATTGGGATAGGGGGTAAGGTAAATGTCGGCGGCTGCCATGTAGCGCTTGAGGTCCTGCATCGGGACGTAGCGATTCTCGAAGTAGAGATTGTCGCTGACCCCGAGTTCCCGAGCCAGGTCCAACAGGCCTTCGCGATATCGCTCTCCCTCACGGGCAACGAGATTCGGATGGGTGGCACCGAGCACCACGTAGAGTATCTCCGGATGCCGCGCAGTGATCTCAGGTAGAGACCGGATCGCATACTCGATGCCCTTTCCTGGTCCGAGGAGGCCGAAGGTGAGCATCACCTCTCGTCCGGTGAATCCGAGTTCCTCCTTGGCCGGTGCGGTCTCCGCAAAGGTAAAGTCGGGGATTCCATGAGGAATGACATCGATCCGCTTCGGATCAGCGCTGTAAACTTCCCTCAGGATTTCCGCACCATGCTCCGCCATTACCACCAGGCGCTGGCTTCGCTTCACCAGCTCATCCATCACCTTGCGCTGGGCCACATCAGGAGAACGCAGGAGGCTATGAAAGGTCGTCACCACCGGCATCTTCAACTCCCGGAGCATGGGAATAAGATAACTCCCTGCCGGTCCTCCGAAGATCCCGAATTCATGCTGCACGCAAAGCAGGTCGATCCCGGAGCGGTTCAATTGCTCACCTGCCCTCCGATATCGTGCGGGGTCATCCTCTGGCAGGCTCAGCTTCACCTCGGGGGGATAGGCGTCCGGGCTTCCCATGGCGACCACCTGCAGCTCCGCGGAAGGAGCTGCGCCCGAGACGGCCTGCAATAGATCGTTTGTAAATGTCGCGATCCCGCAGCGGCGAGGGGTATAAGTTCCGAGAAATGCGATCTTCTTGAAAGGTGTCTTATTTTGATAACTGGGAAGAGTTTCGAGAGAAGAGCTGCCGGAATACATGGCGCTTCTCTAGCTAGGGGTGTGCCGCCGGTCGTTTCCCTGCGGGAGCAAGGCGGCAACCGCACAACTGCGATGCATAATACAATGACCGGGGTGCAAAGCGCACTTGTAGGAGGCGTTTAATCTGCCGCGTTCAGCTTCTAGGCAAAACCGCAAAAATGCCTAAGAAATTTACCTAGTCGCTTCAAGCGGCGCTGCGTACAGCCTTGGGATTGAACGATCAGCAAGCCTCCTGTTTTTATCAACGCAACATGCGCGCCCCGTTAGACACAGGGCTGCGAGCACCCTTTCAAGAATTGATTCCCATCCATGCCTCACTGTCCCCGAAAATCGCGCTGCCAAGATACCAAAGAGGCGAAGAGCCGCTGTGCCACGCATTAAGGGGGCTTGGGCTTCGCGTGCCTGAATAGATGAAGGCCGCCGCGGGGGGTGCAAAGAGGAAGGTATAAAGCTGACATCATGGAACAGCGCGAGAGCCGTGCGATGCCAATCAATGGATCGTTTGTTCGTGGGGAGATTTTTGTTTTCCCCGGTTGTGGAGAATCCCTGATGAAGAAGGTTAAGCCGTGAGTTCATCCCGTCCACTATCCATAAACGGGACGGAGCAGAAGATCTTCCTGGTGGACGATCATCCGATGCTCCGGGGAGGGCTACGCCATCTCATCCACGCAGAGACCGCTTACAGGGTCTGCGGTGAAGCGTCGAATGCCAGTGAGGCAATTGAACTCATCCCGGCCCTGAGGCCGAATCTCGTGGTGATGGATATCACGCTGCCGGATCGCAGTGGGTTGGAGTTGCTGAAGGATCTACAGGCATTCTGTCCGGAGATCCCGGTGCTGGTCTACTCGATGCACGATGAAATGCTCTACGCGGAGCGTGTCCTCCGGGCTGGAGGGCGCGGCTACCTTCCCAAAGGAACCGACAGCGATCAATTCCTGAAGGCGGTGGAGGAGGTGCTGACGGGCTCGGTGTATCTGAGCAAAAGAGTCTCCCGACACATCGTGAGCCGCATGGCCATGGGCGGGCGACCGACCACCTCATTGGGTCCCGCCATTCTAACAGATCGGGAGCTGGAGATTTTCCAACTCCTGGGACAAGGCCTAAATACCACGCAGATTGGCGAGAAGCTTCACATCAGCCCGAGGACGGTGGATGCACACCGAGGGAATATCCGCACCAAGCTTTCCCTGCCGGATGCCGCTGCAGTGATCCGGGAGGCCGTACTTTGGGTAGAGCTAGGACGAGGCGGATTGGAAGCTCCCGAGCTTGGCTGAGAGGATCAAGAGGAAGAACAGGTGGGTCGCGAAACCTTTGCGGAAACCACGGTGCCGCTTCCTGGTGCGGAATCGATGGTGAGACAGCCTTCCACAAGGGAGATCCGCTCTTTCATGCCCAGCAGACCCAAACGTTTGGTTGGGATCTCGGGGTCGAAACCTTTTCCGTCGTCCTTCACTTGGACCTCAATATCTCCATTTGACTTCAATGTGACCGTGACTTCCTCGGCCACCGCATGTCGCGCAACATTGGTCAGGGCTTCTTGAACAACCCGATACAATGCGATTTCACAATCAGCATGAAGGCGGACTTCATGCCAATGCGAGGAATCGAAAGTGGTAGCGATACCAGTGCGCTCACTCCAGTCCGTGACGTAGGCTCTCAGCGCGGGCTCCAGCCCAAAGTGATCGAGTTCCGCGGGCCGAAGTTCCCATGCCTGGCGATGGGAGGCCTTCATGAGGGAATCCACCACGGTCTTCAGGTCCTCGATCGTGCTGGTGATGCTATCGATCGAGTCTCCCGATTCGAAGGACTTCCGCAAAAGTTGGACCCGCAGCATCACAGCGGTCAGATACTGGCCAAGATTGTCGTGTAGTTCCCGGGAGATCCGCTTTCGTTCTTCCTCTTGGGTTCTCACCTGCCGCCGGAGCAGGTCGTGTCGGTCCCGTTCGAGCCTTTCCCGTTCCGCAGCCTCGGACTGCAGACGTGTCATGGCTTTCTGCAGATCGCTGGTCCGCTCGGCCACGCGGATCTCCAGCTCCTCGCGTGCTTTGGCCAGTGCCGCTTCCGACGATTTCCGTGCGGTGACATCCATCAGCACAATCGCGACACGATGGCTTCCGGGACCGCCGATTCGGCTGACGGAAACTTCCCACCAGCATTCGCTACGAGAGATCCGGGTTTCAAAGCGGACCGGATCTCCGCTGGCGAGAACCCGGGTGAGGCTCTCAAACCAGATCGGTTCCGCATTTGGGGTGAGTTCGCTGACCCTGCAGCCGGCCGGATCGGTGAGTCCGGTCATGCGGCTGAAGGCAGGATTGCACTCGATGAAGCGGAAGTCCGTGATCTGCCCGTTCTCATCGGTAACCGCTTCCTTGATCACGAAGCCTTCTGTCATCGATTCGAACAAGGTTCGAAGCCGCTCCTCATTTTCCTGGATTTTTCGCTCCGCGGCTTTCCGGGTGCTCACGTCATTGAAAAGCACGGCGACCTGATGTGCCGCAGGATCGCCGACGCGAAAGGCATACACGTCGTAGAGACGACCGAGTGCGTCCGCAGTCTGTTCGAATCGGCGGGCAATGCCGGTCCGCGCGATGTGGCCGTAGATCTGAAACCAGTGTGATTCGTGAGCTGGTACCATTTCCCGGACGGTCCGACCTACCGCGTTTGAAAGTCCGGTGTGACGTTCGAAGGCCGGGTTCGCCTCAAGAAAGCGGTAGTCAAATGGGGTGTCCTTCTCGTCGAATAGAACCTCGATGAGGCAGAAGCCTTCATCAATGGATTCAAAGAGAGTCCGGTAACGTCCTTCGGAGAGAAGCAATGCTTCCTCCGAGCGAGCCCTGGCCGCTGCTGCCCAGGTTCGCTCGGCCGTCTCCTCGGTGAGAATGAGCTCCTCCTCGGTGAATTCGTGAGCCTGAAAGAAGTGGACGAAGAGAATGCCGAAGAGTTCCCCGTGCTTGAGCAGCGGCTTGTTCAGCGTGGCCCCCAGATTCAAAATGGCGTGAGCCCGCTTCTCAGCGTCTGTAAGTAGCCGGTCATTAGCAATATCCGGACGCACTACGGTGCGGCCTTCCCTGAAAGCGTGTAGCAAATCGGGCCCGTAATCGTCGAGACGGTAGAGTCCCTCAAGACTCGGCTGGCCTTCCGTGTAGCTCCGGGTAATCATCACTGTCTCGCCGTCCTCTTGCACCTCCGCGTATCCAACACGATCGGCACCGAAATACTCCCCTAGAAGGCGGCATGCGGTTTCCTGGATCTCGATTGGGTCTCGCAACATCCGCAGGACTTCGCCAAGTCTCGCCAAAAACAATCTGCCGACAGGCTCTGCAGCCGATGGATCACTTCCGCTGCGATCCCCGGGGATTTGATCCTGATTCTCCGGGTCTGGGGTCTGGCTTGGAGGTGGCATCAGCGGGGTTGAGCGCGGGACCCAAGCTTGGGATACCCGATTTCGGATGTTCAACCAGAATCCCCTCATTCGCAAGGGTACGGCTGGATCCGCGCGGCCGGATCGGCTTCAAGGCGGACCCGTCCCAGCGCTCCTCCGCGATCCAGTGGGACGAGAGCCGAAGTCCGGTCGATGTGGGTCAAGTCTTCAAGTTGTTCCGGCATTCGCCTGCGCCGTGCCCACAGACCCTGCGGGGGCGTGCAGCTTTCGCTTCAATCCGTTGCGAGTTGCGCCGCGATATGACCCGGTTCTGCGGTTTTCCTGCACTCCCCGCACCGGCATGGATGCTGCGGAAAGGTGGGGATGGACGAAAAGCACCACGGCAACCTGAAGCAGTACGTTAACGATGTGATCGGCATGGAACGCGATATCGTGAATGCGATCGAAGGGCAACTGGAGGACGAGCGGCTCAAGGACTTTCCCGAACTGGCCTCCCTCTTGGGCCAGTTGGCGAAGGCGGGTGAGGCGCGCATCGACAACTTCAAGCGGATCTCAGCGGACGAAGGGGGAAGCGTGGGGGCGATTTTGAAGGAGGGGGTCACCGCCATCACCGGGGCCCTCGCTGGCGTTTATGGCAGGCTGCGAGAACATCCGGTCTCAAGGATGCTACGTGATGACATCGTGGCGATGAATGTGGCCGCGACCAGCTACTCGATGCTGTTGACCTTGGGGCTCGCCACCGGTCACACCGAAACCGCTTCATTGGCACAGGAAAGCCTGAAGTCTGCAGCCCTGGCGGTGATGGCCCTGGGTGAACATCTGCCATTGATCGTCGCGTCCGAGCTTGCGAAGGATGCACCGCTGGTGAATCCGGCGGCGGCCCAGCTCGCAGGGGAGATGATCCGCTCCGCATGGAAAGCCTAAGCGAGCGATGAATGCCTCGATACTCGACCGGCGGCGGGCAGGAATGCTCGTTCCCGTTTACGCCCTGAGAAGCGATCGTGACCTGGGGATTGGCGATACAGCTGCAGTAAGAGATGCTGTCGATTTTGTCGCGGGGTTGGGAATGAGTGTGCTCCAGCTGTTGCCGATTCATGAGACCTTCGGTGATCACAGTCCCTACAATCCGATCAGCTCCCGCGCTCTTTCCCCGGCTTATGTGAGCCTGACGCCGCAGGAGGTCCCCGGCCTGACGCATGCCTTGTTAGAACAAGCGGCACCGGAATCATGGTTAAGCCAATTGCGTTCGGGCAATGTCAGGCACGATGCGGTCTATCCCTTGAAGACGCAGATATTGCTGACCACCGCGTATCATTTTTTGGGGCTTCATGCCTCTAGCATGCACGAGGAGTTTGCCCGGTTTCAAGACGAGCAGGCGTCGTGGTTGCGGCCCTATACCTTGTTTCGTGCCCTGGTCCGGGAATATGAGGGGAATACCGTATGGGATGACTGGCGGCCGGAGCACCGCACCCATGAGCTGGCTGAAGCATGGCTACAACGGCATTCGACGCGCGAGGGCCTCGAGCTGCTGAGGACAGGATTTGCCTTTATCCAGTGGGTGGCGTGGCGGCAGTGGAAGGAGGTCCGGGCACATGCCGAGGAGCGTGGCGTAAGGCTGATGGGGGAGATGTCTTTCGGGGTTGGCTTGAATAGTGTGGATGTGTGGGCGAATCCTTCCCTTTTCGATACAGAGTGGAGCCTTGGAACCCGGCCTCTCGCGCATTTCGATACGAGCAAGGACGCGGAACGCTGGGGCCAAAACTGGGGCCTGCCGCCCTATCGCTGGGAGAACCATCGCTCGACCGGGTTCCAGTGGTTGAGGGAGCGCATTGGGTGGGAGTCAGAGTTTTTCCACGGCTGTCGCCTCGATCATCTTCGCGGCTATTTCCGTGCCTACATGTTTCCTTGGGCTGGGGGAGCTCGTCACGTGGAGTTCTCCAGCTTAAGCGAGGAAGAGGCGGCTCAACAGACAGGAGGACTGTTACCCCGGTTCATCCCGGGACCGGATGACGATCCCACCAGTGCGGCGATGAATGAGCTACAGGGACGCGAGATCATCGGACACCTGATCGAGGCGGCGGGAAGCATGGATCTGGTCGCGGAGATCATGGGTGAGATGCCGGATTATATGACACGAGCCTTACACGAACTGGGACTTGCGAATCTCAGCTTCCCCCAACTGGAACGGACAGAGGAAGGTGCCGTGCGAGCACCCGGGCTGTTCCGTGAGCTCAGCCTTGTCGCCTATGCCAACCATGACAACGCCCCGCTGGCGCAATTGCTTCTGCATCTTCAGCAAGCCTCAAGCGAGGATCCGGAGGGCAAGTCGGCAAGAGATCTGAAGGCCCTGCTCGATTTTGCCGGCGGTTCTTCGACCGGGTTCGAAGGGCTGGACGACGAGCTCCTCGGCAAGTTCCAAGGCGCGCTTTTTCAAACCAAAGGCAGGTTGGCGGTATTGATGTGTAGCGATCTGCTTGGCATTCCGCTGCGCTTCAATTTGCCGGGCAGCTATGGCCGCGGGACTTGGGGAGATCGCCTCGAATGTCCGCTCGGCGACCTCTTGCGGCATCCGGTCTATGGGCCGCGGATCTCCCTTGTGCGGGATCTGATCAAGAGTTCGGGGAGGTCGGTTGTCGAAGGTGACGACATGCCGCCAACTCCGCCCGAGGTATGGGTCGGAACGACGGGCGCGAAGTCAGCTACCTAGCCTGCTCAACTTGCACGGCGGACCCGCAGATTGCACAGGCAAAGCCGCCCAGCCATCTTTCCAGCTGAGGATCCTGCGGAAAAATCGGTGGCATAGGAGGTGCAGGATAGGAATCCACCATGAAATGCCGACATCTCCTGCTCGCTGCCTTCCTGCCGATGGCGGCCAATTTGCTCCATGCCCAATCTGTCGAACCTTCCAAGCTCGTCGCCATTGTAAGACCGGTGGGCGACAGCAAGGTGATGGGTTCCGTGACCTTTGAGAAGACAGATGAGGGGGTGAAAGTGACCGCGAGCATTGGTGGTCTCACTCCCAACGCCCATCATGGCTTTCACATCCATCAATTCGGCGATCTCGGAAGCGGGGATGCTACCAGCGCCGGAGATCACTTTAATCCGGGCAAGCATCCGCACGCCATGCCCGACAAGGAGGAACGTCATGCCGGTGATCTCGGGAATCTGGTAGCCGACGGGAAAGGCGCCGCGACACTGACCCTGACGGTAGACAACATCACATTGGATGCCGGTCCAAACGGAATTCTGGGCCGGGCGGTGATTGTTCATGCGAAGGCCGATGACGGCGGTCAGCCTACAGGCAACGCGGGAGACCGTATCGGTGCCGGCGTTATCGGTTTGTCCAAGGACTCGGGCAAGGAGCCCGCCGCTTCCGACTCCGCGCCTGCAAAGGGATCCTCCGGTCCAGAAGGGGCGAAGGAGGAGGAAGGATGATTTTCCAAGCGTTTATGGCGTCGTTGCAGTCGTTGTGCACGGAAACGGGGCGGGGGAGCATGCTTGCAAGCTGCCTCGCCCCGATGAGCATCCTGCAGGCACCACGCTACTGGTGATGTCGCAAATCACCGAGAGATGTCTGGTTCGTCGCCTGCTCGGGATAGAGACATGAAGACGATTTATCTGATTGCTGGGTTGGTTGCTTTGTCGGCGGTGTCTTGTGACAAGCGGGGTGATGAGGACGAGCCGCATGAATCGCTGCCGAGCGCTTTTAACAAGCCGAATCCCGGTAACCGCACCGGCGAAACCGACGGCTTGCCTCAGGCTGGACAAGCTCCTGGTGGCGCTCTTTCCGGGCCTGTGACTGACGGAGCACCTTCGACACAAGCCGACGGGGGGCCGCCTCGCGGAAATATCCAAGGCGCTGCTTCGGGGGGAGAGAACGAGCACAATGCTGCGGGTAGTGGAAATAGCTCATCTATCCCCACAGCTGGAGGTCAAGGAATACCAGCGGAGAAGCAAGAGCAGCAGACGGACAAGGAGCGTGAAGCGAAAGAGCGGGAGAAGCAGGAGCATTAGCTCCCGGCGTTGCGCCCCTGGATATACCGGCATTCCTCAAGCTAGGGAAAGGCACGGCAATCACGCCGTGACCCGAACCACAAAATTCCATATCATGAATGCGACCTCTGAATGTATCGAAGTCTGTAACAGCCTCTTGCGGGGCGAGATTTCTGCTGTTGAGACCTACGATCAAGCGATTGAGAAATTTCGTGAAGAACCCGAGCGGTCTGCGTTGGAAGGTATTCGCTCCGATCACCAGAGAAGTGTCGGAAGACTGCGCCAGCATCTGATCGACATGGGTGCGGAACCCGCCACCGACTCGGGGGCGTGGGGAAGTTTCGCCCAAGCCGTGGAGGGAACCGCGAAGGCGCTCGGCCAGTCACCGGCCCTTGCTGCTCTGGAACAAGGCGAGAACCACGGGATCGACGAATACGAGGAAGCGTTGCGGAATTCGAATGTGATGGAGGAGATTAAGATCGTGATCCGCCAGGATCTCCTGCCAGCCCTATCAAGTCATGTGGCTACTCTCGACAGGCTTCGCGCCCGCTGAGTGGATGAAGGTGCTATAATGATGGCAGGGAACGGGGTCGCTCCAAGTGGCCCTGTTTCATTTTCAGCAGGATGACTCCTCTTTTTGGCATCGCTTTTGCGAAGTCTGATTTCTGATGAATGATCCTAATCCATATTCGAGCGGTTCCGGAGAGAATGATCCGCCGCTTTCACCAAGGACCCCCGAGGTACAGCGGGAGGGCGAAACCCATGCAAGCCAGCGGGCCCAAGAGCCACGCCGGATCCCAGAGCCTGTAAGAGGCGGGTGCTGTGGCGACGGTTGCTTGCAGGACATGAAGCGCAGCTTCGATGGTGCGGTGTCGCGGCATCCTTGTGGTTCGATCGCCTTGGCCTTTGTCGGCGGCATCTTGTGCGGCGTCTTGATTGGCCGAGATGATCATTGCCGGTGGTAAACACGGGGGGCGCAATGCCCGGGCATACAAGCGAAATGCAGTGGCTGATCGCCGGGCTCCCCGCTCGCGCGGGTTGATTTCGGGCTCTGGGGCATTGGCATTCGCCTTGCGAAGGGAGAGAGACGATCATGAAAGACTCCACATTGATTACGGGCTGCACCAGCGGGATCGGCCTCCATCTCGCCCGCGAGTTTGCGAAGCACGGGCACTCCTTGGTACTTGTCGCGCCGGACGTCGGGGAATTGCGGGGCTTGGCCGCGCAGCTCGAAACCGACTTCAACGTTTCCTGCTATGTCCTGCCGAAGGACCTGGAGCAGGCGGAGGCGGCGGAGGACATATTCTACCGCATGGAGCGCGAAGGGATCGAGATCGACATACTGGTTAATAATGCCGGCCACGGGTTCCGCGGGAGAAGTTGGGAAATTGCGCTTGAGCAGGACCTCTCGATGATCCGCTTGAATATCGAAGCCGTGCTGCGCCTGACCAAGTTTTTCCTGCCGCCGATGCTCGCGAAGGGAAGAGGACGGATTTTGAATACGGCCTCGGTGGCGGGCTTCGAGCCGGGGCCGATGCTGAATGTGTATCATGCGACCAAGGCCTTTGTGCTCTCGTTCAGCGAAGCGCTGGCGGTTGAATTGGAAGGTACGGAGGTCAGTGTGACGGCGCTGTGTCCCGGACCGACCGATACGGACTTTTTCACGAAGGCGGACATGACCGGTGTGGTCGGCTTTCAGAAGGGAAATCTCATGGCCCCCCAAGAGGTCGCTGCTGCGGGCTACCAAGGCGTGATGGACCGCGAGTTACTGGTGATCCCGGGAGTTGCGAACAAGGCGCTGGTGGGGGCGCGGCGCGTGCTAAGTGAACACGCTCAGGCGAAGCTCAATGAGAAGATGTACGAGGAAGTGCCGCCCGAGAAGCGGACGCGGCAGCGTGGCGACAAAGAACAGCAAGCCAAAAGCTAGGCACCATGGTGTCCTCCAGATAGAGGAAGGTGACTTCCCTAGCGGCTCCGCTTTCTTTCGGCTTCGCGATGGAGAATGCGTGCCACCGACCAGGAGAACCAGTTGCCGGGAAGGGGACGGGAGGTTTCGTCCGCAGGGTCTGGGGGAGATGGGATCAATTCGCGAGCTTTTCGAAGATCGGCTCCCGCTTCTTGCATGTGACCTTCTGCCTGCTTGGCCATTGCTTCCAGACAAAGAAGGGAAGCAATGCGGGAACCCACCTTGTCCGGGGTGATCCGGGAGATCCGGCTCCATTCGCGCATCTTTTCAAATTCGCCCAAGCGATAGTGGTAGAGGGCCAGCGAGAATGCCTCCCATTCCGGGTAACTCGGAGCTCCGGTGGCATCGGGGAAGACGGGAATGCTACGTGAACACATGTCTGCCACCTGTTTGAGTTCCGCCAGAACCTCCGGGGGCGCCGGGGCGAGCAGGCAAACCTTGAGCAGATGTTCTGCTTCGATGGTGTTCCGCGCGGGAAGGTAGAGGTTCACCACTTCATTGCGGAAGGCATCGTAGCTCTTCAAATCGCCGTGCTCCAGATAGGCCGGAGCGGTGTAGATGAGATCCAGTCCTTCGACGATGTTCCGCCGGCTATCTAAGCGATTCGCCTGATGGAGAAGTGTGAAGCACTGCAGAGCCTGCTCCCAGCGTCCATAGACGGCATACCAATTCCCTAAGGACCGGAATACTCCGGCTGCTTCACGGGATGGGTCGATAAAGGCAAGCGACTCCTTTTGGAGAAGCGCATCGGCATCCTCGATCTTTCCTTCGCTCAGCAGCACGGCGACGCGGGAGATATTTGCGCGTGCCTGGGCTTGGCCGCGCAGGCGTGACTCCTCTGCCCGGGCGGACTCCGCTTCCTGACGCAGCCGCTCCTGTTCCACCAGAGCCTGTCGCTCGCGGAGGTAAAGCACGGTGGCGGCACCCATGCCGCCTATCAAGGAAATGGCGACGGCGCCTCCTGAGATGCAGGCGACACGATTGCGGCGGAAGAACTTCCCGATCAGATAAAGGCTGCCCGGACGGCGGGCGAGAACAGGTTCGTCCGAAAGGAAGCGTTGCACGTCCATCGCCAAACTATTGGCGGTCTGGTAGCGGCGGTTGCGGTCTTTCTCCAGTGCCTTCATCACGATCCAGTCGAGATCACCGGTGAGCAAGGAGATGAGGCGATTCCTTTCGCTGCACCGCTGCACCGCGATTTCCGCGGCCTCAGGGCCAGCGGCGCCGAGTGACGCGGAAGGCAATAGAGGATCCTTTTCGAGGATCGTCCGGCGCATTTCCGACATGCCGGATTTCAACAAGGCGTCTCCATCGAAGGGAGGGCGGCCTGCCAGCAACTCGTAGAGAAGCGCCCCGAGACCGTAGACATCACTGCGGGTATCGATGTCGATGCCGCCCATGTCCACCTGCTCCGGGCTCATGTAGGCAGGCGTGCCCATGGGCTGGTCCAGAAGGGTGGACATTGCCGCCGAGGATAGGCGGTTCTCCGTAGCCTTCGCGATACCGAAGTCGATTACCTTTGGCTGAGCGAGACCATCGTGGGTGGCCACGAGGATATTGGAAGGCTTGATATCACGATGGATGATCCCTTTTTGGTGGGCGTGCTGGATTGCGTGGCAGACTTGGATAAAGAGGCCCAGCCGCTCGGTAAGGCCGAGCTTCTCCTTGTCGCAGTAGGTGGTAATGCGATCACCCCTTACAAGCTCCATCACGAAGTAAGGCCGCCCTCCGGAGGTAGCGCCGGCATCGAGCACCCGTGCGATGTTCGGGTGGTCCATCAGCGCGAGGGCCTGACGTTCCACCTCGAAGCGGGAGATTACCGTCTCGGTATCCATGCCGAGCCGGATGACTTTCAGCGCCACCCGTCGCTTTACGGGTTCCTGTTGCTCTGCCTCGTAAACGATGCCGCCGCCCCCTGACCCGATGCGTCCAATGAGCCGATAGCGTCCGATTATACTGTCGGGCTCGTCTTCATGGGGAGCGGCAGCGTTCCTGTGATCTTCCTCCGACATCGCCATCAGCGTGTCCTCTGCGAGAAGGTCGCGATGTTTGCGGGTCTCAATGAAAAAGGCGGCGGATTCCCCGGCCAATTCCAGCAGTTCGGTCATTCGGGTCAGACCTTCCGAGTCGTCTCGGAAGGATCTCTCCAAATAGAGACGCCGCTCTGCGGGGTCCTCGATGTGGAGCGCGGTGTCAAAGATCGCATCCTCCATATCGCTGGACTCCATGGCAGATCCCGTTTGGCTGGACTCGGTTCCCATGAGTGGCGACGGTGAAAAGAGAATGGACCGGATGCTCCGGGCATCAAGGCCCTTCAACCGGCATCGCGGTCGATGAAAAGATAGTGCCCCGGTACGCCCTCTAACCCATTAAGACGCACCGGGGCCAGTGCCGTGGCTCAACCCTGAGAACACGGCTTACCCCATAAAACCAATCTACTGCGCCGCGAGCACGCGGAGGCGCACGAAGTTATTCTCCGGCCGGCGGGCAGTGTGTCAGAGATGGTGATCCCGTCGTTGATCCCAGGTGTCACGGCAGTCCATGGTTGAGGATCCGCACCCAAGATGACGTAGCTGACGTCGTTGTTGCCGACGGCGAGAGCGCGCTTGGCGAAGCTGATGGTGCCAGCGGTGATCGGCGTGCGAACTTGGAAGCCCGCTGTGAAGTAGTTATTGCCCGTGCTTGGAGGAGCCGCATTGCTCCATTGGCCGACACCCGTGAAGGAAGAGACACCGATGGCGTCAGCGGCGAGGATGGAGATATCCTCGGCAATGGCCGGGCTGCACAGGGCAGTGGTGGAAATGGCTGCCACTTGCAGGGCGGTGCGAGTGAAACGGGTCTGAATCATGATTCCGTGGGTCCGGGCGGAGAAGGGGCCCTCGCCCCCTCACTCGCGTCCACGACATCGCTCCCCGGAAACCGCCAATTATTTTCAGGAAATCTCCAAACCATCCGGCATCTCGGAAAAATGCGAGACCTGCCTCCTTACAAGCGAGGCCGGATTTCCCGATAAAGCCATGCACGGGCATAGCTCCACTGGCGCTCCACGCTGCGCTCTGAAAGCGACATTTCCTGTGCGATCTCCTGATTCGAGAGCCCCCCGAAGAATCTCAACAGCACGATCTTCGCACGCACGGGATCAATCGTTTTCAGTCTCTCGAGCGCCTCGTCAATGAGCAGCGTCTTTTCATCGTCACCAGTGGCTTCTTGTTCTGCCTCCGCCATCGGCACGCGTTCTTGATCACCCCAGCGCTTGATCCGGGATCGCTGGCGGGCGCGATCAATAAGGATATGCCGCATCGCTTCCGCAGCCGCCGCGCAAAAGTGGGAGGGATCGTTCCAAGCACGTTCCCCGCGATTCGCGGAGAGGCGCAGCCATGCCTCATGTACCAGAGCTGTGGGTTGAAGGGTCTGGCCAGCGCCGGCGGCACCCATACGTGCTGCCGCCATGCGGCGCAGCTGCGAATAGATCATCGGGAGAATGTCCTCGGGCAATCCGGACACTTCAAAGGACGACATGGCTTGGGGACAGGTCAGCTTGAGACGCGGGGGGGATGCGAATGTTGTCAGACAACCGATGACCCCTCGTCCAAGATCGGCTTCTTGGAAAGCTTGATTTCCCTCTGGGTAGATCGAAGCTGGAAGAAATCCTGCGAGTTATCGCGGAAATTACGGGGAAAAACCAACGCTCTTCAGAATGAATCCCTTTGCAGGGCCTTCTCTTCAACAAGGAGTGAGAAGGTGGCTCGGGACGGAATCGAACCGCCGACACGCGGATTTTCAATCCGCTGCTCTACCGACTGAGCTACCGAGCCTTTTATTTGTGTCCCGCGAAGCGGGGCCGGGATTTAGGGGGGCATTCCCGGTTTTGACAATCGAAAAGTTGAAGGAAAAACGATTCCTTTAGGAAGCAAGCAACGGGCTCTTCAAGGAGCCTCAAGCGTTGCGAGGAAACGCAGCGTCGTGCGACCGGTTTTCTCGAGTGCTTCGGCATCGATGATCTCCATCGTGTCTCCCTGCTGATGCCAGTAGGGCATGTTCATGAAGTCCCCGATCAGGTGGAGGCAGGGGAGGCCGGTGTGCTGCAGCGGGACGTGGTCGTCGATGATTGACGTAAGCGAGCGCTTCAACCCGAGGCCGCTGGCTTCGGCCGCCTTCTCCACCGTGGCAGCGATGGATGCCGTCGCCTCAGGATTGTAATAGAAGTCGTAAGTGGAATCACCCACCAGATCGAGTACGATGCCCAGGGCTGGCCATGTGCTACGCTTGGAAATATCCTGAGCGTAGTACTTGCTGCCGTAGAGTCCGTCGGACTCGGTGATGGAGGTAAGGATGGCTTCCTCCCCGTCAAAAAGCACGAACTCCACTTTCGCGGCGGAGGCAGGATCGGAGGCGAGCACCCGGGCCAATTCCATGATCACTCCGGTCGAGGAGCCACCGTCATTAGCACCCACGAAATGGAAGGCCTCCATTCCCTTGCTGTCCAAGTGTCCTCCGATCACTACCGGCACGGACTTGTTCCAATCACCCGAGGAAGAAGAATGACGGGCCAGCAGGTTCGTGAAAACTACAGGACCATTTGGCGTGGCGCGGGTAAAGGATTGGCGTTTGGTGATCCAACCCAGCTTCGAGTATTCGGCTTCGAGGTACTTCAGGGTTTTCTCATAGCCTTCGCTCGCCGGCGGGCGAGGGCCCAGATCCACGATCGCCCTTACCTGTGCCAGTGCCTTTTCTCCGGAGAACTGCTCCGCCAGTCCGGCAGGCAGTTTCCCGAATGTCACTCGTCCGCCCGCTTCGGGTTCGGCTGGTTTCTTGATAAAGAACCACGCCCCTGCCGCAATGGCCAAGAGCAAGAGCAGGACAAGCGAAGTGCGTTTCACGGGTAGTGAGGAAAGGGCTTCCGGATCCGTCGTGCGGAACCGGGAGCACTAAAGATCCTCGACCCCCAACAGATCAAGCAGCCGCTGCAGGTCGTCGTCCCCATAATACTCAAGCTCGATCTTGCCCTTCTTCGAGCCGTGATGGATGGCCACGTGAGTGGCAAATCGGTCACGCAGCTTGTTCTGGATGGCCCGGAGGTGCGCGTCCGGTGCGGCCGGTGTCGAGGCCGCGCCCTTCGCCTTGCCCTCATCGGCACCGCCTGAAATATCGAAGGTCTGGGCAAACTTCTCGGCAGCGCGGACGTTCATCCCCTTCTTCAGGATCTGGTCGGACGCCAGCAATTGAGCGTCCTTGTCCTTGATCGAAAGGATCGCCTTGCCGTGACCCACGGTCAGGCGGCCCTGCGCGACCAAGAGCTGCACGTCGGAATGCAGATCCAGCAAGCGCATCGCATTCGCCACGCTGGCGCGGGACTTGCCCACCCGTGCGGCGATCTCGTCCTGCTTCATGGAGAACTCCTTGGCCAGGCGGACATAGCCCGCCGCTTCTTCAATCGCATTGAGATCCTCACGCTGGAGATTCTCGATGAGTGCCATTTCCAGCACGTCGCGGTCGGACGCCTCGCGCTCGATCACGGGCACGGTGGTCAGCCCGAGCTTTTTTGAGGCCCTCCAGCGGCGTTCACCGGCAATCAACTCATAATTTCCGTCCACTGGACGGACGATCAACGGTTGAATGATCCCGTGCTGCCGGATCGACTCCATGAGTTCGTCCAGCGGAGTGTCGATGAAATGCGTACGAGGCTGCAGGGGACTTGGAACCACGCGGTCGATCGGCACCTCACGGGCTTTTCCGTGGCCGTCCACTCCTAGGGCGGCTGCTTCTTGCGGGGAGGGGGCGCCGGGTTGTTTGCGGATGAGAGCGCCGAGCCCTTTTCCGAGTGCCTGTTTCGACATGGGGCGCGGAGCCTGACAAACAGCGACCGGGAAGCAAAGCGGATTCAACCACTAGGTAGAAGGTTTCTAAAAATTTCCTGCTTGCGGTTTGGATGATAAGGCCTTGTGGAAAATGAAGCCCTCAAGAGGGCGAGGAATTGAATCTCAGAGCAACCCTCTCAATGCGGCTGCAGAAGCAACCCCGATCAGGACCGTGGGCAGCATCGAAAGCCGGCTCGCGGCCAGCGCGGTGATCCCCAAAGCCGCTAGATCCGCTACGTGGCCCGAGGCGAAATGCGGAGCGATTACCGAAATGAGAACGCATCCCGGAGCCGCGTCCAGAATCGCGGCCACCCGGGGGCTCGGCTGGTGCTTCCTGAGGAGAAGATAGCCACCGATACGCGTCAGGTAGGTGGCCAAGGCCATCAGGAGAATGGTGAGAAAAAATTGAGTGCTCATTTTTTCATCCCCCAGATGCAAGCTGACAGCGCTCCTGCCGCGGAGCCGACCACGACATACCAAGCGCCCGGTAGAAGGAGGCAGGCGATGACACCGGCGACCAGACTCACGAGCCACGGTCGAGCGGCCCGGGGACCGCTCCACATTCCCTTGAGCAGCACTAGGAAGACTGCGGGGAAGGCCATGTCCAAACCGTAGCTTTCCAAGTTGCCCATCACCGGGCCTAGAAGTGCTCCCAAGAAGGTGAAGCAGACCCAAGTGAAGTAGAGTCCGAGCGATGCACCCATGTAGTAAGGCAAGCTGAAGGCCGGTATCCCCAAGGCCGCACGGCGTTTTGCATTGGCCAGACCCATCGCCCAGCTCTCGTCACACATGAAGAAGAGTGCTAGCAGAGCCTTCCGTCGCGGCAGGTCCTTCAGGTAGGGAGTCAGTGCCGCTCCCATCAGGAGATGACGGCTATTGATCAAGAAGGTGACCGCCATGATCAGCAGCATGTGAGGAGGGGAAGACCAGAGCTGCACGACTGCGAACTCCGAGCCACCACCGAAATTCAAGCCGGTCATCAGGGGCACCTCAACGGGAGCGAATCCCTTTCGCGAGGCTTGTGCTCCTAAAACCAGAGCGAAGGGCACGAAGCCGAGCATCACCGGCGTGGACGCGAGCACGCCCCGGCGGAATTCCGATCGGAGTGCGGGATTCCGGGCCCCCACCTCGACGGGATGCCCTATCACATTCTCAGGTTCCATCGCCGCAGGATAATCCAAATCGATCGAAAATGGGTTGCGTATTGACTAAAAATTAGGACAAAAATGGCATTAGTATTTAATTTTGATCCAAAAAATGAAATAAGATTTCAATGAAACTAGATTCCATCGATCACCGGATTCTTCGGGTGCTTCAAAAGAAGGGTAGGATCCAGAATTTGGAGCTAGCGAAGGAAGTCGGCCTCTCGCCCTCGCCTTGCCTGCGCCGCGTCCGTCTTTTGGAGGAGGCGGGAATCATCCGTGGCTATGCTGCTCTGCTCGACGCTCCAAAGATCGGGCTCAAGCTTACCGTCTTCGCCCGCGTGTGGTTGACCGGGCAAGATGTGGAGACCACGGATCACTTCGTCCAGCAAGTGATCCAGCTCCCCCAGGTGGTGGAGTGCCATCTCATGGCAGGTGACTGCGATTTCATCCTGCGGATCGTGGCTGCGGATCTCGACGCCTACCGTCAGTTTCAAGTCGAACACCTGGGCCGGATCAAGGGGGTGAAAAGCATCAAGACCGAGATCCCGATGCAGGAGTGCAAGCTCTCCTCCGAGCTTCCGCTGTGACGATTCCGGGCACCCGCGGCGAGCATGGGAGAGGCGCGATTCGATGATGATTGCTCATCGCCCTCCGGCGCGCTTGACGCGGGGAATGCCTCCGGGCATCCATGCAGCCGTGATGCGCGTGATTCTCTCCTCGGTATGGCTTTGCTTCGCAGCGGCTCGCGTAGCCGCGCAGGTTGCGGCGCCACCGGAAGTTGCGGCTTCGGCGCAAACTGCCGTCCAGAATCTCGGCAAGCAGGTGGTGCTCGGCAATCACCTGGTGGCTGTTGAGAAGATGTATCCGCATTGGAAGGAAACCTTGGCCAAGCAGGATGGCGGCATCGAGAAGCTCGAAGCGAAGGTCGCGGAGATTTCCAAAATGATGCAGGAAAAGGGAATCCAGGTGATTTCCTTCCGTCCCGATCCCACTGCCAAGGTCACCGCGTATGAAGTCACCCCCGGCAAGGAAGTGGTGCAGGAAGGCGGCAAGGCGGTGGAGAAGCTCATCTACAAGAAGTGGCTGCTCATCGTTCCCACCGTGACCGAGTATCGGGTGAGCCTGCCTGCCGAACGTGGGGCCGCTCCGCGCATGGAGGTCATTACGACGAGGGGCTTTCAGGTCGCCATTTCTGACAAGGGGAGGAATGATTGGACCTTCATCGATGGATCAGGCGCCCGGGTCTCGGACCTGCGCCGTCTGTTCATCACGCTGCCTGAAAACATGCAGCTTCCCGAGATCCAGCGTCAGGCAGGCAAGAACCAGTGATGAGCAAGACCGGAAAAAACACCATGGGCAAGAACTCGAAGAAGCTCTCGGAAGAAGCCGGTTTGTACAAGAAATTGAAGCAGCTCTGGGAGCGTGCCCAGAGCGATCTCTGCGAGGTGCGTGGTTCGAAAATTCACGGACGCGGCGTCTATGCCACGCAGAGCATTTCCTCCGGCACCAAGATCATCGAATACGTCGGTGAGCTGATCGACAAGGAAGAGAGCGAGCGCCGCGCCTGGGCACAGCATGCGAAGGCTCAGGAAACCGGTGATGCTGCCGTTTACATCTTCACGCTGACCAGCAAACTGGATATCGATGGCAATGTGCCTTGGAACACGGCGCGTCTGATCAATCATTCTTGTGATCCGAATTGCGAGGCATGGATCGACGGCAAGCGTATCTTCATTCACGCGCTCTCCGACATCAAGGAAGGGGACGAGCTCACCTTCGACTATGCCTTCGATGTCGAGTGCTACGAAGATCATCCCTGCCTTTGCGGGAAACCCGGCTGTGTCGGCTATATTGTCAGCCGTGAGCAGTGGCCCGAGCTAAAGAAAAAGCTCGAGGAGAAGAAAGCCGCAGGGAAGAAGAAGTAAGGAACGCTAGCCCCCGGGCTGGCCAAGCTCCAGCTTGGCAGCGAAGCTCGGGGGAGCCGCTCTTTCGGGCGGACATGAAGCTGTTACCACACCGCCTTCCGCAGTGCGAGGTAGCCGTAAACGCCCTCGTCCAGATCTCCCAAGCTGCTTTCATACAAGCCCAGTCCGTCCGGGGTCCGGAGGTTGATCTCGTTTGCGAAAGTGAAGCCGGCACCACCCTCCAGCCACCAAGTGTCCACCAGGCGACGCTGGGCGTGGATTCCTGCGCGATAGGAGGTGAAGTCCAGGGTCCGCGATTGATTCTTGTCGTCGATATTCCAAACGCCGCCGGCGGAGCGCACATCGATGCCGAACTTCCAATCCTGCGACGCCTGCCATTCGGCCACGAAGGTCGCCCCGATCAAGCGGACCATGATGTCATCGGTAGGCATCCAGATGAAGCCTGCGCCGGGGATCAATGATTCGTTGCCAAACAAATCGAAGCCCGCAGCCCCGACGCCCACATAGAGCCGGTTGCTAAACTTGTAGCCGACACCCACGGCCAGATCGAGGAAGATGTCGTCGCTATCGATGTGGTCGAAGTCGGTCGAGAGCGAAGGTTGGATCCATGCGCCGTAAATCCATGGAGAGCCCTGCGTCATGTGGATCAGGTAAAGCGGCAGCTCCAAGGAGTGCAGCTCTTCATCACCCACAGGGAAGAAAGGGGTATTCCCATCGTAGCGGAGGAAGGTGCCTTCATAGCGGAAGGTCGGCAGCAAGGAGAAATCGCCGAAGGTGAGGGGCTTGCTAAGAAAGGTGTGGAGCTCCGCCTGATAGGCATCCAGCTCCACCGCGCTGTTGTCGAACTCCATCCCAAAGTTTCCGTAGGCGCTTACCCGGAAGGCATCGAAGAAGCTCAGCGGATTTGCCTCGGAGACGCTGCTCTCGGATGTGGTCGTAGTGATCGGGGCAGGGGAGCCGGCAAGGGCAGGGCCGGCCAAGAAAGAGAACGATGCGGTAAGGAGCGAGAGGCTTTTGGTCATATCAACGGCTCCCATAGCTGAGGATCGCCAGATTGGCGAGGAGGGAATTGTTGGAGAAACCACGCGAAATTCCTTATCACGCTGCTCTCGCCGCCTCAGCTGATAGAGGCGGCAGGCCCTTGGATGCTTTCCCGGCTTGTAGGCAAGCGGCCGGAAAGCCGTGTGCCCCTCAGGCCACGAACAACTTGATCACCCACGACACTAGGAACGCGGTCGCCGTGAGCAGGAGTACCAGCAGCAGCAGGCTCTTGCCCTGCGTGCGGCGCTCGTTGCGGATCTGCGTGCGGCTGGCCTTTTCCTCGAATTCCCGCAAGCGCCGGCGATCCGCGAGATCATCCGGCGGAGGAAGCGTGGCCATCTGTTCCTGAGCCTCCCGGAGAATCTTCTCCGGCTGTGCGCTCACACTTTGAATCTGTTCTTCCAGTGCGCGCTTCCTCTCCTCGAGAGCCCGCAGCTCTTCCAGGTCGTTTCCCTCATCAAGATGGCTTCGGGAAAGGCGCATGGAGAGATTCATTTCAGGAGATATACGATCAGTCCCAGTCCGCCGAGCACGATGATCGGCAGGTTGAATGCAAGGCCGTTGCGGAATTGGCGCGAGAAGTCGCTCGATACCACCCGGCGGGCCTTCGCTCCGTTGAAAATGTTGCCACAGCGCGGCGAGCGGGAGAAATGCTCCGCGGCCTGCGAGTATTCGTCATCGGCATGCTCCGCGAGCGACATCGCACGCTCGATGGATGCCGACATGTTGTCCCGGGTCCATCCGTCCGGATTGATCTTCTCGAGCTTGCCCAGATGTCCGGCGAATACCTTGCGGCACTGCTCCAGATCATCGATTTCCTGGCGCATCTCGAAGACCTCGCGGTCGATGCGGGTCAAGGTTCCGTTCAATCGCTCGGTGAGTTCCGCTTGGGCGTTGACGAACTCCCGCTTGCGGATGTTGAGGGCTTCCACCTCTTTCTTCTGGCGCTCCAGCTCTTCGCGTTGGGTCTGGAGTTGTTCCAGTTGCTCCTGCGCGGCGCGGAGTTTGCCTTCGACATCTTCACCCTGGCGGGGGCCGGCCTGTTGCGCCGGGCTCATCTCAAGCTGGGTGTTGCGGATTCTGATATGGTGAGTGTGCTCGGGTGCGGATGGCATTGCCGTAAGGCGGGGATGCGGGACAGCAACGCGTTTATAGGGTTGGCGCTGGTTTCACTCCAGAAAAATCCTCAGTATTTCTTAAGGATTTCGGGCATTTTCGCGGTGCAGGCTGCACGGTCCTAACAGTCCGCAAATCCTCTGACAGAGCGGACCTCGCTTTACACTCTCCTTGATTTGTGTAGCATTTCGCCCGTTCACCCCACTCTCCCCCCCACAACCCCACGATGCCGGATGATCCCCTCCAGCCGGATCCGGACGAAGACCTTGTGACGCGTGCCCGCAATGGCGA
Source organism: Luteolibacter luteus (assembly GCF_012913485.1). GTDB lineage: Bacteria > Verrucomicrobiota > Verrucomicrobiia > Verrucomicrobiales > Akkermansiaceae > Haloferula > Haloferula lutea. The sequence goes on along the minus strand of NZ_CP051774.1, from coordinate 1,145,205 downwards.
CACGCGCGCGTTCGACGCCCTGATTCTCAAATATGGCGAAAAGCTGTACGGTCTTGTCTACAACATGACCGCGCACAAGGAGGATACGAACGATCTCCTGCAGGATATTTTCGCAAAAGCTTACCATTCGCTGCCCCGCTTCCGTGGCCAAGCCAGCTTTTACACGTGGATCTATCAGATTGCCGTGAACATGACCTTGAACTTCCTCAAGAAGCGGAAGCGTCGGTCGGGATTAAGCCTCAATGAATTGGATTCCGCCGTGCAGCAGGATCCGGCCCTCGTGGACTCCAGTCACATGGCAAACCCCGAGAAGCAGAGCAAACTCCACGAGCTTCAGAAAAGATTGAACGAAGCGATGCTCTCCCTGTCAGAAGCGCATAGAACCGTGGTGACGATGTTCGACATCCAAGGCATGCCGCATGCAGAAATCGCACGAATCCTCAAGACCTCCGAAGGAACCGTGCGTTCGCGCTTGCACTATGCTCACCTCCACCTGCAGTCGAAGCTGCAGGATTACTGGGAGTGAGGAATTTGAAAAAATTCCTTGCAAAGCGCACTGAAATTTTAGATTTATTAACCATCAATCGCCGTGAAGCCGAGTGTTGAAGAGATTGGATCCCTGCTCGCCCTCAAGCGCCACGAGCGTCCTGAGGAGGGATACTTCGACGATTTTCTTCGGGAATTTCACCAGCGCCGCCGTGAGGAAGAGGCGCTGAAAACCGGCCCCGCGGGCTGGTTGCGCCGCGCTTCGGCATGGTTCTCGAACCTCGGAGCTTCGAGGTGGGCCTATGGGGCAGGCCTCGCTTATGCCACTGTCATGGCATTGTTCCTTCTGGCTCCGGATACGACTCCTGTCCAATCCGCGCCTCCTGTTCCGGTGAATTACAAGGTCGCTCCTGCTGAACCCGCCGCGGTTGAGCAGCTTGAGGCCTTGGACCTGCGCCCTTCTTCGCAGGGCAGCACCGGTGAGCAGGAGTTCTGAAGGATTTTTCATCTGGATGACTTCCTTTCATTGGCGGTGCCCCATGGCACTGATCGCGACATGGTTGATTTGCGCCCCTGCGGCTCTTTCGCAGTCTTCCTGGGATGTAATTTTTCCCGGTGCGGGCGGTGAATCCGGATCGGTTGCTTTTCCTATAGGAGACGGTCGTTTCTTTGCTGCCGTGGCGCTTTCCGAAATGCAGGCGGAGGCGGGTTGTCTCCGCTCTTCGGGGCGCGAACTACCTGCAGAGGTCTTTGTCGATCCTGTCTCGCGCTTGGTTGTGTTCCATGTCTCGGGGCCTGCCGAGCGAGCCTTGCCCCTTGCTCCATCGGCCTCAAAGGTCGTCGGCACCGAGCTTCATGTGAAGGGAGTCGGAGCTGGCAAAGCAACTGGCTGGGTGAAGCAGTTGAATGGCAAAATGCTCCCGCTTTCCCTGTTGAAAGTGGACTACTCGTCCAGCGTGCCGCGTGCGGGGACGCCACTTACGGATGCCAACGGTGCTGTCATCGCCATCGCACACCAGACCACCGGTGCGCACAGCGGTTACGCGCTTCCCGTGGACGTGGTTAAGCGTGTGCTTGAGGATGTTCAGGGAGCGGGCAGGGTCTCGCGCGGCTGGATCGGTCTGAAGCTCTTGCCGCAGTCCACCGTTCCAGAGGTGACCAACGTTCAGGAAGGCTCTCCTTCCGCGACTGCAGGAGTGAAATCCGGGGATGTGCTGTTAGAAGTCGGTAGCCGACGGCTTGCGGACTACGCGGATGCGGTGAATGCCTTCTATTACCTGCGTCCTGGGGTCGCCACTCCCGTGCGGGTAAAGCGAGGCGCTCAGGAGCTGTCTATCAGCGTTACGCCGGTGGAGAAGAAGTGATGCGGCTTTCCGGGAGCCTTGCCGTCCTTGTCACTTCCCGCCATTCCTCTTCCATGGCCATCGAAATCCGCCGCATCGCGGGGCAGGAAATCACCCGCTATCTAACGGATGCTGCCCGCCTGAGGATCTCCGTCTTCCGCGAATATCCCTACCTCTACGAGGGTGATGAAGCGGCAGAGCAAGAGTATCTAGCAAGCTACGCCGCTTGCCCGCGCAGCGTCTTCGTGCTGGCGCTTGATGGGGATCGCGTCGTTGGCGTTTCCACCGGGTTGCCGATGGTCGATGCGGACGAGTCCTTCCAAGCGCCTTTCGCCGGCAATGGCGAGTCGCCGGAGAACTGGTTTTACTTTGGTGAGTCGGTGCTTGATCCAGCCTATCGTGGCCAAGGGATTGGCCACCGATTCTTCGATGAACGCGAACGACACGCTCATGGGCTTGGCTTTCGATGCACTTGCTTTTGTTCGGTCATCCGTCCCGCGGACCATCCCTTGATGCCCCCCGGCTACCGCTCGCACGATGTCTTCTGGACAAAGCGCGGCTACGCCAAGCAGGCGAACTACAAAGCCTGCTTTTCTTGGAAGCAGGTCGACACTTCGGGTGAAACGGAGAACGAGCTCGTTTTCTGGACGCGTGAAACGTGACCCCTGCTCAGATGTAGAACATTGGAGCCTCGGTCTTTTCCGCCAGTTGCGGCAGGGTCACCCGTTCCAGTTGGTCTCTCAGCTCCTGAGCGATCTTTTCCCATGCCGCACGCACGGTTGCCCCGCTTTCACCTTCGGTATGCGTGGAGAAGGAGAGGAGCGATGGCTCCACCGCTTCCACGATCTCCTTCAGGTGGATGGTATCCGGTTTGCGAGCTAAGAGGTAGCCGCCGCTCTTTCCACGCCGACTTTCCACCAATCCGGCACGGCGCAAGTCATTGAGAATCTGAACTAAAAAGTTTGCCGACACGGCTTCCCGTTGCGCCAACTCGTCCAGCCGTGTAATGGTTCGCCCGTCGTGACGCTTGGCCAGTTGGGCCATCGCGCGGCACGCATAGTCGAGCTTTTGGGAAATGCGCATGGAGGCAAAGCAGCATACGGGCGAGGGTGGCGGAAGCGCGAAGGTTGTTCGCCTTTGTCAATCCGCAGAAAATGACGTCGCCAGCGTGTGGGAATGGATCCGGGAAGACGCCGTCGGAGTCATGGGCAGGGAGCCGCAATTGCGCCCCCTGTTGGAAGATGTCGTCTTGAAGCAACCTTGTCTGGGAGCCGCGCTTGGCGTCCGCTTGGCGCGCAAGCTCGCCCGGGAGGATATGAGCCGCGAGGAGCTAGGGCCGCTCCTGGCCGGAATTTTGCGGGGAGACGATCATCTGGTCGCAGCCGCCGCGCGGGATCTACGCGCCATCGTGGACCGGGACCCCGCCTGCGATTCGCCGCTCCACCCGCTTCTGTTCTTCAAGGGCTTCATGGCTATTTCCACCTACCGTGTTTCCCACCATCTGTGGCAACATGGACGGAAGGAGCTGGCCCTTTATTTCCAGAGCCTCGCTAGCGAGGTTTTCGCCGTGGATATTCACCCGGCGGCCCGTATCGGCTGTGGGATACTGCTCGACCACGCGACCAGCTTCGTTGTCGGGGAGACGGCGATCATCGAGGACAATGTCTCCATTCTCCATGAGGTCACCCTAGGTGGCACCGGGAAGGAAACCGGTGATCGCCATCCGATCGTCCGCTCAGGCGTCTTGCTCGGCGCGGGAGCGAAGATTCTCGGTCGTGTCGAACTCGGTGAAGGGGCAAAGGTTGGTGCGGGGAGCGTGGTTCTCACCGATGTGCGACCCCATACCACTGTAGCGGGCGTGCCTGCCGTGGTGGTTGGTGTTAGCCGTGAGGACGCCCCGGCTCTCGAGATGGATCAGCGCCTCGGCTGCCGCGGCCATGAGGAAGAGGCGGTGCTCCACTTCAGCATCTGAATGCATGCCCGTACGGGCAGCGCCGAGCGCTAAGGAGCAGTTTTTCAAAAATCATGCAAAATGCGCCAACCTTGTTGTCGCCAGATGAAATTTCGCGTGTTATTTGATAATCATGAATCGCTTACGAAATGCCACTATGGCCCTGCTGCTGACCAGCTTGGGCTTCGGCGTTTCGTCCTGTGACAAGGCTCAGCAGGCGGTGGACGCTGCCCGCGAGAAATTTCGCGGTGCTGATCCCTCCGCGCCGGTTTCCCCAGGGGGCGAACTAGATCCAGATCTGGCTTCACAGGTCGATTCGGGAGCGGAGGGCGTACGATTTCGCCGGGATCTTCCCTTCCCGACGGATATCAGCGTACGGGTGATCGAGCGTGCGACGTATCATGACTCCCGCGTGATGAGCACCTCCGCGCTGGGTAACCAGAACGCCCCCATTTCGGGCAAGTTCGAGCGCATCTTCAGTCTCAAGCGCGGTGGTTCCCAATTGAACGTGGAGATCGAGAAGGCCGGCCGCGTTATCGAGGAAGAAGCGGCGAAGGAGGCTGCAAAAGACCCGGCGAAAAACAAGGTCGCCGCAGTCGTCGATGCTGCCAGCGAAAAGAATGATGAGGACAAGCGCTTGGAGGGGGCTTCAATCGATTTCCTCTACACCAACCAAGGCTGGCGGCAGCCGAAGGGGAAAGGTGCGGCGGACTTTTCCAAGATGGTCTGGGCGAAGAAGCTCGAACCTCAACTGCCTTCTTTGATGGCACACGATGGGGTGATGCCGCGCACCCAGTGGTTTTCCTCCAGCCGCCGATGGAGCGGGGGAGATAAATTCGAGATCACTGGAGAAGCCCTATCGATGCTCTTTCCTGGAAAATACGAGGGAAAAGTCCTTCTGACCTATGAGGTGAGCGAAGCTCTCGACGGTCATCCCTGCGGTCGTTTTTCGGTTACGGGAGATATTTCCGGGGAAAGTGCCGGCATTGATGGAGTGCTCAATACTCAGGAGGTTTCGATCCGTTCCGGTAAGGTCTGGTGCTCTCTGCTCTATCCTCTGGTGCTGCGTGAGGAGTTCGAAACCGTTCGCACCACGGTTTCCAGCGGCGATGGTGCGAAAACGAGGATTCAAGGCGGTCTCGATATGGTGACCTCCCGGCAGTGGAAGCAGTGACTCAGAGGACCTGATCCGAAGGGGGCTGTCGATTACCTCACCCTTTCCCGAAGCGTGCGAAGCTCGGTTTCCGCAGTATCCAGCCGCTCCATCAGTTCCACCACGAAGCGGATCGAGCGCAGGCTCATCCCCCGGTCATGGCGTAAGGTCTCGATCAATCTGAGGCGATGAATCCCGCGATTGTCGAATTGGGGACTGTCCTCCTGATGACGAAGGGCCACCACATGGGCCCGGCAGAACTCCAGGATCATCTCAGGATGCATTCCGCTGAGCTCTGCCGCGGCATCTAGATCGAAGATCTCATCCGCGCCCGTGGCCGCGGGAGAAATGGACAAAGACTCTGTGGAACGGCTCATCTCTCATCGCGGGTTGAATTTCGAAGTCTCCGACAGCGCCTTCCAGTGGAGCGCTTCTTCCTCTGTTGCGGAGGTCGGCGTGACGATCTCAGCCACCGCGAAGAGATCGCCGTAGCCGCCATCTTTGCCCCGGGGCAGTCCCTTGCCGCGCAGACGGAATTCCGTGCCGGATTCCGCCCCGGCGGGAACCTTGATATGCATCGTCCCGTGCGGTGTCCGTACGGGAACTGTGGCCCCTAGAACCGCCTCCCAAGGGGCAAGGCGTAGTTCGTAGTAGAGATCGTGGCCGTCTACCCGGAAATCCGGGTGACGCTCCAAATGGACCCGCAGGAAAAGGTCGCCCGGCGTTCCTCCGGCCACGCCTGGTTCACCAAGGCCTGCAGCGCGGATCATTTGTCCTTCCGTGATCCCGCGCGGGATACGGATCGTCACGCTCTGCTTCTCGCCGGTACTGCCTTGCGCAGGCTGGATCGCCAGCCGGCGTTCGGAGCCGTTCATCACCTCATCCAAGCTTACAAGGATCTCGGACTCGATGTCCCGGCCTTTGCGCGGGGTATTGCTACGTGCGCTCGCACCACGGCTGGTAAATCCTCCGTGCGACCGGCGGCTGCCGAAAAAGTTTTCGAAGAAGTCACTGAAACCGGTTCCCTCGAAGTGATAGGAGCCGCCTTCCTCTTCGCCGCCACCCGTTTGCCAGAATTCGTATCCGCCGCCTCCGCCGCCGTGGCCGAAATCGCCACCTTGCTGCCAGTTCCGGCCTAGCTGGTCATATTTCTTCCGCTTCTCCTCGTCGCCCAGGACCTCGTAGGCTTCGTTGATTTCTTTGAATTTCTCCTCGGCGTTCGCCTTGTCCTTCGCGACATCGGGATGGTGCGTGCGGGCGAGTTTGCGGAACGCTTTGCGGATTTCGTCCTGGCTGGCGTCTCGAGTGACGCCCAGGACTTCATAGTAATCTCGGAATTTCACGGCCATTCGACGACTGATAGATTGGACGGATGCCGGGAAATTGCAACCCCCTGCGGCGGCCAGCGGATTCGGATGGCTGACCGGGCAGGGGTATTCCGCAGCTAGCGTCCCTCGATGAAGGCCAGCAGATCCTCGTTCAGCTTCTCCTTGTGAGTGTCCGTGATGCCATGGGGCGCTCCGGGATAGATCACCAGCTTGGTATCCGGGATCAGTTTCACGGACTCCAGCGCGCTGATGCTGATCGGCACGACTTGGTCGTCATCGCCATGGAGCACCAGGGTGGGGATGTCGAATTTCTTCAAGTCCTCCCGGAAGTCCGTTTCGGAGAAGGCTTTGATGCATTCCAGCGTGTTCAGGTGGCCGCCCATCATGCCTTGCAGCCACCACGAATCGATGAGTCCCTGGGAGGGTGTCGCGCCCGGGCGATTGAAGCCAAAGAAGGGGCCGGAAGGCACTTCCTTGTAGAACTGGGAGCGGTTTGCGGTCTGGGCCGCGCGGAAACCGTCGAAGACTTCGAGCGGAACGCCGTTCGGCGTTGAATCGGTTTTCACCATCAGCGGCGGCACTGCCGAGATCAGGCCGGCCTTGGCTAGACGCTTGGTTCCGTGACGGCCAATGTAGCGGGCCACTTCGCCACCACCGGTGGAGAATCCGAAGAGCACGGCATCCTTCACATCAAGATGGTCGAGCAGTTCGGCAAGGTCATCCGCATAGGTATCCATCTCATTGCCTTGGGACGGCTGGTCGGATCGTCCATGGCCACGGCGGTCGTGAGCGATGCAGCGGTAGCCCTTTGAGACAAGAAAGAGCATTTGTGACTCCCAGCTATCCGCTGTCAGCGGCCAGCCGTGGCTGAATACGATGGGTTGTCCCGTGCCCCAGTCCTTGTAGTAGATCGTGGTGCCGTCCTTCGTGGTGATAGTGCTCATGGTCGATTCGTTGTTTGTGGTTGGGAAAAATTGGTCAGAAAACCCAAGGCTCCGCTTCCCAGCGCAGGAGAGCCGGGCCTTCCGGCCTGATGCGGCCGAGTCCCGGGAAGGGGAGATGATTGCCGAAGGCCCGGATCTTTGATCCGGAGCCTTGAGCCAGGATCTTCTTTCGGCTGGCGACCGCCCGTGCAGGCTCGCAATCGAAGATGAAAGGCCAGTCCGGCTTGTCGAAGGACACCGCGAAGTTTGTCACGAGGTCCGAGAGATGTAGTAATTCCTCTCCCCGGGATCGTACCCGGTAAATGCAGTGGCCCGGTGTGTGGCCTGGTGCTGCCTCCGGTAGCACGCCTCCCGGCAGGGCATCGCCGTCGCGGTAGGTAGTGAACGGAAGCGCTTCGAAGACCTCCCGGGCTTGTGAGACAAAGATCTTGCCCTGCGCTTGGTCATAAAAGGCCTGGCCCTGGTCAGGGTCCTTGCTCATCCAGAAATCCCGTTCCTCCTTCGCGACGAGGTGAAGTGCATTTGGGAATGCCGGCTTACCCTCTGAAGTCAGCAGGCCGCCGAAGTGATCAAAGTGAGCATGACTCAAATGCACCACGTTGATTTGCTCCGGAGTGTGTCCGAGCATGGAGAGTCCGGCGGCGATCTTTCCGCAGGCATCGCCGAAGTTCTTCCCGGCCCCTGAATCGATCAGGATCAGGTCTCGGCCGGTGTTAACGAACAGTACATTGAAGTAGAAGCGAACCTGTTCCAAAGGCAGCGAATGATCGGCCAGGATCGCATGCACTTCCTTGTCGTTTGCGGCGTCTGTGCCAAAGTGAGGGCGGGAAGGGAAAAACGTGCTCCCATCGCTGATTACCGCGCATTCGAAGTCACCGACTTCGAAGCGATAGACCGAAGCATTGCTGGCGGCTGCACTCGGAGCTGGTGACCCCGTGTTGGTATCGGAACTCCCAAGCGCTGCAGATCGGATGATTTCGGGATGACTCACCGTTGGGGAGGGGATCGAGGTTATCTCAGGCCACCGGTGGCATAGAGGCACTCGCCGGTGATCCATCCGGAATCCGTGCTCGCGAGGAAAGCAACCGGAGCTGCGATGTCTCCCGGCTGCCCGATCCGGCCAAGTGGCGTGATGGCGGCGATCGAGTCCGACGCCCCAATGGTTCCGGTGGAATGCAGACCTTCTGTTTCGACCATCCCGGGATTGATGGAGTTCACCCGGATTTTCCGCGGCGCAAGTTCCTTTGAGAAAGTGCGCGTCAGTCCGTCGACAGCGGACTTGGTCGCATTGTATACCGCGAGACCCGGCAGGGAGAGGGTGCTCAGTACCGAACTGACATTGATGATGCTGCCTCCTTCGGGATTGAAATGCTTCAGCGCTTCCTGCGTGACGAGGATCAAGCCCAGCACGTTCAGATTGAAGTGCAGGTGGAAGCTTTCTTCGTCGATCTGGCCGAGCGGTGCCCCACGGTAGACGCCGGCATTGTTTACCAGAATGTCGAGCGGTCCAAAGGCGGCGAAGGTTTCCCCGAGAAGCCGCGTGATATCGGCCTGCTTCGAGACATCGCCCTGAATCGCAACCGCTTTGCCGCCGGCAGCGTGGATTTCAGCGACCACCCGGTCGGCTCCTTCCTTGCTGCTGGCGTAATTCACTGCCACGGCAGCGCCTTCGGCGGCCAAGGCTTTGGCGATGGAGGCACCGATTCCTTTGGATGCGCCCGTGACGAGGGCGACCTTGCCTTGAAGTTTTTGGGAAGAGGACATGTGGGAGGATTGGGAGGGGAGTTCGGGATGTGACCGGAAAAACCCGGGCATTCTGCACGCCGGATTTTCCGCGGGCTTTTCCCGATTGCCCTGTCTCCGGGGATTTGCCAGCGTGCCGCCCTCATGAAGTTCCCCGTCCGCCTTCTTCCCCTGCTCCCGGCCCTCAGCCTGATGGCCTGCTCGGGCACCGGCGGCGATTCCAACGCCATGGTTGCGAAGGAATCGGCGAGCCCGGATCCGGTGGAGAACAAGCGCATCAAGACCGGCGACCCATTAACGGGCGACCACGACGGGGCGAAAATGGAGGCAAAGTGGGGCTCTTTCAGCAAATATTCGGTGGATAAGAACGGAAAGCCGCGGGGGAGTTCGAAGGAGTTCGCTGGCTTCAATCGCGACAATCCCGAGTTCAAGGGCAAGTGGGAGGGCAAGGAATACAAAGCCGGGGACTACCGGAAAAAATCCTTCTGGGGCGACAAGGATTACGCGAAGAAAGTTTACGAAGGAAACACGGACGGAAACTCTTTCAAAAAGGACTCCCGTTTCGGTGGGAAGTCCGCGAACGAGGGTGCTTTGGCAGCGCGTGAGGGCGGTAAGAACTACCGCACCAATACCTACGCCTCCGGTGCAGCCCGGGAGCAATCCCAGAAAGACATCACCAAGTTATCCGACTCCGAAACAGACGAGCGCCGCCGGGTCTTCACCGCGCCGGATATCTTCTCTTCCCGCAGCGGAATGTCGGTGAACGATACGAACCGGATGCTGGGGCGCTAAGCCCGCTTATTCGCCGTCGTCGATGGGCAGGAGGCGCACCGTGCGGAGGTTCATGAGTCCGTAACCCTCGATCTGAATCGGGCGGATGTGGATAGCGTGAAGCCCGGTTTGGGTGAGTTTTACTTCTCCTGCTTCGACTTCGCGGAAGGTATCCCAGCTTTCGCCCGTAGGCCCGATCTTGAGTCGCAGCACTTGGTCGAGGATGCGCACTTCGATTTCCCCGCCGCAGGGGCGCGCTACGGCGATGTCCAGCACCACACGGAACTTCCCGGGATTCTTCATGATGACCGGAAACCAGACGCTGTCTGCTTTTTGTGACCAGAAGCCGATGTGTTCGCGCTCGAGCCGGAGGGGCGTCTTGGTGCCGGGTCCCGGAACGAGGATCGCTTGGGCGGCATTGAGCGTGACGGTCCGGTCCACGCCCTGCAGCGGATAAGGGATCGGATCAATGACAGGCTCCCTTTCCAGTCGCGCGGCGATGATGGGAAGCGGGTTATCCTTGTCCGGTGGACTCTGGGGCAGGCGGATTGTGGGCCATGAGACGTTGTTGACCTCCAAGTTCAGAGGCTCCTTGCCCATGAGCACGGCGGAAACACAGCGTGTAGAGAGGCCGTCGAGCGAGATCATCCCGGCAGTCGGCCACTCATGAAGATGGCAGTAGAGGATGTAAGCTCCATCGCGGTGGCCTACGGTGCAGCGGCCGTTGAAAACCGGTGCCAGGAAAGGCGTTCCAGTGGTCCCATAGATCGCTTCGCCATGGGTCTTCAGCCACTCGCCGGTGGCCCGAAGGTTGGCCGAGGCTCCTGCCGGGATCCGGCCCTTGGCATCGGGGCCGATGCCTAACAGAAGATTTCCACCCTTGCTTGCGATCTCGGAAAGCAAGAGCAGGATTTCCCGAGGTGTCTTCCATCGCACGTTCTCGCCGGCGTAGCCGAGATGATCGTTCATGGTGGAGCGAACTTCGAACATCCGGCCATCGATTGCGGCAGGGAGCACGTAGTCTTCCGGCGTCATGAAATCACCGTTCGGATTTTCCAAGCCGCTCCAGAAGCGGTTGTCGATCACCGAGGCCGGCTGGTATTCGCGCCATGTTTCCAGAAGTGACTTGGTTCCCCAGCGGGCGCCTTCGGCAGTGGCCGTGGAACCATCTGCCCAAAGGATGCCGAGCGGGCCATAACCGGTGGCGAGCTCCCGGAAGTGCTGCTTCACATACTGCGGGTAGGTCTTGGGATCGGAATGATGCCAATCGACCAAGGAGTAGTAGACGCCCGGCATGAGCTGCTGCTTCCGGAGGCTGGCGACGAATTCACCGAAGAGATCCCGGCCCGGTGGGGATATGTTGGTCGCGGTATCGGCGCTGTTGAAGAGGGTATAGCCTTCCTCGCTTTTGGCGGAAAGGATGGCGTAGCGCATGCCGGCATCACGGGCCAGTTGTGCCCATTCGTCGGTACAGCCGGGCGCGGGCTGAAAGAGCGGCTTGAGTAATCTTTGGTACTCGGCGTCGGGGATCGCAGCCCAATTGCGCAGCCACTCCGGATGTTGTCGCTCGTCCTGGCGGACATTTTGTTGATCCGGCGGCCAATGCCCCGCGGCACCTGAGTAAAGGCCGAGATGGAGGAGTAGCCCGAATCGCGCCTCGCGGAACCAGGCGAGGCGTTGTTCCCGATCACTCTCCCATTTGGCGGCACCAGCGTAGGGAGTCATCTGGATGTCATCCTGTGCGCGCGCTGCTCCACAGACCATGGCCGCGGCCATGGCTGGAAGAAGGGATCGGATGCTCACCCGTGATCTCATGTGTCAGCGGCGCTGGCCGTAGAATTTCATCACCGCTTGCGTCCGCGAGTGGACATGCAGCTTGTCGTAGATCCGGCGCAGGTGGGTGCGGACGGTATCCATGCTGATTCCGAGAGCAGAGGAGATTTCCTTGTAGAGGGCTCCTTCGGCCAGCAGTGAAAGGATTTCCTCCTCCCGCGGGGAGAGTTTTGCTTCCTGATTGGCAGGAGCATTTCTTGGCGAACGGAAAGACTCGACCACCTTCAGTGCGATGCTCGGAGACATGGGGGCACCTCCGCTGCGCACCTGGCGAACGGCATCGCAGATTTCATCGGCACCGGAGCGCTTCAGCAAATAGCCGGAGGCACCGGCGCGGAGCGCATTGAAAATGAGATCGCTCTCTTCATACATGGTCAGCACCAGCATGTGGAGATCCGGGTAACTCTGCTTCAGCTTGGTGATGAGTTCCACACCGCCCAGCCCGGGCAAGCGCAGGTCCACGATGAGCACTTCCGGCATGCGGGACGAGATCACGCGGAGGGTTTCCTCTGCCGTGGGGAACACGTCCAGAACGAGCATGTCCGGCTGGGAATTGAAGAGTTCCCTCAGCTCATGGGCCAGCGGGTAGTTGTCCTCCGTGAGGCTTACGATCAAAGGTTTCATGTGAGTTCGGGTTTCCATGGTACGGATAGCACCACGCGGGTGCCACCGCATTCGGAGCTTGAGATACTGCAATTCCCGCCAATCTCCGCGAGGCGGGCATGCATGTTGTTCACGCCGTCCTGAAAGGTACCGGAATCCGCCTGGCTGACGAAGCCGGATCCATTGTCTGTAACCGATACTTGCAAGGTGCTGTCGGTCGTCAGCAGGCCGACCACCACGCGTGTGGCTCCGGCGTGTTTCACGACATTCTGGAGTGCTTCCTTCACCGCCATCAAAAGCGGATGACGGATCGAAAAGGGGACCACCGAGTTGCGTTCTCCTGCCGAAAGCTCGAAGCGGCAGGATAAATTCGCAGCGGCGAGATACTCCGTGGAGTAGCTGCACATGTAGTCGATCAGGCCGCCGATGGTGTCGTGCTGCGGGTTTACCGCCCAGACGATCTGGTCCAAGGCACCCACGGTGCCGCGGGCTTCCTTCGCCAGCTTGGAAAGCATCTCGTTCTCCTGTCCCGGGCTGCGCTTCACCCGATCGGCGAGCAGCGCAAGATGGGTAAGCCGCGCGCCAATGTCATCGTGCATGTCGCGCGCGATGCGCAGGCGATCCTGCTCCAAGGCGCGGATGGCTTGGGCCCGACGCAATTTCTCACGCAGCTTCCGAAGCGATGACCACCACAGCAGGCCGGCAATCGCAAGCGCGAGCGCCATAACGATCGCCCCGATGCGCAAGGGCCGCTGCCACCACGGCAAGGGGATGACAAAGTCGTGCCTCTGCACCGCCTGGTTCCAGACGCCATCGGTATGCCGTGCTTGGAATTCCACGGGATAGGTGCCGGGAACCGCGCAGGGCATGATCACCAGTTCGCCTGCGTGACACTCTGCCCATTCGCCACCACTTTTCCTCCAGCGAAAGTGCAGGAGCTCCGGGGCCGGATCGTCGTCTCCGGGAGCCAAGGAGAAAGCCACGCTCCGCGCGCCGGGTGTCAGCTTGCCCTCCGGATCCGGCGGGCGTCCGTCGGCGCGGATGGAGACGAGCTTGGGCTTGAGATCGGGATAGACTTCCACTTCCGCGATCTGCGGTCGGCTCTGGAGCTCGGTGGGATTTACGATCCGGATGAAGCGCCCGGAGAATTTTCCCTGGCCGTCTTTTGCGACGATGCGGTCACTGCCGCCCACAGGAACCGAAGACCCATCGGCGCGCATCCGCGCGGTCCAGCGGAGATTCCCCGCCTTGCCCGCGGCATCGTCGAAGACCTGAACCTCGTAATTCCCCAAGCGATCCATCGCTTCGCCATCAAGACGGGCAAGCAGGACGACGTGATCGAGATCATGCTCGGCACCGAGATCGACCTCGAAATAGAAGCCCTTTGCCTTGTGGCTATCGTTGGGGTGGGAAAAAGTTGAAGGGAAGCCGTCAGTGAGAAGATGGCGTGGTAGGGTGGAATAGGTTTCACCCGGAGTCTCCACAGGTCGGCCCAGCGCGATATTCGTCGAGCGCAGGGGGTCTGGCACCACCTGAAATTCATTGATCACGCAGTTCCCCGCCTTGCTGCGGCCGATCGTCTTCTGACCGCTGACGTGGCCGACATCGTGGGGAATGAAGCGCAACCGGAAGCCGGTGACGCCTGTGAGGGGAGAGGTTGCCCGTGCCGTGAGAATGATCCGTGGCCGGCCGCCGGAAAGCAGGATGCTATTCCCTTCGATCGTCGCGATGCCCGGGGAAATGGCGAAGTCGTGCGTCATGAGGACGCCGGGCTTCAGTGGTGTCCAATTCGAGAGGCGGGAGGGCTTTTCGTCGGAAGTTACCGCGATTTCCATCTCGGCCGGATAGGCGGAGGCCTCCACCGAGTCGTGCCAGCTGGTGAACTGGAAGGCTTGTGCGGAGACCGGGCCCTCGGTGGCGAAGATGATCTCCTGCTCTTTGAACTGCACCCGGGCCATGTCCAGCCCGTTGCCCTCGTCGGTCTTGCCATCGACCAACTCCGAAAGTGGATGGCCGAAATTCGTGTGGCTGGACTCGACCACATGCAAGGGAAGGAAAGGCGCGGCCGATATAGGGCCGCAGGACAGCAGTGCGAAGACGCGGAAGGTCCGTCCGATGGCCGCAGCCCTGGGGAAGATGGGAACCCGCTTTGCCTTGCCTCTCATGAAATGCGCTGCATCGGCATCATGCTGCCATCGGGTTGCCCTGCTGTCGAAATCTTCATGCCCTGAACAATGAAGCTGCCTTCCGGCGAACCGGAAGGCAGCCCATTCGTCGCACCCAAGAACCCTCAAGGGCTGACCTCGACGATCTGATAAAATGCCTTGCCCGTTGGCGGGGCGGGGTCGCTCAAGACCTGCTGGGACGCAGCCGGCACGAAGGACGAACCCAGCGGATCGAAGCTTGTCATGTTGGTGCTTCTCTTCAGCTGGTAGGTCTTCGTGGTATCCAGATTTGCCACCGTGATTTCAAAGGCGGTGCCGTTGAACTTGGCGAGCGTGACCTTCGGGCCCTCCACCGGAGCGGAGATCTGACGGACCATCATCGCGTTGTATTGGGAACCACCGCTGGCACCCGCCATGAAGACGAAGTGGGACGGCTGAGTGGCGGTGAAGGTGCCGATCACATATTGGCCGGGATTGGCAGCCTCATTGCCGAAGACACCGGAATTCAGGTCCACGCTGGGATCTTCCGCATCGTAGGTTCCGTAGTTGTAGATACGGCCGGAGCAGCACTGGCGGGTGTCCGCCACCCAGATCTGAACCTGGTATTGCTGGCCGGGGATCAGGTTCGGAATCTCGATGAAGCCCGGGTTTCCGTAGCTGCCGCCGGAAAGCAGTGCTTCGTAATCCTGGTTGCCACCGCGGTTGTAGGGATCGAAATCACCGTAGCGGTCGTTGAGAAGCGGACCTTGCTGGAAGGTGACGCCGAGTTCAGCCACGGTGACTGCATTGCCACCGGCCCAGGCGTGGACCAGGGAGCCGTTCGTCTTGATGTCACTGACGTTGCCCGTGATGTTGGTTGGGGCACCCCAGTTGATCGGTACGAAGTCCGGAAGGCTGGTGCTATCGTTCGGATTGCTGCCGTAGCCGACCTCGGTGAAGTCGGAGAAGCCGTCCAGATCGGAATCCTTGCGGTTCAGCTTGGTGCCGGCGGTGACTTCCGCGGCATCGTTCAGGCCGTCGTCGTCGGTATCGCTATCCTCCGGATTTCCGCCATTCACATATTCCTGGGCGTTGGTCAGGCCGTCGTTGTCCGCGTCGCCGCCGGCATCGGCCGCATTGTTCGGATTGAAGCCATACTGCACCTCGAAGTAATCGGACATGCCGTCGGAATCGCTGTCCTGCTCGATGCCGAAGAGCTCGATTTCATTGAGCTGGAAGTCCGTGCCGCCGGTAGCGGTGGTGGTGAAGCGGAAGTACTTGTAGGCAGCCGCCGGGGCGGGCAGGTCGAAGCGGAGCACCTCGTTCCGGCTGATCCACAGTGGCGAGTCCTTGTCGGTCATCGCGAAGATCTGCTGGAAGGTGGTGCCATTCGTCGAACCTTCGATCTTCCACTCACGCGGATCCCGCTGTGGCGAGTCGTTGCCGGAGGCCAGAGTGAAGTGGGTGAGCTGCACCGTGTAGGGAAGCTCCATGGTGACGCTGACCGGGGTGTTGCCGTTGTAGAACTTCGCCTCGCCGCCGCCGACCTTGTTGTCGAACATGTCGAAGGCGCCTTCTCCGCCGCCGAAGCCATCGAAGAATGGTTTCGAGGTCGAGGTGATGTTCACCCAGTCGAAGAACGAGGTGTTCGGATCCGAGCCTTCGACGCCGTCGTCATCATGGTCGGTCACGTCACGGCCAAGCAGGGCATTCGTGCCAGTGCCGATCGAGGTAAGCTTGGCTCCTGCTCCGATCAAGGGATCGGCCGGATCGCCGCCATGAGCCACCTCATAGCCGTCGCGGAAGCGGTCGCTGTCCGAGTCCTGGGACTTCGGATCGGAATCGTAGGTATTGATCTCCTGTCCATCCGTCAGGCCATCGCGGTCGGTATCCGGATCCCCGGGGAAGGTTCCGTAGTTGTTGAGCTCATCGTCGTCGTCCAGACCGTCGTTGTCGGAATCCTTGACGTCCGGGCGCGTGCCGATCGTGAATTCCTCGGCATTGCTCAGGCCGTCACCATCTGGGTCGAGACCGGCATCATTGATGTTCGAGTCGCTAAGGAAGCCGGGATAAAGAGCTTCGTAAACGGCTGGCAGTCCGTCGCCATCGGCATCGGTGGTGCTCTTGGTGCCGAAGTATTCGATCTCGTTCAGTGCGTGCTGGTCGCTGCCGGTGCCATAGACGGCGTAGCGCAGGTAGCGGTAAGGCTTGGCGGTGGCGGGGAGATTTACCCGGATGACCTGGTTGCGATCCGTCCAGATCTGTTGTCCGGCGTAGTTGAAGCGGGTGATCGGGGTGAAATTCACGCCATCATTGGAGCCGAGGATGTCCCAGACGCGCGGGTCGCGCTGCGGGGAATCGCCGGACGAGGTGATGGTGAAATGGGTGAGGCTTACGACGCCATCAAACTCCACCGTGACGTGCTGCATGCCGCCGAGCGGGACGCCGTCACAGCACCATTTTTCCTCACCGTTTCCGACCTTGTTGTCGAACACGTCGAAGGCTCCGGCCTCGCCTTCTCCGGCGACGTGGAAGAAGCTCTTGTTGGAAGAGGTGATGGCGGTCCAGTTGAAGTTGGAGCCTTGGGAGGTGCTGTCGTTGCCGTTGTTCTCCGGGTCGGTCAGGTCGGAATCGAGCAGGGCTGCGGTGCCTGTGCCGAGGATGGTCAGCGTGGTGCCGTTCGGAGTGCTGGAGGCGCTCGTCAGCGAGGAGCCGGTGGCCGCTTCGTAAGAGTCGCTGAAGTTGTCGTCGTCGCTGTCGGTATCATTCAGCGAGCTGTGATGGACGGTGGCTTCGAGGAAGTCGGAGAGGCCATCGCTATCGGTATCCACGAGCAGCGGGCTGCCGCCTGCGGCGACGTCGGCACCGTCATTAAGACCGTCGCCATCCGTGTCGGCAATTTGCGGGTCGGTGCCCTTCTGATACTCGGCGAGGTTGCTGAGATTGTCGCCATCCGGATCGTTGGCGGCGTCCGCCGCGTTGTTCTTGTTGAGGATCGCCGGGTGGGCGTCTTCGTAGGAATCCGGGATCTGGTCACCATCGGCGTCCGGGGCGGCGATCAGGCGCAGCACGTAGGCGTTGATGGCCATGGAATTTTCCGAGACGCCGCGAACGTAGAATTTCTGGATGGTGTCATCCGCCACGAAGCTGCCGATCACGAAGCTGCTGGTCGACATGGCGTAGACGCTGGTTTCCGTGCCGACGCCGTTGTTTGGATCGTCGCTCCACTTCTGCGTGCGGCCATTGCAGCATCCCCGGTCATCCGAGCTGAAGAGCTGCACCTGATAAGTGGCTCCCGGAAGCAGGTTGCCGAGGGTTACCGAGGTAGGATTCGGGCCCGCCGTGGCGAAGCCATCCATGATCCGGTCGAAATTGGGATTGGTGGCACCGGGGGGAGTCCAGATGTTGGTGTCGTAATAGACGTAACCGCTATCGGTAATCGCGTTGTTGGTGCCGATGTCGTTGCCGACAGGTGCGTTTGCGAAGATGATCGTTTCGCTGCCGACGACCACGGACAGAGGGCCAGCACCGTTGCTGTCGCCCCAAGTGCCCGCGTGGGCGAGGGTTCCTGCCAAGCTGATGGAACTCTCGTTGACGGTCGGAGTCGGGCCGGTGATCCACGTGACGGGAGCCGCGGAAGAGGGGGTTGGAACCAAGGCACACAAGCCTAGGATCGTTACTATTGGGTTTCTCATGGTTCGTTGCCACCCTAGCTCACGGCAAAGATCCCGCCATCGCATGAAGATGCGACAGCGGGTGACAGAAAAACCCGGAATGCCGAACTCCTGTCTTATCAAGGAAAAGACAGGCCGACCAAGGTAGGAGAAACGCGCGGGAACGACATGTCCGACAGCCCCGCGCGCTTCCGTTCAGGCCAGAATATCCTTCACCACCTTCGCCGGTTCCACCCCGGTGAGGCGCTGATCCAGTCCTTGGAACTTGAAGCTCAGCTTCTCATGGCTCAAGCCGAGCTGGTTCAGGATGGTCGCGTGCAGGTCACGGATGTGAACCGGGTTCTGCGTGATGTTGTAACTCATCTCATCTGTCTCGCCATAGACTTGTCCGCCCTTGATGCCGCCGCCGGCCATCCAGAGCGAGAAGCAGCGCGGGTGATGGTCGCGACCGTAGTTCGTCTCGCTGAGTCCGCCCTGGCAGTAAACGGTACGACCGAATTCACCGCCCCAGATGACCAAGGTGTCATCCAACATGCCGCGTTGCTTGAGATCCTGGATAAGGCCGTAGCAGCCCTGGTCCACATCCATGCACTGCGAGCGCAGATCGCGCGGCAAGTCACCGTGCTGGTCCCACCCGCGGTGGAAGATTTGAACGAAGCGGGTGCCACGCTCCAAAAGCCGGCGCGCCATCAGGGCCGAGCTGGCAAAGGTGCCGCGCACCTTGCTGTCCTTTCCATAGAGCTCGTAGATGTGCTCCGGCTCGCTGGACATGTCGGCGAGTTCCGGCACCGAGGCCTGCATGCGGAAGGCCATCTCGTATTGCTGGATGCGGGTCTGGATTTCCGGATCACCCACCGCTTCATAGGAACGCTGGTTCATGGCATTCAGCCCGTCCAGCATCTTGCGCCGCAGGTCGCGGGAGATGCCGGGTGCATCTTGAAGGTAGAGCACCGGATCACCCTTCGATCGCAGGGCCACGCCGGCGTGCTTGCCCGGCAGATAGCCAGCACCCCAGAGGCGCGCCGAGATGGCCTGCACATTCGAGTATGGCGAAGAATGGTTGGCGTGCAGGACGACAAAGGTCGGCAGGTCCTCGTTCATGCTGCCGAGGCCGTAGGAGAGCCATGATCCAAGCGATGCCTTCCCGGACTGCATGTTGCCGGTGTAGACAAGCTGGTTCGCGGGCTCGTGGTTGATGGCTTCCGTGTGCATCGATTTGATGATGCAGAGGTCATCCGCCATGCGTGCGGTCCAGGGCAGCAGCTCGCTGATCCAAGCTCCGGATTTCCTGTGCTGCGCGAACTTGAAGATGGTTGGAGCGAGCGGGAAGGCTGCTTGCCCCGAGGTCATGCCGGTCAGGCGCTGGCCTTCCTTCGCCAGCCAGTCTTTCAGGTCTTCCTTGAAGCGCTTCTGGAGGTCGGGCTTGTAATCGAAGAGATCGAGCTGCGAAGGCGCCCCGATCAGCGAGATATAGATCGCCCGCTTTGCCTTCGGTGCGATGTGCGGCAGCATTCCTTCCAGCGCCGCCGGTGAAGGTCCGGAAGAGAAGGCTTGTCCGCTACCCAGCAGCGAGCTCAGGGCGGCGACTCCGAGGCCAGTGCCGTTTTTCCGGAAGAACTGGCGGCGCGTGATCGCGGAGTTGTAGTCGTGGAGCGTGTTCATGGCGGTGGTCCAGGAAAAGGGGCTTACTTGTTCAGCGTTTCGTCCAGATTCAGGAGCTGGCTGGAGACCAGGGTCCATGCGGCGAGTTCCGGCACATCCAGCACGGAATCCGCCTTGGTTTCGCCATTTGCGATGAGAGCCTTGGCGGCGTCGGCATCCGCGCGATAGGCAGCCAGCGCACTATCGAGGGTGTCCAAGGCGAGCTTCCTTTCGGCATCCTCCAGCTTGCGGGAGAAAAGACGCGTGGTGATGAAGTCGAGACGGGCCGCGGGATCCGATCCTGCCTTCATGGCATTCTCTGCGAGACGTCGCGAAGCTTCGACGAACTGCGGATCGTTCAAAGTCACGAAAGCCTGCAATGGCGTGTTGGTGCGGTCCCGCCGAACGCAGAACACCTCGCGGCTCGGTGCATTCAGGATCTCCATCGCCGGGTGCGGCGCGGTGCGCTTCCAGAAAGTGTAGAGCGAGCGACGGTAGAGAGCCTCACCGCTGTCCTGCTTGTAGTTGCGGGTGTTCGATTCCTTCATCGCCACCGCCTCCCAGATGCCCTCCGGCTGATAGGGCTTTACTGGCGGGCCGCCGACCTTGTTCGAAATGAGGTCCGCAGCGAAGAGGGCCATGTCACGCAATTCCTCCGCATCCATGCGATAGCGAGGGCCACGTGAGATCAGGCGATTGGACGGATCCTTCTCAAGCTTCTCGGGAGAAACGACGCCGGATTGCTGATAGGCGGCGGAAGTGACGATGAGCTTCAGCATGTGGCGATAGTCCCATTTGGAATCCACGAATTCGGCGGCCAGCCAATCCAACAGCTTGGGATGGCTGGGGCGTGCGCCCATGATGCCGAAGTCATCATTGGTCTCCACGATGCCGGTGCCGAAGAGATAGTACCATGTCCGGTTCATCGTCACTCGAGCGGGCAGGGGATTCGCCGGATCGTTAAGCCAGCGGGCAAGCCCCAGGCGGTTCTTGGGGGAGTCCGCGGCCATCGGCGGAAGCACGGCGGGCGTCGTGGGCGTGACCCGCTCGCCCTTGTCCGAGTAAACCCCGCGCGTCAGCACGTGGGCGAAGGGCTCATCCTTCTTCTCCTCCATCACCAACGAGACGGAACCGCGGCTGCGGAGCGTGGATTGCTCGGACTTCAGACCTTCGAGCTTGGCCTGTAGATCCCGGGTGGGTGCGTCGACATTGACGAGGTAGTAATTGAAGAGCGAGTCGACCTGCTCCTTGGTGCGCTGCTCGGCAGGGATCGAAGCGATGTGCTGGAGCATCGCATTCTGGGCCAGTGTGCCGATTTCCTGGTCGGAGAGCAGCCGGCGGTAGAAGCGGAAATCCTGGAGGGCCACCTTTCCGTTCAACTTCGAGTCGTCATTGTGACGCGCGCCCAGACGCAAGGGAACATCGGTCTCGATGGTGCCGCCGACGGTGTTCGGATAGGGGGCGGCGTTCTGGCGCTTGCCATCGATATAGATGGCGCTGGCCTGCTGGCCCGGGGTCGTGCCGTCGAAGGTCACCATCACGTGATGCCATTCGCCGGAAGGCAAGGGTGCCGGTGCCACGATCTTGTTGGCGGAATTGTCCCAGGTGTCGATGACGTGGGCCGCGGGCTGGCCGCCTTGGAGATAAAGATCCCAGCCACGGAACGACTGGGCCGGATTCATGCGCGCGACGACCGCGCCGGTAGGTGTGCCCTCCACCCGGATGAAGCCACCGTAGGTGATGCGATCCTCACGCTTGAAGTTGCCGAGATCCCCGAGGTCCACCGGACCATCGCTCACGACGGGGGCCTTGCCCAAGGGGGCATCGATGCGGGAAAGGTTGGCAGGCCACTCGCGCGACTCGCCGTCCACCAAGCCACGCAGTGGACCTTCCGGCTCGGTGAGCGGCAAGTGCAGCACCAGCGTCGAATCGATCTCAGGAGCGGGTGCGATGCTTGCGTTCGACACCCAGGCCTCGAACTCCGGTCGGGCGGCGTCGCGGCGGCTGGCGATTTGCTGGTTTGCCTGGGCGATTTCGGTGGTTACCGAAGTCCAGCGTTCGCGATCTTCCATCAGCGGCACGAAGACATTCGGTGGATGCTCGGCATTGTTGCCATCCAGCGCGGACATTGGCGTATTCCGGAAGAAGGCCGTGAGCGAGTAGAACTCCTTCGTAGAAACCGGATCGAACTTGTGATCGTGGCAGGCGGCACAGCCCGTGGTCAGGCCGAGCCAGACAGCGGAGACGGTTTCCGCGCGATCCTTCGCGTAGATCGCATCATACTCCTCGGCGATCGCGCCGCCCTCGCCTGTGGTCGCGAGACAACGGCTGAAGCCGGTGGCGACCTGCTGATCCAAGGTGCGGTCCGGAAGCATGTCACCCGCGATCTGCTCGGTGGTGAATTGGTCCCATGGCATGTTTGCCTGGAAGGCGCGGACCACCCAGTCGCGGTAAGGCCAGATCGCGCGGTAGTTGTCGATGTGGATGCCGTGCGTGTCGGCATAACGCGCGGCATCCAGCCAGTAGCGGGCGTAGTGCTCGGCGCTGGCGGTGGTGGCAAGCAGCTTGTCGGCGGCGAGTTCGACCGCGCCCTTGCGATTCACAGCGGCTTCCTTGACGAAAGCTTCCGTTTCTTCCGGTGAAGGTGGCAGGCCGGTGAGATCGAAATGGAGACGGCGATAAAGACGCGCGGGGTCCTCCGGAGGATTCGGGGTCAGACCGTTGTCCTTCAGCTTGGCGGCGATGAAGTTGTCGATGGGGTTCTGGGCCCAGTCCTTACCGGCTGCCGGGGCTTCAGGGCGCTTTACGGGAATGAAGGACCAGTGAGCTTCGTAGGGGGCTCCCTGCTCGATCCATTTTTCCAAGAGAGCGATCTGCTCCGGCGCCAAGGTCTTGTGGGAAATCGGCGGCGGCATGATCTTTTCGGGATCCTGCTCGTGGATGAGCTGCACCAAGCGGGACTCGCCCGGCTTGCCCTTCACGATGACCGGCTTGCCGTCCTCCCGGATAGCGAAGGCTTCTTTCTCGATATCGAGCCGGAGTGGCGCGGACTTTGGCTCGCGCGTTCCCGAGTCCGGGCCGTGGCAGTGGTAGCAATACTCCGAGAGCACCGGTTGGACGTGCTCGTTGAAGGAAATGGTTTCCGGTAGCGTGGGCTTCGGCTGGGGAAGGGGAGCAGGCTCGGTCTTTTTCTCTGCGGCGGCATCGGCCACCGCCGCGGCAGGCGTGGACGCTGCTGCGCCAGATTCGCGCCGTTCACAGGCTGCCAGAAGGAGGCATGACCCGAGGGCAGCCGCTGAAAAGCGAGAAAGCTCTGGAGAAAAATGCATTTTAGAAATTATTTCGTGATGCTAGCGAACACAATGGTCGATGAAAATCGGAAACGTGGCGCGAGGCGCTTTGCTTTCAATTGATTGGACAGCTTCCGCCCCTCAGGCTTCTGGAAGTGCTCTGGAACGATGTCGCAGGAAAGTGCCGATAAAAAGTCACCGGTTTGTGCGACCTTCGTGCTGCCGCCGTGTCCGCTCTTGCCGGAGGTGAGCCATGCCCACGGGCATATGATTACCCGGGTGCATGCGCCTGCCAAGTGTGCCCGATTCTACCTTGCCGCCATTTGCTATGCGCAATCGCTCTGGCGGGAGGGGAAGCCGGCACAGGCGATCCTGCAGCTTAACAAGGCCTTCATGGCTGACATGAGCGGGGATGAAGAGGTGCTGGCGAGGTACCCGCCGCCCTATGCGGTGCTGGTGTGGTTTCTGGAGAACCGGCCGGAGGGGCGGTTCCTCGGGAACCCGGTGCGGCACTTCCAGCATCTGGCGACGCGGGTCAGCGGGGAGCGGAAGGAAGTGCGATCCTGGCGGGCTTGGGCTTGCTTTCATCTTTCGCGAGAGGTGCTGCCGATGGACGAGTTTCCACCGGACGAGGAGCAGATTGCGAAGGAGAAGATTGTTTTCCCGGGCTGGGGAGAGGTGGTGGGACGGATTCGGGAAATGGGTTGGAAGGGAGAGTCGGACGTTTTGGAACAAACGAAGGCGACGCTCCGTGAGGGCGGGTAGGGCTACATTTTCAAGACGCTCTCAGGGTGGCCGGAGGGTGCCTGTTCCGCCTGTTATAACAGGGAAAATAACAGGCGATCCTTCTCGAGTGGAGACGGGAAAATGGAGGCCGGGAGCGTGACAGGAAGATCTGACATGGACCGAGTTTGCCAGAGCGGTGGTCGCGCTGGAATTACTGCCAGTGGTCCCCGCCGGGTAGGGCTTGCGAACGGACCTGAAGGTTGGTCGTGGGAGACGGAGACGTCGCGAGACGGGTTGGGCCCGCCTTCAAGGCGGAACTACGTGCAAAGGCACTAGAAGCCGAAGAACTGCAGGTGATTTCCGGCAGTCTCTTCGGCGAGCTCGCCGGTGCTCAGGCCAAGTCGTTCGGCGAGGCCTTCCCCAATCCGTGCAAGGTTTGCTGGGTGATTCAGGCCCTTGAGTTCGTGGGTTACGAACTCCGCGGGGGGCATCATGTCGGGTGCGTCGGTCTCGATTAGCAGGCGGTCACGCGGGACGACTTTGAAGGACTCGACTACCTTCGACTTCCGCGGCTGGAGGAAGTATCCGGAGAAGGAAAACCAAGCGCCCATCGGCGCGAGGCGCTTCACGAGTTCCGGGGAGCCACCGAAGGAATGCATCAGGAATTTTTCCGGCGGGGCCTCTTCCTCGAAGGCTTCGAACAAAGGCTCCCATGCCTTCAGGGCGTGGATGGTGAGCGGCATTTTCCGATCGCGGGCGAGGGCAAGTTGCGGAAGAAAGACCTCGCGCTGGATTTCCAGAGACGGGCCGGCAACCCAGCCGTCCAAGCCGCATTCACCGATGGAGGCGTTCGGAAAGCGGTCCAGAAAATCCTCCAAGCGCTGTAGCCATCCCTCCGTGCGCTGGTGCGCATGCCAAGGGTGTAGTCCAAAGGCAGGACGCACGAAATCCTGAAAGCCCTCCGCCAAATGGGCGACGGCTTCCCAGTCCTCTTCCGAGGTCCCATTTACTACACAGCCGCCGATACCCACCGCCCGCATCTCCGCGATGATCCGTGCCGGATCCCGGAAGCGCTGGAGGTGATTGTGGGAATCGAAGAGCATGGGATTGGGGACTGAATATTGATTACGGAATATTGTCCCCGATCCTTGGCCGCTGGCCGCCGAGTTACTCGACCTCGACAATCAAATTGATCTCGACCGCGACATTCAGCGGCAGGGCCGCGGCACCGAGAGCGGTGCGGGAGTGCTTGCCCTTGTCGCCGAAGATTTCGATCAGGAGTTCGCTGGCTCCATTCACGACCTGCGGATGACCGTAAAAGTCCGGAGTGGAGTTCACGAAGCCATTCAGGGCGACGATCTGCTTCACCTTGTCGAGCGAGCCGATCTCTTGCTTCACCACAGCAAGGCGGTTCAGGATGATGATACGGGCACCCTCCTGGGCTTCCTCGATGGAGACATCGGCAGGCACCTTGCCGATCACCTTGCGATCCCCATCGATCGGGAGGCCACCGGAAAGGAAGAGCAGATTGCCACTCCGCACGCAGTTCACGTAGGCCGCCACGGGCACGGGAACGTCTGGGAGCTTGTGGCCGAGGGATTCGATGCGGGCGAGGATGCTGTCCATGTCGCCGCGAAGTCAGCCCTGCTGCCTCCGGAGTGCCAAGCGGAAATCCGCCGCCGTGATGCTCAATGCTTCGGAGCCGCAGCCGGAGGCGTGGTCGGGAAGGAATCCGTGAGCAAGGCGATCAATTGTTTTCCAGAGCGGGTCAGCGTGGCATTGCCGCCCGCCTTGCCGTCAATCAGGCCACGGGTAAGGAGGCGATGGGAGACCCGCGAACTGCGCACTGCGGTCACGGTCGGCTCGGTCACCTCGCGCGGGCTCGGAGTGATGCCCACGGCGAGGCCGGTGGCGGTGAATGAGATTTCCCAGGAAGGCGAGGGAGCGGAAATATCGCCCTTCACCATCCACTTGTGGCGCTCGGCGAAGTCCCAGCTCTCCTTCCGCGGTACGGTGACCTTGAAATAAGCGGGACAGGCCATCACGAAGTCCTGCACACGGAGCTGCGGGTTCTTCTTGTGCTCCAGGAAGAGGGTCGCCACGTCCATGCCGGCGAGGTTCATCCCATTGAAGTTCCCGTGGAAATTCGTGCCGCCGGAGTAGGTGTGATGCCAGCCTTCGTAGTGCGTGCTCATCAGCAGGCACATTTCCAAATGGACGTGGGCGCGGGTGCGGTCGATGCCGGCGCCGGTATATCCCATGCGGCCCAGCACGGAACCGGGCTTCACCGGGTTTCCCGGCTGCACGGTGATTTCCGCGAGGTGGGCGTAGACGCTATAAAAGGTGCCGTCCTCGAGCTTGTGCTCCACCACGACGTACTTGCCATAGTTCGAGCGTCCGGCGACCGGGCTGGTATGAACCACGGTGCCATCGGTGATGGCCATCACCAGGTCGAGGGGGTTGCCGGCCTTGTCCCGCTTGATCGGTGCGATGTCGATGCCCTCGTGGAACTTGGTCAGAACCACATCCTGACCGAGCCGGATCGGCGTCCGCACGAAGCCGAAGCTGCCACCTTCCCAAGGCTTGGTGGTCTCGCCCTCGAAGGTGCGATCCACATACATGTAGAATTTCTCCGGTTCGTTGGAGAAAAGATGGTGGTTCTCCGTCGGGAGCTGGAGCTCCAGAGCGGAGGAAACGAGGGGGGCAAGAAGGGCGGCAGCGAGAGCGAGCGGGCGAAGCATGTCTGGATTACTTTTTCTTGCGGGGCTTTTCTTCCCCGATGCGCGGGAGCTTTTGGTCAAGAGAGTCGATCTCCGCGGCGCCGATGCCTTTCCAGATCACCAGATGGCCGTCGCTGATTTCCTTGTCGACGATCACCGCATCCACGATGCGGCCATTCATCATGGCGAGCATCCAGCGGTTCACCGCGCCGTTGGTAAGGGCTGCGAGGCGGGTCCGGGCGTGCGGCTTCAACTGGACCACCATTCCCATTCCTTCCCCGTCTTGGGACGGGAAGGGACTGAAGGCGGCGATGTCCTTGAAATTCACGTCCGGTGCACGGCGGTAGAAGATCTGCTTGCCGGCCGTGGCCTGCGGGAAGATGAGCTTCGGGTTGTCCGTGTCGTCCGCCTGAAGGTGGAAGGACACGGTGGTGGCTTCGCCTTTTTTCCCGCTGGCGTGGGCGGTGAGGCCGGGGCTCAGGGCGAGCGCGGCGATGGCGAAAAGGCGCGGCAGGGTCATGGGCGCGGAGCTTGCCTGCCGGGATGGCCTTTGAGAATCGAAAAATCGGAACCCTTTCACGCGCTGATCTTTCCGAAACATCAAGGTCTTGGCGGAAACAGGAAGTTTTGCAAAAAGGGGCTCATGACCGGGCAAGGAGAGATCGCCGCACAAGAATTGGACGCGGTAGAGCGGGGGCAGGGCAGCAGCTGGCGCCAGTGGACAGCGGAAGTCCTGCTATCCGTCGCGCTCTTCCATGCGGCCATGGCTTTTCCGATGGCGTCGGGCTGGCTCGTCCTGCTTTCGCTGGTTTTCCTGCTCCGCTTGCGCCGGGCCACCACGGTGCGCCGGGCCTTTTACGGGGGGCTGCTGGTGGGGGTGGGGATCATGGGCCCGCAACTGCTGTTTTTCGCGAAGATCTTCTCCGTCTTCGCCGTGGCGCTATGGTTTCTGCTGGCGATCTGGTTTGGAATCTTCGTGGCGCTGGGCAAGCAGGTGGAGCGACGCTTCGGGCGGCAGTGGGGGATGGCGGCGGCACCCTTCCTGTGGATGGGCTTGGAATTCATTCGCTGCGAGGTCTGGCCATTGAAATTCGCCTGGCTCACGCCCGGCTTCGTGCTGCCGCCGGCATGGTGGGCGGGAAGCTTTCACTGGCTGGGAGTCTACGGGACCGGTGCGGCACTCGTCTACGCGGCCGCGTGGGCGGCCGACCCTGCGCGAGGGCCGATCAAATGGGTGCTGCCGGCGTTTCTACCCGCCGTCCTGATCGGGCTGCCTGCGGCGAACCCGGGAAAAGATGCGTCGAAGATGATCTCGGTGGCGGGCGTGCAATGGGAGGAGCCGCTGCCGGAACAGGTGATCGAAAGCCTGGATGAGGCTCTGAAGCGGGCTCCGGAATCCCAGCTCATCGTCCTGAGCGAGTATACGTATTTGGGAGATCCGCCGAGGGAGCTGAAGGAATGGTGCCGACGGAACAAGATGCATGTGCTGGTGGGCGGGATGGACCGGCAAGTCGCCGAGCACACGGAGGAGCGGGTTTATAACACGGCTTTCCTGGTCGGTCCCGATGGAGAGATCGCCCTGAAGCAAGTGAAGTCAGTGCCGATCCAATTTATGAACGACGGGCTGCCTGCACGGCACCAGCGTCTGTGGGATAGTCCGGCAGGAAAGGTCGGGATCGCGATCTGCTACGACATGAATTACGCGCGGGTGATGGACCGCTTGATTACCCGCGATGCCGAGTTGCTCATCGTGCCCGCGATGGACGTGATGAGCTGGGGGCCGCACGCGCACAAGCTGAGTGCGCAACTGGCGGCGGTGCGGGCGGCGGAATATGGGGTGCCTCTCTTCCGTCTCGCGAGCTCGGGCTTCTCGCGGATCGTTTCCCCGGACGGAAAAATCGTGAAGGAACTCGGTGTGCCCGGGCAGGGGGAGATCATCTGGGAGAAGATTCCCTTGGTTGGGACAGGGCGAAGGCCGCTTGACCGGTGGTTGCTATGGCCTTGTGCGGGGCTGGCGGCCGTGCTGACCACTTTCCTGAGCCTGGAGAAGCTCTGGAAACGGAAGAGGGGACCCTGAGGTCCCCTCTTGAAAGGCAGTTGATGGAAGATCTTATCGTCTCAGCCCAATGGGCTGGGATACTCGCCGGCTTCGATGAGCTTGGCGATGGAAGCGACCACGTGCGGCTTGTCATCCGGATAGGTGACTCCGAACCAGGAAGAGGTGGTGTCGAGCACCAGGCAATCGGCTTTCTCGCGGCGGATGAGGTCATCGACCACGGTGGGGATGTAGCACTCGGACTTCTGCTCGCCGCCCTTTTCGGTGAGGAAGGCGGTGAAGTGCTCCTCGATCTGATCGAAGAAGCTGCGGGTGAAACCCCAGAAGTTCATGGAGACCGGCGAGGTGTCCTCGATTTCGCGGCGGGAGCCATCGAGGGCGGTGCCGCGGCAGACGCCATCGGCATCCCGGGCGATGTCCACCACTTCCTCGACGTCGGTCAGCAGGCCGTTCGCATCGGTCTTACAGATGCCGCGGTTCACGGAGCCGTGCTGGGAGAGGGTATTGCGCAGCGGATAGCCGACCATCGAGTAGTGGTCCTTCGATGCATCCGCGGAACCGGCAGCGAACCAGCGGGCGATCGATTGATAGGCATCGGCACCATAGAAGTCGTCGGCATTGATCACGGCGAAGGGGCCGTCCACCACGTGGCGGGCGGCGCGCACGGCGTGGGCGGTGCCCCAAGGCTTGGTGCGTCCTTCCGGCACGCTGAAACCTTCCGGGAGGTCTTCCAGCTTCTGGAAGGCGTAATCCACCTCGATCTTGCCGGCGAAGCGGGCTCCGACGCTGTTCTTGAAGGCATCGGCGAAGTCCTCGCGGATGATGAAGACGACCTTGCCGAAGCCGGCGCGGATCGCGTCAAAGACGGAGTAATCCAGCACGGTCTCCCCATTGGGGCCCATCGGGTCCATCTGCTTGAGGCCGCCGTATCGGGAGCCCATGCCTGCGGCGAGAACGAGTAGAGTCGGTTTCATCAAGGTAGGTTCTGGAAATGCGGCGGGGTTATGAGCGCCCCGGCCCTGATCGGCAATGCGGAATGGCGCATGGGGCTGGTGGAAAGGCGAAGCGGGGAGGGGGCGGTGCGAAGCGGCCGCCATGGAATCGATTCCCAAGGTTCGGGGGCATGCCCGCCGTTGCATCCAGCGGGGGAATATGCTTCGAATGGGCCGCGCTTTTTATAGCAGGACGAATGCGTTCCGCGTGCTATCCGTTTTCTCCTGCTGAACTTCCCTTCCGTTTCCTTGCCGGAAAGTAACCGCCAACCGCGAACCACCGTGAAAAAGTCAATTTCCTGCCTGCTCCTCGCTGCCTCCTGCCTGACGCTCCCGCTGCATGCCGAGTATCGCACCTGGGTGAATACCGAGGGTGCCAAGATCGAAGCCGAACTGGTGAAAGCGGAGGGTGACAATGTCACGCTCAGGCTGCGCAGCGGCAAGGTCACGACCTTCGCCCAATCGAAGCTTTCATTCCCTGATCAGGAATTTCTCAAGAGCCAGACAAGCAAGCCGGAGGCCGCGACCGAGGAGGCAGCGCCGACTGTCGCTGCGGACCGGAAGGCGAAATGGCTGAGCAAGATGGACAAGGCCCAAGAGCAGTCCAAGGAGACCGGCCTGCCGATCCTCGTGCTCTTTACCGGTACCAGCTGGTGTCCGTACTGCATCAAGCTGGAGGATGAGGTGTTCTCCAAATCCGAGTTCAAATCCTTCGCTGACCAGAATCTGGTGCTGTTGATGCTCGACTTTGGCCCTGGGGGCGCGGCGAGCAGCAAGAAGGACGAGAAGCTGCAGAAGGAGTATGGAGTGAGCGGCTTCCCCACCTATTTTCTGACCGATAGTTCGGGCAAGCAGCTGGCGAAGGGTGGCTATCACAACGGGATCACTCCCGACGAATTCGCCAAGTGGGCGAAGGCGGCGACTCCGAAGAAGTAAGGGGAGGAGAGGCCGCTATTCGCGGTCCCACTCGATTTCACGGCGAAGGCCGACGACGTGAAAGTGCTCGTCCGCATTGAGGATGAAGCCTTTCGCGTCGGTCTTCATGCCTTCTTTCTTCAGGCGGGCGCTCTGTTTTTTCGCGAGTTCCTCCGGCATGCCGCGGCTGACGCGTCCTTCCGCCGCGACGACACGGTGCCAAGGAAGCGCCTTCGATTCCTTGGGATCGAGATGGCTGAGCACGCTGGCCACCTGGCGGGGCGTGACGTCCAGATGCATCGCGATCGAGCCGTAGGTCGTGAAGCGGCCTTTCGGAATCAGTCCGATCACGCGGATGACTTCGGCGCGGACGCGGGCGGCAGCATTGGATTTCGGCATGTGCTTGGGGCTGATCGAAACCCCTCCTCGCCCAAGCCGCCATTCGAAAAGCCGGGGTCCGGTCAGGTCCCGCCTATCATGGTGAAATGAGAGCGGGACCTGTCGGGCGGGATTTCAGCCCAGCGCTTCGATGGCGGCACCGAAGTTGATGTGGAAAGTCTGGCCGTTCATGACAATGGCCGGGACGGACTTTACGCCGGCGGCCTTGGCTTCGGCGACGCGGCCCGCTTGGTCGCCGAGGTGGACGATTTCCACGTTGTAGCGTTGCGGGTCGAGGGCTTGGGCCACGCTTTGTTCGGCTTCCACACAGACAGGGCATCCGGCGTGGTAGAAGGTAGCGGTCGTTTTCATGGTCGATTTCGTGTTGTGTTGGTTCCGCCGGGTCTTTGTGTTTCCCGGCACGCCGCGATCCTGCCGCGGATCCGATTTTCCCAAATGGGGCACTTTTTGGCGGGGTGGGTACCAAAAGGTTCCCTCTGGACAGGCCTCGGAGGCTCGGCCTTTCTTGGCTCCATGCCTCCCGGAAAGCCGAAATTCATCCCCTTGGCGGATCGAAAAAATTATCACCGCTTCGAGGACGTGATCGGCTGCAAGTGGAGCAGCTCGGTGGTAGCAGCCGTGGCGGGCGGGGTCACGCGGCCCGGGGAACTCGAGCGCTTTATACCGGGGATCTCGACGAAGATCCTGAATGAGCGGCTGAGAAAGCTGGTGGACTTCGGCGTGTTGACCCGCAGCGAGCAGCCGGGGCTGCCAGCTCGGGTGGACTACGGTCTCACCGAGGCCGGGAAGAAGCTGGCCACGCTGTTGGACCAGGTCCGGCTGCTGAATCTGGAACATCCGGCTCCGGAATCCTGAAGCAAAGAGAGGGAGGGGAAAAACCGGACATTACGGCTTTCCTTTTCTTTCCCGTCCGGCGTGGGAAAGCGGTTGCTCCCGTTCATGCAGCTTGTTTAGCCTCTTGTCGTGCCGGAGACCGAGGAAGCCGCCAGAACAGCCGCAGGATTGGATCGCGAATATATTCGCGACGTTTTCCGGGCGATGCTCCGGTCCCGACTCCTTGAGAACAAGCTCTCCAGTCTCTACAAGGCGGGGAAGATCGTCGGAGGTGTCTATCTTGGAAAAGGCCAAGAGGCGGTGAGCGCTTCGCTGGGAGCCTCCCTGATCAAGGGCCGTGACATTTTCGCCGCGCTGATCCGGGACCAAGCCGGGCGCACCGCCTTCGGCGAGCCGCTGATCGATTGCACCCGTACCTACTTGGGCTCCGTGCTCGGACCGATGAAGGGCAGGGATGGGAATATCCACCGTGGTCGTCCGCTGGATGGCATGCCGGCGATGATCAGCCATCTGGGCGCGGAGGTTTCCGTGGTCGCGGGGATGCTGGTGGCGCGGCGCCTGAAAGGGGAACTACAGGGAGTAGTCGGCGCGACCTGCGTGGGCGATGGCGCGACTTCCACCGGAGCTTTCCACGAGGGCCTGAATATGGCCGCGGTCGAGAATTTGCCGATGGTGGTGATCGTGGGGAACAACCAGTTCGCCTACTCCACGCCGACCGATCGCCAGTATGCCTGCGAGGATCTGGTGGAGCGCGCGAAGGGATATGGCGTGGGCGGGCACTCGGTGGATGGCACCGATATGCTGGCCTGCACGAAGGTCATCGGCCGTGCCGTGCAACTGGCACGCGAGGGTGGTGGACCCCAGATGGTGGTCGCACGCTTGCTACGCCTGACCGGCCACGGCGAGCACGATGACGGCAGCTATGTGCCGCAAACTTTGAAGGCCGGACATCTGGGACGCGATTGCCTGGATGTCGGAGAGGCTCAAATGGTCGAAAATGGCTACGCTTCCGCAGAGGAGGTGGAGCGCTGGAAGACCGAATTCGCCGATGAAGTGCAGGCCGCGGTGGCGCAGGCCCAGCAGGAACCGGTGCCAGATCCCTGGCATGAGGTTTGGCATGCATGCTCGACGCAAACGGGAAGGGGACTTTGACGAATGAGCGTGACTTACGTGGATGCGATCCGGGATGCGCAGGAGAAGCTGCTGCGCGATGACCCGCGTGTCTTCCTTTACGGCCAGGATATTTCGAAATTCGGCGGGGCTTTCAAGGCGACCAAGGGGCTCGCGGAGGCCTTCCCTGGACGCGTGCTGGATTCCCCGATCAGCGAGGACGCGATGATCGGCATGGCAGTCGGCGCGGCGATCGAAGGCATGCGCCCGATCGTGGAGATGCAGTTCGCGGATTTCTCCTCAATCGCCTTCAACCAGATCGTCAATCAGGCGGCGACGCACTTCTACCGCACCGGGGTGCCGGTGCCGCTCACGGTGCGTCTGCCCTCCGGTGGCACACCGGGTTCCGGCCCGTTCCACAGCCAGAGCATGGAGGCGCTCTACGCGCACTATCCCGGCCTGGTGGTGGTGACTCCGGCGACGGTCTCCGATGCGTATCACATGCTGATCGAGTCGGTGGAGCTCGATGATCCGGTGGTCTATTGCGAGCACAAGTTCCTCTACCGCTGGCTGAAGGCTCCCCGCATCAATGGTGATAACCTGCCCATCGGCAGGGCGCGCATCACGCGGCCGGGCAAGCATGCCACGGTGGTGACCTACAGCGCCATGGTGCACGAAGCCGTGCGTGCCGCGGAACGCCTGAAGGAAGAAGGCAGCTGGGAGATCGAGGTCGTGGACCTGCGCTCGGTGAAGCCGCTGGATATCGATACCGTGCTGGCCAGCGTGGCCCGCACCGGCCGTCTCCTGGCGCTGGGTGAAGCGTTCCCGTGGGGCGGCGTCACGGCTGAAGTGGTCGCTCGGGTTTGCGCCGATGGCTTCCACCTGCTGGACGCGCCGCCGAAGCGGCTGAACTCCCGCGATACGCCGGTGCCTTATCATCCCAAGCTCTGGGCGGCCCACCGCCCGACTCCGGAGTCCATTTGCATCGCCTTGCGCGAACTACTGAATTTCTAGTACTAAGGTTTAGCGATCCGTCCTTAGCTCATTTTTTCCGACCCATGCCAACCGTTCCCATCCTCATGCCGCAGCTTGGCGAGTCCATCGCCGAGGCGACCGTCGTTCGCATCGACATCGCGCCCGGCACGGAGGTGAAGGTGGACCAGGAAGTGATCGAGGTGGAGACCAGCAAGGCGACCATGGGTGTCACCACGCTGTGTTCCGGGATCGTGAAGGAGATCCACGCGAAGGAAGGGGTAACCTATTCCGTCGGCACCTTGCTCGGCTTGCTCGATGTGACCGATGAGGAAGTCACGCGTACCGGGGTGGATACCTTGGAAGCTGCCGCGGATCGCCGGACGGCTGCTGCTGCCGCACCGGAGCAGGAGAAGAACCTGCACTTCGCGCTGGATGATGACAGCTACGAGGAAGCTCCGGCCGTGGTGCCGAGCGTGAAGGGTCTGCCGGTTCCGGCAGGAACCATGGGTGCTCACTATATATCCCCGCGCATGCGTGCCCGGATGGATGAGATGGGCCTGCGCGAGGCGGATATTTCCGCGATCGTGGGCACCGGTGCCGGTGGCCGCGTGACGGTGGAGGATCTGGAGAAGTTCATCGATTACATCGAGACTTGGCCGAGCAGCAATGCCTCGCCGATGCGCCTGGCAGTAGCCGATGCGATGCGCCGCAGTTGGACTCGTCCGCTGGCGACCGTCGGCTTGCCGGTTCGCCTGGATCGCGTGTTGGAGCATCGCCGCAACCAGGAGCCGAAGCCGGGCTTGACGCTTTACGTGCTGCGTGCCTTTGCCTTGGCGCTGGTGGAAGATCCGGCGAGTTCCGGCTTCCTGATGGGCCAGAAGGTCGTGCATCCGCGCGCCTTCGACATCGGTGTTGCGGTGCAGGTGGAGGACGGCGTGGTCGTCCCCGTGCTGCGCAAGGTGGACCAGAAGTCACTCGGCGAGCTCACCAATGAATACGCGGAGATGGTGGAGCGTGCGCGCCGCCGCCGTCTGGCGGAGGGTGATCTCAAGGGCGGCATCGCCACGGTCACGAACTTCGGCACCTTCGGCCTCACCTCCGGGACGCCGATCCCGCTGCCGAACGAGACCCTCATCCTCGGCCTCGGTGCCGGGGTGAAGAAGCCGGTATGGAGCGACCAGGTGGAAGCTTTCATCCCGATGACCGAGGCGGAGCTGGTGGTGACCTTCGATCATCGCGTGGTCGATGGCGGCGGAGCAGGGATGTTGCTGAACCGGGTGGCGCAGTTGCTGCAGCAGCCGGAGAAGCTGTGAGTTCCCTCGCTGAGGTTCCTGCTCCTGCGATCACCCGGGCTTGACCCCGGCGCATTCCCCGCGTTTCCTGCCGCCGCCCAGTGGAAAAGATCGATATCCCCAAAAAGGCCATTTACCGCCTCTCGATCTACCACCGTTGCCTCCAGCGTCTGCAGGACAATGGCCAGGAAACGGTGAGTTCTACCGCTTTGGCGAAGGCCGCCGGGGTGAAACCGGCCCAGCTCCGCAAGGATCTGGCCTATTTCGGTCAATTCGGCACCCGCGGGCTGGGCTATCCGGTGGAGATGCTGGGCTCGATGATCCGGGACGTGTTGGGGCGCGAACGCCTGCAGCCGGTGGTTCTGGTGGGTGCAGGTAATCTTGGCTCGGCACTCCTTCATTACCAAGGCTTCCAGAAGGAAGGTTTCGAGGTGGTCTGTGCCTTCGATGCCGACCCTGAAGCCGCTGTCCGCCGCGGGGTGAATATTCCGGTGAAGTCGGACAAGGAGATCGACGAGTTCGTGAAGGTGGAGAACGTGAAGCTCGCCATTCTTTGCGTGCCGGCGGGATTTGCCCAAGCGGTGGCGAACCGCTTGGTCGCGGCGGGGATCCAAGGCATCCTGAATTTCTCCCCGGTGGTGCTGGAGGTGCCGGAGGAAGTGGTGGTGAACAATGTGGACTTGGCGCTGGAGCTGGAGCATCTCAGCTTCTTCGTGCGTTAAGGTTTGCCACTTTTCGTCCGTTTCCGGGGATGGATCCGACTTTCCCCCAAGATTTTCCGGAGCCGCCCGTTCCTTTGACAAGAACGGTGCCGAGTCAGCCGGACATGTTGGAGACCAGGGAACAATTCGTCGAAAGGGCGCTCGCGGAGTACGAGTCCCCGCTCGTCGGCTACGCTTATGGTTTCGTCCATGATCTGGAGCGTGCACGGGACATCGTGCAGGACACCTTCATCCGGCTGTGCCAGCAGGATGTGGCCAAAGTGCGGGATGGCCTGAAGACCTGGCTTTTCACCGTCTGCCGGAACCGCGCGCTGGATGTCCTGCGCAAGGAGTCCCGGCTTACCGTCATCGACGAACAACAACTTCTCTCCCGCGAAAGTGAAGCTCCCGGACCGGACCAGACCCTCGATCAGGCCGAAAGGCTGACCCAGGTGATGCGTTATCTGGGAAGGCTGCCCGAAAACCAGCAGACGGTCATCCTGATGAAATTTCGCGATGGCTACAGTTATCAGGAAATCTGCGATGCCACCGGCCTGAGCAGCGGCAATGTGGGTTTCCTCATTCATACCGGCCTGAAACGGCTGCGTGAACTTCTTCCCTCCGATCTTCTCGATTCCTCCTCTCCTCAACCATGAAACTTGAACCTGACGATCCACGATTGAGTGCCTGGGTGCTCGGCGAACTTCCCGCCTCCGAGGCGCAGGAGGTGGAGCGTGCCGTCGCCGGGGATCCGGCCTTGCAAGCTGCCGCCGCGGAATTGCGCGGGGTGGGGGATTTCCTTTCCAGCGCCCTTGCCGCCTCGGCATTGCGCCCGGATCAGCGGGAGGCCGTGCGTCGTGCAGGCAGGGCTCCGGCGGCCAATGTGGTCGAGTTTCCGGTGAGCAAGAAGAAGCACCGCGCGTGGCCGGCCATTGCGGCCGCTGCCGCCGTCGTCGCGGCAGGGATCTTTGTCGCCTCCCGTTACGATGTGGATCGTCCGGCTTCCGGCCTGTCCCAGACGTCTCCAGCTGAGGGCGGGGAGAACTCCCTGGCCCCATTCCCGGGTCCCCGGATCCTGCCGGCGAAGACCAGCCCGAATGCGGGTAGTCATCCCTTGGCCCGCTCGATTCCCGGAGGTCCGGCGGTTCCTGCGGATCTGGCGAGCCAGCCTCTTCCTGAAGTTTCGAAGCTGCCGACGACCTCGCCCTTGCAGCCTCTCCAACAAGCGGCGGAGATCGAGCTCCCCTTGCTAGTGGGCCGTTCCAGTTACGATTGGGTGCGCGGCTGGATCCGCGAGAAGAACGAGCTGCCGCCGAGGGATGCCGTGCGTATCGAGGAGCTGGCGAATGCGTTCCCTCTGCCCGCGGCGGAGGAGACCCGAGAGTTCGCAGGTCTGCGTGTCGCCTGTGTTTCCATGGCCTCGCTTTGGTCGGGGCCGGGGCGGTTGGTCGGAGTCCAGATCGCGAATGAATCTCCGGACTCCAAGGAGGTGACCTGGTCTTTCAGCCCCGCACCAAACTCGCGGGACGGGGGGGTGCGGGTGCTTGCCTCCACCGGTTCCGAAGGAAAGAGCGCTTCGATCCTGCCGCCCGGGCAGCGGACCCTCGTCCTGATCGAACTGGCCTCTGCCGCTGGTGACGCGGGAGATCTGGTGGTGGCGTCCGGCGGGCGCAGCAAGCGCTTTCCGGCCATGGAGTCGAAGGATTCCTCGTTGAAGCAGGCGGCTCTGGTCGCGGCTTTCGGAATGTGGCTGCGTGGCGAGGGTATTGATGACTCGCGCCTGAACCAGATTCTGGTGGCTGCCGGGGAGGATTCCAATCCGGAGTGGGCCGACTCCCGGCGCCTGATGCGCGAAGCCCTAGGCATTGCCGCGGCCAAACGTTGACTCGGTCCGGAGCGGGCGATTCAGTGAGCCGCATGTCCCGGCTTTCGATTCCTGAATACGCGATGGCGCTCGCGCATGTGGCGAGCATGCGCTCGGAAGACCCTTACCGGAAGGTGGGTGCCGCCGCGCTCGATTTTGACAACCGGGTCATCGGCACGGCCTACAACGGCCTCGCACCGGGCTTCAACGCGCCGGAAGGCTTTTGGGATGAC
This sequence comes from Luteolibacter luteus, assembly GCF_012913485.1. Lineage (GTDB taxonomy): Bacteria > Verrucomicrobiota > Verrucomicrobiia > Verrucomicrobiales > Akkermansiaceae > Haloferula > Haloferula lutea. The sequence continues at coordinate 1,107,484 of NZ_CP051774.1, read as the reverse complement.
CGGGAGGCGCGCCAGAAATTCATGCTCCACGCGGAGGTGAACCTCTGCAGCCTTTTCCGCCGTGGAGAGGCCAAACTGGTCGCCACGACCACGATGCCCTGTACGGCCTGCATGCAGACCCTCTGCGCCTATGGCATCCGGGAGATTTACTACCGTGACGTCTATCATAGCTCCGACGCCCCGGAGATCGCCCGGCTCTACGGCGTAAGGCTCGAAAGGGTGGACTTCACTCCTTTTGATGGAGGTCCCATCCCGGCGGCCCCGTGACGGCTCGGGCCGGGTTTACTTCGCTTCGGCTTGGTCGCCGCCGAAGAAGCCCTTGATGTAGCCGAACTCTACCATCGTGTCCTGCCAAGGAGCGACGACCAGCGGCTTCTGGAAGATGCGGGCTGCACGTGCGATCGAAGCTTCGGCATCGAGATCGCGGCCTTCGGAGAAGCTGATCGCGGCTTGCGCGTAGTAAGGAAAAGGGGAGTCGTCGAGGAAGTCGTATTTCGCAGCCAGCTTCAGAGCCTCCTCCTTCTTGCCCAGCTTGAGCTTGGTGAGCAGAAGCTTGAACTCAACCAGACGCGACAGCTGGATATCGCCGCGGTCCGTGCTTGCTGCAGTCAGGTCGGAGACCTTCTGCAAATTGATCTCGGCTTGCTTCCAGTCCTTGGTAACGAAATTCAGTTCGGCGATGTTGAAGAGGACGGCGGACATGCCTGGTGCCAGTTCGTCGGCCTTCTTGAAGTTCTCCATCGCCTTGTCGAAATTCCGGAACTCGACTTGGCAGGCCCCGATCAGGGTCAGGAGTTGAGGATCGTTTTCGAAAATCGCCTTGGCTTCCCCGGCCTTCTCCAAGCTCTCGAAAATACGCTGCTCCGTGTAGAGGCGCTGTCCTTCGGCGAGCTTTACCGCATATTCCTTTCGCTTTTCCTCCGGCAGATTGGAAAATTCGATCTGATAGGAAAGCTGCTTCTCGGCGGGCGCCGTTGCCGGTGCCGCAGGCTCTTGGGCAACCAAGGCGGAAATAGGCAGAAGGCAGATAAGGAGCGTGCGGCAGATAGGCTTCATGACAGGGGAATTGCCGTGGAAGCTAGGGTTTCCTCCGTGGTCCTGCAAGCCACGGTTCAGGGTTTGTACAAGCCCTTGCGGGCGATGTAGTCTGCCACCGCGGGAGGTAGCCAGAGGGGGGCTTTCCCCCCGGCAATCATCCCGCGGAGGGCGGTGGCGGAAGCCGGATGGGTCCCGGGGACGAAATGCATGCGCCAACCAAGGTGGGCCTCCGGACGACCGTCCCGCGCGAAAACGATGAATTCTACCGCTTTGGCAAGGCGTTCCGGTTCCTTCCAGCGGGGCAGCGCCCGCCATTGGTCCGCACCCATCAGCCAGAAAAGACGGGATCCGGGGTAGCGCCGCGCCATTTCCTCCGCGGTGAGGAAGGAGTAGGCGGGCTGCGGGCAGGTGAGATCATGATCGTCCGCAACCGCCCAAGGAAGGTCCGCGATGGCAAGGCGGACCATTTCCAGCCGGTCTTCCGGCGGGGCACTCAGGACCCCGAGCTTGTGGGGCGAGGTATGGCAGGGCAGGAAGCGAACTTCATCCAGCGCGAGTGCGTCCTTGGCCCGTTGCGCGATTTCAAGATGGCCTTCGTGGATGGGATCGAAGGTGCCACCGAATAGAGCGATACGCCGCGCGGAGTCCATGCTCATGGAATGGCCTTCTTCCGGACGTGGTCGCGGTAGGCGGCCGGGGGCATGCCGACCATGCTGCGGAACTGGCGGGTGAGTGCTGTTTGATCGCCGTAGCCGCACTCCAAGGCGACGTCCGCGATCGCCATCGGGGTGTCCCGGAGCAGGCGGGCGGCGTTCTCGATGCGGTTTTTCCGGACAAACTGGGTGGTGCTGAGCTGGAAGACGCGGTGCATCCGGCGCTCCAACTGGGTCGGAGAAAGTCCGGCGATGGCGGCCAGTTCGGCAGCGCGGAGCGGCTCGTCGAGGTGATCGCGCACGTACTCCACCACCTTCGCGATGCCAGCGAGCTCTGCATCGCCCTCACGCGGGGCGCGGAGGTCGCGGGATACGGAAGCGAGGCCGATGATTTTCCCCGTGCGGTCGTGGAGCGGGACCTTGGTAGCGAGGTACCAGCCCTGCGAGCCATCGCGGTTCAGGGAAAGCTCGAGTTGGTCCACGATCTCGGTGCCGGTGCCCAGCACGTATTCGTCCTGCTCGCGGTAGGTCTCGGCGAGGGCTGCGGGGAAGAATTCCTCGGCGTGGCGGCCGATCAGGCGGCGGGTGTCCTTGAGGCCGCAACGTTCCACGAAGGCTTGGTTCACGGCGCGGTAGCAGCGGTTCGTGTCCTTCAGGCAGAACATGACGTCCGGAAGGACCTCGAAGAGACGCTCGCAGAAGCGAGGAGAGTCGACCTTGGCAATGAAGGCGGTATCAATGGCCACGACGGGTGAATAGCGGGGAAGGGCCACCCGCGACAAGGGGGATGTCGCGGGGATCGCAGATGCGGGGGAAAACCCGCAAGGAGAAGCAGGGGCAGGATGTCTTGGCTATTTGCCGAAGCCTGCATCGGAAAGGGTTTCCTGCCATTGCTTCGCCATTTCCGGGTCAGAGCTTTTCAGGTCCTCCATCAGAACCCGGACGCCATTCGCCCATGCTTCATTCCTCGGGATCGAGCGGAGCATCTTGGCCAAGCCTTCGACATCGGAGGTGACCATCTGGTTCGCGATGCCTTCCATGGCGGATGGCTGGTCTTCCGCGGGGAGGCTTGCCATCCATTGTTGTGCGGAAGCGGAATCGCTCTGGTAGAAGTGACCGCCGACACGACTGATGGTGTCTTGGCGGATCTCCTTGGTGATCGGGAGGCTTGGATCCTTGAGTAGTTCGAGTGCTCGCTTCGGATCGGTGTTGGCGAGGTAGGGCATGGCGCCTCCAAGGAAATAGGGCCGGTCGGCTTCCGGTATGGTTTGGGTCATCCGCAGGGTTTCCTCGAACCCTCGTCCGCCGATTTCTCCCCCGATGGTGATGTAGGCAGTCGATCGGGATTCTCCTGCGGCGAGGCTGGCGGCTGTCTGCAAGGCGGTGGCGGGATTCGCGGCGGCGATCCTAATGAAATAGCTGGAGTAGAGAGTTCCCTTCAGGGCTCCCTCGGGTAGTCCTTCGATGAGGTCGAGCGCCTTCCCTGGGGCGTTGTGCGAGATGCTGTTCACCGCCTTTTCAAAGACTTCCCGATTGGAACTCGAAACCATGAGGGAGCTCATCATCTTGATGAGCCCGTCGGCATCGGCCTTGCCTAGCTTTGCCACTAGTCCGTCGCTGCCTGGGGCTTGCGGGTCGCCTTTCAAGACTCCGGCCAAGCTTTGGGCATCGAGCTTGCCGAGTTGCTCCATGACCAGATCCGGCTTCGTATCGAACCAATCGCGGAACTGCATCGCGAGCACCCTGTTACGCATGGAGGTATCTGCGATCTTGCCGGCGCAGGCCATTCCTTCCAGGAGGTCCTTCCTGCTGGCCTGCATGGCGATGTTGTAGAGGGCGTGATTCAGGGGTCCGCCGGTGAAAAGCTGCCTTGCTGCCTTCTCGGCGTCAGCCGGGGACTCCCGGTCGAAGTCCATGAAGAGAGCATTGACCAGTTCCGAGTCATCCACGCTTCCCTTGGGAAGCTTGGCGTGGAATTGGATGGCTCGCTCCATGCCCTGTCCGGATTTCAAGATCTCGATTCCCCCGAGGAGGCAGGAGGTGAGGACTTCGGGCGATCCCTTGGAGAGCTCTCCTAGCAGCCATTTTTCGAGGATCTCCGGATGGGCTTTGCCTAGCTCGGCGGCGACGAATGCCCAGCCGGGTTCGTGTCGCTCCATCTTGGTTGGGTCGAACCAGGACAACACGTTCTCCGGATCACGCTTTGCGAGTTCGGTGATGGCGGCGATGAACAGATCCTGATCCTGCGGAGATTTCCGTGTGGCATTGATGGTCTCAAGAAGAGCGCTCAGGGCTTCGTCATTGAGAGCGGCGATGCTTGATCGGAATGCCTCGCGTTCTGCGTCGGTGGACGGTTTCTGGCGAAGCCGGGCCAAGAGTTCCGAATCGATTCGGGAAGATGATTTTTGGGGTGAAGGGGTGGACGCGTGCCGGGCTTGCTGGTCCTTTCCGGAGGAGGTGGCGGGGGAGCTTTGGGAGGAGTCCGGAGGTTTCTTGCAGGAGCCGAGGAGGAGGGCCGCTACTCCGACAGACGCCAGCATGAAAGTTGCCACGCGCTTGTCATGAGACGGGCGATGAAAAGGAGGGTTCTCGGTCATGTGATCTATCAAATATCACCGCCTTATCTTGGGGATGCTTTTTCGTGGCATGGGTGAAGAGCCTCTTCGAAATCGAGAACGACAGTGCGTCCGGATCGAAGATTTGCGCGGCGGCCTGGTGATATTTCGTTTTGACGAAATATTCGCGTTCCCGTAACGTTTCGCCACCCCATGAAATGCCCCCGCTGCGTGCAAGTGATCCATCGCGGGGCAAACGTCTGCCCGCATTGCGGATTCGGCCTTGCGGAGGCTGACACGAAGTATGGAGCGGAGGACGTTTCGTTGCGTCGCTTGGCGGATGTGGCGGGTTTGATCCGGAGTCGCGAGAGGGCGAAGGTGTCTGCGGCGCTCGATCGCTTCTGCAGAAAATTTCCGCAGCTCTTTTTTGCGGTCTATACGAGTTCGGGCCAAGGCGGGAACCTCCGCCAATTCGGATTCTGGTTGTTGAACCGAGCGGCCTTTGAGGACGTGCCGGTGGATCGGCCGAATGAAGCAGGGATCCTGCTGGTGATCGATGCCGATTCGAAGTCCGCCTCGGTGACCTGGGGCTATTTGCTCGATCCTTTCCTCACAGAAGAAGACACCTTTCAGTGCCTGAGCCGTGCGCATGCCTACTGGCTGGAAGGACGCTATGCCGAAGGCACGGTGCGGATGATCGAGCAGTTCGAGAAGGTTCTCAAAAAGAAGGTGGCGCAGGCTCGCCGTGATCCCGAGCGCTTCGAGCGCAAGGTGGCGCCCCCTCCGCGCACCGGGGAGATCGCCCGCCGGATCCGCGAAGGGCACAAGCATCATGCCGCGGCGAAACAAAGCAGCGAGAACACGGAGGTGAACCGGTGAAGTTCGCCGTGTGGATGCTTTCCGCCGGGCTGGCCCTTGGGGCCGCCGGACCGGCGCTGCCGAGCTGGGAACCGGATGACTTGAAGGCCCTGAAGAAGGGCGAACTCGTTCCGGGTTTGCTGTTGCTCACCGAGGATCTTCCTGAAGAACCAGTCCCGGCGGTGCCGCCGCCGACCGCGGAGGAAATCGCACAAGCCGCCAAGCCTTCGCCGGAGGTCGCGGAGAAGTATTTGGAAGATTACTTCGGTGCGCGTCCGGAGTATTTCCTCGTGGATCCGCAGGGTCTGCTCAGCGCGAAGGATTTCAAGGACCGCGAAAAGTTCCTCAAGTATCACTCGGGGGACTCGGAGATCGACCTCTTCGTCTACCTCTTTGACGGGCACCAGGAGATTCCTTCCGAAGTGCGTGAGGAGGAGATCGTCGAACGCCATTTCTCCGAGGGGAAGCCGGCGGTGGTTGTTTACTATTATCTGGGTGCCCCGGAGCGCTCCGATATCTACGTGAGCCCGCTGATCAGCGATGCGGTGTCCGCCGCGGAACAACGTCGCGCGCTGGTAAGCTCCGTGGAGGAAGCGATGGAGAAGCCGGATAAGGTCGCGCAGTTTGAGGCCTTCTGCGTGCAACTCGCGATCCGGATTTACTGGATGGAGCGCGCGGCGGGTCTGGTGCGCGATACGCCTTCCCTGCCGGTGCTCCGCCCGACAGTCCAAGCTTCTGCAGAGCCGGAAGTGAAGCACAGCAAAATGGCGCTGAAGGTCCACGAGATCGCAGCCCAGTGGGGGGCTCCTGCGGGCATCATGGCGCTGGCGATTTCCGCAGTGATCGGTGGTGTCTGGTTTGCCCGGCGGAACCTGAAATACCGACTGCCGGTTTTCGATGTGCCGCCTCGTCTCGGAGGAGCTCATGCGGCCGGGATCGGTGCGGTGATTTCTTTTGGAAGCACCACCCAGTCTCCTTCCTCGCAGAGGAACGAGGTGCCTGATTACCTCGGTCTATAACAGAGCCGATGAGTGTGGATTGGGACGAGCGCTGGCGGAGCAATGACACGCCATGGGAAAAGGGTTATGCCGCGCCGCCGCTGACCGAATATTTGGAGGAGGGCGGCGAGGAACTGAGGAAAGCGCGCAGGGTGCTGGTGCCAGGTTGTGGCAGCGGGCACGATGTGCGGGAGCTGGCACGCCACGGAATTCCGGCGACGGGCTTGGATATCTCCGAAAAGGCAGTCGAGGTGGCGCGTGCGCTGCCACGGGTCGGTGAGGAAGATTACTTCCATGCGGACCTTTTCGATCCTGCATGGAAGCAGCAGCGTCCGTTTGATACGGTTTGGGAGCATACGTGCTTTTGCGCGATCGATCCCTCGATGCGTCCAGCTTATGCGCAGGCGATGGCGGATCTTTTGCCGCCGGGAGGGTTTTTGACGGGCGTGTTTTACCTGACGCCGTGGGAACCCGGGGAGGTTGTGGAATCCCCGCCCTTTGCGGCTTCCCGGGAGGAAATCATCGATCTCTTCGCTCCGTGGTTTGATCTCCGGAAAGACCGCGTGCCCACGCGCGCGTATCCCGGCAGGGAAGGGCGCGAATGGCTCGCGATCTTCGAACGGCGGAAGTGACCCATCCCCGGAGTTGCGGAGGTGGTCCGATCTGTCTAGAATACGCAGTGTTTGTCCCCATGACGGAAGTTCGCACCGCTGCCCTCATCGGTTTCTTCGCCTGCATCGCGCTGGTGCCGTCCGGGCTCCGGGCGGAGCGTCCCTTCATCAATGACAAGAAGGCGCCGGAGAACCGCCACGATCTGGATGTCATCCAGAAACATCTGACCCAGACGCTCTCCGCAAGCCGCCGTGCCACGGTGTGCATTGACTTGGGAGAGGGATCTGGCAGTGGCGTGGTGATTTCCGCAGATGGCCTGATCCTGACCGCTGCCCACGTGACGGGCGGCGTGGGAAAGGAGTTTACCGTGATTTTTGAAGACGGGAAAAAGGTGAAAGCCGAGTCGTTAGGACTGGTTTCCACGACCGACTGCGCGATGGCGAAGATCACCGAGCCCGGGACCTGGCCGCACATCGACATTGATCGGGATGATACGACACATCTCGGCGACTGGGTGTATGCGCTCGGTCACTCCGGTGGCTTTGACAAGGATCGCGGAGTCGTGGTGCGCCTTGGGCGGATCGTCCAAACGAAGGATTCCACCATGCAGTCCGACTGTTCCCTGATCGGTGGAGATTCCGGCGGCCCGCTCTTCGACCTGAATGGCAAGCTGGTGGCCATCCACTCGCGGGTGGGACAGCGCACCCAGGAGAACATGCACGTACCGATGCGAGAGTTTCTGAAAAATTGGGACGCTCTCTCGCGCGGCGATTTCGTCGGAGACGGCCCTTTTGCGAAGCGCCCGGAGAAAGGGAAAGGCTTCCTCGGGATCGGCACGAAGAATCGTGCGGAAGGCGGTCTGAATGTCGATAAGGTGGGCCGCGAATCCCCTGCGGAAAAAGCGGGTCTGAAGTCCGGCGACATCCTGCTGAAAATGGACGGCGTGGAATTGAAGACGAAAGAGCAATTTCAGGGTATGCTCAAGGAGAAGGCACCTGACGACAAGGTGGCCCTCGAACTGCTCCGCAACGGCAAGCCGGAAACCCTGACCCTCAGACTCGGTGAACGCTAGATCAAGCATCGCCTTGGCATTGGCACTGGTTGCAAGCCCGGCGCTCAAAGCCCAAACGCTCGAAACTACCTACCGGACAAATGGTCCGACGGTGCAGGCGGCTTTCGAATCGGTGCGGGGTACGCTCCAGACAGTCAGCGCGGTCATCCAGCGGGAGAAATTCGTGGAGCGCGGAGCGCGCAAGATCAGTCTCCCCGAAGATATCGCCTACGGGACGGTGATCTCCGAAGACGGATTCATCCTGACGAAGGCGAGCGAGATTGGCGATGGGATCGGGCTCGTCGTGGTCGTGGATAAAAAGCCTTATAAGGATGTCGCCATGGTGGCGGTGGATCCGAGTTGGGATGTCGCCCTTCTCAAGATTTCGGCAACCGGTCTGACTCCGGCGAAGCTGGTCGTGGAGCTGCCTGATCCCGAACGCGGGACCTGGGTGGTCGCGAATGGTGCCTCAAGCAGGGCCAAGCGGATGCCGCAGGTCGGCATCATCTCTGCAAATGCCCGTGAAGTCCTGCCCGCGGGCGGTGCGGTGCTGGGCGTCGGCCTGAAGGAGGACGAAGGCAAGCTGGTCGTGGAAGAGGTTCACGAGAAAAGCGGTGCCGAGGCGGCGGGAATCAAGAAAGACGATGTGATCGTAGCCGTTGGCGGTCAGAAGATCACGGATCGCAAGCAACTCGGCGAAGCGGTGGAGAAGCATCGGGTGGGCGACGATCTCGAACTCACGGTTCATCGGGATGGCGCCGACATCGCGATCAAGGTGCGTCTGGCCGGTCGTGTCGACGTGTTCGGTGAGGAGAAGACCCGGAACGACATGATGAGCGGCAGCTTTTCTTCTCGGCGCAGCGGGTTTCCGCGGATCATCCAGCACGACATCGTCGCGAATAGCAAAGGCATGGGCGGCCCGGTGCTCGATCTGGACGGGCGTTGCTTGGGCATGAATATCGCACGAGCGAACCGCTGTGAAACCTTCGCCATTCCCGCTGCGGATTTACGGAGCCTGGCGGATCGGCTGATCACGCAGGCGACGGCCAAGTAGAGAGTGGTTTCTCTGCCTACCGGGTGCGTTCCTTGTGTTTCTTGAAGATCGCGAGGGTGCGGTCCCGCTCCTCGCGATGATCCACACAGGGCAGGGGATAGGCTTTGTTGAGCGGGCGGGCGTCCTTCGGAGCTTCGTAGAGTTTCTCCGCGGGGACGTCCCTGAGCTCCGGCACCCACTTCTTCGTGTACCGGCCATCGGGGTCATAGCGCTTGGCCTGTGACCATGGATTCTGGATCCGGAAATAGGGTGCGGCATCGGCCCCGGTGCCGGCGCTCCATTGCCAGCCGCCGTTGTTCGAGGCGATCTCGCCATCCACGAGATGCTGCAGGAAGAACTGCTCGCCGAGGCGCCAGTCGATGTGGAGGTCCTTCGTCAGGAACATCGCGGTGATCATCCGCACGCGGTTGTGCATGTGGCCGGTCGCGAGGAGTTCCCGCATCCCGGCATCGACGATCGGGAAGCCGGTGCGGCCCTCCTTCCATGCTTCGAAAAGTTCATCAGGCTCCGCCCACCAGAGGCCACGCCACTCGGGATTGAACTCCTCCTCAAGCACGTTCGGGAAATGCCAGAGGATGGCCATGTAGAATTCCCGCCAGGCGAGCTCCTTGATGAAAGTATCAATCCCTTCCTTGGCCTTTGAAGAGCGGGTTTCGGCTTGGGCTTTCGCCGCCCTCGCATAGATCGTCCGGGGTGAAAGGAGGCCGAAGCGGAGATCCTGCGAGAGACGGGAAGTGCCGGGCTCGCCGGGTAGATCGCGCTTCAGCTTGTAGTCCTGAATGATCCCGGAGGTCGCCTTTTTCAGGCGCTCGAGTGCGGCCCTCTCCCCCGCCTCGATGATCTGCGCCTGCGGATCGGGGAGTTTCCAGTGGCTGTGATCCGGAAGGGGGAGCGAAGGGATCTCCTTCGGGGAGGCGAGGTCGCGGGGTTTTGGAAGCGGTGCCGGTTTCTCCAGTGTGAGCCAGTTCCGGCTGTAAGGCGTGAAAACCCGGTAGGGGCGGGCATCCTGAGTGAGAACCTCCCCGGCCGGATGGAGGGTTATATCGTGAAAGCCCTCGCAGTGGATACCGAGTTTTCGGGCCATGGTCTCAACCTTGGCCTCCATGGCGCGGCCGAAGGGATCGGGGTCTCGGTTGAAGAAAATCGCGTCCGCACCGCTCTCTTTGACCAATTTCTCCAGTTCTGCGTCCGCCGCGCCGCAGCGGATCACCAGCTTTCCTCCTACCGTTTCGAGATTGCCCGCGAGAGAGGCGAGGTTTCCGCAGAGGAAGGACTGACGCTTCGGACCGGTCCAGTGGTGCTCCTTCTTCCAGTCGCTCAATATATAGAGGGGGAGGACGGATCCCGCTTGGATGGATGCAAAATGCAGCGCGGTATTGTCCAAAATCCGCAGATCCCGGCGAAACCAGTGGATTGCGAGACGAAAAAGGGAGGGCATGGCTGCTAAGAAAGCGCCAAGGCCCTCCCATGCAAGCCGCAGAGAGCGTACGCGCCTCCGAGCCAGCTAGAAACCGGGCTTCGGGGGGATTTTCAAAGTCGTAGACCTATTTCGACGTCAGGTGCCGCCCAACAGCTTCTCGGCCTTCTTTACGGTGACATTGCTGAGTCTGCCGTTCACCCGCTTGGAGCCTTCCAACAGGCCTTTCAGATCGGTGAGGGTCTTCTCAGCAACGTCGAGGGCCTTGCGTCCCCCGCCGTATTGCTTGTCCGAGAAATACTTGGTGAACGTTACACCCCCGCGGCTGAGGCAGAGCCTCCAGCCTTGGAACGCCGTGTTCTCGTAGGTGAACCGAGTCAGGTTACGCTTCGATTTCATTGCAGGACCAATTTCGAGAGCATTCATGTAACAGCATGCCACACATATCCCCACATGGCCACACCATTTTTGTTTGAGAAATGTTAGAGAATGGGGAAAGTGCCGCAGTTGAGGGCTTTTGGGAGCCTTCCATGGGCAAAAAAAATTCGTTGCCAAGGAGTGGGCGTTCCACTTTAGTCCCCGCCCGCGCGAGCCCCGCAAAGCCGCCGTCGGTCCTCCTGGCACCCCGCGAAAGCGTCAGTGCCATGCTCGCAGGAGGGTAACCCGGCTACTATAGAATACCATGTCCGCCACGAAACTTGCTCGATTCGAGCTCCCGAACCGCCTCGTAAAGCACGAGGATACCGCCACCGAGGTCTACGCCCAGTTCACCGCCGAGCCTTTCGAGCGCGGCTACGGGCACACTCTCGGCAACTCGCTGCGCCGTGTCCTCCTCGGCTCCTTGGAAGGTGCCGCCATCACATCCGTCCGCATCGCGGGCGTGCAGCACGAGTTCTCCAGCCTCCCGGGCGTGGTGGAAGATGTCACCGACATCATCCTTAACCTGAAAAAGGTGAAGTTTAAGCACCACGACAAGGAAGCCCGCATCCTGACCATCAAGGTCGAGAAGGAAGGCGTCGTGACTGCCGGTGATATCCAGGACGACAATCTTTACGAAGTGGTCAACAAGGACCAGGTGATCTGCACCCTCGACAAGAAGGTGAAGTTCGACTGCGAATTTGAAGTGCGCGTGGGCCGTGGTTTCTCCACCGGCGACGAAAACAAGCGCAAGGACCAGCCGATCGGCGTGATCGCAATCGACTCCATCTTCTCCCCGGTGACCCGCGTGAAGTACGCCGTGGACACCACCCGCGTGGGTCAGATGACCGACTACGACAAGCTCGTGCTCGATATCTGGACGGACGGCCGCATTTCCCCGCAGGATGCTCTTCTTCAATCTTCCGCGATCATGCGCCACCACTTGGACGTGTTCGTCAACTACGACGAGAACGCCGTGGACTTCGAAGCGGCTCCGACCGAGTCGAACGAAGAGAACGCCGCGCTGAAGAAGCTTCTCAACATGAGCGTGAACGAGATCGAACTTTCGGTCCGTGCCGCCAACTGCCTCAACAACGCGAACATCACCTCCGTCGGCCAGCTGGCCATGAAGTCGGAGGCGGAGATGCTCAAGTACCGCAACTTCGGCAAGAAGTCGCTCAACGAGATCAAGGACAAGCTTTCCGAACTCGGCCTCGGCCTCGGAATGTCCCTCGATCCATCGCTCCTCTCCGGCCCGGTGCCGGCCGTCCGCGGACCACGCCTCGGCGTGGAAGAGGAAGCACCGGTGGGCCTTGCCGACCTGATCGCTCAGAACCTCGACGACTAATTAAGAAAGGGACCGCACCCGATGAGACATCGCCGCAATACCACCAAGCTCAAGCGCACCGCCGCACACCGGCGCTCGCTGCTTGCCAACCTCGCCTGCAGCTTGATCGAGCATGGCAGCATCCGCACCACGCTCGCGAAGGCCAAGGCCCTGCGCCCGGTCGCCGAGAAAATGATCGGCCTTGGCAAGCGTGGAGATCTCCACGCCCGCCGTCAGGCTGTGGCTTTCCTTCGCCAGAAGGACATCGCCAAGAAGCTCTTCGAAGAAGTGGCCCCGCTGTCCAAGGACCGCCAGGGTGGCTACTGCCGGATCACCAAGCTGGGTGCCCGCATGACCGATTCCGCGCCGATGGCCGTGATCGAGTGGGTGGACCAGCCGGCTGTGGACGAAGACGCACTCGCCGCTCCGGCTGCTGCCGCTGAGCCAGAACCGGTGGCCGTGGCCGCCGAGGAAGCTCCTGCTGCTGAAGCCAAGCCTGCCAAGAAGAAGGCGGCGAAGAAGGCCAAGGCTGCTGACGAAGCCGCCGAGTAAGCTTCCCGTCGAGAGACTGATTTGAAGACCCCCGCCGGAAACGGCGGGGGTTTTTTGTTTGGAGGCCCCTCGCCGGGGTTTAACCGGATAAAGGGGGGATCGTTCGGATCATCCCAAGTGTTATGAGATTCAAGAACTCCCGCCTCCACTACAAGTTAACCGTCCTGGAGATGACCGTTTCGATCGCGGGATTTCATTGCTTTCCGTTCGGACACTTATAGAAGGCCAATAATGCCCATAAATCTGAAATCTCTCCTCATTCTCGGAGTTTTGGGAATCCTCCAAGCTGTTCATGCCGCACAGGTCTCCTTGGTCCCTGTCGCAGACAACTTTGCACGGGATGCGGACATGAATGGCGTCTTCGAGACTATCGAGACGAGAACCTCTCCCTATTTCCTGCTCCAAACCTCCCGCTCGCAGTTCCCGGTCTTCGGGATCTCCGGCGACGTTCGCTCTGCCCTGGAGTTTAGTCTTTCCAGTATTCCCAAAGGCGCCGTCATCAGTTCCGCGACTTTCTCCATCTACGCCGGCGCAGGTTATTCCAATACCGAGGAGAATCCCGGACCCTACCAAGGACAAAGCGTTTCCGGATACTCCGGGGACGGCCAGATCACCTTGTCGGATTTTGCCAGTCTGGTCGTCCTTACCAATTCGATGAACGAGTTCTTCGATGTCACGTCCTTGGTCCAGACGTTGGTGGACAACGGCAGTACTCATGCCGGGTTTGTCGTCGGCGCGAACACGCTCGGGCGTGGACTTCAGCAATACAGCATGGATTTCGCCGAGCCCGGGGGAAATCCTCCCCTGTTGGTCATCCAGTATACCGTTCCGGAGCCTTCTTCGTTTGCTTTGCTTTCGGTCGCGGGTGTCGGCTGCTTGCTGAGACGGAGGAATCGCAAGGGCTGGGGGCGGCGGGCGATTGATCGTCTTGTCCCTTGAGCTTGCCGGCGAGGGACTCCTACAGCTGTGTGTCTTGTAAGGCGGTAGGTGAGGAGGTCCAATGACGATGCATTCCATCAGCGCTGCGCACCCTTCGGAGGCCGAGGTGCTGACCCGAATTGCTTTCGCCGCAAAGCGTCATTGGGGCTATCCGGAGTGCTGGATCGGACAATGGGCACCGCTGCTCACGGTCACTCCGGCGTCGATAGCCGCGGACGAGATCTTCACCGTGCGCCGCGGGGGACGCATCCTCGGGTTTGCGGTGCTGAAGGTCGAGGGAGGGGTGCTCCTGTTTGATGGCCTCTGGGTGCTGCCTGACGAGATAGGGCGGGGGATAGGGGCGGCGCTCTTTGATGAGGCGCGGCGACGGGCCATGGCCCACGGGTTCGATCACTTCGAAGTGGAGTCGGATCCGAATGCCGCGGGCTTCTATGAGCGGATGGGAGCGGTGCGGATCGGAACGCATGCCACGGAGATCGCTGGTCGGGTGAGAGAGTTGCCGGTTTTCCGGTGTTGCGCTTCAGGCGTCTGAGTGAGGTCGGTAGAGAGGTGCCCGTTCTCGGGAGTTTGTTTTGTGGATCCCCCTTTCTCAGTATTGCCTTCTTAAAGGATGCTGACCGCAGAGCAGATCGAAGATGCCATCGAGATTCAGCCGCATGCAGGGCGACGAGGGCGGGGTGCACGTGCTCTCGCGGTGGCGCATGATTGCTTGGAAGCCGAAAGGGTCGCCGATCAAGAAGTTCCGGTTGAATGCGAAGGATGCGGTCCGGGCTGAGCAGGATCTTATCACTGAGATCTTGTCTGGAGAGTGACAAGCGAGCGGGCTTCGGGCTCGAAGCTTGCCGATACCTCCAGAGATCTTCAGAATACTCCGCTAGATACACCCGCCATGCCGTCCGAATATGAGTGCCAGTCGTGCAAACTGTCCTTCAGCGTAGGGTGGTTTCATTATCACAATTATGACGATGGTTACGGCTCGCAGACATTGCTTGTCTGTATCGACTGCGGGACGGTTCATGCCTTGGAACATCCGGTTTCGGACTCGGGCGTCGTTGAGAGGATCATGGTTCAGCCGGGACCGGTGATTGATCCGCCAAGGTTCTTCGGGCGGGCGATGCACCACCGGGACTGGGCTGGCGTGGCCTTCACGGATGGACGTAAGCTTGGTGATCTGACGTGCATGCATTGCCAATCGGCCGGGACTCTTCTCAAGAATTGGCCGGTATTTGGTGCGCCCTGTCCGAAGTGTGGGGAGAGGATCCGCGGTGCCAAAAGTTCGTGGATGACCTGAAGCAGGGGCTGGGAGACTTGATCGATTGAACTAGCCGCCTCGGCGCCCGCAGCGTAAATGAGCGAATGATCCGGTGTTCCGACAAATCTTCCGTGCATCGTCGTGGTACGAGTGAGTGCTCTTCGTCTGCGGTGAGCGTGGGGGCACAGGCGATTGGTGCGAGTGCGCTGGGGGCGCATGCGATCGGGACCTTGCTGCTGGCTTCGGTGGCGGTGGGGGCCGTGGCGATCGGCGCGGTGGCGATTGGACGCTTGGCGATCGGCAGGGCGTGGATCCGGCGGCTTGAGATCGATGAACTGGTGGTCGGGCGCTTGCGCGTGACCCGCGGGCTTGAGACACCCGGGGAGCGTGGTCCGGGGATTTGAGTCACCTTGGATGCGTCATGACTTCCTGTATCTTCTGCCGGATCATCTCAGGGGGGCTAGGTGCGGCCCGGATTGGAGAGAATGATCTGGCGCTCGCTTTTCTCGACATCCGCCCGGTCAATCGGGGGCATGTGCTGGTGGTGCCGCGGCGGCATGTTTCGTCCTTCGGTGATCTTGGTGCGGAAGAATCCGTCGCGGTGTTCCAACTGATTCGGGAGGTGACATCCGCTCTGAAGGCGGAGCTTCCCGGGTGCGAGGGGATCACGCTGTCTGCCGCAGATGGAGAGGCGGCGGGACAGGAGGTGCCTCATGCTCATTTCCATGTCATTCCCCGATCTTCCGGAGACGATTTCGGATGGCGTCGATTCGGCACGCCCGAAAGCTCCGAAACCCTGGAGGCTACCGCATCCCTCCTCCGACATTCCATGATCTCATGAGCAAAACCAAATCAGTAACCATGCACAATGTGGGCATCGTGGTAGAAGACCTCGATGTTGCCATCGACTTCTTCACGGAACTCGGCCTCGAACTGGAGGGGCGGGCACCGATCGAGGGACCGTGGGCCGACGGCGTGACGGGTCTGCGCGGCCAGCGCGTGGAGATGGCGATGATGCGGACTCCGGACGGTCACAACCGGCTTGAGATCACGCGATTCCTCGCCCCAACGGTGATTGCCGATCATCGCAGGGCACCGGTGAATTCGCTCGGCTACCTGCGGGTGATGTTCAATGTGGGGGACCTCGCCGACACGCTCGCGCGGCTTGCGAAATACGGTGCGGAGGTCGTCGGGGAGGTGGTGGATTATGAGGATATCTACCGGCTCTGCTACATCCGGGGCCCGGAGGGAATCCTGATCGGGCTTGCGCAGGATCTCGGGTAAGGCGGATCAGGGCTTCTTGACCTGTGCGGTTTCCTCTATCAGACCGTTCTGATGCAGAAGATAGGTTCACTCTTCAAGCGTGACTACGAGGGGACGCGGCTCGTTTACGACGAAGTCGTCCCGGGATCCGAGTGGGTGCTTGCTGGCGAGGGCGTGGCGACGCGCAAGTTCGATGGCACCTGCTGCATGGTGCAGGACGGGAAGCTCTACAAGCGCTTCGACGCGAAGGCGGGCAAGGCGGCTCCGGAGGGGTTCCTTCCCGCGCAGGAGCCGGATGCCACCACGGGACATTGGCCGGGTTGGTTGCTGGTGGGGGATGCTCCCGAGGACCGGTGGCATCGCGAGGCCTTCACGGGTATGGAGGCGGATGGCACCTACGAGCTATGTGGGCCGAAGGTGCAGGGGAATCCGGACAAGTTCGAGAAGCACGTGCTGGTGCCTCATGGCCGGGAGGTGCTGGATGATGCGCCGCGGAGTTTTGAGGCGCTGAGGTCCTACCTGGAGGACCTGGAGATGGAGGGAATCGTCTGGCATCACCCGGACGGGCGGATGGTGAAGATCAAGCGGAAGGACTTCTTCAAGCCTTCGAAGCAGAAGAGGTATTGAGCTGAAGAACCCGGAGACCGTCTGGATAGATCGGGCCTTCAGCCCTCCCACGTCTCTTGCGCAGCAGACCTAGGCCTAGCGGCCTAGGCTGATATAGGACGCGCCTTCAGCGCTTCGCGGATGTCTATCTTAAACGATCCCCAGTGCCTCGATGAGCCTTTGCCGTAGCGGTGCGGCCAATTCGGCGAGGCGGGCTTGTTCTTTCTCGTAGTCTCTCCGGCCTTCCGGGGTCTCGATGCGGACGGAGTCCAAGCCGTGTTCGCTGAGGTCGTAGGGACTGGCGCGCATGTCGAGATCTCGGAGTTCCGTGGCGAGCTCGAAGCAATCTAACAGGAGGTCCGATCCTGCCCAGGGCATCGATTTGAAGGCCCACTTGTAGAGGTCCATGTTGGCGTGGACGCAGCCCGGTTGCTCGAAGTCGGGGCGGCCCAAGAGGGTGGGCTGGAGGCGGTTCAGCGGCTGGGCATCACTGTGGAAAAAGCGGAAGGCATCGAAGTGCGAGCAGCGGATGGGGCGGGACTCGATGAGTCGGTCGATCTCTTCCTGCGGGAGTCGCAGCGGCGTGCTGTTGCCATGGCGGACATCGGCCCCGCGATAGACCATGGCCCACTCATGCAGGCCATGGCAGGAGAAGATGGGCGGGCGGTCGCGCGTGGCGATGAGCAATTCCCGCATCCAGTGCAGGCGCGTGCGTTCCTTGTCCGCGAGCAAGGTGGGATCGGCGATGAGGATGCCATTCTGGATGCGGTAAGGTTCCTTCGCTAGATGGGCGGGCAGGGGACCGATGGCTTCCAAGCCGGTGCCGGACACGGGGTGCCACTCCTCGATTTTCGCGTAGGAGAAGCGGTAGTAGGTGAAGAGGAAATCCTCCACCGGATGCGGCTTGTTCGCGGCGCGGCGGTCCCGGGCGGGGACGGTCCAGCGTTCGGCGCGGGCGCGATGCCGCGCGGCGCGGGAGCTCCACTCCCGGGCATCGAGCACGGTGGCGATAGACGGCGAAGGCATCGCGGAGGAGAGAAAAGCACGCTGCGGCCCGGATGGCGAGCCCTGCGGGCGATTGGAAAGGATGGGGCGGCTTTGGAATTCTCCATGGATTGACTCGCACCACATCCGGGGGCTACCTTTCGCGACTCATGAAGCGAAGCACCGCGATCATTCGCCCCGGAGGCGCGCTCTGCTGGTCCACCGCGTGTATCCTCACCGGTCTGGGACTCAGCGGCTGCGAGCGCAACTACGTGGCCACGGCAAAGGATCAGCAGATGGCGGAGACGCAGAAGCGGATCGACTCGCTGGACGCCCAGCGGTCCAAGCTCATGAGCGGCGAGGTGCCGAATGACTTCTACCTCGAAGGCGTGGGCTATTATCACTCCTGCGCGCATAATTTCTTCGCGCATCCCTACGGCCTCTCGCACGGGGGCAAGTGGTTCGTGAATGGCGAGTGGAAGGATCGTCCGCCGGGCCCTGAGGCCTGTGGTGCGACCCGGCCTTCCGCGGAGGCGCTGAGGAAAGTGGAGGCTGCGCTGCAAAAGGAGCAGCAAGTCCTCGCCGGGCAATCCGGGAAGGCCAGCGGGCAGAGCCATGGCTTCGGCATGGGGAATGCGCTGATGATGTATTGGCTGCTCTCCGGAAACCGCGGCTTGTTCTCGCCCGGCGCCGGTTTTCAGCAAGCATCACGGCAAGCGCCGCAGTGGCAGAATGAGGTCGAGCGCCAGCGCAGCACGGTGAGCAATTATGCAGCCTCCAATCCGGGATATCGCCGGATGGTCGATCAAAGCCGGGCCTCCGGTGCGCCCGTTCGCGCGGGGCAATCGGTGCGTGGTGGTTTCGGCTCCAGCCGCAGCGGTGGTGGTTTCTCGTCCGGCGGTTGATCTGATCTGATGAAGACACCCATTCGTCTGGAAGTAAGGCCCCCTCGGAACGGGTGGCAGCAGCGCGTCGAGGAGGCCGGCCTGATCTGGCATGGTGCCGGCGGCGAGCCCTACTGGACGGAGGATCGTAATCTTGTTTTCACGCTGGAGGCTGCGGAGGTGCTGGAGGCTGCTGCCAATGAGCTGCACGCCATGTGCCTGAGCGCCTGCGATGAGATCGCAAGTCGCGGCTGGTGGGATCGTCTGGCGATCCCGGAGGCGGCGATCGGCATGGTGCAGACTTCGTGGATGGTGAGGAATCCCTCGCTTTACGGGCGCTTCGATCTTGCTTGGGATGGCAGCGGCACGCCGAAGTTGTTAGAATACAATGCGGACACTCCGACATCGCTGCTGGAGGCGGCGGTGATCCAGTGGCAGTGGCTGGAGGATGTGGCGGCGCAGAGCGATCAGCTGAACTCGCTTCACGAGGCCTTGGTCGAGCGCTGGGCACTTTTTCCGGAACAGACCATCCACTTCGCGTGCAAGTGGGATCACCTCGAAGACCGGCAGACCATCGCCTACCTCGCGGAGACCGCGGAGCAGGCGGGGAAGAGCGTGGAGCTGATGGACGTGGGGGAGATCGGTTTTTCTGAAGGGGGGCGCTTTACCGACATGAACGAGCGCCCGATCGAGCGGATCTTCAAGCTGTACCCCTGGGAGTGGATGGCGGAGGAGCCCTTCTTCGCGGAGATCGGCCAGGAGCGTGCGCGCTTCACGGAGCCGGCGTGGAAGATGATGCTTTCGAACAAGGGGATCCTGCCGATCCTGTGGGAGCTGAATCCCGGCCACCCGCTGCTACTGCCCGCATCGTACTCGCAGACTGGCTTGGGAAATGTCGACCGCTGGGTGGAGAAGCCCTTCTTTGGTCGCGAAGGATCGGGCGTGAGCATCCAGTCGCGCGGCCCATTCCATTCGCCGCCGCCGCTGCCCTCGCAAGACGGACCGATGGTGTATCAGCAGCACGCGAGGCTTTTTGAGGCGGGCGGCCAGCACATCGTGTGGGGTCTCTGGATGGTGGGGGATGAATGTCGCGGGCTCTCCGCACGGGGCGACAATTCACCGATCACCGGCAATTTCAGTCGCTTTCTCCCTCACCGGATTGAGGGCTGAGAAAATGTTCGGAAACTGAGATCAAAAATCCCTTGCGCGAATCTGATTTCTGACTAGGTTCGCGGCCCGCGCCGAAAGGTGCGGCACACAAAATCGCGGGATGGAGCAGCCAGGTAGCTCGTCAGGCTCATAACCTGAAGGTCGTAGGTTCAAATCCTACTCCCGCCACCAAATAAGAGCCTCAATCTGCAAAGGTTGAGGCTCTTTCCTTTTGCTGCGGACGCCCGAGGCTGGAGAGACTAGGATCTTGGACCTCCTGGCCCCGCCTAACAGCCGGAATAGCGCGTGCTTGCCGTCCGGTCTTCTCGCCTTCTTCGTGCGCCTCATTCTTGGCGGCGGAGGGTGTTGCCAATTTACTTGAGGGCGTCCGAGGTTTCGGCACCGTCCCGTTTCGTGAGATATCTCCTTACCCTCCCGGCGGTCTTCGCTGCTTTCTTGCCGCTGGCCGCCGAGGCCCAGATCAAGAACCTCGCATCCAACAGCTCCGCGAACTGTTCGATTCAGGGTGAGGGCTCTTGGGTGCGATCATTTCCAGAAGGAGGCAGCGAAAGCGTTCTCTTCAGGACGGAGGAGTTTCCCTTCAGCTTTTCGCAGTCGAGTTTGCCACCTGCCCCGAGGTCCTTTTCGCAACTGCTGCCCGCTCCTGCGGCTGAGAACCATCCGGGCTTCGCTTGGGCCGGAGGCATCCAGCCTTCAATCAACTACAGCTTTGAGGTTCCGAACTGGAGCACGACACCTGGCAAAAGCGGGGAACTCGCCTCGGCGGTCATGCGCTACGAAGTTGACGTGAGCATCGTCACCGGAGCTCCTGATCTGTCGTACTGCAACACGGCGATGACGGTATTCTTCGAGCTCACCGAGCCGATGGCGCTCAATCATTCGGGCGGGGAATTTGTGGATGTTTTCGGTTCATCCGTGGACATCTCCCAGCACTTGGACAGCAACGGATACCTCCTTCCGGGAAACTACATTTATGCGGCGCTGCTGAATCCGGGGAGCTGCGCGCTCGAACTGTCGTTAACGCCGCCGCCGATAGACAGCGATGGCGACGGGCTTTTGAACGTGGACGAGATCAACATTCACCACACGGATCCAACAAAGGCGGATACGGATGGGGACGGACTCACGGATAAGGAGGAAATTCAGGTTGTGCATTCCGATCCGTTGGTCGCGGACACCGATGGTGATGGCTTTATCGATGGTTTTGAATGGAAGTCTGGAAAGTCACCGACCGACCCGCTGAGTTTTCCGGTCGCCGCTATTTCGATTCATCCTGCCATCGAGCTTCGGGTAAGCACCAAGCTCGGCACGAACTACCGCGTTCAATCTTCGGTGGACATGCAGACGTGGATTGATGCCGATACCGTGATTGAGGGAACGGGAGCCGAAGTAAGGCGCATCTTCGAGACTGTGGATGGCGGCGCTAAATTCTGGAGGGTCAGAGAAGAAGACTGAAGCGCGTCCAAGGATCTGCTTGAAAGGGTGATCGAGGATGCTCCGAATACGAGCCGACAAGATGCGATTTGCATTGCGGGGCAGTGGGTTTGCATTGCGGGACACCTTTGTCACTCCTCATTCCTAGGAGAGCAAGTGTCTGTGGGTGAATGATCCGCGATAGGTCATCTTATGAGGTATGCGGGATGCTCCTAGAGACGGAGAACCCGCTAATCTCATGAAGACGACAACTAAAATCGCAGGCTCGGTCGTGATCCTCGCGTTCGCGATGACGGGTACTTCTTGCATGACGACTTATGACGCCGCCGGACGCCCGGTGACCTCGGTGGATCCGGGGGCCGCTGCTGCCGGTGCGGTAGCCGCAGGCGCGCTTGGCTACGCCATCGGTCAGAACAACAGCCATGATCACTACTACTATGGTGGTTACCGGAGGCCCTACTATAATCCTTATGGTTATCGCCGGGGTGGCTATTATGGTCATCGTGGTCACTGGCATCGCTAATGACCCACTTCTTGGAACGGGCGGCCTCATTGGGGCCGCTCTTTTTTTGTGCCCAAGCGAAGGGATTTGAAAGCCGTCCTTTCGCGAAGAGGGAAGGCGTGCTAGGGACCAGCATGGCACAGTTCCCGAATGAGTCGGATGGTGGCAGCTTCAAACGTCAGGAAGATGCATTCCGGAGAATAGTAGGTGCCAGCGAGGATCTGCCTGCCTTGCCGGGCCGCTATCATCTCTACATTTCACTCGCTTGTCCGTGGGCTTGCCGGACCCTCATCGTGCGGAAGTTGTTAGGCCTCCAGGATTCCATCGGCGTGAGCATCGCGGATCCGGTGCGGGATGACCTAGGCTGGGCATTCCGGGAGGGGGCGGGGCATGGTCCGGATGAGGCCGAGGGCTTTCAGTATCTCTCCGAGGCCTACAAGGCCACGGACCCGGGATTCGATGGCCGCGTGACGGTGCCGGTGCTGTGGGACCGGCTGGAGAAGAAGATCGTGAACAATTCCGAGGACGACATCTGCCGGATGTTCCAGACGGCCTTTGCCCCGCCGGAAGCGCCGAATCTCTTTCCCCCGCAGCTCGCAACCGAGCAGGATGCCCTGAGCCAATTCCTCTATGAGAAGGTGAACAATGGCGTCTACCTCGCGGGCTTTGCCACGGAGCAGGCGGTATATGAAAAGGCGGTGCTTGAATTGTTCGCGGCGCTGGATGAGCTGGAGCGGCGGCTTTCGACGCAGCGGTATCTCTTGGGAGACCGGATCGTAGAGAGTGATTGGCGGCTCTTCTGCACTCTGGTGCGCTTCGATGAGGTCTATCACGGCCACTTCAAGTGCAACCTCAAGCGGATCCTCGATTACCCCGCGCTCCATCGCCACCTATGCGATCTCTATCGCCTCCCTGGCATTGCGGAGACCGTGGACTTCGATCACATCAAACGGCACTATTATATCACCCACGACGACATCAATCCGACCCGCATCGTGCCCGTCGGTCCCGCGGTGATCTTCGGGGATGAGGAGGGGTGAATCATGGCTTGCCCCTGGCGGGATCTTGCACGAACGAAAGACATGAGCGTGATCCCGGATCCCGAGCAGCTGTATTTCGAGAATGATGGCGAGATCCCGAATAGCCCCTTGCCGGTGCTGCTGTATCGCTCTGCCTTTCCGGAGAGGGGGGATCCCGGTGCGGAGTGGCTGGAGGAAAGCTTCGCGCGTCATGGCTGGACGAACTCATGGCGGAATGGCGTTTACCCGTATCACCACTATCACACGAATACCCACGAGGTATTGGGCGTGTATCGGGGCTCGGCCTTGTTGCATCTCGGCGGGGAGTCGGGTGCCGAGGTCGAGGTGGTGGCGGGCGATGTGATCGTCCTGCCTGCCGGTGCCGGCCACAAGAGGCTGGGATCCACGCATGATTTCGCGGTGGTGGGTGCCTATCCGGACGGCATGGATCCGGAAACCCTGAAAGCGGGCGAGCTCACGATGGAAGATGCGCTGGAGCAGATTCGCCGCGTGCCTCTCCCGCAGTCCGATCCGGTGCGCGGTGACGAGGGATGGCCCGGGATTTGGAAGTGATCCTTCGTTTTTATCTCCTAGCAAACGATGAAAGCACTCAAGGCACTGATCCTTTGTTCCGCACTGATCCCCTCATTGAGGGCGGAGGAAGATCCGAAGTTGATCGAGGTGGCATCCTTCGGGAAGAACCAGCCGATCGGCATGGCAGCCGCGTCGAATCCGCAGCGAGTCTTCGTTTCCTTCCCGCACAAGGAGCCCTTTCTGTATGCCCTCACCGAGATCGTGAAGGGCGAGCGCGTTCCTTTCCCCGATGCGGCATGGAACAAGTACGATCCCGCAAATGAGCAGGCCTGCTTCGTCAACGTGCAGGACCTCTTTGTCGATCGCTTGGATGATCTGTGGGTGCTGGATTCCGCGCCCTCCGGCAGTGCCTCGATCTTCGGAGGCGCAGCGGGGGAGGGGAAGTTCAAGCTAGTCTGCATCGACCTGGAGGGAAACAAGGTTGAGCGCGTCTATGACTTCGCCGATCTGCCAAAGACCGGCAGCGCGCTGAATGATGTGTGCGTGGATCATACGCACAAGCTCGCCTACCTTTCCGATCCCGGCTTGAAGGCCATTGTCGTGATGGATCTGGGAAGCGGGAGTTCACGCGTGGTGCTGAAGGAAGATCCCGCCACCCTCGCGGCCCCGGGCTTTGTCCTCCATCTCGATGGCAAGGATGTGGTGGGCGGCAATGGCAAGCCCTTCGTCTCGAACGTCAATGGCGTCGCACTCACCAAGGATGACCGCTACTTCTACTTCCGCGCGATCAACCAGACAAAGCTCTACCGCATCGAGACCAAGCATCTCGCCGATGCCACTCTAACGGAAAAGGATCTCTCCGCCAAGGTGGAAACCGTCGCGGATACCGGCGTCTGCCACGGCATGGTCGCGGATGAGAAGGGGAACGTCTATCTCACGGACTCCGTTAGGAAAGAGATTCGCTACGTCACGCCCGCTGGTGAGGTGAAGACATTGGTAAAGGATGACCGCTTGATCTGGCCGGATTCCCTTGGCATCGGCTCGGATGGTTTCCTCTACCTTACCGCAGCGCAGATGCACCGCCTGCCGAACTACAATAGCGGGGAAAACCGTGTGGAGTACCCCTTCCGCGCATACAAGGTGGCCCTGCCGAGAGATTGATCAGCGGCGGTTCGAGACGCGGAACTCCTTCGGCGTCATCCCGAGCCGCTGGCGGAAGAGATTCACCAGCGCGCTCGCGGTTCTGAAGCCGGAGCGCTCCGCCACTTCCTGAAGCGAGAGGTCGGACGAGGAGAGCAGTCGCATCGCCAGATCGAAGTGCGCACGCCAGATCTCCTCGTGCAGCGTGCGGCCGATCAAGGTATTGAAGCGGCCTTCCAGCGAACGTCGGGAGATGCTCGTGGCAGCCACCACGTCACGCACCTTGATGGTGCTATCGGCATGCTCGCGGATGAAGCGCAGCGCGGCAACGACGTCGGCATCGTTGAAGGCGAAGACATCCGTCGAACGTCGTTCGATCACATGTGCGGGCGGGATCCGCATTGGCTCGGTCGGGCGTGCTTCACCCTCGATGATGCGGTCGAGCAAGGCGGCGGCCTCATAGCCGCGCCGCTCCATGTCCACCTCCACGCTGGAGAGGGTGGGGGAGCAGAGTTCGCAGAGCTGGTGATGATTTCCCGCACCCACCACGGCAATTTCCTCGGGCACCTTGATGTCGGCGCTCCAGCACGCATCCAGGCACATCGCGGCGATGCGATCCAGGGGCGAGAACACGCCAAGCGGCCGCGGCAGGGAAGATAGCTTTCCGATCAATTCTTCATCCGCGTGGGCGGCGGCTAGGTTGATCGTAGTGACCTTCCAGCCCGCTTCTTCGATCCGCTTTTGGAACCCCTGCCCGCGGTCGGTCGAGTAATGCGTGCCATCGCGGCGACGGACAAAGGCGAAATTCGTGAAGCCGCGGTCGAGTAGATGCTCTGCGGCCATCCGGCCGATCTGATGATCATCGCTCAAAACACTGACAACCTCGGACTCATCCAAGAGACCGGCCACATTCACCACCGGGATGGTGCGTCCCGCGGCAGCATCGTGAAAACGCGGGTCCACCACCGTGCAGATCAGGCCATCGCCCTCCCAGTTTTCCACGAGTTCCGCCAGCTCCTTGCGCTCCCGGTCGAAGTAAGCGATCCGCCAATTCGGCTTCTGCTGCACATAGCGGCTGATCCCATCGAGGATCTTGTTCCCATAGCCGCTAAGAGGTTCGACCATGAGGCCGACGTGCCGGAAAGTGCGCTTCACGACCGCGAGCATTGCTGGAAGTTTTGCGTTGTAAATGCGTAATGATGAAACCATCTGCGGCGTGATGAAAACAACCGTTCGATTTGCAATCCGTGAAAGGAAAGGCTGACATACAAGCCCCCAAAGGGGGTAGTTCGCTTGTTTTCAAGTGGCTGCGAATGTTTCCCATGGGAAACTTGTTCGACATGTCCAGCTTGGCAGTCCTGATGGTAGTTGCCGGGATAGCTCGGGCGGAAGGTGACCAAAATGTGACGTCAGGTGCCGCCGCATTTCCGACCATCGCACTCAATCAGGCAGGCTTTGAAACTGCTCGGACGAAACGATTCACTGCTCCCTTGGCACCGGATGGGGCGCCTTTTTTCATTCGCCCCGCCAGAGCGAATGGTGCCCTCTTCGAGGGGAGATTGGTCGGAAAGATCGGTGATTTCTCGGGCTTCATGCCGACCGGGCAAGCGGACGAATATGTGGTGGAGGCGGAGGGGCACCGGGGTGATCCCTTCGTGATCCATCCGGATTTCTGGAAAGAGCTTTTCTGGCAGCCAGCGGTCGATTTTCTCATCGATGCCCGCAGCGTCACCGGCACCCATCCGAGCGCTTACGGCGGCTGCCCCTGGCGGGATGGCACCTACTATGATGCCATCCTCCCTGCGCTGGTGATGCTGCAGCGGGCAAATCCCGAGCGCATCGCGGCGATGCCACGGCAGATTGATTGGGAAACGGACAAGCGCCGGGTGCTCGATCCGGCCTTCCGCTTCGATGCGAAGAACCCCGGCAGCGAGGGCGTGATGGATGCGGTGCGGCGATACTTCACCGAAATGGAGCCACCTGCTGCCGATGCGCCTGACGTGGTGAAGCTGATCCACTGGGGCGCGGGCTATTACCTCATGAATCCCGCGACCCGGGATCCCAGCGGTGATCCCGAGCCGCGGCAGATCCACTCGCAGACCGTCGAACAAGTCGCCTACGTCGTCTGGGCTTGGCCCGCGCTCGAGAAATGGCTGCCCCGCTCCTTCTACGAGAAGTGTCGTAGTTTCTGCGAGGCGAACTGGAGCAAGTCCCTCGGCATCGACAAGTGGTGGGATACCTCAAGCTATCAGGCCGTGAGCGAACTCGCAGGGGAAAATCCCACCGGCGGCCTGCTGCACCCCTACAAAGGCCGCCACGCGCCCGGGCACTCCATCGTGCCGAATCTTCTGATGCATGAAGTGGCAAAGCGTGACCATCTTGCCGATCCGGAGCGGTATTTGAAGGCCGCGATCGGCCAAGCTGCATGGATCGTGAAACATCTGGATTGGAGCGATCCCCGCACGACCAAGGGCCACCGCATGAGCGAACACCGCACGATCCCGAATCTGGTGTGGCTGCTGCAGAACTACCCGGACCAAGCTCCGCCGGGATTGAGAGACAAGATCAACGAATGGGCGGAGGTGGCCGTGGCGAGATCGGAAAACCTCTGGGATTTCCGCCGCTATGACGTGGACAAGGAATGGACCATTCCCAAACTGAATGACGTGGGCAATTGGGCCGGCACCCCGGCAATCATGCTTTCCGCTTCTTGGGTAATTGAGGACCCTGCATTGAAGCTGCGCCTTCGGGAACTAGCGGTGTCCCATGCGGATGCACTCTTCGGTCGGAATCCGCGGTTGGCCGCGACTCCCCACGCCACCGCGGGCTTTACCGGGCTTGAGCGCGGTTGGCCTCGTGCTTTCCCGGAGAATCGCTGTGCGCGCCTGGAGCTCTGCCGCGGTTCGATCTCCTCCGGGCCGGGAACGGAAATGTTTCCCTTCCAACCGGAGGGTGCCTACCGTCATGCAGAAGGTTGGGTGAATTACGGAGCGGCATGGTGCATCAGCTTGGCTTGGCTGGAGTTTGACCGGAGGGGAGGCAAGGTTCCCTAACGGATGAAGTTTCGCGGACTCCGCTGGTGGATCCTCGGCCTGGTCTTTCTGGCCGCGGTGCTTAACTATGTCGATCGCCAGACCCTGTTCGTCCTCGCACCGACCATCCAGCGGGACCTTGGCATGGATGACCGCGAGTATGCGGATGTCCTGAATCTTTTCCTGCTCGCCTACACGGTGGCCTACCTGATCTCGGGAAAGCTGGTGGATCGGCTCGGCACCCGCGGAGGCACGGCGCTTTTCGTTGTGTGGTGGTCATTGGCAAATATGGCCACGGCATGGGTGCAGGGCGTACGATCCATGGGCAGCTGCCGCTTTCTCTTAGGTCTCGGTGAGGCAGGCATTTGGCCCGCGGCGTCGAAGGCTGTCTCGGAGTGGTTCCCGCCGCGGGAACGGGCCTTGGCGATCGGCCTTTACACGATGGGTGCCACGGTCGGTGCCGCGCTGACACCCTATGTCGTCATTCCGCTGGCGACGCACGAGCTTCCGAAAGGCCTGCCGCTCTTCGATTCCTGGTTCGGGAGCCAGTCCGGCTGGCGCGTGGCTTTCCTCCTGACCGGCTTGGCGGGTTTTCTTTGGCTGATCCCCTGGCTGCTGCTCTACCGGCATCCGCGGCATAGCAAAAGGATTACCCCCGAGGAATCGGCACTGATCGCGGAGAGCGAAGAAATGGCCAGCACCGGGGGAGCCTGGTCGTGGAGGCAGGTGCTCGCTTTCCGGCCCATGTGGCTTCTGTTAGTCGGGCGACTGCTCACGGATCCGGTGTGGTATTTCTACCAGTTCTGGTTCGCCAAATATCTGGGCACCCAACACGGGCTCGACCAGCGCTCGCTCACCGTCACCTGGGTAATCTACACCGCGGCTGGCATCGGCTCCCTGGCAGGCGGTTGGTTCTCGGGACTTCTCGTGAAAGGAGGGAAAAGCCCGCTCTCCTCCCGACTCCGGGTCATGCTCGGCTGTGCGATCCTCATGCCGCTCTCGATCCTCATCCCCGGATGCGGTGGCCTCTCTTCCACGATGATCCTTACCGCCTGCACGGTCTTCGCTTCGCTCGCATGGCTGATTAATCTCAGCGCGATCGTGGTGGATATCGTGCCGAGGCACTCGCTTGGCACTGTGTTCAGCGTCGTTGCGGCCGGCAGTTCCCTTGGCGGCATCGCCATGAACATGCTGGTGGCCGCGATGGTATCCGGTCCGCCGGTGAAGGCCGGCGGTTTCCTCGATCAGGGATTCCGCTCGCTTTTCGGGCCGCTTCTAACAAGCGTCCAGGGGCAAGGCTACGGTCCTTGGTTCCTCGCCATGGCGCTCCTCCATCCGCTCGCGCTCATCATTCTCAAGGCAGGCGGCATCCAGCGCCACCGTGCTGGATGTGACCGGTCCTGAAGTAAGGCCCATCACCTACTCCGCCATTGCGCTGCCGATCTTCGCATACAGCTCGGTCTGCTTCGCCGACCACTCTACCAGGTCCGCCGCCAGCGTCACCGCTCCCGGCTCGAAGATCGTGATCGTCGACGATCCTCCGAAGGCGAAGTAGCCCTTCTCATCGCCTTTCGTCACCGGCTTCCCCGGCGTGAAGGTTTGATGGATCGATCCCACGCAAGTGGCCCCGATCTCCATCAGCAGCACCGTCCCCATGTCAGACGTCTCGAGCTTGGTGACCGTCCGCTTGTTCTCCCACAGGTAGGCCAGGCGACGTCTCAGCGCGATCGGAGAAACGGAGAACAGCGGGCCGTCGATCGTCCTTACTTCTCCCGGCGTCCCCGACGCAGGGAAGTGGAAGCGGTGATAGTCCACCGGGCAGAGACGGGAAAGCACCAGCGAGCCATTCGCATACTTCGCCGCCAGTGAATCATCGCCAAGCAGCCTGCCCAAATCCCACTTCTGGCCCTTCACGAAGACCCCCTCGATCTCGCTGGCCTTCTGGAAGCCCAGATGCCGGCCATCGGCAGGAAACACCGCCTTGCTCTCCGCGATCGGTCGCGCCGATGGCTTCAGCTTGCGGTAGAAGAACTCGTTGAAGGTCCGGTAGCTGTCCGGAGCATCGGCGAATTCCACGGGATCCAGGCCGTATTGCTGGATGAAAGGTGCCACCTTTGCCTTGGTCGCTGGATCGTCCATCCGCTTCCCGTACCATCTCGAGAAGGCGGCGCGCTTCACCATCACATGCAGGGGCAGCGCTCCCAAGGGATTGGCGTAGCTGAATTGAAGGAATCCCTCGCCATAGACCTGCTCGGTCTCCATTTGGCCGGTGTGACGGTTGAAATAGCGGATCGCGCTCACGTGCCGCGAACCTAAGCGAGCAAAAGGAATAGGGTGAAAGGTTTTTCCTCCCACGCGGGCCCGTGGCGGAGGGAATCAGGTCATTTTCCACCCGCTGTGTTCAAATTCCCCGCGGATCCGCGTTATTTCAGGGTGAATCGCCCATTCAAGCCAATGATTGAAGCAACTTTGCGTCTCCCGAGACCGGTCGGGGGCACCGGAATGGCCTTGCACGTCGCGAAGGCGGGGGCTATCCGCGGCGCGATGAAAATCCGGGCACTTTCCGCCTGCCTCGGCCTCACCTTGATCCTTCCTGCTTGCCGCAAGCCGGCGGAGGTGACGGTGGACGAGAGCCGTGACCTCACGATGCACGATGAAGCTTCGAAGCTGAATGCCACCAGCAATGACCGCTTCGAGGAGCCGGGCACCGGTCCCTTTGTCCCCGGACAAGTGCCGCCGAGCTGGCTCGCGCAGCCAGCCACCTCCTTCCGCCTGCTGAGTTATCGCTTCGGAACCGGCGGTGACATCGCCGTGGGCATGGCCTCCGGTAGCCTGACTGACAATATCAACCGCTGGCTTGGCCAATTCGCTCTGCCGGCCCTGAGTGACGCCGATGTCGCGAAGCTCCCGAAGGACAAGATCACCGGGATCGAGGGCGTCTGGGTGGAAGCCTCCGGGGACTATGCTCCCGGCATGGGTCAGCCGCCCCGCCCCGGCCAAGCGCTCTACGGCTTCATCGCCGCAGACCAAGGACGCATCATCACCGTGAAGATGACCGGACCCGCCGAAGAAGTGGCCGGCCAGAAGGAAGCTCTCCAAAACTTCGTGAAAACCCTGCGTCAGCGGGGTGAATGATCCTGCCCCCGGACCCCGTAACCTGCTGCCCCGATGAGTTCATCCGGCTCGAAGTCCATTCCACTCCGCATTCTCAATTTCTTTTCGGGTCTGGGACTCGCCACCGTGTTGCTGGTGATCCTGATGATCCTCACCTGGGTCGCCACCCTGGAACAGGTCTTGTACGGCCTGCATGCGACCCTTGAGAAATATTTCACCCCGAAGGCGAGCGGTCTCTTCGTCTTTCCGGATGCGGGTATCATCAGCGAAGGCCTGACCGGCAAAAAGCTGCCCCCGCTGCCGGGAGGCTACTGGGTCTGCGCCCTGCTCGTCCTCAATCTCACCTTGGGCGGCATCATTCGCATGCGGAAGGG
This sequence comes from Luteolibacter luteus, assembly GCF_012913485.1. Taxonomy (GTDB): domain Bacteria; phylum Verrucomicrobiota; class Verrucomicrobiia; order Verrucomicrobiales; family Akkermansiaceae; genus Haloferula; species Haloferula lutea. The sequence continues at coordinate 1,076,705 of NZ_CP051774.1, read as the reverse complement.
CTGGAACAAGATCGGCATCCTCATGTCCCACTTCGGCATCATCTTCATGATCGTCGCCGGGGGGGTCGCTCAACTCAAGGAAGAGCGCGGCGTGATGATGCTCAGCGAAACGGAAGGATCTGCCTTCCCGAAAACCGCGGACTATGCCCAAGCCTTCACCGAAACCACGGTGGAGATCACCGAGGTGAAGGACGGCAAGCTGGTAGGCCCGGTCCATTTCGTAAAAGACGTCTATTACCGTGACCTCGAAGGCGCGGACCGCCGCGTGGTCCGCCTGCCGAAGCTGCCCTTCGACCTCGAGTTCCAAGGCTACGTCCAGAATGCCAAGCCGATGGCCGCAACCGCGATGGCACCCACTCGCAACGAGCCGATCGTGGATGGCTGGTACCTCTTCGGCCGCGAACCGAACAAGGAAACGGAGATGGACACTCCGGGCGTCCATGCCCGCGTGCTCGGTCGCGATGGCAAGAATGGCGATGGCTTCCTCCTCGCCGTAGAGTCTCATGCGCCCTACACCGTGACCGCGGATGGCCGCACTTTTACGGTCTCGATCGACAAGCGCGTCTGGCCGGTGCCCTTCCAAGTGCGCTTGGAGGACGCCCGCTCCGAGTATCACCCGAACACGACCCGCCCCAAGGTTTTCGAAAGCGACATCGTGCGGATCGAGGATGGCCGCGAATCGAAGGTCTTCATCGAGATGAACGAGCCGATGCGCTATGCTGGCTACACCTTCTTCCAGCGCACGATGATGAATGGCCCCTCCGGCGGCGCGAAGGAGGCAACCATCTCCGGATTTGAAGTCGTGCGGAATCCAGCCGATAAGTGGCCGGAATACAGCATCTACGTCGTCGGCCTCGGCCTTTGTGTCCACTTCCTGACGAAGCTCTGGGGCTTCCTCTTCCGCAAAAAATCCAATCCTGTCCCTCAAGCCTGAAATGAAAGCCATCATCGGACGTTGGATCGTTTTCATCATTGGCCTTTCGGCCGTCACCGTGATCGCCCTTTTCGCGATCAAGGATAGCCTGGCGACGGGCGATACCCGCACCGTTTCGAACTACAAGCCATGGGAAGAAGCCACGCTCGAGAAGGCGGCGCTGCTTCCGATCCAGGAAGGCGGTCGCGTCAAGCCGCTGGGTACGTATGCGGGCTTCACGATGCTGGGCCTTCACGGTGCCCGGAAGATGGAAATCGTCGGTGAGGGGGGCAAGAAGGTCGTCATCGAGCCTCTGGCATGGATGCTGGATTGTCTTTTCCGTCCGGAGCTTGCGAATGATCTGCCAACCTTCCGCGTGGACAATGCCGAAGTGCTGGATGCCGTGGGCATCAAGTCGAAAGGCCGCCGTGACCGCTATAGCTACAATGACCTGAAGCCCGGCCTCGAGAAACTCAAGCAGATGGGCTCCGCGTACGAGGAAATCTCGAAGCGCGATCCCAAGCTGTTGAAACCGGTCGAGCAGCAGACGCTGACAATGGCTTACACGGTCCGGAACTATGAGTTCCTGACCAGCTACATGGACTTCGCGCGCAATGGTCTACTTCCCGGATCCGCGACCGCGGAGGGCAAGCTGCTTCCCGTGAGCGAGGTGATGCAGGCGGCCCCGAAAATCCGTGCGGAGCTGCAGAACGCGGCGAATGGCCAGCAAGTTTCCAGCGAGGTGCAGACGATCAGCGTGCTGATCGAGCAAGCCGCGAATTCGGCGCGCTACGGTTTGAACCTGTTCCCGCCGTCGAACGCCGATGATGACAAATGGCTCAGCGCGGGCGACCGAATCTTCCACGTTTTCACTGGGATGACCCGCGAGCCGGAACAGGCGGTGAAGGACATCAAGGCGCTCGAAGATGTCGTTCAGTCACTCAAGACGGGAGAAGGAGCTTTTCGGGACAAATTCTCTGCTTTGGAAGATGGCGTTGTCGCTCGTGCCGAGGCGCGCAACGAGTATAAGTCCGTTCCACTTGAGGCCTCTTACTTCAAGAAGAACTGGTTCCTCTATGCGCTCGCTTGGTTCCTGATCGCGGTAATCTTTTCGGCGGTGATGTTCTTCGCCGGTCAGTCGAAAGCGGGCAAGTTCAGCTACCGCGCCACGATCGTCTGCATGATCTTCGGCTTCGTCTATCTGGTCATCCCGATCGTGAAGCGCTCCATCATTATGGACCGCCCGCCGGTGGGGAATCTCTACGATACCATCATCTTCATCGACATGGCCTTGGTGGGCTTTGCTCTGCTGGTGGAGTGGATGACCCGGAAGCGCTTCGTGCTCGGCATCACGCCGATCGTCGCTGCCTTCCTCATCGTGCTCGCCCGCCGCTTCGAAGTGGGCGAGGGCAAGGACCACCTGGACCCGCTGGTAGCCGTGCTCCGCTCGAACTATTGGCTTACCACCCACGTGATCACCATCACGCTGGGCTACGCCAGCGGGCTGATCACCGCGCTTCTCTCGATCGTTTACATCCTGCTCCGCAGCCTCGGTCTCGATGCCGGTGACGCATCGCTGCGCCGCTCCGTGACGCGTGCGGTCTACGGCTGTGTGTGTCTCACCCTCACGCTTTCCCTGATCGGCACCGTGCTCGGCGGCATCTGGGCAAATGATTCCTGGGGACGCTTCTGGGGATGGGACCCGAAGGAAAACGGCGCGCTGATGATTGTTCTCTGGAGTCTCGCGATCCTCCACGCCCGTCTTGGCGGCTTCATCAAGGAGTGGGGCCTGCACATCTGCGGGATCTTCACCGCCATCGTGGTGGCCTTCTCTTGGTGGCACGTGAATTTCCTCAATGTCGGCCTGCACAACTACGGCTTCGCTGCCGACAAAAAGATGTGGGTGGTCATTTTCTACGGGGTCATGCTCGGCTTCATGCTCTGGGGTGCCATCGCCTGCTTGGTCGAGAAGCTCGGCACGGGTGGCGGCCTCTCCAAGAAATCGGAGGAGCCTGCTGCGATCGGTGGGAAGGGCGTGGAAGCCTGAGCAAGTCGACGCTCCCCGGTAGGGTGGGGCGGTCTGCGGCGATTCTTCCGCTGTGGAAGGCGGATACTCCTGTCCGCCACCCGGCGCGTCCACCGGACTCGGGTCCTTTATGACAATCTGTCCAACAACCTAATCCTTGTTGGGGCGTAGGCTCTTTTGTTTCCTCCTGCCCCATGAGATCCCGCTTCCTCCACGGCTTTGCCTCGATCGCGCTCACTGCCCCCGTTCACGCGGAAGGCGAATGGAAAAGCCTTTTCAATGGCAAGGATCTCAGCGGCTGGACCGTCACCGTCGACAAACTGCCGGTGGGACAGGACCCCGACCGGATCGTGCAGGTGCGGGATGGGGCCATCCACATGTATGCGGATAGTGATCCGGATGCGAAGGTCCCCTTTGGCGTGATCACCCACGAGAAGACCTTCTCGCGCTTTCACCTCGCGCTGGAGTACCGCTGGCTTGAGAAGAAATTCGCGCCGCGAAAGGACGCCATCCGGGATGCCGGCCTGCTCTACCACACATCCGGCATCGAGAAGATCTGGCCGCCCTCCGTGGAGTATCAGATCCAAGAAGGCGATAGTGGGGACATCATCTTCATCCAGGAGAGCGGCTTCAGTTGGGCCCATCCTTTTCCCGATCAGGCCCCGCAGGGACAGGGCGATGCTTCCTTGCTCCCGGAGAACGGGGGCTTCTTGCGGAAAGCGAAGAACCAGACCTACTTCGGCCGCTTTCCCGAATACGACCATCCCGGCTGGAACCGCGCGGAGGTGATCGTGCATGCGGATGAATCCGCCGAGCACATCCTGAACGGCCATGTCCGCTCGCGCGTGGAGCACATGCAGCACCTGACCGGCGGCGCGCTGAAGGAAGGAAAGATCTGCCTGCAGTTCGAAGGTGCCGAGCTCCAGTACCGCAAGATCGAGATCAAGGAACTCGATGAACCGCTGCGTCCTGAGAAGACCCTGCTCAGCCTGAGCGCCGTGAAAGACAAGCCTGCACGGAGCGCCATGCTGACCGTGAAGAATCCGCTCGATCGCTCGCTTCCCTCAAGCCTCTCCATCACTGGCAAGGATGCCGGAGCCTTCAGTGCCTCTTCCTCCGTCGCAGAACTCGCCCCGGGAGCGACGATGGAGATCGAAGTGCATTTCCGCCCCATTCACGGTGCAGGCCGCTACAGCGCGGGCTTGCGCATCGGCACGCCCGAGAGCGGTGCCTTCGTGATCCTGCAAGGGATCGGCCTCGCTGCCTTCGAAGGGAAGAACGAGCCGTCATTGCAGTCCATTGTCCACGCGCTTGGCATCCCGCTGGATGTCGGTGGTAGCAAGCTCGAGCTCGATACCAAGGCAGACAAGCTGGGCGATGGTGTTGCCATTCCCTACTTCAAGAAAGCAGGGGAGGGGAAAGTGAAGATCACCCCCGTGGCCCGCTTCTCGCCGCCCGGCATCACGCCCATCGGGATCGTGGCCAAGGGCAGCACCGATCTCATCGAGGTTGCCAAGCTCGCCGACTCCTCCGCCATCGCCGATGCCCACCAGCGCCTTATGCCGCCCCTTGATGGCGGTAAGAGCTTCGTGGAATTCGACCCCGCACCGGAAGCCTTCGCCATCTACATGAAGGCTCACCAATACACCTCCTTCACCGATCCCAAGCTGCCGACCGAAGCCAAGATCCCGCACACCGCCCGAGTCTTCCCCGTCACCAACTTCCAAGGCCGTGAAATGAAGAACGCCTGGCTCGTCGGCTTCGAAGAAGCCGCCAACGGCGACTATCAGGATGCCGCGTTCTTGATCGAGAACGTCACGCCCGAATAATGTAGGGCATTCGTGGGATGCGGAGCCGTCCTTGAAGGCCTGTGTTGTTCGGACACAGGCCTTCGCCTTTGCTCAATCCTTCTCCGTCTCGATGTCCGGCAGGAAGATTGTCAGGATCCCGATCAGTGGCAGGTAGGCACAGATCTGGAACACGAAGTTGATCCCGTGGTGGTCGGCCACATTGCCCAACACCGCGGAGCCAATTCCCGCGATCCCGAAAGCCAGGCCGAAGAACAGGCCCGCGATCATCCCCACCTTCCCCGGCAGCAGTTCCTGTGCATACACGAGGATCGCCGAGAACGCGGAAGCCAGAACGAGCCCGATGATCACCGTCAGGAAGGCCGTCATTCCCAAGCCGACGTGCGGGAGCAGCAGCGAGAACGGGGCCACTCCCAGAATCGATGCCCAGATGACCCGCTTCCTCCCGATGCGGTCGCCTACCGGACCACCCACGATGGTGCCCACCGCCACCGCGGCCAGCAGGACAAAGAGGTAGTACTGCGACTCCTGCACGGACACGTGGAAGCGATCGATCAGGTAGAAGGTGTAGTAGCTGGTGAGCGAGGCCAGATAGACATACTTCGAGAAGGTCAAAGCCACCAGCACCGCCAGCGCGATCGTCACGGTCCGCTTTGAGAACGTTGCGCCCGAGTTCGAGCGCGCCGCCTTCGGACGCATCCGGTGGAAGTTCCTGCCTTGCCAGCGGCCCACCAGAGTGAGGATCACCACACCCAGCAGCGCCACCGCAGAGAATGCGAGGATCGAACGTTGTCCATGCGGCACGATGATCAAAGCCGCCAGCAAAGGCCCGATCGCGCTTCCCGCATTGCCGCCCACTTGGAACAGCGACTGCGCCAGACCGCGCCGCTTGCCAGCTGCCATGTAGGCAATCCGTGAAGCTTCCGGGTGAAAGACCGCGGAGCCGGTGCCGATCGCCGCGGCGGACATCAGGATCGTGGCGAAGCTCGTCGAGTTCGCCAGGCAGATCAGGCCGATCAGCGTGAAGGTCATCCCGATCGGCAGGGAGAAGGGCATCGGCCTCTTGTCCGTGATCAGGCCCACCACCGGCTGCAAGAGGGACGCGGTGAGCTGGAAGGTGAAGGTGATCATCCCGAGCTGCGTGAAGCTCAGTTGATACGAGCTCTTCAAGATCGGATAAATGGAAGGTAGCAGCGCCTGGATCGTGTCATTGAGCATGTGCGCGATGCTGATGGAGAACAGCAGCGCGAAGACAGTATCCGTGGCCGACCTTGCCGGCACGGTCTCGGGATCCGTGGCAATGGTTTCTTGCATGGGGGCGGGAGCATCGCCGGGCAGCTGCCCGCGGGCAATTTTTCCGACCGGTGCTAGGCCGGGTCTTTCTGGTATTTTTCTCGGATTTCCTCCCGGAACTCCGCAGGCGTCTGCTCTTGGTAACGGCGGAAGAAGCGCGCAAAGTAGGAGGGATCCTTGAATCCGAGCCGGAAGCCGATCTCGGAGACGCTGAGCCCGGAATAAAGGAGCAGCCGCTTCGCATCCAGCAAGCGGCGTTTGCGGATATGCTCTCCTGCCGGTGTACCGGTGGTCTCGCGGATCACATCATTCAGGTGATTGTTCGTCACTCCCAGCTCTCTGGCGTAGGGCTCCAGCGCCTGCCATTCCCGGAAGTGACGCTCTACCAGCAGCTGGAAATCACGGGCTAGTGCACTCGACCGGCTTGAGGGAAGCGAGGCATCGCCCTCCGCGCGCCAGCGGCTGGCTTTTACCAGCAAGATGCGCAGCAGTGCCCGCACGATCTCCGATGCACCGGGCCGGGCTTGATCAAACTCGTTTTGAATCTCGCGGAAGACCCTGCGGACATCCTCGAGGGCGCGATCCGGCACTTCCATCCACGGCGCGAAGTCCGGTGCGTAGAAAAAAGGGAGATCCAGCAGCAAGCTCGGGGACCCCGCCGCGCCGGCATCGAAAAATTCACGGGTGAAGGAGAGGATGGTCCCATCCGTTTCCCCTCCGGAGATGGCCGCGTGGACTTGCCCGGGGCTTAGGAAGAAGAGCGTGTTTCCATGCACCCGCTGCTCGCGGAAATCGTGCATCAGGAGCGCTTCCCCGAGGATCAGGGAGACTTGGAAGAAGTCATGATAGTGGGGGGCGAGTAAGGTGGGATTCCACGCCCGCGATTCCTGATAGGGCACCGCCACGAAGCCTTCCGCGCGAAGCTCCGAGCCCCGGTAGTCACCGAGGCCGACGGCAGGAATCGCTTCGCGTCTCATTGATGGAGGGAATTGGAGCGGAAATATCGCCGGGGGGCGAGTGCTGTCATCTTTCCGGCGTGCGGAAAGACCGGACCCGGGTGGAAAGTAGCCGGACCATGAAAATCCCGTTCCTCGCCTTTTCGTCCGTCCTCCTTGCCTCCGCCGTGCATGCCGGAACCGGCGTCGGTGCCAAGCCGATCGAAGGCGCCGAGGTGGTCTTCGATGGCTCCCGCGAGATGCTCGATTCCAAGTGGACCTACTGGCAGGGACCGCGCTTTGCCTCCTCGCTCCCGATCAAGTGGAAGATCGTCGAGGATCCTGCGGACAAGAGTGCCACCGTGGTGATGACCGATGACCCGGCCGCCAAAGGTGGAAACTATGGCTCTGCCGACATTGTCACGAAGAAGGCCTACAAGGATTTCCGCCTGCACATCGAGTTCTACATCGCCAAGGAAGGCGGGAACAGCGGGGTCTATCTGCAAAACCGCTACGAGATCCAGATCCTCGATGGCGACAAGACCAAGCACGGGCTCGGTGCCGTGATCAATGAAACCGAGTCGCCCTACCACGCTTACAATGGCGTCGGAAAGTGGAACGCTTATGACATTCTCTTCCGCGCCGCGCGATTCAAGGATGGCAAGCTCGTGGAGAAGCCGCTGGTGACCATGTTCTTCAACGGCAAGAAGGTCCACGTGAACCAAACGATCAACCAGGTCTGGGGCGGTCCGAATTCCGGTGTCGATGGTGGCAATGACGACGGCAAGGGCATTACCGACACGCCGCAGGGCCTTAAGCTCCAGGCCGAAGGCCACGATGTGCGCTTCCGCAATATCTGGATCAAGGAGATGGACATCGAAAAAGCCGACACGGATTTCAAGGAGACGGAGTGATCCGCTTCTTGCCCACGCTGCTAGGGCTGCAACATTGAAGAAGAATGGCGCTCAAGAGTGAGCGCCATTGCTTTATTCTCCGGTCGGCGCGGGGTGAATTCGGACGTGGTGTCCGTTTTTGCCTACTTGTGAATAACTTATATCGATTGTGTCCTAGATCTTTCTTGGCAGGTAAACGCGGGGTGATATGTGGGATCTTACCCTAACGGCTGGGAATCCGCCGTTGGGGAATAAACCCAAGAACCCAAACAACCCAAAAAGATGCACACACATCCATCACGGAAGAACTACGTACATTTCCAGCCTCTGGGCTTGGCTATGGGCCTATCGATTGCCTGTGCCGTTCCCGCCAATGCCTTCTGGCCGGCAGACGCGGATACCGCATTCAACTCCTACAACAATGCCTTCTACGTGAGCAATGGAGGCAACGCCTACTACAAGCTGGATACCGGTTCGGGCACCGGTCCCGGCTGGTGGACGCTCGCGGAGCAGATGGAAATGGCGGAGGATGCCCACGACCGGAACCCCACGCAGGGAAACAAGAATATCGTCTCCGCATTGTGCAATGGCTTTGTGGCGCAATATGGGACGCTGTGGACTTCCAATAGCTTCAACGACGACATCGCATGGGCGGTGATCGCCTTTGCACGGGCTTATCAAATCACCGGAAACACTTCCTATCGGGATCGCGCCAAGGCGAACTTCGATGCGATGTATAGCCGTGCCTATGATACCGCCTTGGGCGGTGGACTGTGGTGGACCACGGGAAAGGGTTCGAAGAATGCGTGCATCAATTGTCCCGCATCCATTGGCTCCTACCTGCTCTATCAGATCACCGGGGACTCCGGCTACCTGACGAAATCCCAGAGCCTCTACAACTGGACCCGGAACACGCTCTTCAATGCCTCCACGGGGCAGGTCTATGACAATATCAGCTCCGGTGGTGTCATCACCAACTGGGTCTTTACCTACAACCAGGGAACCTTCATCGGGGCCGCGAACTTCTTGGGCAACGTCAGCGATGCCACCTTGGCGGCGAACTGCACCAAGAACACCCTTTGCACCAACGGCATCCTGCCCGACTCCACGGAGAACAGCGATGGCGGTGGCTTCAATGGCATCTTCATCCGCTGGATGGCGAAGTTCATGAAGGACCGCGGCCTCCAGAGCACCTACCAGCCCTGGCTGCAGCTCAATGCGAACGCGGCATGGAACGTGCGGCGCACATCTGACAATCTGGGCTGGAACAACTGGCGCAGCAATACCCCCACGGGAACCCGATATTCATGGGGCTGCGCGAGCATGCCGCTTATCCTGCAAGTGATCCCTGCGGATGGCGAAGGGATCATGCTCTGCCAGGATATCGACTACCAAGGAGCGCCGAGCCAGTTGATCGCACCGGGGAACTACAGCACATCGCAGCTCCAAGGCCTGAATGTCGCCGACAACTCGGTGACCTCCTTGCGGGTTCCCAGCGGCTGGAAGGTGACGCTCTATGCTGACGACAACCAGACCGGAAGCAGCTGGAGCTACACCGCCGATACCAACTGGATCGGCGCGGCCAATGACGTCGTGAGCTCCTGCAAGATCGAGAATACCGCGGTGATCTTCTATCAGGACGTGAACTACGGAGCATCCCGCGGGGCATCCTTGGCGAAAGGAAACTATACCCTTTCACAGCTCCAGGCGGCCGGCGTTCCGAACGATTGGGCCTCGTCATTGAGAATCCCCGCAGGCTGGACGGTGATCATGTATGAGAACGACAACTTCACCGGCACCTCGTGGACCTTCAGTTCCAGCACCGGCTGGGTGGGCACCACTCCCAATGACAAGATGACCTCATGCAAGATCCAGTAAGCTACCCGTGATCCAGCGCGGGCATCCGCCCGGGTGCCCGCGCCCTTCCTCGAAACCTGCCACATTTGTGAAACTTACCCGCCGACTCGCCGGAGCCTTGCTTCTCGCCGCCGTGATCCTGGCTGCGCTTGCACTGCAGCACGCCCGGCATTCCACCGCACGGGACGGGAAGTCCCGCGGTGATCGGAGCCACGCGGCCTTCGGTTTCGGCCGGAGCGCGAAGCAGCGGGAGCAGGATCCCCTGCGACACCACAGGCTCGCCCAGCGATTGCTCGAGGCGACAAGGGGCACCGCGATGACCAATGAGGCGGGTGATGGTGAAAGCAATTTTCATAAGATGGTGGATTCCTTCGCCGCCGATGACTTTGCCGCCGTGATGGACGAACTGGCATCACTCGATCAAACCGGCGATCTCCGTCTGAAGCTGCTGCTCGCATGGACCGAGCGTGATCCTCACGCCGCGGCATCCTTCGTCGGCGATGGCCCGCTCCCTGTGGAGGCTTCACGGATCGTTGCCGGGTCATGGGCCAAGCACGATCCCGCCGCTGCCCTGTCATGGGCACGAGGGCTTTCGCAGGAAGCCCCGAGGCAGCAGGCACTGATCGGCTGTGGCAGCGAGTTGGCATTTCACGATCCTCAGCAGGCGATCGACCTGGCGATCGAAGCCGGCACTATCCCCGCGACCGAGGAACTCTTGAATCAAGCCGCAGGTGCATGGGCGACCAAGGATCCCGGAAGCGCCGCCGCTTGGGCGAATGCCATCACGGATACCGCTTTGCGCGAGAAGCTCGTTGGCGGAGTCGCAAGCGCATGGGCGGACCAAGATCCCCGTGCCGCATCGAAGCTGGTGATCGATTCCATGCATGACGGCTCCCTTGAAGAGAATGCCCTCGTCGGCATCGTCCAGCGCATTGCATTCAAGGACATGGCAAAAGCCCGTGAATGGGTCGCCCAGTTCCCGGAAGGCCGCATGCGCGAGAGGGCGGAAGCAGAGCTGGCCCGTATCACCGGGCGAATGGGCGGCTCCCCGCTGACAAGCCAGCATTGAGATCAACGCTTGGGGCTGGAACTTCATTCAAGCTGGGCTCTAGTGACGGTCTTATGGACGAGCAACTTTCGCTTCTGGATTCCGCCAAACCTGAGCTCAAGCACAGCATCTATTTCGCGCTGCGCGCCGGAGCCGGTCTCGGTGGCGAGATCATTCGCTACCGGGATGATATCGGCGCTCGCCATCGGATCAAGGGGACGCTTGTCCCGGAGGAGCGATTGCACCTGACGCTGCTCGACGTCGGCACCTTCGCTGGCTTGCCTCCGCGGCTAGCGGACGTTCTCCGCGCCGGAGAAGCGGCATCGGAGTTGATCGCGCCCTTTGAATTCCTGCTGACCCACGTTCAGGCGCATCCTAACGGGGTTCTCATGCTCACCCCGGACGGCCAGGTTCCTCTTCTCAAAACCCTCCGTGAGGAACTGCAACGCCAGATGGTCAGGCAAGGACTCAAGGGCACCGGGAGCTTCAGTCCGCACGTGACCTTGGCCTACCTCAAGCAGCGGCTGGCAAAGGAAGCGATCGGCCCGCTGACCTGGCCGGTCACTGAGATTACACTGATCCACAGCATCGAGAACCAGCCCGAGGTCATCGAACTCGGACGCTGGCCCTTGAGCGGGAAATAGGACGAGGCCAAGGCCTCACTCCGCGTGGTCGTTCACCAGCACGATGCGGTAGCGCGCCTTGCCAGCCCGCAGATGTTCCAAAGCATCGTTCACCTTGGACATTGGGAAAGTCTCCGTGATCGGCGCGATCGAGTGGCGAGCGGAGAACTCCAGCATCTTGTCGATGGTCACCGGGCTGCCCGTTGGCGATCCTGAAATAACCTTCTGCCCCATGATCAGGTCGAAGGCTCCGAGTTGCAGCGGCTCCAGCACTGCACCGACCACATGCAGGCGGCCCTTCGGTGCAAGCGTCCCCAGCAAGCCCGGAACATCGAGCGGCACATTAATTGTGGAAATGATGAGATCCAGGCTACCAGCGAGCTTCTTCAGCGTATCCGGCTGCTTCGTGTTGTGGACGTAGTGCGCGCCCAGCTTCTTCGCCTCCTCCGTCTTGCTATCGCTGGTGGTGAAGGCATGCACCTCGCAGCCCCACTTGTTCGCGAACTGCAGCGCCATGTGGCCCAGACCGCCGATGCCGATCACGCCCACGCGTGCCGTCGGCTGGATGTCGAAAGCCACGAAGGGATTGAACACCGTCACCCCGCCGCAGAGCAGGGGACCGGTCTTCTCGGACGAAAGCGCCTCCGGCAAGGGACGTGCCCAAGTCCATTGTACGCGGATCCGGTCGGCGAAGCCCCCGTGGCGCCCCACGATCGTCCCTTGGCCCTGCGCGCAGAGATTGTGATCTCCCGAAAGGCACTCGTGGCAGGACAGACAGCTGGATGCCGTCCAACCGACACCGACCCGCTGGCCTACCTTCAGGCCCTTGGCATTCTCACCCACAGCCACCACCGTTCCCGCCACCTCATGGCCCGGAACGAAGGGGTAAGCGGACATGCCCCAATCATTGTCGAGCATCGAGAGGTCCGAGTGGCAGATCCCGCAGTGGCTCACCTTGATCTCTACTTCCTCCGGACCCAGTTCACCGGGATCGAAGCTGTAGGGCTCAAGGATTCCTTTGGCGGACGTGGCGGCGTAGGCGTGGAAATCAGGCATCGGAGGAGGTGGTTGGGGGAATGATTCTAGGGATCGAGAGTGACCGATAAGGATCTAGATCCAACAAAGGCGGATGCAAATCCTTTGTTTTGCGGAGTCACGGAACTGTCACCCCGCACGGGCTCCACCCTGTAGCATCACGCCAATGCCCCCAGCTCCTCCCACCGGTCATACAGCCGCGCCACCTCGGCCTTCGCCGCATCCAGCTTGGCAATCGTCGCCGGGATCTCCGCGAAGTTCTTCTGGAACTCCGGGTCATTGAGCTTCCCCTCAAGTTCCGCCACCGCTTCCTCCGCGAGCATGATCGTCTCCTCCATGCCCTCCAACTCCTTGCGCTCGGCCATCGTCAGCTTGCGCGGCTTCGCCTCGGCAGGCGCCGCCGCCTTCTGACGCGTCGCCGCATCGCGTGCTGCCGCTTGGGCATGCACGCGCTCCACCTGTTCACGCGCCTGACGCTTCTCCAGATAGTAGGAATAGTTTCCCGGTTGGACGAAGACGCCATTGTCTTCGAAGGCGATGACCTGATCGCAGATACGGTCCAGGAAATAGCGATCGTGCGAGACCACCAGCACCGTGCCATCGAAGTCCGCCAACGCTTCTTCCAGCATCCGCAGCGAGGGCAAATCCAGATCGTTCGTCGGCTCGTCCAGCACGATCAGGTTGCCGCCGGTCTTCAGCACCTTCGCCAGCATCAGCCGTGCGCGCTCACCTCCGGACAGCAGGTCCACCCGCTCATTGATACGGCGGTCATCGAAAAGGAAACGGCGCAGGTAAGCCCGGGCACCCATCGTCTGGTTGCCGAATTGCACCTTCTCATTGCCATCGGCCACCTCGTCTAACAGTGATCCCGTGCCATCGAGCGCCATGCGGGTCTGGTCGATGTAGTTCACCTTCACCTTCTTCCCGATCGTGGCCTTGCCTTCGGTTGGATCCAGTTGGCCAAGACACACCTTCAGCAGGGTCGTTTTACCCACACCGTTGCGCCCCACGATGCCCGTGCACTGTCCGGGACGGAGTTCGAGATTGAGATGGCGGAAAAGCCAGCGCGGCGAGGTGGCGGTGCCGACATTCACGCCGGCTTCCTCCAGCTCCACCACGATGTTTCCGAGATCCGGCGGTGGTGGGATCAGCAGGTCCATCTCCCGCTCCTCCGGCGGTGCCTGCAGCCCTTCGATCTCGTAGAATTGGTCCAGACGGTGACGCGACTTCGTGCCGCGCGCCTTCACACCGGAGCGCACCCATTCCAGCTCCTCGCGCAGGAAACGCTGGCGGCGCCGCTCCGTCTGCTCGGCAATCTGCTGGCGCACCGCCTTCGATTCCAGATACGCGGTGTAGTTCCCCGGATGTGAGTAGGCCTTGCCATTGTCGATCTCGATGATCCGCGTCGCGATGACATCCAGGAAATAGCGGTCGTGCGTCACGAAGATGACCGCCCCCGAGTAGGTCTTGAGAAAGTCTTCCAGCCAGCGGATCGAGTCGGCATCCAGATGGTTCGTCGGCTCATCCAGTAGCAGCAGGTCCGGCTGGGAGGCCAGCGCCCGGCACAGTGCCACGCGGCGCTTCTCACCCCCGGAAAGCGGACCTACCGATGTCTCCAGCGGCGGCGTTCCCAGTGCGGTCGCGGTCGCCTTGATCCGCGCATCCAGATTCCAGCCATCCGCGTGATCGATCAGGTGCAGCAGGTCCGCCAGTTCGGCCTCCGAACCATCGCCCTGCTCATAGCGTCGGATCGCTTCCACGATATCCGAAGCCCCGGCCGCGATGTTCTCGTGCACGCTCAGCTCCGGATCGAGCTCGAACTCCTGGGGCAGGTAGCCCACCCGCAGCGCCCGGCGCAGCGAGATCTCCCCGGAATCCGCCGGCTGCGAACCCGTGAGAATCTTCAGCAGCGAGGTCTTCCCGCAGCCATTGCGCCCCACTAGCCCGACCTTCTCCCCGGCGGAAACAGCCAGTGTCACGCCATCCAGCAGCGTCTGGTAGCCATAGGACAGGCGGATTTCATTGGCGGAGAGCAGGGCGGACATGAATGAAGACGGGGATTGCCGTTCATGCCGGACGGAAAGGCAAGGGGGAATGGCGAAGCAGGGGACTTGCCGTGGCCTGTACAGGCAAATTGCTTCAGTTTCCGTCCTTTTTGGGACGGGTGGCTCCGTAGTGGTCAAAAACACTCTTCAAGATCAATCCATCTTGCTGCTCGCGAGAGATCCAATTCCGAATTCCTTGGCAATCGCTCAGCTCTTCCAGCCAAGGAATCGCCGTCAAAGCAATGATGTCATTCAGCTCCTGGAATCTCATGTCGTGGGGGATGGAATTTTCCATGTCGAGGAGTTCCTCGTAGCGCGCTCGGTCATCCGCTAGATGGCCTACCCGGATTCTGATGTGACAACGGTATTCAAGAGGCGTTGCTTCATCGCCTAGTTCGGTGATGTAGATGCCTAGATTGAGGTAGAAGGACTTGGCCCACTGCGATCCTTGCACGTTGAAGGTCTGAATAAAACCGCCGCGAACCCGATGCCACGTCGCGTCCTTCTTCTTAAAGCCTGCAGCTTTCATGACCGGGGCGATCGCCCGCAGCAACACGCGCTTTTCGTCGGATGGCATCTTGGATCGCATTGAGATGGTCTGCCGTTAGGCCCCCGGTGCCGGCACCACCCCCAGCTGCACCATCATCGCCAGCGCATCCATGATAATGCGGGTCTCCTTGATCTTCCCGCCCTCCAGCCGGTCGATCACCACGCCCCAGACCCGCACCGGGCGCCCTGTCGCGGGCACGCCTAGGAATTCCGCCTCGTGCGTGCCCGTCCACTCGAAGCGCGTCACCACCTTCTCGCCCTCCGCCACCTGCTCCTGGATCATCCAGTGCATGTCCGGGAAGGCCGTGCGCATTCCCCGGATCACGTCCTTGATTCCCTCCACCCCCGGACCTTGGCCGGGGAAGGGGACAAGCTCGACCACGTCCTCGTGGCAGAACTCGTTGGTGGACTCGATGTTGCCCTGATTGATGGCTTGCTCGATGAAACGGGCGACGATGGCGGCATTGGTTTCCATGGGGGATCGGAGTTTCAGCCATGATGAAGTTTCACGATGGCTTGAAACGCAAGCGGGAAGCGTGGTCCGGCCCCTGCTCCGAACTTGCAATGCGATAAGGGTTGCCCCCCGCGCCGGTCGGGACTACGGGCAGCCCGAATTTTCCAATCCCCACACTGAAATCATGCCAGTCCTCGTAGGTAAGAAAGCTCCGTCCTTCAGCGCCAAGGCCGTCCAAGGTGCCACAATCATCGATGAATTCTCCCTCGATCAGTATCTCGGGGAAAAGTACGTGATCCTCTTCTTCTACCCGAAGGACTTCACTTTCGTCTGCCCAACCGAACTGCACCGCTTCCAGGAAGAACTCCACGAGTTCGAGTCCCGCAATGTCGCCGTCGTCGGTTGTTCCACGGACTCCGAGTTCTCCCACTGGGCATGGCTCCAGACCCCGAAGTCGAAAGGCGGCATCGAAGGCGTGAACTACCCGCTCGTCGCCGATGTGAACAAGACCATCGCCGATGCCTACGATGTCCTCGCCGGTGAATACGAAGTCGACGAAAACGGCAACCTCAGCGTGAAGGGCGAACTCGTCGCCTACCGCGGCCTCTTCCTCATCGATAAGGAAGGCATCGTCCGCCACCAGGTGGTCAACGACATGCCGCTCGGCCGCTCCATCCGCGAAGCCCTCCGCGTCGTGGATGCCCTCCAGCACTTCGAAGAGCACGGCGAAGTCTGCCCGATGGACTGGAGCCGCGGCGACAAGGCCATGAAGCCCGATCACGAAGGCGTCTCCAGCTACCTCGCGAACTAAGTTTCGCTAAAGCATTTCCTAGGCGGGCCGTGGTAATCCTCGGCCCGCTTTTTTTGTGGACCGGGATAAATGGGATGGATCGGATTCTAACGCAGTCTCTCCCTTCGTCGGGTGATTTTCAGGGATCTCATCCTATCAATCCCATCCATCCCGGTCTGATCCTCTCCCGCCCTTGGAACACCCGGCTTTGACAGGGAGGGGGAGATGCGTATTTTCGCCCTCCCAACCACGAACTCACTCCCATGAGCGAAGCCACTCTCGAAACGCATTCCTTCCAGGCCGAAATCAAGCAGCTGCTGGATCTCGTCGTCCACTCCCTCTACACCGACCGCGAGATCTTCCTGCGCGAACTGATCTCGAATGCCTCGGACTCGATGGAGAAGCTCCGTCACCTCCAGGGCACGGAGAAGGACATCCACGACGCAGCCCTTCCGCTGGAGATCCACATCACCACCGATGCCGAGGCGAAGACCCTCACCATCGCCGATCACGGCATCGGCATGACCCGTGGCGAGCTCGTGGAAAACCTCGGCACCATCGCCCACTCCGGCACCAAGGCCTTCCTTCAGGCGATGAAGGAAAGCGGGAACACCCCCGCGAACATGATCGGCCAGTTCGGCGTGGGCTTCTACTCCGCCTTCATGGTCGCTAGCGAGGTCCAAGTCCACACCCATAGCTGGCGTGAGAATGGCGAAAATCTCGTCTGGGTCAGCGATGGCGCCAGCGGCTACTCCATTGAAACCTCCGAAGGCGAACAGCGCGGCGTGAAGCTCGTGCTGAAGCTGAAGGAAGAGCACACCGAGTTCGCCGAGGAGTCCCGCGTGAAGCGCCTCATCGAGCAGTACAGCAACTTCGTCGGCTTCCCGATCCTGCTCAATGGCGAGCGCATCAACAACGTCGAGGCCCTCTGGCTGAAGAACAAGTCCGACGTGACCGAGGAGGAATACAAGGCCTTCTACCAATTCACCGCCCACGCCTACGATGAGCCGGCCTACCGCCTGCACTTCAGCGCGGACGCCCCCATCGCGATCAATGCCCTCGTTTTCGTCCCGAGCGAAAATGTCGAGCGCTTCGGCATGAACAAGATGGAGCCCGCCGTGGCTCTCTACTGCAAGAAGGTCCTCATCGACCCCTCGCCGAAGGGCTTGCTCCCCGAGTGGATGCGCTTCCTGAAAGGTGTGATCGATAGCGCGGACCTGCCGCTGAATATTTCCCGCGAGACGATGCAGGATAGCGCGCTGGTGCGGAAGCTCGGCAGCGTGATCAGCAAGCGCGTGCTGAAGATGTTCGAGAAGGAGGCCGAGTCGGATCCCGAGAAGTTCCAGACCTTCTATAAGAAGTTCGACCGTTTCTTCAAGGAAGGTGTCGCCACCGACTACGCGAACCGCGAGGGCCTCGCGAAGCTCCTGCGCTTCGAGTCCTCCATGACCGAAGACGGCAAGCTCGCCAGCTTTAGCGATTACATCACCCGCGCAAAGGACGGTCAGGACAAGATTTATTACCTCGTCGGCCCCAGCCGCCTCCAGCTCGAGAGCAGCCCCTACATCGAAGCCTTCAAGGCCCGCGGCCTGGAAGTCATCTACTTCACCGATCCGGTCGATGAATACGTCGTCGAGTCGCTCGGCGAGTTCGAGGGCAAGAAGCTCGTCTCCATCAGCCACGCCGGCGTGGAGCTCGATGACAAGGAAGCGGAAGGTGATGCCCTCAGCGCGGAAGCCACCGAAAAGCTCTGCTCCTTCCTCAAGGACGAGCTGGGTGAAAAGGTCACCGCTGTCTCCGCGGGCAAGCGCCTCGTCGATAGCCCGGTGATCGCGCTGGTCCCTCAGGACGGCATGACCGCCCAGATGCGCCGCATGATGAAGGCCATGGATGAGAACTTCCAGGACGACGTGAAGGTCGAGCTGGAGATCAATCCGCGCCACCCGCTGGTGAAGAAGCTTTCCGAAACCCAGGAGAAGAACCCGGATCTCGCGAAGATGGTTGCCAGCCAGATGCTGGACAATGCACTCATCGCCGCGGGCCTGCTGGACGACGCCCGCGATCTCGTGAAGCGCATGAACGCGCTCATGGAAAAAGCGATGGGCTGAAGCTCCTATCAACGATCAATTCGCCGCTCTGCGGCTCAAGGAGGGGGCGCGTCTCGTGCCCCTTTTCTTTTGGGTGGCGTGTCCTTAGCGCTTCTCCTGCTTCAGTTGGATCAGGAAGCGACCACCCTTCCCGTGGTCGTCTCGCTCGAGCAAGATCTCCTCGGTCCCGTCTCTGTCGATGTCAGTGACGGCCACTTGGATGCTTCCGTAGGCCTCCCGATCATCCCGCCAGACGACCTTGCCCTCTTGGTCGAGGATGCGGAAGCTATAGCGCGAATGGCACATGCACATGGCCGTGCTCGGCACGATCAAGATGCGACCTTTGATGTTTGCGGGGAGCGAGATCTCCGTGTCGAAGCCCTCCGCCTTTGGAATCGTGATCCATTCAGCGCCTTCCGGTGGTTCGGCGGAGTGACGCGAGATCTTATAGACGAGATCCGTCTTCTCACTCGTCGGCAGATCGCGCGCTTCCAGTTCGGACCAGTAGGGGATCTCTCCGCCCTTTCGTGCCATCTCGTCGATGGTCGCCGCCAGTTCTTCCCAGGGCAGCTCTCTGGTGGTGGTGAAGCTGCATTTGCGGGCGGCGCGGTTTAGGCTGAGGTGCTCGCAATCCGGGACAAGGATCTGGTGGGCTTTCTGGCTTTCCTTCAGCTCGAGTTCCGGCGTGTGCTTGATGATCCCGGAGATCACGTAAGTGAACTTGCCGTCCTCGTGATGCGTAGCGATGCCGCTGGGGAGCTTGATATTCTCACCTCTCTCGGCTTCTCCGTAAGTCTGGTTCAGGCACGCCAGTAGCGCGAAAGCGGTGAAAACTGCTTTGCCCGGGGATATCTTCATGAATTGCACCGTGCTCTACATCTTGCGGCGCACCAAGGTCGGAAGCGTGAAGAATCCGTGAGGACTGCATCACGGTTTTCTATGCAAGAAAGTTTTCCGGCACCTTCCCTCCATTCGCGGCCAGTTGGCGCATCACCTCCTTGTGCAGCCACACGTTCATCTTCGCGGAGTCCTTCATGTCCCCGCTGTAGTCGAGTTCCTTCGCAAGTTCCTTCCGGGCACTGAGGCTGCTCTCCATGCCGATCAGCTTCATGAGATCCACGATGGACTTTTTCCAATCCAGCTTCTCCGGATTCTTCCTCGCGAGTGCATCCAGCACCGCGGCGACGTCGACAGGTTCCGGAAGGGGAGTGGCGACTGGAATCGAACCCGCCTCGGGCGGTGGCGGTGTCGTGGCGGTTGGTGCCGCAGCGGCCTTCACCACCTCGGTGGCCGGGCCGACGATCTTGGTGACGAGCGTGTCGAATAATCCCATGGCATTTGTCAGGCTATGCCGTCGGAGAATAGAGGCAAGATGATTCATCCATCGACGGTAGGGCCTCCGCGGTTCGCTTTGGCTACGGCATCATCTGCAATCCGGAATGTCGATCGCTTGGGGGTGGTTATAAACCCCCACGTTGTATCGGGCCGGAGATCAGCCTAACATCCGGCCAAGTTCGTTGAGAACGATACCGTCAGCCGAGTGCACCGGACGTGTGGTCCGGAGCAGCGGGGGAACCAATCCCGACCGTTTAGCGAAGGCGTTTCGCCTGAGTCGCGGTCTCTGGGGCATACGGCGCCTGCGGCGCCGGGAGCACGTGGTGGCTCCAGCCCGACAGCTAACCCCGTAGGCATCACCGCGGGGCGCGGATCGTTCGGTGCTTCTCCTGATCAGGGAAAATGCCGGAGCCGCCGCCGCTTCGCAAATCCTGAAAGCACATCGCCGACCCCTGCCTCCCGCAGGCGGGGCAGGTTCGGCATCGAAAGATAGAAATCGGAGAAGCATATGATTGCAGGCATTCTGTTTGGCCTGGGAGTCACCGTCGGCATCATCGTCCTGATCGCCGCAGCGGTTTATCTCGTCTTGGGCGTGCGTTACATTCCTCACCGCAGGGTGGGTGTCATTGAGAAGCTATGGTCGGCCAGCGGATCGCTGACCGAAGGCCGCATCATCGCCCTGAATGGCGAGGCCGGTTATCAGGCGAAGGTCCTGCGCGGCGGCCTCTACTTCGGCTACCCCTTCTGGAAGTACAATATCCACAAGGTGCCGCTGGTCACCGTTGCGGAAGGCCGCATCGGCTACGTCTATGCGCGGGACGGACAACCTTTGCCTCCGGTGCAAACGCTCGGGCGCATCGTGGGGTGCAATGGCTTCCAGGACGCCGTCGGCTTCTTGGAAAACGGTGGGCAACGTGGTCGTCAGCGGGGCATCCTGCGTGAGGGTGTGTATGCCATCAACACCGCCGTCTTCATGGTGATCACCGAAACCGGAGTTCATACCGGTCCGATCTCGACGGAAGAGAACCGCATGGCACAGCATTGGCTTGAGGAGTTGCAAGGCGTCTCCGGCTTCACCCCGGTGATCGTTGGCAATCCGAAGGCCCGTCCCGTGGAGCCTCCGCCGACTCCGAATGGTCTTTCCGAGTCGGACAATGTCGGCGTGGTGACGGTACATGATGGCCCTACCTTGGAAGGCGGCGAGGTGATCGCTCCCGACGTTCGGG
Organism: Luteolibacter luteus; assembly: GCF_012913485.1. Taxonomy (GTDB): domain Bacteria; phylum Verrucomicrobiota; class Verrucomicrobiia; order Verrucomicrobiales; family Akkermansiaceae; genus Haloferula; species Haloferula lutea. The sequence goes on along the minus strand of NZ_CP051774.1, from coordinate 1,055,788 downwards.
ATTCGCAAGGCAGTGGTCATAACTACTATCAGGACCCCGAGCATTTTCTCACCCTCGGTGGCCGTCGCGGCAAGCAACTCCAAGTGTTGACCGACGGTACCTATTTCATCAACCGTTGGTTCGCCACGGTCGAGCTGAAGCCAAAGACCCTGATCCCCATCGGCTACGTGGGCGTGGTGATCGGCTATTTCGGTGGCGATGGCACGGACGTGACCGGCGCGAACTTCCGCTATGGCGAGCAGGTGGAAAGCGGCCGCCGCGGTGTCTGGAAGCAGGCGCTCACTCCCGGAAAATACGCGCTGAATCCTTACGCCTTGAAGGTGGAGCTCGTGCCCACCGTGAACTTCGTTCTCCGCTGGATCAGCGGGCAAACGGAGAACCACAAATATGACGAACACCTCACCAGCATTCCGCTGATCACCGCGGACGGCTATGAACCTTTGCTTCCTCTGAGCCTGGTTCTCCACATCGACTACCAGAAGGCTCCTCGCGTGGTTCAGCGTTTCGGGGATGTGAATCGCCTGATCAGCCAGACCCTCGATCCCATCCTTACCGCCTATTTCCGCGACGTCGCGCAGAGCAGTAACATGCTCGACCTGTTGACTCGCCGCGAAGAGATCCAGGCCCACGCCACGGAAGAGCTGGGTCGTCGCTTTGAGAGCTATGACATCAATTGCGTTGCGGTGCTGATCGGTCGCCCGGAAAGCGCGAAGCGTCACGATGGGGAGGATCCGATCGATAGTCTCTTCGACCAGCTGCGCCAGCGCCGCTTGGCCGAAGAGCAGAAGGAAACCTTCGCCAAGCAGCAGGAAGCTGCGGCCCGTCTGAAAGAGCTGAACCAAGCGCAAGCCGAGGCAGCCCGTCAAACCCACCTCACCGAGACACAGATCGAGATCCAGGTTGCGGCGAACCGGGGTTCGGCCCAGCTCGCCGAAGCCGAGCGTCTTGCCAAACGTGAGATCGCGATGGCGGAAGGCCAGGCCCGCGTGGCCGAACTCACCGGTCTTGGTGAAGCAGCTCGAATTCGCCAGATTGCCGAAGCAGAAGCCGGACGCATCGCTCGCGTGGGTGAAGCCGAGGCGGACGTTAGCCGCCAGAAGGTCGAGGCGTACGGCGACAACCGTCTCTACGCCCTGAACCTCGTCGCGAGCGAACTGGCAAACAGCAAGCAGCCTCTGGTTCCGGAAAAACTTGTGATGCTCGGCGGAGACGGGAAAGAAGCCGCTCAAGCCGGTGTCTTCCAAGCCATGATCCAGCTCCTCACGGCTTGGGACACCTTGAAGGAGGTGGACGCCCCGGAAGCCGAGGTCACACCCATCGAGCCGAACAAGGCGGCGTAAATGGACGATGCCTGCGGGGCATCCGGCTCACTCACGGTGCCGTCGGATGCCCCCGCCCACTCATGAGGAGGCCTTATCCGGAAAAACTGGGACTGAGAGCCAACTCTGGCAGTAGAATCCCACCCCGGCATGCGCCAAACTTTCTTCCAGCATGCTTTCTACACGCCAGTCCGCTTCACCGGGATTCCCCGCTTCGACGTTCAATGTTGAGCGTTCGATGTTCGCCTCCCCCCGCCGCCTGTTATTTTCCCTATTATCAACAGGTGGAACAGGCGGCTCTGGACATGCGTCTTCACCCCGGATCCCGCACCTTTTTGCCCCTTGCTCCGGCGATATTGCCCGTTGTCGGAATTTTCTTCCTGCCTCGTGATGGGGACGCCATGAAGAAAACCCTTGTCTCCGGCATCCTCGGATTCGCGGCTGCGACCATCACCGCATCGGCCGCTCCGAAAACCATCACCCTCAATGCCGCGTCTTACCCCGCAGGCGCTCCGATCACCGCGACCTTCGGCGGCGGTCCCGGCAATCCCGATGACTGGATCGGCTTCTTCCCAGCCAGCATCACGAATCCCTCCACGGGAACTTACCTCGATTGGCGCTACACCAACGGCACGCAGACCGCGGGTGGAAACTTGAAAAGCGGCAGCGTGACCTTCGCCAATCCCACCCTCCTTCCCGGCAGCTACAAGGCTTGGTATCTTGCCGCGAACGGCTACACGAAAATTGCGGGGCCCGCTTCCTTCACAATCACTCCCACCGGCGGCCCCGCCCAACCGACTTGGGTCGTGAACAGCTTCATCCAGCGCCACGCGGTCGCAGGGCAAGCCTACACGGGAAAGATTCACTCCTACGCCTACGATCCTGATCCCGGTGATGCCTTGTCTTTTTCGAAGGTGTCCGGCCCCGCATGGCTTCAAGTATCCACCGCCGGCGCTATCTCGGGAACCCCGGCGAACGGTGATGCCGGGACGGGCAACTTTGTGATTCGCGCCACCGACCTGCTGGGGAATTCCAGCACTGCGACCATGTCCATTCCGGTTTATCTCGCCGGCCAGGAGCAGATCTCCGAAGTACGAGTGATGTCGTATAACCTCTGGCATGGCTGGGGTCAGGTAAACCAAGGTGCCGCCAAAGGGATCCGCTCGATCATCGAAGCCGACGTGGATATCATCGGCACCCAGGAGACCGACGACAACGCTTCCGGCTCGAATGCCTATCGGGTCCAGACCATCGCCAACGAACTCGGCTGGTACTACAGTCCCACCGGCTCTGGCGATAGCGGGATCGCAAGCCGCTATCCGATCACCGCTGCCTACACGGCCGCGAACGGCGTGGCCAAGGGGGCTCGCATCCGTCTCTGCAGCCAGCCGCTACGCGAAGTGGTGATCTTCAATACCCACCTCGACTACCTGCACTATGGCCCCTACGAGGCGAAGCGCTCAGGCTCCTCGAATGCCAGCGTGCTCACCGAGGAACTGGCCTCCCAGCGCGATGAGCAGATCGCCGATGTCCTCAGCGGTATGAGTTCGCATCTGGCCGCGGCCAATACCGTGCCGGTCTTCTTCACTGGGGACTTCAATTGCCCATCGCACCTCGATTGGACCGCCACGAATGCTTCTGCTCATTACGGGAAAGTAGTGCAGTGGCCGGTAACCGTGGCCATCGCGAATGCGGGACTCACCGACTCGTTCCGTCAGATCTATCCGAACCCGGTTTCCCATCCCGGCGTCACTTGGTCGCCTCTTTATAGCAGCCCGGATGAGCCGCAGGACCGGATCGACTTTGTCTTCCACAAGGGAAGCCCCGCCACACCCCTCGCCGCGGAGATCTTCACGAATGCGGTGGAAAACAAAGGCTTCGTCTACGGCGACAACGTACAGGCCGCCCGTAGCAACACCTGGCCGAGCGATCACGCCTCGGTGATCGTCACCTTCCAGCTTTCCTGGCCTTGAGGATTGCCAGGAAATAAAAAAGCCGCCACCGGCATGCACCGGTGGCGGCCTTTGACTTGAGGCAGATCAAGGAACTTCGACGCGCAGGCGGGCGAAGATCTTGCCATCCGGGGCAAGCGACGCGGGCAGCGTGGCGGTGACCGTATTCAGACCCGCCGATGGCGTGTTGGTCTGCACGGCTGCTCCCGTGAAGGTGATCCACTCGCCATCCAAGGTGGTCGTGTATTCGATCACCGGATTCAGGTAGGTGGAATCTGCATTCTGAACAAAGGTGAAGATGAAGTCACCTTCGGCATTGCGCGTCGCGACCGGGAGGTCCTCGAAGCTCGATGCCGCACCATTGGAGTTCAGCACGAACTCAAGGATGTTCTGGATGCCGTCACCGTCCGGGTCGGCCGAAGGCGAAGGATCGGTGAGACCGGAAGCCCAAGTCGTGTAGGGGTCCGCCGTGTTCGACACCAGCGAGATCGCACTCGTGCCATACACCAGCGAGTAGCCGGTCGGCGGAGTGAAGCCTGCGAAGGTCCCGGTCAGGGCTCCCGTGTAGGAGACCAGCGTGTAGCTTGGTGCAGTCGGCGTTCCCGTGATCTGCAGCGTGGCGCTCGCTCCGATGTTGAGCGTGCCGGTCACCTCGATCTTGTCGGCTTCATTGCCGTCCAGTTCCAACTTCACCACGCCGTTCAGGGTGGTGTTACCCAGTGCCAGAGTCGCATAAGGAGTGAACTCCTCGTCACCCGGAGTGATGGTGCCGTCCACCGTGACATCACCGCTTGCCGAACCGCTGCCGCGCAGGGTTGCACCCGCGGCGATCGTGACAGGGGAGGTGCCGGTGGCACTTCCCGAAGTGTTCGCCAGCGTGAGCGTGCCTGCGGTGATGTTGGTGCCGATCGGAGCGGTGAGCCAGTCCGGGATGTCGGTTCCGCGATAGGTGTTCGCGGAGGCGAGCACGAGTTCGCCGGTGCCTTCCTTGGTGAAGCCGTAGCCACCGGTGATCAGACGGTTGACGTTGACCACGGAGCCCGGCTCGGTGATGAGCAAGAGCGGACCCGGGTTAAGAGCGAGTTCGCCAGTACCCGTGATCGAGGACGGGAACTCGGAGGGCAGCACGCTGATGGTGGTGACGTCCGTCGCTGTACCGTGCACAGGCTCGAAGATGCCGCCGCCGGTAACCGCACCGCCTTGCAGGGCGAGCCGGCCTTGTCCGGCCGTGGTCTTGCCCAGCGGCAGGTAGGTGAGGTTGGAACCGATTTCGAAGAGGCCGCCGTTCACCAGGATCTGCTCCGTGGACAGGGTGGTCCAGGAATCGTGACCACCGAGCGGTGAGCTGGCGCTGAAAAGAAGCCGACCATTCTCGTTGACCACGATTTTCATCGAGGATGCAGGAGCATATGGGGTGGCGTTATTGCCGTAGTAGCTCGTTGCGAAGTCGATCGTGCCCTCATCGATTACGATGTCCGTTTCGGCGGCCGGACGGGAGCCGGCATAGTTCTCCAGACGGAGCGTTCCAGATCCGGTCTTGTGGAGGGTTCCCATGAGGTCGGTTGCTCCGAGCTTCGTGAAGGTGGCTCCATCCTGGATTTCGACGGTGCCTCCGTCCTCGCGAACGACCAGACGGCGCTGGTTACGCTGGGTGACCGGGGTGGCAAGGGTGCCTCCGCTACCCAACTCGATGCGTTGCATCGAATCCTGGGCACCCAAGGCCAAGGAGTCGTTCAGCGTCAGCTTGCCGCCGAAAACGTAGACGCCACCGTTGAAGCTGTTCGGCGTTTGAAGGATCAGTTCGCCTGCGCCGCGCTTCACGATGCTGCCCAGTCCGGTGATCGGGGAGCCGCTGAAGCTGTAGGTGCCCGTGGAGTTTGCAACGTCCAGGATCGAAGGCGCGACCGGTGTGGTGATGTTCACCTCACGGATGGACGACGCTTCGTCGAAGAAGGCAGGTTCGTTGTTGCGGAAGGCAATGGCGGGCGTGGTGGTTCCGGCCAAGGTCCAGTCCGTGGAAGTGGTGTTCCACTCGCCGCTGGTGGTGCCGCTCCAGCGGGCAGCAGTTCCGGAAAGCGGAAGCTTGCCGGTCAAGGCACGGCGTTCATCCGGCATCGGATAGTTGTTCGCTGCTTCGAGCGTTTTCCAAGTGGTGCCATCGTCGCTGATTTCAAGCATCCAGCGGACGGGGTCGCGATCCGATGCGTCGTTGCCGGTCGTGAGCTGATAAGCATCGAAGGACTGGGCGCTTCCGAAGTCGAAGATGACCGGACGGTTATTGTGGTTCAGCCACTTCGTTTCGTAGTTTCCGTCGTTGATGCTGCCGACCGCTTCCGCGGCATTGCCACCATTGTCACCGCCCGGATTCGTCACGCTCTGGACCGGAATTTTCACTCCAGCGTTGAAGAATTCCAGTTCTCCGATCTGGGTCAGGAGACCGTTGCCGCGCAGTGCGATGCCGGTGAAGCGGACATAGCGGCCTGTTGCGGTGGCGCCTGGAACGGCACGGAATTTGTGGGAGCGGCTGGTGCTGCCGCTCGCATTGCTGGCTTCGAGAGTGTAGTAGGTGTCACCATCGGAAGCCGGGGTGACCGGGAAGTTGGTGTTGTCGGCCGTGACGCTTCCACCCGGGGTCAGGGTCGGGTCGTTCGTGTTGCCGGTGACACTCCACTTCAGTGCGCTGGCAGAGCCGTTTTTGACGATCGAAGGCAATGCTTCGAAGATCGGGCCGCTTGCATTGATTTGGGTGACCGGGGTTCCGAAGGAGCCTGCGATGACAGGCAGAGGGGATCCGCCACCAATGGACACGATGCCGCGATAGGTGAAAAGGGTGGCGGGGCGAGCGTTGTCGCCACCATTGCGGTTGTCGATCAGCACCCAGTTGGCGTTGTCATTACTTCCTTCAAGAAGCCAGCGGCGTGGAGTGCGGTCGAGGGAATCGTTCGCCGACGCGAAATTGTAAGAATCAACCGTGGTCGGTGCCGCGAAGCTGAAGGTAACAGGATTGAATGCCCCGCTGAACCACTTTGTCTGAAGGTTGCCATCGTTGAGTTTGGCAGACCCTTCGCCACTGTCAGGTTCACTACCACCGCCGGTGACCGTGATGAGGGATTGATCGATCACCTCACCGCGACGGTAGAAGATGAACTCCGACATTTGGGTCTGGGTCGCTGCAGGAGTGACACCGGCGTCGGACTGCGTGACGGTTGGAGTGAAGCGATAATGTTGGAAGGTGACTTCAACCGCTTGGGTCACGGCGCTTCCCGTGGCAAGGAGAGTCAAAATCGCGGGCAAGATTCGCACGCGAGGTGCGGCGAGCTGATCGGGGTCGGGCAATAGTTTGGTCATCGGGGCGTTGTTCTTTTCGAGAGAACGTCTGGGGGAACGTACTAAAACAGACCCTCGAGCAATGACCCTTCCCTTATGGCGGCGATGCCTCTTCCGGAAGAGCACGACGGAGGTGCGCAGCCGGAGCAAAGATCTGAGCCGGGAACGGCGATTGAACTCTTAGGACATCGGCTCTCCTACGCGCGATTCGTGCCGATGGTTTAGCGCTCCCTTAAAATTGAGGCGGATTTGTTTCCGGATACAACTTGTCTCTAACAGCTTTAAACAGCAGTGAAACAACGTCCTACCATTGTGCCCGTAGCAAAGCAGCCTTGCATGAGGTAGCCGCCCGTCGGTGCTTCCCAATCGATCATCTCTCCGGCTACGTAAACTCCCGGCAATCTCCGCAGCATCAGCTTCTCATCTAACTCGCTCCAACAAACACCGCCCGCAGATGAAATCGCTTCTTCGATGGGACGCGGTCCGGTCAAGTGGACGGGGCAATTCTTGGCGTGTCGTGCAAGTGAGTCAGGATTTTCATCTGCTGACAGATTTTCCCGGAATATTGCATGGGCTGCATCGGAGAGTTTCCACAGCCGCTTGCAAGTCTCCACCAGATTGCCACGCGAGGATTCCAGTTTTTGCGCTAGCTGGGCCTCAGTGAAGGTAGGCTTCAGATCGAGATGCAGGACGGGCTGCGGCATGTCGCGCAGGACCGCGCCTAACTGATAGATTGCTCCACCTTCGAGGCCATAGGCGGTGATCATCAGTTCGCCCTTTGCTTCGGTTGCGCCCGCACGGACAACGAGATTTTTCAAAGGCTGCCCTTCAACGGCGGCAAGAAGTTGAGGAGACCATTTGGTTTCCCATCCGCAGTTTGCCGGGGCCAGGGGATTCACTTTGATACCGAGGCCCTGCAAGGTTGATACCCAGCCCCCATCGGAGCCGGTGATGGGCCATGATGCGCCACCCATCGCCAGGATCACGACATCGGCTGTGAAAGTACGAGATTCATCGTGGATGCGGAATTCCACCTGATGAGGGTTTCCCGGAACAAGGCCGCACCAGCGGTGGTTCATCTCGAAGCTCACCCCGAGGCCACGCAAGCACTCTACCCAGCGGCGGAGCAGGGGGGCGGCTTTCATCTCGCGCGGGTAGATTCGTCCGGTGCGTTGCTGGAAAGTTTCGATCCCCAATCCTGCTGCCCAATCGCGCAGGTCGGAGGGAGTGAAGGCTGATAGAACCTTTTCCCAGAACTCCGGTGGTTGGTCCGGGCCGGAGTAGCGGGTGATGAAGGAGGAAAAATCTTCCCCGTGAGTGAGATTGAGTCCGCCGCGTCCCGCGACCAGCAATTTGCGGCCGACCGAAGGCTTCGCCTCGAAGACGGTTACGCTGGCTCCCGCAATTGCGGCTACCTCCGCGGCGCGCAGTCCTGCCGGACCGCCTCCAATCACCGCGATCTTCTTGCTCATAAGCGAATGTCGGGACTGGTCATGGCCTTGCACATGGCGCAGTCTGCGGCATGCGGCTGCAACAGAACCAGATTTGGAAGAAGGGCAAGGAGTTCATCCGGATCGTTCGGTTGGAGCGTTTCGAAGTGGCCTACAAGAGCATGGCCGACCTGTCGACAAAGGAAGGTAGCCACCACGTCCTGACGAAGAAGGAATTCTGCCGCCTGCTGCACGGGGCGAAGCTCCTTGAGCCGGAACAGCCGGCGGTTGAGGGCGAAGGGGAGGACCCTGCTTGATTCCGATCCCAAAGATCCGGCGAGGATGACCCACTTCCGGACTCATTGCCACAATGCAGCGCCGGAGCGCTGCATCGCGGCCAAAGTCGGGCTTACTGGATGAGTGAGCGGTCGAGCGCAGCCTTGACGAATCCGGCGAAGAGCGGATGCGGCTTGTTCGGCTTCGACTGGAACTCGGGATGGAATTGTGCGCCGACGAAGAAGGGATGGTTCGGAAGCTCGATGATTTCCACCAGGCCTTCCTTTTCGGAGACGGATGAGATCACCAGCCCGCTTTCCTGGAGCTTGTCCTGGAAGTCGGAGTTGAACTCGTAGCGGTGGCGATGGCGTTCGTGGATCTGACTTGCGCCGCCGTAGAGATCGGAAGCCTTGGTGCCGGCGAAGACGATGCTGACGCAGGAGCCGAGGCGCATGGTGGCACCCATGTCTTCCACGCCCTTTTGTTCTTCCTGGAGGCAGATCACCGGGAACGGCGTGTTCTTGTCGAATTCGGTCGAATTGGCGTCGCGGAGTTTGCAGACGTTGCGGGCGAACTCGATCGTCGCGATCTGCATGCCGAGACAGATCCCGAAGTAGGGGATGTCGTTCTCGCGGGCGTACTGGGCGGCGAGGATCTTGCCCTCGATGCCGCGGTCACCGAAGCCGCCGGGAACGAGGATGCCATCGACATCGCCAATAACGGCCTTCGCGCCGTGGTCCTCGATCGCTTCGGCTTCCACACGCACGATGTTCACCTTCGTGTCATGGTGGGCACCGGCGTGAATGAGGGATTCGTAGATCGACTTGTACGCGTCCTGCAGCTCGATGTATTTGCCCGCGACCGCGATGGTCACCTTGTTCTTCGGGTGAATCACGCGGCGGACGAAATGTTCCCAATCCTCAAGGGCGGGAGCGGGGGTGTGGCCGAGGCCGATACGGTCGACCACGAGGCGGTCAATTTTGTCGCGGCGCAGGTCGAGCGGACACTCGTAAATCGTGTGAGCCACGTCGCGGAAGGCCACGACGTTCTTCTTCTCCACATTGCAGAACATCGCGATCTTCTTGCGGTTGTCCTCGTCGAGATCGGCCTCGGTGCGGCAGATGATGATATCCGGTTGGATGCCGAGCTCGCGGAGCTTCGCGACCGACTGTTGGGTCGGCTTGGTCTTCACCTCGCCGGCGGCCTTGATGAAAGGCAGCAGGGTCACGTGGATGAAGCAGACGTTTTCCTTGCCGACTTCGAGGGCGAATTGGCGCAGCGCCTCGATGAAAAGGAGTCCTTCCATGTCGCCGACCGTGCCGCCGATTTCGGTGATCAGCACGTCCACATCCGGATTGTCTTCGGAGACCTGGTGGATGCGGGATTTGATTTCGTCCGTGACGTGCGGGATGAACTGCACGGTCTTGCCGAGGTATTCGCCGCGACGCTCCTTCTTGATCACCGCGTCGAAGACCTGGCCGGAGGTCATGTTATTCATCCGGGACAGGACACCGGAGGTGAAGCGCTCGTAGTGGCCGAGGTCGAGGTCGGTTTCCGCGCCGTCATCCAGGACGTAGACCTCACCGTGCTGGTAGGGCGACATGGTGCCCGGGTCGACGTTGAGATAGGGGTCGAACTTCTGCATCAGCGTCTTCAGGCCGCGGTGCTCGAGCAACGCGCCGATGGAGGCTGCGGCAAGACCTTTGCCGAGGGACGAGACGACACCGCCGGTGACGAAGATGTATTTCATGGGTGTGAGGAGGTGGGGCTGGTTAGGATGGCTTCGACGTGGGCGGCTTGTTCGGGCGTGTCAACACCGGGCGAGGTGTCATTGGTCGGCAGGACCTTGATGGATGCGCCGTTTTCAAGGGCGCGCAGTTGTTCGAGGGATTCGGCTTGCTCCAGTGGAGAAGGAGCCCAAGTGACGAATCTCTCAAGGAAGGTACGGCGGTATGCGTAGATCCCCTTGTGACGGAAGACCGGCAGCCCCGGGACCGCATTGCGGAAGTAGGGCAGGGGAGAACGGGAAAAGTAGAGGGCGCGGCCGTCGAGGGCGGTCACCACCTTGACGACATTCGGATCCTGGACAGCCGGATCGGCGGGATCCAGCGGGTTTGCGGCGGTGGCCATGTCCAAGGTCGGATCAGCGGCCATGGTTGCGGCAAGCTCGTCCACCAGACCGGGGTCGATCAGGGGCTCGTCGCCTTGAATATTCACGATGTGGGTGGCCCGGGGGATTGCGCGGACAGCTTCGGCAATGCGGTCGGTGCCGGTCGGGTGGACGGGCGAGGTCATCACGACCTTGGCGCCGAAGCTTTCCGCGGCGGCGAAAATGCGTTCGTCGTCGGTGGCGATGTAGAGATCGTCCAAGCGCTGGCAACGGCGACACTGTTCCCAGACATGCTGGACCAGCGGCTTGCCGGCGATCAGGTGAAGCGGTTTTCCGGGGAAGCGTGTGGAGGCCCAGCGTGCTGGGAGGATGCCGACGATATGAATTTCAGGCGCTTCGGAACTCACGGGAAATGCTCTGGCGGGGACAGTAAGGGGCCGCTCCGCCGCGGGGCAAGAGCGGTGGTGAAAAAAGCGGGATCAGCCGGCGGTTCGGACCTTTGCCAAGGGGAGGGGGAGAGCCGGGCTGCGCGGGAACCGTCAAATTTGCCGCCTGTTCCGCCTGTTATAACTGGAAAAATAACAGGCGGTGGGGGAGCGGGGCCGAACGCTGAACATCGAACATCCAATACTGAACGTCGAAGCCGGGCGATCCGGGTGAAATGGAAAGGCGAGTAGGAAGCATGCCGGTGGGACTTTCGCACAGGTCCGTGGCGGGCTTCTACTGACAGACTGGTGCCATTTGGGAACCTGACAGCTTCGGGGGCCTTTGGAGCCGGGATTTCCCCTAGTGTCCGGTCCAGGTGCCCTCGCTTTCGATGTAAACGAGTGCTTTGTCGAAAGAGGCGTTGGTGAGGAAATGGTCGAGCCGGGCGGGGATCTCGGCCTTGTGCCCCTGGTGCCAGGTAGTGATCGCTTCGGAGACCTCCTTGAGGGCTTCGAGATGGCCGAGCGTATCGCGGTCGCGGAATTCGTGGTCCGAAATAATGTCGCGACGGCGGTGTAGCAGGGCGGCGAGGTCTTCGTGCATGCCAGCGCCCTAACCTGAAATTCGGCCGCGGGCAATTGCGGCATCGACGTCCCCGGGCCGGGCGGCTAGAGCCCGGTATGGGACAATACTGGATCGATGGCCTCGTGCTGCTCGCCTACTTTGCAGTGATCTTTGCCATCGGGTTTTCCCAGCGCTCCAAGAGCGATTCCGTGGAGGGATTTGCCCTCGGCGACCGCCAGACGCCCTGGTGGGCGGTGCTGGCTTCGATCCTCGCGGCAGAGATCAGCGCGGCAACCTTCATCGGCGCCCCGGAGTCGGGCTACGTCCGGAACAACTGGACCTACGCGCAGTTCGCGATCGGGACCCTGCTGGCGCGGATCATTGTTAGCTACCTCTTCATCCCGGTCTTCTACCGGCATGGTGTCGTCTCACTTTACGAGTACCTTGGTACCCGCTTCGGAAACGCGACCCGCAGGTTTGCGTCCGCCACCTTTTTGGTAACCCGTGTCCTTGCAATGGGCACACGTCTCTACGTTTCGGCCATCATTCTGGTGCTGGCCTATGCGATGTGGAAGGGCGGTGCGGTGACGGATTCCGAGAAATTCTGGATCTTCGCGGTCGCTCTGGTGATTATCACCGTCGCCACCGCCCTCTATACCGCGGCAGGCGGGATCCGGGCTGTCATCTGGACGGACTTCATCCAGATCGGCGTCCTCATCACCGCGCTGGGCTTCACCATTTGGTTCCTGCTCAAGGAAATGCCGGGAGGCTGGGAAACGGTCAGCGCCCAGATCCAAGAGCCCGCGTTCCTGAATTTCGCAAAGCCCGCCGAGCCCGGTTTCTGGCCTTGGGTAAGGAATGTCTTCACCTCTGACTACACGATCTGGGCGGCCATCATCGGCTCCACCTTCGTCACGATGGCCACCCACGGAATCGACCAGGACACCGTGCAGCGCATGCTCACCGCCAAGAACCGCAAGCAGAGCGCCTTCGCCACGATCATGTCGGGAGTGATCGATTTCCCGGTGGTCGGTGCCTTCATCTTCATCGGCATCCTGCTGGCTGCCTACTACGGAGCGGTGCCTGACCCGACCCTGCCGCGGAAAGTCACCGGTGAATTGGAAACCGGCCAGGTCTTCCCTCATTTCATTCTCACCCGCATGCCGCATGGTGTCTGCGGTCTGGTGGTGGCCGGTCTTCTGGCCACGGCGATGGGTTCCCTCAGCACGGCGTTGAATGCGCTCGGCACCAGCTTTGCCACCGACTTCGTCTTCCCTCGCGTGGGTGAGGCGAACCTCACGGAGTCCCGCCGGGTGCGCATCCTGCGTTGGAGCACCGCCCTGTTCGCCGCCTTCATTGTAGTCGTGGGGTTGATCACCGCCTGGTACATGGCGCATCACCCTAAGGCGCAGATCATCCCGCTGGTGCTCGGCATCCTTGGCTTCACCTTCGGGTCATTGCTGGGCGTCTTCCTGGTTGCCGTCCTGACGAAGAGCCGCGGCAATGATACTGGCAACATCATCGCCATGTGCTGCGGCTTCGTGGCGGTGTTCCTCCTCAGCAATCCTTTCGGCATGCAGCAGGCGATGGGCATCGAGAATCCCTTCATCCTCGCATTCCCGTGGCGGGTCACCTTGGGGACCTTCGTGACGGTTGCGATCGCCCTCTGTTTCGCCACGCCCGCCGACAAGGTCAAAGACGCCGCGGAAGTAGAGGCCGCAGAGGCCTGAAACCCTTGTTCATAACTTGGGAACAAGTGGTGAAAAGAGGTGAGGAAGGAGGGTTCTTTCCTTGGCTTGATCTGCAATTTTTGCAGGCCTGTTGAAGGATCTCTTCACGCGCTCACGTTTTGGAAAAATAGGGACAAGCTTCCTTGCTTTTTCCCATCGCGTTGGCGTTGGGGGAGTTCCGGAAATTTGTATTCACTGCGTAAGTCCCGTAGTAGAGGCGAAGCTGGCAAAATCCCTTCATTTGCAAGTGCTCCGCGCCTTTTGAGCTAACGTTTCAGAGGCCAATACTTCGGGAAAATTAACGAAAGGGGTGGTCAAGATTTTAAAAAATTTTGGCGTGGAACGCTTGTGGAAAAGGGAACCGTCGCCGGGCTCTGTTAGAGAGTGAAAATTTTGAGTCCCACTCTTTCAAAAGAACCGTCTATCACTTCCCTCCGCCGCGGCTGCCGCTACCAAAGGGGCGCTCCCAAACAGGCGCGGTGAAAAACCTTTTTAAAAGACTAGAGAGAATGATGGATCTGGAGGAGTTCGATGAGGGTGCGAGGGAAGCGACTGCCGGCGATCCGGCAGTGCAATGGGATGCAGCCTGCGAAGTTCTCGGACGTCTGGTGAGCAAGGATGCCTACCAGAGGTGGTTCCGGTCTTCGCGGTTGGTCGGTGTGGAAGATTCACGGGCGGTGGTTGCCGTTCCGAACGAGATCCACCAGGTGTGGATCGAAACGAACTACTTGCCTGAACTTGCGTCGGCGGTGGCTGAGACCATCGATGGCGTGCGCGAGGTGAAGCTGGTGGTTGAAGATGGCGTGGTGCTCGATGCTGATCCGTCGCGCGGGCCGGCACGTCCGGCAGCGCCACGCGAAGCGGCAGTGGTCGCCCCTGTGGCGGCAGAGAGCTTCGAGAAGCGCCTGAAGGCCGCGGGACTCAATCCGCAATTCACCTTCGATTCCTTTGTGGTCGGTGCGAACAGCCAGTTCGCCCATGCCGCGAGTGAAGCGGTGGCGAAGCGGAAGGGCCCGGGCTACAACCCGCTCTTCATCCATGGTGGTCCGGGTCTCGGGAAGACCCACCTGATGCAGGCCATCGGCCATGAGTACTTGCGCAAGCAGCCGGGCTCGAAGGTCGTTTACCTGACCTGCGAGAAGTTCACAAACGAGTTCATCGATGCCGTCCGCAAGGGTGACCTCGAGAAGTTCCGCAAGCGCTACCGCTCTGCCGACGTGATGCTGCTGGACGATGTCCAGTTCCTCGCCGGCAAGGACCGCTCGCAGGAAGAGTTCTTCCATACCTTCAACACCCTGCTCGACGGGCGTTGCCAGGTGGTGCTGACCAGCGACCGCCCGGCGAGCGAGATCAAGAGCCTCGAGCCGCGTCTGATTTCGCGTTTCGAGTGCGGTCTGACGGTCGAGCTCCAGCCGCCGGTTTTCGAAACTCGCCTGGCGATCCTTGGCAAGAAGCGGGACGAGTGGAAGGTCCGGGTTGACGAAGGAATCATGCGGTTCCTCGCCGAGCGGATCCGCAGCAATGTCCGCCGTCTGGAAGGCGCCCTGATGCGCGTGGCGACCTTCGCCTCGCTCGCCGGGGAGCACGTGACGGAGGAGCGCGTGGAGCACCTCCTGCGCGACCTCCTGCGCGAGGAAGCGGGCAAGCAGGTGACCATCGACACCATCCAGCGTGCGGTGGCGGATCACTTCGACGTCCGTCTGGCCGACATGACCAGCCGCCGCCGACCGGCCAGCATCGCCTTCCCGCGCCAGATCGCGATGTATCTGAGCCGGACCCTGACGAAGGGTTCCCTGATGGAAATCGGCGAGGCCTTCGGCGGTCGGGACCACGGGACGGTCATCCACGCCTGCAAAAAAATCGGTTCCCAGATGGAATCCGACGCCTCCGTGAGGGACGCAATCGGGGTCATCGAGGCTGGTCTGCGGCGCTAGCACGGGACAGGGCCAAGTTTTTGGAATTTCGGGAGGTCGTCCGGTCCGGGCGACCTTCCTTGGCATTCCCGATAGATTGGCTTGCCAAGGGTCGGAGGTTCCGAAGAGCATCACCCCACCTAGAGCGCTCTCCGCCATTTCCCCATGAAGTTCAGTATCTCCAAAGAAGCCCTGCTGGAAGGGCTGCAGAAGGTCCAGCACGTGGTTAGCACCCGGACCACCCTGCCGATCTTGTCGAACGTGCTGCTCGTGGCGAAGAACGGACGCCTGACCTTCACGACGACGGACCTTGATGTGGGCATCACCGGTTCGGTCGAAGCAAAGATCGAAAAGGAAGGTGCGACGACGCTGCCGGCCAAGCGTCTGGTGAACATCGTGCGTGAACTTCCCGCCAGCGAGGTGGAGATTTCCGTGGATGCGAAGAACGTGGCCTCGATCCAGAGCGGCCCGTCCTTCTTCAAGATCATCGGCCTTGGTCAGGATGACTTCCCGCCACTCCCGGACTTCGAGGGCGCGAAGGAATTCCGCATGCCGCAGCAGCAGCTCCGCGACGGTCTGAAGAAGACCTCCTACGCGATCTCCACCGATGAGACGCGCTACGTGCTGAACGGCATCTACACCTCTTTCCGCGATGGCAAGCTGACACTGGTCGCTACCGACGGCCGCCGCCTCGCGATGGTCGAGAACGACCTCGACTTCCCGGCCAGCCACGAGACCGACGTCATCGTGCCGACCAAGGCCGTGCAGGAGCTGATGCGCTTGCTCGGCGATGCCGGTGAAGTGCTGATCCGCTTGAGCGACAGCCAGATCGCTTTCTCGATCGGTGAGCACCTGCTCATTAGCAAGCTCATCGAAGGCAACTACCCGAACTACCGTCAGGTGATCCCGGGTGACTCCACCGAGCGTGTGGAACTGCCGCGTGAGTCCACCTTCGACACCGTTCGCCGCGTCTCGCTGCTGTCCTCGGACAAGTCGAACTCGGTGAAGCTGGTCTTCGGTGCGAACACGGTAGAAGTCACCGCGAACTCGCCGGATGTCGGTGAGGCCCGTGAAACCATGGAAGTGGCCTACGGTGGCAAGGCGATGCAGATCGCTTTCAACCCCGAGTTCCTCATGGCTCCGCTGCGCAACCTCGAAAGCGACACGGTCTACCTCGATCTCATCGACGAGATGAGCCCGGGTGTGATCCGCATCGATGGCAGCTTCCTCTACGTGATCATGCCGATGCGCGTGACGAGCTGAAGAGGCTTCAAAGATTCCAATGAAAGAGGCGGGCCGGAAGGTCCGCCTTTTTCTTTTTAAGTCTGGCAGCGATGGTGCTGCTGGCGTCGAATGACCCGATGAGTGGGAATCTCAAGATTTTCGGTGCCTTTCTCTCCGGAGCGGCGTTGGCGGTCGGGTGCGTGATGATTTGGCAGCCCAATCAAACCCATGCGAGGGAGGAGACGAAGATGGCCTACGTGAACCGTGAGATTGCGATGGAGCGCGGTGACCGGGGGATGCAAACTTACTTCGAGGAAGTGATCGCATGGAATGCCCACATGCATTTGAGCCCGCGCTTTTTCGATGGTGTTTCCAAGATCGACTGGCTCGACAAGGAGGTGGAGGCACCTCCCATATCGCCGGATGAAGGATGGGATTTCTTACGCGGAGCTGCGGCGCTTGATGAGGGAGGAGAAGTAGGATTGAAACGGATAGTGCCATGAACCCCCAGTTGGTGACTCAAGCGGCGGATGCCACCCATCAAGGAACCCTGCCATTTCCGGAAGTCGTCGGTCTTTTGGTGGAAGGCGGCGTGGAGTCTTACTACGTGGACTATGCGCGAGCCTGCACCGTTTACTACGATGGTGGTGGTAGCAGTGTGGTGGTGCCGCTTCCCTACGAAGGTCTGCCGGTGATTGCGGCGGACTTCAATGCCAGCGCTCTGGTGGAGAATATCCGGGATAGCCAGCAGAAGGGGCAATCGCATCAGGACTTCAGCCGTCGTGCGATGTTAGCGGGAGTGCAGGGCTACCATGCCTTCTTGAGAGGGCAGCGGGTGACCTATCACGGACGCCAAGGTGATGCTCACACAGAGTGGTTTCCCGGGGCGGGGAAGTGAAGACACGAAGGCAGCCGCCTGAAGGAGGGGATACGTGCGAAGATAGTAGGGCCTCTTACTTCTTCTTCCGCTTCGGAGCATTCTTACGTGCGGCGCTCTTTGGTGGCGCGCTCTTCCTGGCAGCCTTGCGTGCCTTTGGTGCGGCGCTGGGTTCGCGTTTCTCCCATTCACGCCGGTCGCGGGAGCGGACCGAGAACACGATCGGCACCCCGGCCACGGGATTGAACTCGCGCAGGCGGTTCGAGAGATACTGCTCGTAGCTCGCAGGCATCAGGCTCTTGTCATTTACGAAGAGCACGAAGGTCGGCACCGGGATGGTGCCGTATTTTTCATCCACTGCCGCGGTGCCGTAGTAGAGCTTGAGGCGCTTCGCCGAGCGTTTGTCGGTGGGCGGTGGATTGATCTGGAAAGCCTCCTGCAGCATGCGATTCAGCTTGCCGGTGCTGGGGACGTTCTTCGCCCCCTTGCGGATCTTCAACACCTCCTTGAGGACTTGGTCCACCGCTTGGCCATTTTTCGCCGAGACGGCGACGAAGGGTGCATAGGAAAGGAAGAACAACTCCCGCTTCACGTGTTCGGAGGCTTCTTCCATCCGTGCCTTCTTCGGGGCATCCGGATGATAGAGGTCGAACTTGTTCAGGACGATCAGGCAGGGCTTGTTTTCCTCCAGGATCTTTTGGGCGATCTTCCGGTCTTGAGCGCTCACTCCGGCTGCGAGATCGATCACAAGAACGCAAAGATCGGCGCGGCGGATGGCGCGCTCCGAGCGCATGGCGGAAAAGACTTCCACCGAGGTGTCCTGCTTCGAACGCGGACGCAGCCCGGCGGTATCGATCAGGGTGAATTTCTCCCCGGCAAACTCGCAGGGCAGGTCGATCGCGTCACGGGTGGTCCCGGCGACATCGGAGACGATGGTGCGCTGGTCGTTGAGAATGGCATTCACCAATGAGGATTTACCCGCGTTTGGCTTGCCGATGATCGCGAGCTTGATGCCGGCGACCTCGGCTTCGGCGACGGCCTGTTCAATCTCCCCTGCAAGGGGCTTCATGAACTCATCAATCTTCTCGACGAGGAACTGCATGCCCTTGCCGTGCTCCGCGGAGACGCGGATCGCCTCACCGAAGCCGAGACGGCTGAATTCGTCGGCATGGCGGGTGTGCTTGTCGTCGTCCACTTTGTTGGCCACGAGCATCACGGGGGGCTTGGCCTTGCGGAGCTTCCCGCCGAGGTCGAGATCGACCGGGGTCAGGCCGGCATGGGCATCCACGACGAAAAGGATCAGATCGGCCGTCTGCATCGCGATATCGGCCTCGATCGTCACGGCTTCGCCGAAGCCATCGTCCAAAGTGCCGCCGATACCGCCGGTATCGATCAAGGTGCATGGGGTCTCCGTGGCCATGCAGGGCGCGGAAATGCGGTCCCGGGTCACGCCCGGCTGGTCGTGGACGATCGCGATCTTCCGCTTGGCGAGGCGGTTGAAGAGCGCGGATTTCCCGACATTCGGGCGACCGACGATGGCAACGGTAGGCATGCGAAGGGGCTTTAGGGCAGCAATTCCCGCGTAGCAAGGGCTTTACGGATGAGTCGCCGGACCCCGCCGGAGCTGCCGGGAGGCCTCGAGGTAGTAGTGGAAGGCGGACCACAGGGTGAAAACGGCGGCGACAAGGCAGGGGTAAACAGGCGGGAGGTGGCCTATTTTCAGCATCACCCAGCCCACGGCGAACATCTGGGTGACGGTGCAGACCTTCCCGGTCCAGTGCGGGGAATAGTGGACCTGGCGGGCATGTTTTTTCACCAGAATGATCCCGATGACGATAAGGGTATCCCGGGTGATCACCAGCCAGGCGAACCAAGGAGGGATCCTCCAATCATGGGCACCCCAAGGGAAGGCGCTGAGGAAAACGATGGCCGTGATGAGGAGAAACTTGTCCGCCAAGGGATCGATGAAGGCGCCAAATTTCGAGCGCTGGTTGAAGCGGCGGGCGATCCAGCCATCGACCCCATCCGTGGCGGAGGCGAAGACGAAGAGGGAGAGGGCGATCCAGCGCAGCTTCTCCTGGGGCGATCCTGCCTCGACGGTGAGCCCGTATCTCGCCACGTACACGGCGAAGACCGGCACCAGGAAGATGCGGCCCAGCGTGATCTTGCTGGCGAGTGTCATTCGTCTGATTGAAGCACGGATTGTTGGAGCGGGCGACTTCTGATTTCACCGTCAGGATTTCAATCGAAACGAGAGACTTTCCACCCTAACGCGTAGCTATGGGCATGCTGCTACGCCGTCTTATCCCTTTCCTCTGTGCCTTCGGAGTTCTGCATGCGGAGCCCGCGAAGGAGCTTCGTGTGATGTGCTGGAACCTTCACCACGGGGTGGGTGTGGACGGCAAGTTGGACCTGGAGAGGATCGCGGCGGTGATCCGTGAGCAGAAGCCCGATCTCGTCGCGCTACAGGAGGTGGATAACAAGTGCCGC
The DNA here is from genome assembly GCF_012913485.1 of Luteolibacter luteus. GTDB lineage: Bacteria > Verrucomicrobiota > Verrucomicrobiia > Verrucomicrobiales > Akkermansiaceae > Haloferula > Haloferula lutea. Next base: position 1,036,150 of record NZ_CP051774.1, on the reverse strand, counting down.
CGCAGCGAGGGCATCGATCAGGCGGCGGAGCTGGCGAAGCTCACGGGCCTCAACGGGGTCTTCGGCAAGGCGATGGACTACGACGGTGGCCAGTATGGGCAGGCGATCCTCTCGCGCTTTCCGATCGAGGATACTCAGGTGCACCAACTGCCGGGTGATGGCGAGCCGCGCATTGCGTTCGAGGCGGAGGTGAAGGTGGATGGCAAGCCGCTCCGAATGATCACGGTGCACTTGGATCACCAGCAGGATCCGCGTCGGCTGAAGCAGGCGGAGGCGGTCCTCAAGGCGCTGGAGAATCATCATGAGCCGATGGTTCTCGCGGGGGATTTCAATGATGTGCCCGGATCGCCGGTGCTCGCGGTTTTCGGCGAGCCGTGGAAGGCGCTGGCCAAGCAGGAGCCGGTGCTGACTTGTCCGGCGGAGAAGCCCGCGGTGGAGATCGATCACATCCTCGTGAGGGGGCTCGAAGCGGCTGGTCCGGTCGTGGTGCTGCCGGAGGCTGTGGCCTCCGATCACCGGCCGCTGGCAGTGTCGATAAAGACGGCTCCTTGAGGGCCGTAAGGCATCCTGATAGACGGGCACCCGGAAATCCCCGCCGAACCACGCAAAATCGCAAAAAGCCAGCGGGTCCCGGGGTTGCCATGCGAAAGACATTCCGATAGCTCTGGGTATTCAAGCGACACGAAAAAGATGAACCCGAACGATAAAGTGAACATCGCTGCCACTGGCCGCCGCAATTTCCTGAAGTCCATCGGTGGCGTGGGAGCCGCGATGGCGGCGACCACCGCTCTGGTCAAGGCGCAGGGCTCGCCGGATCGTCCGTCCGGGGCGAAATATATGGGCGACTTCGCTGCTCCGAAGCTGGAGAAGGTGAAGGTTGCGATCATCGGTGTGGGTGCGCGCGGGTCTGGTCATGCGGCGCAGCTCGCCACGATCGAGGGTGTTGATTTCGTCGGGATCTGCGATCTTCGCGAGGATCTGGTGAAGAAGTCCGAGGCGCGGGTGACCAAGGAAGGTCATAAGCCTAAGCTCTACTCGGGCGACGAGAACGCCTGGAAGAAGATGCTGGTGGAAGTGAAGCCGGATGCGGTCTTCATCGCCACGCCTTGGAATGTCCACGCCGTGATGTGCATCGAGTCGATGAAGGCCGGTGCGCATGCTTTCTCCGAAGTGCCGATCGCGGTGACGATCGAGGAGATGTGGGACATCGTGAACACCTCCGAGTCCACGGGCCGTCATTGCATGATGATGGAGAACGTGAACTACGGTCGCGAAGAGCTCCTTTACCTCAATATGGTCCGCCAGGGCGTGATCGGCGAGCTGCTCCATGGCGAGGCCGCCTACATCCACGAGCTGCGCAGCCAGATGGAGAACGGCGACACCACTGGCTCCTGGCGCACCTTCCAGTATGCCAAGCGCAACGGGAACCTCTATCCGACCCACGGCCTCGGTCCGGTGGCGCAGTACATGAACCTCGGTCGCGGTGAGGACAACTTCCGCCGGATGGTGTCTTATTCCTCTCCTGCGAAGGGTCGTGCGCTCTACGCGCAGAAGTCCGAGAAGCTCTCCAATCCGGCGTTCAAGACGCTGGTCTTCGAAGGCGGCGACATGAGCACCTCCATCATCAAGACGACGCTGGGCCGCACGGTCATGGTACAGTGGGATGAAACCTCCCCGCGTCCTTATTCCCGCCACAACCTGATCCAAGGCACCAAGGGTACGCTCAAGGGCTTCCCGAATGGCATGGCCATCGAAGGGGTGACCAAGAGCTATCACGAGTGGACGGAGACCGAAGAGTTCGAGGCGATCGCCGCGAAGTATGAGCACCCGCTCTTCAAGCGCGTGGGCGAGCTTGCCCAGAAGATGGGCGGCCACGGCGGCATGGATTTCCTGATGCTCTTCCGCATCATCGAGTGCCTGCGCAAGGGCGAGCCACTCGACCAAAACGTTTACGAAGGCTGCTTCTGGTCCGCGGTGGGACCGTTGAGCGAGAAGTCGGTGAAGGAGGACGGCATGCCGCAGGACTTCCCTGATTTCACCCGCGGTGGTTGGAAGACCACCAAGCCGCTCGGCATCATTGCCTGATTCCTTTCCGGGTTAGTCATCACAAGCAAAAGAAAGGCAGGTCCGTCGGGGACCTGCCTTTTTTGTCGGATCATCTGGAATTCGCGAGGGGATCGGTCTGCTCCGGATCGATGGCTTCCTGGCAACTGGTGATGAAGGCCTCGATTTTTGGTGAGGCTTTTTTGGGATCGAAGGCGACGCCGAAGGAGAAGCCCGCGCCCTTCAGGCCCTTGATCGGACGGATCGAGAGTCTGGAGCCTGCGAGGGTTTCGAAGCCTTCCTGAACCAAGGCGATGCCGCAGCCGGATTCGACGCTGGCGATCAAGCTGGATGAGCTGTCGTATTCGCCGGCGATCTTTGGCACGGCTTTCTCTCCGAAGACCTGCTGCAGCCACGCGTGATATTCGGGATACTGGGTGCGACCGTAGGCCAGCAGGGATTGGTCGCCCAGGCTTTTGAGGTCGATGGCGTCCGCCTTGGCGAGGTTGTGTGACGGTGGGAGTGCGACCGCGGGACGATGTCGTGCGATCTCGCGGAATTCGACTCCGTCCCAAGGGTGCTCGGAGGTCTTTGCGATCAAGGCGACATCGAGGCTTCCGGCGCGGATGCCCGCGATCATTTCTTCCGTGGAGAGGTCGTGGAGCTGCGCTTGCACCTTTGGATAGCGGCCAAGGAAGAGCCGCAGCGCTCGGGGAAGCGTGGTGGTGCTCAGGGAAGGGGCATAACCGATGTGGAGTTCTCCCGCGGCACCGTGGACAAATTCCTGAACGGAACGAGTGGCTTGTTCAATGCGGGCGATGGCTTCCCTGGCCTCCCCGAGGAAGTGACGGCCGGCCGCGGTCAGTCGAACCGAGCGCACGGCGTGATCGAAGAGATCGACCCCGAGCTCGTGTTCCAGGTCGCGGATTTGTCGGCTCAGGGATGGCTGCGCGACGTGCAACCTGGCTGCGGCGCGCGTGACGTTCTCTTCCTCAGCGACCGCCACGAAGTAGCGCAGATGCCTCAGTTCCATGGGAGGCACCATATCCCGGAAGCATGGTCAGCGGAACCACGAAGTATTTCAGAAGCAGGACGGTTTCTGGTAAACGGAAGATTCCATTTACCAAAACTACCATGAGTGACTCCTTCAAATACAAGCGTCTCGATAAGAACGACGTGGCCGTGCTGCTGGTCGATCACCAGACGGGCCTCACCAATTGCGTCCAGGATTTTTCCCCGGATGACTTCAAAAATGCCGTGCTGGCCCTCGCTGATGCGGCGAAGTACTTCAAGCTTCCCACCATTCTAACAACCAGCTTCGAAGACGGTCCGAACGGGCCCTTGGTTCCGGAGCTGAAGGAGATGTTCCCGGATGCACCCTACATCGCACGCCCCGGCAATATCAATGCGTGGGACAATGAGGATTTCGTCAAGGCGGTCAAAGCGACGGGCAAGAAGCAACTGTTGATCGCCGGGATCGTGACCGAGGTCTGCGTGGCATTTCCCGCGCTCTCCGCGCTCGAGGAGGGTTATGAGGTCTTCGTGGTGACGGACGCGTCAGGCACCTTCAACAAGACGACCCGTGATGCTGCTTGGTTCCGCATGCAGGCAGCCGGGGCACAACTGATGAGCTGGTTCGGCGTGGCCTGTGAATTGCATCGCGACTGGCGCAACGACATCGAGGGGCTGGGGACGCTCTTCTCGAATCATCTTCCGAGCTACCGCTGCCTGATCAATAGCTACAACCACGGAAAGCAAGCCGCGAAGTGAGCTGCGGGAAGGGGCTCATCACGAGCCCCTTCGTTTCTTTCTCCCATGCCGGGAGGGCATGCTCAGCGGATCAAGCGGGTATTTTACTCAAGGGGTCTCACCAGCGATGATAGCGCCATGAAGAAGCTCAAGTTCATCCATCAGAGTTCCGGCACGCATTGGGTTGGCGATGGCTTTCCAGTGCGCTCGGTCTTTTCTTATGACCGCTTTGGCAAGGAGCTCGATCCCTTCCTGCTCCTCGACTATGCGGCTCCGCATCCCTTCGATCCCACCACCCGGCGTCGCGGAGTGGGGCCTCATCCTCATCGCGGCTTTGAAACCGTAACCCTCAGTTTTCAGGGGGAGGTGGAGCATCGCGATTCCAGCGGAGGCGGTGGCAAGATCGGGCCCGGCGATGTGCAGTGGATGACTGCCGCGAGCGGCTTGCTCCACGAGGAGTATCACTCGGAGGATTTCGCCCGCAGTGGAGGCATCTTCGAGATGGCCCAGCTTTGGGTAAACCTGCCGGCCAAGGACAAGAGCGCGCCGCCGCGTTACCAATCGCTGCTCAAGCAGGAGATTCCGGTAGTAGACCTACCCGACGGAGCCGGAACGGTTCGCGTCGTCGCCGGTGAATTCGACGGGCATCGGGGGCCGGCCAAAACCTTCACACCGATCAATCTTTGGGAACTCAGCATGACCGGAGGCAAGTTCGCAACCTTGAAGGTCGAGGATGGTCATACCGCTGCCCTGCTTGTGCTCCGCGGGGAGGTTATCATCGGAGGTGAGCAAAAGGCGGGCGAAGGCGCGCTGGCGGTATTCGAGAGGGAAGGGGAGGAGTTCCTTTTCCAAGCCACCTCGGATACCCGCTTGCTGCTGATGAGCGGCAAGCCGATCGGTGAGCCGATCGTCGGTCAAGGTCCCTTCGTGATGAACAGCCAGATGGAGATCCTGCAAGCCTTCCGCGATTTCCAAGCGGGGGCGATGGGAGAGTTGTGAGGATTCAGGCGGTGACCCGGGGAGTGTTCTCCGGGTCACTTCTCCTGACACTTGGCGAAGTCCAAGTTAAACTTGGCCAGATACTTCTTCAGTCGATCCGCGTCGTTGGCGATGGATCGCTTGAGCCGGGAGGCGCAGAAGAGCGAGCGGCCCGCATCCGAGATGCTCTTCGCGCTGCGGCACACCAGGATGACATGGCAGAGTTGGACCTGATCGAAGGGGTCGATCTCCGCGCAAGCTTCCTCGCCGAGCATCTCTGAGAGATCGATCCCGCCGTCCTTGGTCTTGGAGCCTGGACGCTGCCAGCTCTCCTGGAGCCGCGTGATTTCTTCTTCCACTTCCTCTACCCGGATCCGCCCGCGCGGTGCAAGCGTGGCCATGCGCGTGACCGCCGCGTTGAGATCGCGGAAGTTCCCGAGCCAGGGGGTGTCGGGCGCCTCGGCGAATTTGAGGAAAGTTTGTCGCGCCTCCTTGTTCATGCCGGCTTGGCGGCCTTGGGTGCCGCTCACTCGTTCCAGTTCGAAGTCGAGGTTCGGCGCGATGTCCTCGCGCCGCTGCGACAGGGCGGGCAGGCCGAAGGTCCACAGGTGAATGCGCGCCAAGAGATCCTCGCGGAAATGTCCTTTGACCACGGCTTCCCGCAAGTCGCAATTCGTCCCCGCGATGAGTTGGAAATCGCTGCTTACGGGCCGATCTGCTCCCACAGGCAGGAAGGTCTTGTCCTCGAGGGCACGCAACAGCATGGCCTGCTCGTCCAGGCCAAGCTCGCCGATTTCATCGAGGAAGAGGAGTCCGCCGTCCGCTTCCCGCAAGAGGCCGGGCCGATCCTTCTGCGCTCCGGTGAAGGAGCCGCGCACGTGACCGAAGAGGGCCGAAGCGGCAGTGTCGCCCGTGAGTGTCGCGCAGTTCACCTCCACGAAGCTGCCGCGCAGGCCGCGATGTTTCCGAAGCTCGAAGATCCTGCGGGCGAGGTGAGATTTCCCTGCGCCTGTAGGGCCCGTCAAAAGGATTGGAGCCTGGGAGCGCAGGGCCACTTGCTCGATGCGGTCAATCAGCCTGTTGAAGCCGGCATTACGTGTGGCGATCCCGCTCTTGAGGAAATCCGTGGTCGTTTCCTGATCCTGGGCGAAGCGAGTACTAAGTGCATCGTACTTCGAGAGGTCGAGGTCGATGAAAGCATAGCGCCCCGCGCGGTTCCGATCGCGCTTGAAGGTATCCTCCGGTGAAGTCTGCACCAGCTTCCCGGGCAGGAAGCCGGCCTCCACCAGCAGGAAGAGTGAGATCTGTGCGATGTGGGTGCCGGTCGTGATGTGGATGTAGTATTCCTCCCGCTCAAGGTCGAAGGGATAAGCGCGGGCCCAATCGTGCAGCGCACCATAGACCCGTTCCAGATCCCAAGGATCCTTCCCGAAGTTTAGCTCGTGGGTCCTCACCTCCGTCTCAGGGGAAACCATCCGGATGTCCTTGGCGACTTGGTCGCGGAGCACATGGAACTGCCGTTCGGTCAGCAGTTCGAGCCGGTCGAAGAGCAGCTCCTCGTGCTGGAAGAGCGAGACCGTCGGTCTCCAGCGGTCCCAGCGCTCCGGCATGGTGCTGCCATCCAACTTTACTCCCAAGATCCCGATGAGCACTCGCGTCACGGATAAGATCCTAGCAATAATGATAATATAGATGGAAGATCGAAATGGCTTGAGACGGCTTCGAAATTTCTCGTTAGAAAATTATTCACCTGGAAATCAATAGGTTGGGTTCAACTTGCGAGGGCTTAAAATGGGGTTTGGCACGGTGGGTGCAATCTATCTTTCCATCAACGCCGACGAACACCGCCTCACCGAGGCAAGCGGCGGCACTCACCGAATCCACGAACTCCCAACTCCCAACTCCCTCTCCCATGAACAAGAACCTCTTCCAGACGATACGCGGCGCCTTTGTCCCGCAGACCACCACGGTCAACGACGCGGGTGGAGTCGCCTACGAGCTTTCCCCGAAGGCCACGCTGGCACGCATCGCGGTCACGGGTTGCTTCGGCCGGACCTTCTACGCTTCGCCGGAGCTCCAGCTTGATCGAGTGCTGGCCCTATTGCCGAAGGTGGATGCGGACTTCATCGCACAGACCGCCCTCTACGCCCGGCGCAAGGGCTTCATGAAGGACATGCCGGCCTTGCTTTGTGCGGTGCTTGCCACCCGCGACCTCGACCGGCTTGCCGAGATCTTCCCGCAGGTCATCGACAACGGGAAGATGCTGCGGAACTTCGTGCAGGTCCTTCGTTCCGGGATCACGGGCCGCAAGTCCCTGGGTTCCGCGCCGAAGCGGCTTATCCGCCAGTGGTTGGAGCGCGCCAGCGATCGCCAGCTTCTGGATGCCTCGGTGGGCAATGCTCCGTCGCTTGCCGACGTCGTGAAGATGGTCCACCCGCGCCCGGTTTCCAAGGAGCGTGAAGCCTTCTACGCATGGCTGATCGGAAAGCCTTGGGATGCCGAGGTGCTTCCGGAGGCGCTGCGCCACTACGAAGCATGGAAGCTTTCCCGTGAGGGCTCTATTCCGGAAGTCCCGTTCCAGATGCTGACCGCGCTGGAGCTGGGCGAAAAGGAATGGGCGGCCATCGCGGTGACGGCTTCCTGGCAGACCACGAGGATGAACCTGAACACCTTCCAACGCCACGGCGTGTTCCGTGACGAGACGATGGTGGACTTGCTCGCCGCACGGCTTGCCGATCCGGACCGGATCCGTCGCTCCCGGGTTTTCCCCTATCAACTCCTTGTTGCCTTCCTTAACGCATCGCATGAGCTGCCGCTCAAGCTGCGGGAAGCGCTTCAGGACGCGATGGAGGCTTCAGTCGAGAATGTCCCGCAGATCGATGGCGAGGTCGTCGTCTGTCCGGATGTCTCGGGATCGATGGGCACGTCCGTCACCGGCTACCGGCCGGGAGCCTCTTCAAAGGTGCGCTGCGTCGACGTGGCAGCCCTGGTGGCCGCGGCCTTCCTCCGGAAGAACCGCTCTGCCCGGGTCCTGCCATTCGAATTCCAAGTAAAGGATGTCTCCCTGAACCCGCGGGATTCGGTCATGACCAACGCGACCAAGCTGGCTGGCTTGTTCGGCGGGGGAACCAACTGTTCCGCGCCGCTGGCAAAGCTCAACCAGGAGAAGGCCAAGCCTGATCTGGTGATCTTCGTCTCCGACAACGAATCGTGGGCCGATCCACGCCAGGGCCGCGGAACCGCAGTCATGGCCGAGTGGGAGAAGCTCAAGCAGCGGAACCCGAAGGCCAAGCTGGTCTGCATCGACCTGGTGCCGAACACCACGACGCAGGCTCCGGACCGCCGGGATATTCTGAACATAGGTGGATTCAGCGACTCCGTCTTCGATCTCATCTCGGCCTTCGCGGCCGGTGCGGATGGAAGCGATCACTGGGTCCGTGAAATCGAAAAGCAATCCCTCACCCCGCGCGTGAAGATCGCGTGAAACACTTTGCCGGCACGGTGGATGCCGCTGGGAATACATCGTTCCAACACCGATTGGCGTAAGCCATCTCTCAGCATTCCTCGCCACCGTGCCGGCAATCTTCCCGACTTTCCCCAGCTTTGCCGTGCGACGGATGCCCGGCGGGACTACATCTTACTCATAAGAAGAACCGTAAACGTCTCGCCACACCCTTGCCGCCGCACGTGCAATTCTCACTCTTCTCAATTCTAATCTAACAATCTTCGTGATGCCGGGAAGCCCCGACGCACCCTTGTTCTGATGCCGAATGCCGGCAGGACTACATTGGACACCGGAGGCCGCGGGTTCGAGTCCCGTATCCGCGCGAGCGGATTGGAGCAGTGGTAGCTCGCCGGTGAGTATCGTCCTGCCAATTCCTTGTCGGCATGGTTCATCTCCGCGAATGCCCGAAAGATTACACCTGTCATCGGTTCAAATCCGATCCCGTTGCGGCGGGTAGCTCAGTCTGGTAGAGCAGTTACCAAGGATCTTTCCAATCTTGTCGCGATTCAAATTCTGCCCCTTTGACGGCGAATGCCCGTGGAACTACATCCCTGTTAAGGACCTGGTCGGCGGTTCGAGTCCGCCTCCGCGCAAGCGGGTAGCTCAGTTGGTAGAGCAGGAACCATACGTTTCACAACTCCTTGTCGCCGTTTCCCCAATCGTGAATGCCACCGAAGAATACACCTCATCAGTGAGCGGCGAAAGCCGTGCGGGTTCGAGTCCCGCCGGGCCGCAAGGCCCGTGGCGGAATAGGTAGACGCGCTTCATGTCTTCGGAATCCTTGTCACGATTTCTCCTCTCGTCCCGGCGAATGCCGGCGGAACTACATCATTGATAATGACCAGGTCGACGGTTCGAGTCCGTCCCGGGCCACCTTCGACGGCCCGGTAGCTCAGCGGTAGAGCAGGAAGTTTCGCCAAATCCTTGTCGCCTTTTCTTTCCGATGAATGCTCCGATTGAACCTTGGATGTGCTGTGTGCATGCCGAAAATCGGACACTTCACGGCTTTCCGTTCTTCTTTTGGCCGTCGCGACCATTCTATTCTTTGCCATTTTTGGCTTCTTTCCGTTCATCCACTCTCTCTTGACTCATGAACTCCATCCACAAGACCGACGAAGCCATCGGCTTCCTCCCTCTTCCCGAAAACAAGGGCAAGCCGATCACGGTGATCGGAACCGATGCGATCCGGGACAACTTCGACGAGACCTGTATCCAGCAGGCGATCAATTCGCGAATGGCGCCGGGGGTGACGGATGTGATCCTGAATCCGGATGCTCATGCGGGCTATGGTGCGCCGGTAGGATGCGTGATGGTTTCGCCTACGCACATCTATCCGGGGCCGGTGGGGGTGGACATCAAGTGCTCCATGAGCCTGCTTCAGCTCGATATTCCCGAGGATGCGATTCGTGACAAGGCGACCCGGCGTGCGCTGATCAATGCGATCGTCGAGCGAACCCCGACTGGTGCTGGCCGCGGGCAGCGCTCCGCGAAGAAAGCGCGTTTGGTTGACCGGGAACTCGGCGCAAGTGCCGTGACGCAGGGGGCCAGCCGTGAGGTTTGCGAGGCTCTCGGGATTCCGTTCGAGTGGGCACAGCGATGTGAGGACTCCACGCATGTCGGCCATGATGGAACCTACGATGCCCTTCGTAGCCGCTTGGACTTCATTCTCGATGCCGGGCGTATCCGGAATTTCGCAGAAAAGATGACCCAGCTTGGCTCCTATGGTGGGGGAAACCATTTCGGCGAGTGTGAGATCACGCAGGTGACCGACCGTCCGTGGGCCCGCGAAACCGCGGAGACTTTCGGGCTGCGGGACGGCCATGTGTCCTTCCTCAGCCACTGTGGATCCCGTGGCTTTGGGAACCTGCTCGCGCAAGGTCAGTTCAGAGACCTGGAGAACAAGTTCCGCGCTTGGTCCACGCCTTTTCCAGCCGGTGACAAGCAGCTCGTTTACGCGCCACTAGGAACTCCGGAGGCGGATGCCTATCTGGATGACATGGCGCTTGGCGCGAACTTCGCGACCGTGAACCACCTGCTCATCAATGCCCTCGTGCTGGAGGCCTTTCAGGAAGTCCTTCCGGGAGCGAAGGGACGGCTGGTCTATTTCATCTCGCACAACATCGCGCGGGAAGAAATCGTCGACGGCCAGAAGTCGTGGGTGCACCGGAAGGGAGCAACCCGTGCGATCCCTGGCGGACATTTCTCGCTGAAGGACACTCCCTTTGAGAAGACCGGTCACCCGATTCTACTGCCGGGGAATCCGCGCGATGGCTCGGTGGTGATGGTGGCACGTGCCGGTGCCGAGCGCACCGCGTGGTCCGTGAATCATGGTGCGGGCCGCCAGATGGGACGTAAGCACGCGGCGCGGACCCTTGACCAGAAGACCGTGAATGCCGAATTCGATGTCTCCGACATCATGACCAACTGCCGCAACTACCCGATCGACGAAGCGCCGGAGGCCTACAAGAACTTCCCTGAAGTCCTGCGTAGCGTGGAAAGCGCCCGTCTCGCCGAAACGGTGGCGAAACTCCAGGCTCGCTTCGTGATCAAAGACGAGGCGGCTGCCGACGATTGATTTGATAGGTCCTGCGAAGATCATGGGACCTATCAGCTCCTTTTAGAATGAAACCGATTCAACTCGATGGCATCTCCGGCGGCGGCCAGATGCTGCGTACGGCGCTCTCCCTGGCCATGGTCACGGGACAGCCATTCCGCATGACGAATATCCGTGGCAAACGCTCGCGGCCCGGCTTGATGCGGCAGCATCTCACTTGCGTGAAGGCCGCCTGCGAGATCTCCGGCGGCACGGCGGATGGCGCCGAGATCGGCTCCACCGAGCTGGTCTTCCGTGCAGGGAAAATACGAGGCGGATCGTATGAATTCGCCATTGGGACGGCGGGTAGCACCACCTTGCTTTTTCAGACCTTGCTGCCAGCCCTGTGGACGGCGGACCAGCCGTCCACCTTGCGTCTGGAGGGCGGCACGCACAATCCGCTCGCCCCGCCCTTCGATTTCATCGAGCGCGTTTTCCTACACTCGCTGGCGAAGCTTGGGCCGCGCGCCGAAGTCTCACTGGAGAGCGCAGGTTTCGCGCCGGCCGGTGGTGGTGTCTTCCACGCGACGGTGCATCCTTGTGAAAAGCTTCTTCCCTTCGAGCTCATGACACGTGCGGAAGAGGGGAAGAGCCGCATCCGCGTGCTCTACCGGCATCTTCCCTTGGCGATTGCCGGACGCATGCTGGATGCGGCGCTTGAAGTGCTTCCTTGCAAGGACGCCGCCGTAGAGAGCCGTGAGCCCGGAGCGGGCATGGGCATCTGTTGTTTGGTCGAAAGCGATTTTGGCGAGGCGCGGGAGATGACCAGCACCTTCGGGGAAAAAGGCAGGACTGCGGAGCAAATCGGCCACCATGCGGCGAAGTCGATGAACAACTACCTCGGTGCCGGTGTGCCAATAGGTCGCCATCTTGCCGACCAGTTGCTCTTGCCGATGGCATTGGCAGGCGAGGGGAGATTTGCGACGATGTCGCTCGACCAGCATGTGCCAACGAACGTTTCCGTGATCGAGAAGTTCCTCGATGTGAAATTCGACATCAGGGAAGAAGAACGCGGGAGGAAAGTCGTGGAGGTGGTCCGCAGGTGACCGGGGGTGAGGCGGGTCTTGCCAAAGAGTCCGCCGCAGCCTCTCATCCCGGCGCGATGAAGGGCGGTTTGATTTTTGATCTCGATGGCACTCTTGTGGATTCCCTTCCGGGTATCGCCGGATCCTTGAACCGCGCCTTGGAGCGTTGCGGATTCGCCAGTCACGATCATGCGGACGTGCGGCGATTTATCGGCAATGGTTCCTATGAGCTCGTGCGCAAAGCCTCGCCAAAGGGAACTTCTTCGGAGCAAATCCTTGCGGTCGAGGATGCTTTCAAGGCGGACTACGCGACGACGTGGCCGGAGGGTACGGTGCCTTACGCGGGTGTGCCGGATTTTCTCCGGAAGCTGGCTGCGGCAGGTGTCCGGATGGCGGTTCTTTCGAATAAGCCACATCCTTTCACCCAAGAGATCGTGGAGCGGCTTTTCCCAGGCATTCCTTTTGACCCTGTGCTGGGGCAGCGTCCGGACACTCCTCGCAAGCCTCATCCGGACGCGGCTTTGCAGATTGCCGGACTTTGGCAAGCGGATGCCGCGGAGTGCTTCTTTATCGGAGATTCCACCGTTGATCTCGAAACCGCGCTTGGTGCCGGAATGAAGCCGGTGATGGTCGGCTGGGGCTATCACGACGTGGCGGCTCTGGAGGCTGCCGGAGCGGGAGAGGTAATCGCCAATCTGGCAGATCTGGGAGCGCTTTTCAAGCTCTTCTGAGCGGCGGGAGAAGGGGTCAATACATACGCAATACGGACCCTCGCGGCTAACCAATTGGTGTCAAGGGATGCCGCGTTTTTCGCAAGAAGAAGGTGGCCTTTCGACGGATTCTGGTCCACCCTGCAAGGTGGATAGGGCGGATAGAACCGCCGTCCAATCACCCATAAACAAACAGGAGATTAGACATGCAAACCGCAAATGTGAACCTGCCCATCACGGTGACCGTAAGGCACGAATCCGTGACCGACTCGTTGCGCGACTACGCTCAGAAGAAGATCGAGGGACTCCATCTCGACTATCCGCGCATCATCGAGGCGAAGGCCATTCTCGACGTTCAGAAAAACCGGCACATCGCCGAAATCATTCTCTTTTGCGCAAACCACATCACGATCGAGGCCCACACGGAAGGACAGGATATGTATGCCGCCATCGACGAAACGATCGACAAGATCGCGCGCCGCATGCGGAAGCACAAGACCCGCCTGATGAAGAAGAAGCGGCCACACCGGAACGACTCCATCCGGCACCTTGAGGAACGCTATTTCACTCAGGATATCATCGATCACCCGGAAGAATCCGAGCATGATCCCGAGCCCTTCATCGTCCATCCGGAGAACTATCGTCTCCGCACGATGTACAAGGAGGATGCTGTGATGGAGCTTGAGCTCACCGACCGCCCCTTCGTGCTTTACAAGAGTGCGCGCCGCGGTTGCCTGACCATTCTCTACCGTCGCAAGGACGGCGAGTATGGAGCGGTGGACATCAAGGAATGAGGATTTTCCTCCCCGACTCACGCCCGCCCCGGTCACGCCGTGGCGGGCGTCTTGTTTCTGTTTTCTAGAAGTCGACCCAGCGGCGCAGCTTTGTTGACAGGATGCGACAAATCACGGGTGCGCCACCGAAGGCGGTGGCGATGATTTTGCGATAGGCCTCCATCTGGCCTCTGTAGCGTTCGGCGAGTTGTTCTGGCTTTGCGACATCGTCGGTCTTGAAATCGATCACCTCGATGCGTTCGGGAAGTCCAAGGGGATCGCGGAAGACATGCAAGCGATCGATGATTCCACTGATCCATCGGTCGTCGGAAATGGCTTCGACGGCTTGCTCGCGGTGGAGTTCAGCGCTGCGGTCACGGCGCTCGAAGACTTCGCGGATGGAGGGTTTCTCCAAGAGGTCGCGGACGAGCTTGCCCGCAGCAGTTTTTGGAAGCTGCGGGGTGGCGTCGTCGAGCCACCCGATCGTCTCGAAGACGGCGTGAAGGTCGTTGCCGAAGCTCCTTCCGCTCCGCGAGCTTGAGAGCGAGTCCGCTTTCGCTCCTGAGGGCGTGATGCGCTGGCGTTTTGGGGATGCTTGAGCGAGGACTGGAAGTTCGGCGCTGGTGGGAAGGTGGCGTGCAGGAATTTCCCGCCACCAGTCGGGTTCTCCAGATTGGAAGATCACGGGGCCGGGGCTATCGCCGGCCGAGCGCGCAATCCAATTGGCGGGTGAGGTCCAGGCATGAGGATCGTTCCGGCTTTTCGGGACTTCCGGCAGGAGGACGTAGAGGCCGCGTTTGGCGCGGGTAAGGGCGACATACTGAACGCACATCGCCTCGTAGCGTTGGGCGTCGGACCAAGCGGCTTCCGCCTTGGAGAGCGCGGGGATCAAGCTGCGCACCCAACCGGCAGGCGTTTCCAGAACCCATGGACCGCCATGATCTTCGCCGCGGGCGACGCGGAAATCTCCGAGATCCGGAACCTGCGTGTCTTCAACAAGAGGAAGCACCACGACGTCGAAGCCGAGGCCTTTCGATTTATGAATGGTAAGGACCTGCACCGCTGCAGCTCCGGGACTCTGCGGGATTTCGAGATCCCCGATCCAGCGGACTGCTTCGCGCGGGGTGTTCGTGCCACTGGCATCGAATTCGGCAAGTGCGCCGATCACGTCGCCCGCACGACTGCGGGAGAATTCGGAGAGATCAGCCCAAAGCGGCTCGACGAGCTGCTCCGCCATCGCGGCATAGCCTTTCTGCTGGGCGATCTTGAGCAGGCCTTCCCAAGCGGCTTGCCACGCCATGCCGAAACGTTCCTGGATGACCGAGGAAACCGGCGACATCGCGATGACTTCGCGGGCATAGGGATCGGCTGGATCGGCGAGCCAACGGATCAGATGGAAGAGGACGACGCCGGGGGCGTTGTCCGCCACAGGCTGACGTCGGCCTTCCTCGATGACGTCGAAGCCGTGTTCCCTCAGGAGAGCCGCGGTGGAACGCACTTGGTCATTGGTCCGTACCAGCACTCCGCAGGTGAGGCTTCGCGAGCCGATGCCGACGGAGTGAAGAAGATTTACCAGATGATCATCGCGATCGTCTTTGGCCACGATTTCGACTTTTGCCTCACCGCTTAGATTGGGCTTCGCGGAGTAATGATCCTCCCATTGCCAGATCCCGGCTACCTCGTCGCCGAAGAGCTCGCGGATCGTCTCGATGTCGCCACAGACGCGGTTCACCAGATCGAGCACCGCCGGGCAAGATCGCCACGACTCCGGCATGGTGTGAACCTTGAGATGATCGTTTGTCCCATAACGCTGCTGGATTTCATCGAAGAGGGAGACATCGCCACCGCGCCAACCGTAGATGGCCTGCTTGCGGTCACCCACGACGAAGAGGGTGCCATCTTCCCGGCTCGCCGCTTCATCGAGCAGCGGCACCATGCCATTCCATTCGGCCCGGCTGGTGTCTTGAAACTCATCGAGCAGCCAGTGGTCGTAGCGGGCATCGAGCCGGAAGTCCACGGCTTCGCGACGGATGCGTGCTTCCTCATCGCCGGTCCAGCGGCCCATCAGAACCTTCACGTCATCGAAGCCGAGCATGCCACGGCGGCGCAAGCGGCGCTCGCATTCGCGATCGAGTGATCCTACGAGATCCGCCACGGCGCGAGTACGGGCGACAGCTGCGGCGAGTTCGCAGCCAGCGAGGAGATGGAAAAGTTCGCGCCAGGTTTCGGCGGCCTTTCCGCTGACGCGGATGAGCGACTTCCTGTAGGGGATCTCGATGTCCCCGCCGTTTTTGATCTCCGACACGAAGCGATCGAAGGTCACGCCGGCCTTGGCGACCTTGCCGCTTCCGACGGTGTGAAGCTCGAAGAAGTCGAGCAGCTTCAGGATGGGCTCGTTGCCCTCACCATCCCGGAGCTTGGCGATGATGCCACGCTTGTTCTCTTCCCATGCATCGACATCCGGGAGCAGGGGAAAGAGATTACGTGCGCCCCAGCCGTTGGGAGTGATGCCTGATTTCCACAGGCCATGCCATGAACCGAGGAACTTCTCGACATCCGCAAGCACGCCCTGGCCCTGCTTGCCCAGCGTGGCGCGACGGAAGGCATGGAGGAAATCACTAGCGTCGCCATGCTCGATTGCGTCGCTAAGAACCTCCGCGAGGATATCGGACACGGCTGCTTCCTGGCGCGGGCCTTCGATCAATTCGAAGGTGCCACCGGTGAGTCCAAGCTCATATTGGAATCCTCGCACCACACGGGCGAAGAAGGAGTCCATGGTGCCGAGCTGGAAAGTCGGTAGCGCTTTGACGACCCGGGCGAGGGCAGGGGCGACTTCGAAATCCTCGCCGATCTGCTGGCAGAGTTGTCGCGCCTTCGCAGGATCCACCGCGCACTCGGCAAGCTTGGAAAGTACGGAGTCCGCGAATTCCCCGGCGGCCTTTCTCGTGAAAGTCAGCGCCACGATCCGGGCAGGATCGACTTGCTTCGCTCCCACCAGGCCGATCACTCGGTTGCCGAGTTGGAAGGTTTTTCCTGAGCCGGCGGAGGCCAGGATCATCAGATTTTTCCAAAGGATATCCAAGCTCATGGCGCGCCTCCCTTCCATAGCACGGTGTCGATCAGCGTGCGCCCCACGGAGAGTGCGGCGTAGTCGTCGAAGTCCGCTTTCTCGGCGGGTGGCCAGAAGACGCGGTCGCGGACTTTTCCGATTACCCACGTCGCGCAGGCCATCGCGGAGTCGCGGTCGGCTTTGGAAAAGCCTTCCCAGAGTGAAAGCCTAACATCGGCCTCGGTGGTTCCCAGCGCGAAGTATCCAAGCTCGTCGATGTTCGCCAAGCCGGCGGAATAGAGCGGCACCTGCAGGTTCTTCCAGCGCTTCGTCTTACCGTCGGCACCGCTGCTGAGGATCGCGGAGACGCCTTCGAGGTGAAGCGGAAAGCGCGTGCTGGCCACCACGCCGCTGCGATGCGCGGACTCCACGCCGCCGCTGACGTTGCCGGTTTTATAATCCAGCACGCGGCGGCGGCCGTCTTCATGCCGTTCGATGCGATCGACGCGGCCGACGATGGTGATCCCATCAATCGGCACTTCGAACTTTTTCTCCACCTCCTCGATGTGCCAGCCGTTGGCTCGCTCGCTCGCCTGCACCTGCGCAAACCAAGAAAGACGCTGGCGCATCGACTCGCGCTGGATCCGGACGGCCAAGGGCACGCGCGCGCCGAAGCGCTCCGCGATCACTCGATCAAGTTCCTCGTGGACCCATTTCTCGATCGCTTCCGTCTTGGAGAAATCCCGCGCTTCCTCGTCCAGCGCCCAGCGCTCCAGAACGATGTGCGCGACATTCCCGAAGTCGCGGGCATTCCACTCCACGCGCTCGGGCTCCGGTGCGGACATGCCAACAACATGCTTCAGGTAAAAGCGGAAGGGACAGGTGAGGTAATCGGAAAAGGCGGTGACGCTGATCTTCGCTTCCTTGTCGATGATCGTGGGCTTCCATTTCCAGGCCTCGTCCATCGTCCATGCGATGGATGATTCCGGCGGCTCGATCTCCCGAAAGAGCCACTTCACACGGGCTGGAAGTTGCTCTTCCTCGCAGGCGAGGAGGAGCCGTGACGGCAACAGGGCATCGCCGCCGGCGCCGCTTTTCGCCAGCAGGAGGTCTACTCGACCGGAGCCGCGTCGTGCTTCCACCATTGAGGTGAGCAGGAAAGCGTCACGTGCGGCACGCGTGGCATCGTGGGAAAGCCCGAGGATCTTGCGCGTGCCCTCAGGCAGCCATGCATCGCTGCTGGCTCGACCCGGCACCTTGCCTTCGTTCATGCCGCAAATGATGAGATGAGCACCCGGTTCGTGGAAAAGCTCCAGCCAGCCTTGGACATCGAGCACGCGGTCATCGGAGGGGATCACGATGGGATCGGGCAATGTGGCCCGCATGAGATCGATCCAGAAGCCATGATCGCGATCGATCTTATTCTCCAAGGGCTGGGTCGCTTCCAGCCATGCGATCACATTCGAGCTCTCTTCTTCGCGTGGATCGATGATTCCCATCATCCGTCGCATGCTGAAATGGAATCCGTCCCGGAGGAATGCGCCGCGGACGCGCTCCAACTGCTCCATGGTCTCCGCCGCGAGGGCGAGGCGATCCCGCTCGCTGTCACGGGAGGTGAGGGCTTTCGCGCTTGTCAGGTCGCTGCCGTCGCGTGCCAGGAACTTGTCGCGGGCGTAGGACAGCGCTTCCACGCGTTGGGCGCGCTTGCCGTGGACCAGAGCCCCGCTTTGCGGAAAGCCGATCAGATCGATCGCGGAAGAACTGCCGGGGGACTTCAGGAAGCTTCGCCATGCACCCAACCACGAAGTGAGGGGAGCGGGCGGCACATGCGAGGGATCGTGAAGCTCCCAGCCTGCACGGCCGAAGGCGCGAACCAGTTCACCCGCGGTCTCCTCATCGGCAGAACCGAGCGCGAGTTGCTCCGGTTTGCTTGCGGCCAGCGAGGTCAGGCGGAGTGCCTCGGCTGCTTGCTGCCGCGGATTGGCCACGACCACCACTTCGCCCTGCCCGACATCCGGCCATGGGATTGAACGGTCAACCCAGGCATCCGCGAGGGGACGCCCGAGTTCATCAAAGCGTTCCTCCAAGGATGCCGGAGCGCCGATGAGCGAGATCACCTTGAGGGGCGAGCCGGAAAGCAAGTTTGCCGCCGCGACCGGAAGATCGGCCACTCCTGCCAGCACGATCCACTTTACGCCCGGATAGGCGACCGGCTTTAGCCGCGACAAGGCGGAGCTGCGGCTGCTGAGACCCCAGCGCGAGAGCAGTCGTTCCACCCGCCCCTCGAGCACGGCGAGCTGTTGCCAACGCTCGCCCTCCACAGTCTTCGAGAGGATCCGTGCGGCATCGGCCACGGTGAGCGCATTCTCCTGCAAGCCGGCCCGCAGCCCTGCCAGCGAACGGGACAAGCCCAGCGCCCAGCCGGAGGGTTCGCCCTCGCCGGGTGGAATGGGGAAGACGGCGGAGAAGTTGTCCCAGTCGCCGAGGTTCTCCAGTGTCTCGACCCAAGCGAGTTGTTCGATGGCTTCGGGGGCGATGTTCTCGCCCTCGGTGAGCATGAAGAAGCCGGGGGTGACCACCTTCGGTGCGAGGATCGCACCAGCGGCCTCAGCCAAGGCCTCGCGGAGGCGGCGGCCGCCCTGAGCAGTGGGGACCACTACGAGCGTCGATGGCAGTTGGTCCCGGCGCGCGAGTAGCCACTCCGTCAAAAGTCCCAGAAAGGGCCGGTCCCAACCCAAAAACACGCGCTCCGGCATGGGCCGATCTCAAGGGATAGAGAGGGGGAGACGAAAGGAAAAATCAGGAAAGCGGGTTTCCAACCCGCCTTCAAATCGTCCCGGCGTGTGGAGAGTCACGCCATGCCGCTTCTCGGCACCGGAGTCGGCACGGAGAGGATACTGGACCAAGATGGGGAGACCGGTCTGGTGAGGCCGGGAGCAGGACCGATCCCCAAGGCGATCAGGCGGTCCAAGGCCGAGGTCGTGGGGTGGTTCTCCTCGATGAATTCAGTGCCGCGGCTCAGGGCGATGCCGCCCAGCCTGACATCTGCGTTCCTTGCTTGGCCCACGATCAGGTCGCGGACCTCACCCAAAGTAAGCGTGCTATCTGCCATTCTCCACATCGTGGAGACGGAGCTAGCGCGCGTGAATCCCAACGCGCGGAGGTAAAGTTCGAAGAGCCCCCGGTTTTTTTCAGCGTCAGCACCTGTAAGATCAAAAGAAAATACAATATGCATACTGTGTTGTATCAAATGAGGGCGTGCTGTCGAGAAACTTCCTTAAGTTCTCGTGACATATTTGGGCCTCCTGCTTGACGGGGGAAAAAACACGTGCCTCCGCGGGGGGCTAGCGCAGGGCCTCCTCCCGCAGTTCCTCCTGCTGTTTCAGGAAATCCGGCCATTTGGAGGCTGGGATCGAACGGTGGCTGGCATCCAGAAAGCTGACTTCGTAATTCGGGGGATCGGTCCGGTGGCCGTTGTGGGAAAGGCCAGTTTTATCCCAGAAGAGGGCCAAGCCCGGACTGCTATCGCTTCGGAGGCCTTGGACCAGATGCCAAGAGCAGAACTCCTCGGTCAGTCGGCCATGCTTCCTGACGCATTCCAGCGCTTGTTCATCGGTGAAGGCCTTCCCGGCAAGCTGTCCCCATACGCTCTCCGGGACTTGGTATTCGGTGACGAGTTTTTGAGAGCGCCGTGGCGGAGTCTTCCCCTTGAGGGAAATTTCCGTCGTGGTCGTGGGCATACTCCCTCAAAAATATGTAGATGCCGATGTTGCAGCGATGGGTGGTTCGATAGGGATACTGATACCGATACCAGCCGTAGCCTCCTGCGATGAACAGGGCCATGACCAGCAGGGAGCCGAGAAGCAGTTTTCTTCGCTTGGGCGGCATCAGCATCTAACATGATGCAGCCTAGGTTTCTTTTCAACTGCCGGAGAGAAGACTTAGTAGCTGGGCATCGAGCTCAGCTGAGAACGGAGCTGATCGATTTCCGCCCTGAGGGACGCGACTTCGTCAGCTGTCGCGCTGATCTTCTCCGCGGACTCTTTCTCGGCTTGGAGGGTGGCGAGCTTGGCCAAGTGTTCGCGGAGGAGAAGCAGTTGCTTCTCGGTTTCCCAAGCTTTGTCCGGGTTTCCCTGAGCTCTCCATGCGGCGACGTTGTGCTCCAGGCAGACGAGGCGAGCATTCACGTCGTGGCTGCCGCCGCGGATCTCATTCATCAGGCCGAGCCGTGAATCGATGAGGTTCTGCCGACGCTGCCGTTGCTCCGGATAAAGGCGAGAAGGCGTGGGCGGAACGGGGCGCTGCCGGATCGTGTTCAGCCAGAAGTTCTTCACTTCGGTCTCCGTCAGGATCCGCTCGGATGCCGGGAGATCGGGCAGGGATTCGGCGAAGATGGGAAGGCTGGCGCAAAGGCTCAGGAGAAGTGCACGGAGGAGCATGGGAATATGACCCGCGAGGGCTGCTGCCTATTCGATGGAAGTTTGGCCTGATGACCGGGATTTTTTGATACCCGGCGGGTGCGTCCGAAGAACCGCTGGCCCCTTGATCGCGGATCTTTCCACGGCTGACATCTCCCGATCGCCAGAATCCGACCGCTTGGCAGCTTTTTTCCTGCCATGGGGAGCTCTTTCCGCGAGCTCCCTTGATTCAAGCCCAGCCTGCCGCCCTCAATTCCACCGGCTGGTTATCCTTCCCCGCTATCCGTCCTCCTGTCCCTCCCTCACGCAATCTCCCGCTCCGCTACCTCCTGCCTTAGTTTTAGCAATTTCTCCGCTGTCTCCCGGGCCATCTCCTCGTTTCCCTGTCGCTCGAAGGCTTTCACGTTATGGCTGAGGCAGACCAGCTCGGCAGCCAGATCGTGGCGACCTTCAGCAATCTCCGCCAGCAGGTCGCACTCGCGCTGTCGTTGTCGCTCCAGACGCTGGAGCCAAAAGCCTTTGACGTCGGCCGAGGTAAGCACCTGCGCCGATGGCGGGACCACCGGGAAGCTGGCCGCTGTCAGCGGGGCGAGCGCCGACAGGAAAAGTGGGATAGTTCGTGAGAAAATCATAACCGTTGGACGCGGCTGCCGCGGGATTCATTCAGTCGTTTGACGAGCGGAAATGAAGACGCGTTGACCGGCTGGGTTGTCGGTTTAGGGCAATGATCTAGGACAGCGAAACCGCGCTCCGACGCTGGTCGCCGGGAAGGGGGCCGGGCGGCTGGAGACGCGGAAGGCACGGGTTCACAAATCAACGCCGCACCTTCACCTTTAGGTTTAGCGTGAAAAATTGGAAATTTCACGCCTTTTTCCACGCAGGGGGGCGGGGGAATCTACCCAAGCCACCCCGGATGGGGGGGGCGGTGCCTTCCCCTCGAGCTGCGATTCCGGAGGTTTTTGGCGGTCGGGGAGCGCCTGTTATCCCTGTTAAAACAGGGAAAATAACAGGCGGAATGGGTCCGGAGGGGGCTTGGATCGGGGAGGGTGGCGCTTGGGTTTTTACCGCGAAAAGGGGCAGGAGGTCGCAAAAATTCAGAAAAGGGTGGGGAGATGGCCGTCCGAGCCTGAGCCGGGCGGGCAGGGGCGAGGGTGAAGCCGGAACGGAAGACTGGAGGGAGAGGAGAGAGGTGGCCATGTCGCTTTGGGCAACATGGTGGCGTGGGTGAGGCGCGGAGGCCACTTTTGGCAGTGGTCCCCAGTTTGTCTTCGGTGTGAGTCGGGTCGCGTCAAATTTCTCAAACCTTCCAAGCGGTGATGCTATGTGGAGGAGCTTGGGGAAGATTTAGGCCGCCAATGTCTTAACCTTATCGATGAAATCGCCGACGGTCAGGAGTCGGATACCGGTGCTCGTGTCGTAACCTCCGTGGAACCTCTCGGGGACAACCAATGTAACATTAGCTGTATTCATCTCTCTAAGTTGATCTGCGGAAATCGCTTCCTGGAGAGTAAGCAAGTGCTTCTCAGGAATCCTCCTTCCTTCGCTCAGAATCTGTCGCCAACGGTCTTTGCAAGTAGTCTTGAGGCCGACCACCATCAGTTGTTTGTCGGGGAAATCGGGGTTCTCGTATGCGGTTCTCCCCGGGATCAAGATGTCGGGGCGAACTTTTCCGTCGATCCGAGCTTGGCCTTCGAAAACAATTCCTTCGGATTTAAGCAAATGACAGACGTGGTTCTCCAAACTATGCCCCGCGCGTGATTTCCGACGGTTCATGATTGTTGCTGCCTTGCTGATGAAATCGTCTACCTCTTTGAAGGGCCCGGCGATATCGGCGAGGCATAGCTTTCTCTCCAAAAGACGAAACAACTGATACTCCGCCGAGAGCCATTTGAGGAGGGTGGCATCGGGAGTTCCTACCGAGGATTTTTGGCACGTTTGAACGCCCAGTCTTGCGCTATCTGCCATCCACGCACCTGTAGGGAAGGCCTCCAGTTCGCTGATTCGATCTGTGAATACTCTTTGAAGGCATTCGTCTTCTGTTTCGATCTTTTCATGTCCGGATGTGTAGACTGCCCATTCACCCAAGGTCTCGATTCCGAGGGCGGCTTGAAGAAGCTCGATTTCTTCCTCAGAGTTGAGGACGTAAGCATGGAAGAGTTCTAGACTGAAAGGGATGATTACCAAGAGGGCTCCAACATAGTCTTCCCCGAGCCACTCAAAATTCTTTCCGAAGCGAGTCAGTCGATACTCGCTCCGCGTTCCAGAACCATACCATGTGACTGCGGATTCGGTGGAGACGTCTCCGGGCCAATTCACCCTTACGATCGATTTGTGGTTGAGATCTTTGACTGGCGCTTGTGGCGAGAACATCTGCCAAGCCGATTTGGGCAGATAGAATCCGCATTGATGTGACCCGGTAAGGCCCGCATCGTTGCGAGAGATGAATTTGCAGAGCGCCTTGCCAGCAGCTAGCGCATCGGAAATCGCGGCCTCCACCTGAATCTTCATTTCTTAGGGCGGTAGTTTGTTTTGGTGCGTTCTAGTTTGGCTAGGGGGGAGTCTGTCGCAGAGTCGCGAAGAACCAAATCCAATGGCTGATTGGCCGGCCTTCTTAAAGTCTGGACGACACTCTCAGCCAATTTCTCGACCACTGGGACAACGACCGAATTACCGAATTGCCGATAGGCTTGGGTGTCGGATACCGGAATAACCATTTCGTCGGGATAGCCCATCAATCTCGCGCACTCACGCGGGGTTAGACGCCGAGGGTTTTTATTCTTACCTTGAGAAACCAAGATCTCGGAACCGTCTTTATGGTAGCGGGCGCTCAATGTGCGGGTGACGTCATTACCTGTCACAAGTCCGAATCCGAAGCCGTTGCCGGCTGCGCGATGTTTCTCAGCGTAGTTTTGAAGATAGTTCCAGAGATGGTCGGTGAGAGTGTATTTCTCCGGGACATTCTTCTCGAGGATCGATGAAAGCTTGGGGCCTGACTTCGGGAACTCCGGGAACTCAAAGTCTCGTCTTGGTTTGAAACCGATAAGAAAGATTCGCTCGCGATGTTGTGGGACGAAGGCTGCACCGTCGATGATCTTGGTGTAAACGGTGTAGCCCAAGTGTTTCGTCAGGGTCTCGTGAATGATCTCAAATGTCCGGCCTTTATCGTGGCTCTTGAGGTTCTTCACGTTCTCTAGGACGAACGCTTGAGGCCTGTGGTAGTCGAGGATCTCGGCGATCTTGAAGAACAAGTTGCCTTGCTTTTCGTCATCGAAGCCGTGCTTGCGACCAAGGCTGTTCTTTTTTGACACTCCGGCCAAGCTGAAGGGCTGGCAGGGAAAGCCGCCGCAAAGGATATCGAATTTCGGGATGTCAGCTTCTGCCACAGCATGGATGTCACCATGCGGCTTCTCTCCGAAGTTTGCTTGATAGGTTACTTGGGAATGCTTGTCCCAGTCCGACGAGAAGACGCACTCACAGCCTGCTTTCTCGAACGCATATCGAAATCCTCCGATCCCGCAGAAAAGATCGATGAAGCGCAATTTCCTTCGAGGGGATGGTTCCTCTCGCAGGCGGGATGCTCGGGTCGGCTTAACCTCGACGGCAACCTCCTCCGTTTCAGATTTGGCGGCAGGTAGCGCGCTGATATCGTCGAAAAGTTCCGCCACTTCGACTCCGAGCGCCTTCGCAAGTCGTGCTGCTTGTTGAATCGTTGGATTCCGCTCGGCTCGCTCTACGCCTCCGATGTAGGTTCGATGGAGTCCCGAACTAAACGCGAGCTGTTCTTGGGAAATGCCCTTGTCTTCCCGAAGTTGGCGAACTTTTTGGCCAAATTCGATGCTGAAGGGATCCTTTTTTGCCATGCCCCAGATTGCCGCTGGGACACACTATGAATCGACAGACTATGAGTATCATTTCTATCCCAGCGGCCTATTTCCTTTTGGCGGGTTGCGTCCCTCGGTTTCCGTATTAAGGAAAGGCGCATGACTCCCTTTGCTGCCGCTTTTCAGGGTTCGCTCGCCGCGGATGCCCTTTCGATGCCTGTTCACTGGTATTATGACCGGGAGGCCTTGGTGCGGGATTACGGGTTGGTGGATCATTTCATGGCGCCGAGGAATCCGTTTCCGAACAGCTTCATGGCGAAGGCGAGCTACACGCCGGTGAACGAGAAGGCGGATATCCTGCATGATCAGGCACGGTTCTACGGGCAGAAGGAGATCCACTACCATCAGTGCCTGAGGGCGGGGGAGAACACGCTGAACTTCAAGCTGGCGAAGGAGCTCTATGCGCTGGTGAAGGAGCGCGGGGGCTATGATGCGGATGCGTGGTTGAAGCGCTATGTCGAGCGGATGCTGGAGCCGGGTTGGCATGGGGATACCTATGTGGAGGAGTGCCACCGGGCCTTCTTTACGAACTATGCGAATGGCAAGCCGCTGCGGGAGTGCGGGATTCCTGACAAGCACATCGGCGGGCTAGCGACGGTGCCGGCCCTGTTGGCGGCGCTGGAAGGCGGGGGCAAGTCCCGCGAGGAGCTGCGGGCACTTGTGAGGGAGCATGTGAACCTGACGCACAAGCACGAGGGAGCGCTTGGGGCGGCGGATACCTTGGTCCGGCTACTGTGGGAGATCTCAGAGGGGGCAAGCCTGCGCGATGCGATCCGGAAGGAAGGCGGGGAGTGGTTGTCCGCGGGGGATGCGGAGGCGTGGATCGATGAGGATGACCTGCATGTGGTCGGCGCGCGTTTCAGTGCGGCCTGCTATGTGGAGGACTCGATGCCTTCCTCGCTCTATCTGGCGTGGAAGTATTCCGGGGATTTCACGGCGGGGATCATCGCGAACACGATGTGCGGCGGGGACAATTGTCACCGTGGCGCGGTGGTGGGGAGCTTGGTGGCCGCAGCGAATGGAGGGGTGCCGGAAAAGTTCCGGGTGAAGGATGGGGTGGGAGGGTGAAAAGGTTTTTGGGGAGGGCGGGAGTCGGATTTACTGAGGGATTACCGCGTAGTTGCCACAGTCATTTAGGCGCAGCTGAACGGGATGGACGCAGGTGAAGAGGACGGGGCCGGGATGGATTGGATGGATGGGATTGAGAGAGGGAAATGGTGCGGAGCGAGGCAAGGGACGTTCCTTTTGGAAGCTGATGTTGAGGTGTCGGGCCGGGGCGTGAAGAATCCGGGCCGGGGCGGTCTGTCGTGGATGGGGACGCTTGCGCGATGGGCGATTGAATCTCGCTTGTTTAAGCCTCGCCCGGGGCTTCAGGGAGGAAGCCCGCCCGTGTTATGGCGCTTCGAAAAGCGCCACTCCGGGCCGCTTTGCTGATGGATGTTGGGAGGAGTCAGGGCTTGAGCGTTCGGGTTTCCCCGGCTAAGTCCCGCGCGCGATGCCGGAGATGCTGCCGCCGCTGAACTACCCCGAGAGCCTGCCGGTCGTCGGCATGCGCCGGGAGATCGTGGCCGCGATCCGTGAAAATCCGGTGGTGGTGGTGGTGAGCGAGACCGGCTCCGGGAAGACCACTCAGCTGCCGAAGATGGTGGCGGAGGCGCTGGAGGGAAGCCGCAGGAAGATCGGCTGCACCCAGCCGCGACGGATCGCTGCGGCGAGCGTGGCGCGCCGGGTGGCGGAGGAATTGAAGGGGCCGCTGGGTGGCTTCGTGGGCTACCAGGTGCGCTTCGAGGACAAGACTTCGAAGGAGACGCGGATCAAGTTCATGACCGATGGTATCCTTCTGGCAGAGACGCAGGGGGATCCGGATCTGAAGCAGTATGATGCGCTGATTCTGGATGAGGCGCACGAGCGTTCGCTCAACATCGATTTCCTGCTGGGCTATCTGAAGCGTCTGCTGGAGCGGCGGAGGGATCTGAAGCTGGTGATTTCTTCGGCGACCTTGGACGCGGGTGCGTTTGCCGCGTTTTTCGATGGCGCGCCGGTGATCCAGGCGGAGGGCCGGACTTTCCCGGTGGAGGAGTTTTTCCTGCCGGCGGATGAAGATGAAGAACTCACCCGCCATGTGCCGCGTGCGGTAGATTGGCTGACGGATGTCGATCCGCGGGGCGATGTGCTGGTCTTCCTGCCGGGCGAGCGCGAGATCCGCGATTGCGCCGATGCGCTGGACGGGCGGGGCTACCGGCAGACCGAGATCCTGCCGCTTTTCGCGCGGCTGGGACTTTCCGACCAACAGCGCGTCTTCAATCCCGGTCCCAAGCGGCGGATTATCCTGGCGACGAACGTGGCGGAGACCTCGCTTACGATTCCGGGGATCGTCAGCGTGGTGGATAGCGGCGTGGCGCGCGTGAGCCGCTGGAGTCCGGCACGTGGCGTGCAGCGATTGCAGATCGAGCCGGTGTCCCAAGCGAGCGCGCGCCAGCGGAAGGGCCGCTGCGGTCGTGTGCGGGAGGGCGTGTGCGTGCGGCTTTACTCGGAGGAGGATTTACAGGATCGCCCGGAATTCACGGATCCGGAGATCCGGCGCAGTTCGCTGGCGGGTGTGATCCTGCGAATGAAGTCGCTGGGGCTGCCGGACATCGAGGAGTTTCCTTTCCTTGATCCGCCGGCACCGAAGGCGATCTCCGAGGGTTATCGTACTTTGCGCGAAGTGGGGGCGCTGGACAAGGACAAGCAGCTCACCGAAGCCGGCCGGATCATGGCGCGGATGCCAGTGGATCCGCGCCTCGCCCGCATGCTGCTGGAAGCGCACGACGAGCGTTGCCTGGCGGAGATCCTGCCGATCGTTTCCGGCCTGGAGTCGAATGATCCGCGTGAGCGGCCGCAGGAGAAACAGAAAGAGGCCGACTCCGCGCATGGCCGTTGGAAGGACAACGAGTCCGACTTCCGCGGGATGCTGCGGCTGTGGCTGGATGTGCAGCGCTTCCGCGAGGGCAGGGGATGGAAGCGCAACCAGCTGCGCAAGTACTGCGGGGATGCGTTCCTGAATTACCGGCGTGTGCAGGAGTGGGCGAACGTCCATGACGAGCTGAAGGAACTCATCGAGCGCGAGCTGCGCTGGCAGGTGAAGCCGCTGGCGGCAACGGTCGAGAAGGCGGCGACCTATGATGTGATTCATCGCTCGCTGCTGGCAGGAGTGCCGCGGCAATTCGGCCTGTGGGATCGAGAGGAGCGGGCGTATCGCAGCGCGAGCGGCGGGCACTTCGCGGTTTTTCCGGGCAGCGGACTTTTCGGCGGCAAGCGCTGGGACTGGGTGATGGCGATGGAGCTGGTGGATACCACGCGGCTCTGGGCCCGGCGTGTGGCACGGATCGATCCTGCATGGGTCGAGAAGGTGGCACCCCATCTGTGCACCAGCCGCTACGGCGAAGGTCACTGGGACGAGCAGCACGGCGCGGTGTATGCGAAGGAGACAGTGGTGTGCGGTGGCTTGCCGATCATTGCGGGACGCCGTGTGCACTTCGGGCGCATCGATCCTGCGGGAGCGCGGCGCATCTTCGTGAGCGAGGGCCTTTTGCAGGGGCGCATCAAGGGGAAGTCACGTGCGCTGGAGCGGCTGGCCGCGCTGAAGGAAGAGATTTCGGGGATCGAACACAAGCTGCGCCGACCGGGCGGGCTCTGGAGCGAGGAAGCGGTGCTCGATTTCTTCGAGAGCCGCCTGCCGGACCAGATGTTCACGACGAAGGCCTTTCACGACTGGCAGGCGAAGAATGAGGAACGGATCATGGCCGGGCTGCCGGACGTGGTGCTGGAGGATCTCGATTCGCTGGATCTGGAGGGATATCCGGACTGGATCCACCACGCGGGGGAGGACTATCCGCTCTACTATCAGGCGGCACCCGGGCAGCGGGATGATGGCGTGACACTCGGCGTGCACATCGATCAGCTGCCCAAGCTGCCGGAGTGGCTGCCAAGCTGGGGTGTACCGGGTGATGTGCCGTGGCGTGCGGAGTGGCTGATCCGCTCGCTGCCGAAGGATCTGCGCCGCGAGTGCCAGCCGGTGGCGGAGGCTTCACAGGGCTTCGCCGATGAATGGCGGCACCGCGAGAAGGATGCCTCGCTCGAAGTACGGCTTGCGCAGTATTTGACCAAGTTTTCCGGCTACGACATCAAGCCGAAGGACTTCGACCTGGAACGCCTGCCGGAGGAGCTGGTGATGAAGATCTGGGTCTGCGACGATGAGGAGAACGAGCTGGCGTTTGGCAAGGATGTGAAGGCCCTGCGCGCGAAGCTGGGCAAGATGGTCACGGATCGTTTCGAGGCTGCTGCGAATGCGGAGTGGGAGCGCAGCGGCATGAAGTCATGGACCGAGGGCGAGGTGCCGGAGCAGGTGGACACGCCTGCCGGGCCTGCTTATCCGGCGCTGGTGGACGAGGGGGCATCGGTGGGCGTGAAGGCGTTTTCAAAGCCTGCCGAGGCGGCGGAATCGCATCGCGCCGGGCAGGTGAGATTGCTGATGCTGGCGCAGCCGGACCAGGTGGCTTACTTGAAGAAGAAATTCCCGCTGGGGCTGATGGCGAAGGTCGAGCTGCCGCGGCTGGGCACCAGCATGGACGATCTGATCGCCCTGGCAGGCGAGGGGGCTTTGGGCGGGAAGCGGATTTCCAAGCCACAGGATTTCGCGGCGAAGGCGAAGGACGGGAAGGGCAGGTGGTTCGAGGCGGCGAGTGCATTCTCGAAATCGCTGGATGCCTCGTTCGAGGCGATCGGGCCTGTGCGCCAGTGGATCCACGAGAACTCGAAGGATCGCCATCTTTCGCAGGTGGCGGCGGATCTCGAAGAGGAGTTGGCCTGGCTGCTACGGCCACGCTTTGTGTGGAGGGCTGGCTTCCTGCGAATGCGGAGCCACGATCGCTACCTGCGCGGGATTCGCTCCCGGCTCGGGAGGATCGCGAGCCTGCCGCTGGTGAAGGATCTGGAGAAGATGGAGCGGGTGCGGAAGTACTGGCAGCCGTGGTTCATCGAATGGACCAAGCGGCCGGAAGATCCGGCGCTGTGGGAATACGGGTGGCTGCTGGAGGAGTATCGGCTTTCGCTCTTCGCGCCGGATATCCCGGTGGAGATGAAGGTTTCCGAGAAGCGGCTGGCGGAGGGGTGGTGAAGGGGACTTAGCGAGATCCAGTGCCCCACTTTCTCACGTAATCCAGTTGCCGGGGCTGCTGGGGTGAGTTCGGGTAGCGTGCCCGTTTCCGCTCATCCATGTGGGCCGCGTAGAGGCGCTGGACTTCGGCGAGGGCTTCGTCACCGCTCATGCCGTTTTCGCGGAGCCAGCAGCCGATGGCGGTGCCGGTGCGGCCGATGCCGCCCCAGCAGTGGACGTAGCATGGGCGGCCAGCGGCGATTTCCGAGCGGATGAGGTCCAGCACGCCCTGCATCACGGCGGGGCCGGAGGGGAGGCCCATGTCCGGGATCTCGAAGGAGTAGCGCTTCAGCCCCATGGTGCCTTCGACATCCACTTCGAGGAAGTAGGGATGGTAGGGTGTCAGTCCATCGTCCCAATCGGCGCGGCTGGTGAGATCGATGAAGGTGCGCACGCCCTTGTCCACGAGTTCGCGGACGCGGGTTTCGGCGACGTTCGGGCTTTGGTTGCCCGGATATTCCCCGGCGAAGAGGCCGGGCTGCACCTGATAGTGGTTCACCTTCATTCCGTGGTAAGCGTGGCGTTCCAAAAGCGGCTTGGAAATTCCAATTGCTCGCGGAGCCGTCCGGCGTCATGGTTCGCCCGTCAGCAAAGGGGGCGTTCTGGTTTCGACGGGATGTTCGCAGTGCTGGCTGCACGTGGAGGTTGATCGGCTGGCCTCCTAAAAAGCCGCTCAAAACAAATAAATGCAGACTCTAACGAGCTTGCCCTTGCTGCTTAATTGACAGCAACACCTGAACTCATGCGCACGCGGTGGGGGATGGTGAACACTTAGCGTGCTGGCCTTGGCGTCGGGTAACCGGACACTTTGGCGAGATCCACAGGTTTCTAGGAAGGAGAACGCGGCCGTCGGGCCTACGACTTCCGAAGCTTTAGACCGGCGGATAAACGTGTAGAAGCCCGCATGAAAGATGTTTCGGACAGGGGTTCGACTCCCCTCGCCTCCACCACTTTCCTGATCCCGGCCCGGAGCCCGTCTCCGGTCCGGGATTTTGCTTTCCGGCCTCTGGTGCCGGCTTAATCTTTCCGCCAATCCAGTCCTGTCGCCACCATGTCTGAAGTTCCGCCTCCCGTTCCTGCCAAGCGCAAGTCCTGCCTGGTGCCGGTCCTCATCGGTTTGATCGTCGTGCTGCTCGCCGTCGTCGGTCTGATGTGGTGGCACAACCGTCCGATCAAGCCGGTGCAACTGAGTGCCGAGGAGAAGGCGGTGGTCGAGGCGAAGGTGGAGGCGATGCAGAACGTGGAAGCCCCGACAAAGCCGGCCGAGCCGACGTATGAGAAGGGCAAGAAGGAGATCATCCTGACCGAGCGCGAGCTGAATGGTCTGGTGAACGAGCACACGACGATGGGCGAAAAGCTGAAGTTCGAGCTCGCGACGAATGCCGTGCATGCGCGGATCGAGACGGATCTCGACCCGGATCTGCCCGTGGTGGGCGGCAAGCGGCTGAAGGCCCGAGCGCGCTTTATCGTGAAGACCACCGACGGAAACCCGAGTTTCATCCTGGATGACCTCACCGTGTGGGGCGTTTCGCTGCCGAACGACTGGCTGGCCCAGTTGAAGGGGAAGGATATCCTTGGCGAGGTGCTGGGTGGAGGAAAGGGCGGTAAGGTCGCCGGGATCGAGGAAATGTCGGTCGAGCCGGGGCAATTGAAGATCCGTCTGAAGGAATAGGATTTCTCCGGTAACAAATCCGGAGCTTTCCTGAATCCACGGTTGATCCATCATGCGAACCGCCGTGGCTGACCGTCCGCCTCCTCTTTTTGCCACTACCCGCTGGTCGCTCGTGGCGGCCGCCGGGAATGGCGAATCCGCGGATGCGCTGGAGGAGTTGTGCCGGATCTACTGGTTTCCGATTTATGCCGTGATCCGGAAATCCGGAAGATCGACCGAGGATGCGGCGGATCTGGCACAAGGTTTCTTCGCGAAGCTGCTGGAGAAACGCTGGCTGGATATTGCCGATGAGGATCAGGGGCGCTTCCGCACTTTCCTGCTCACGGCGCTGAAGCGCTATCTGATCAACGAGTGGCGGAAAGAGCACACCTTCAAGCGCGGCGGGGGCAGGGAAGTCGTGCCGCTGGATGCGGATCTGGCGGAGCGGCTTTATGCGCCGGAGGGCGAGCAATCGCGCACTCCGGATGAGCTTTTCGACCGGCGCTGGGCGCTGGCGATGCTGGATGCGGCGATGTCGCGCCTGGAAGCGGAGTATCGGAAGTCGGATCGGGAAGAGGAATACCGGCATCTGGTTCCCAGCCTCACCGCGGGGCGCGGTGAGACGGACTATGCGGTTTTGGCGGCAGCACTGGATACGACGGAGGGAGCGGCGCGCGTGGCCATCCACCGGCTGCGGAAGCGGTTCCGCGTGATGGTGCGCGAGGAGGTTTCGCGCACCGTGACACGTGACGAGGACGTTGATTCAGAAATGGCAGCTCTGATGGGCGCCTTGGCGAAGTGAAGCTTATCGCTTGGCGGCGGGATCACCGGAGGGCAGGGGGATCTTGGTGTCCAAGGACAGCGGGACGATTTTTTTGGGAAAGCCCTCCGCATCCCACTCCACTTTTTGGGCCCGGGTGCTGCGGCCCCGGTAGGTGTACTCGGAGGTCGTCTTGCCGTGGTAGGCGATCCAATCTTCCTTGCCGTCGGGGGACTTGAAGAAATTGTGGTGGCCGGGACCGAAGACATTCGCTCCATCGTTTCGCCCTAGCAGCGGCTCGGGCTCCTGGGTCCAGGAGGCGGCCTTCATTGGGTCCTTGTTTTCGTCCATCCAGACGTAGCCGACCTTGTAGTCCGGCTTGCCGGTATCGCAGGCGGAGTAGGTCAGGAAGAGTCGTTTGCCGTGCTTCAAGATGTAGGGGCCTTCCCGCACTTCCTCGCAGCCGAAGCCGGAAGCGGGGATGAGAACTCGCTCACCTTCGAGGGTGAAAGGGTCTTTCATCTTGGAAATAAAGAGACGGTGACCGGGATGGCCGGCCCAGACGAAATAGTGGCTTCCTGCGTGCTCGAAGACGGTGCCATCGATCGCGTAGAATTCATCCTTCGGATCGGTCTCGATCTGCTTCGGCGGGCCGTAGGGACCGAGGATCGAGGACGACTTGCTCTCCATCACGAACATGCGGTGGCGCACGTCCTCGCCATCGGTCTTGGTGAAGTAGCAGAACCAGCGCTGCCCGTTTTTCCCCTTCATCTGGTGGAACTCCGCGGCCCAGACGCCCTTGCCTTTTTCCCAGATGACCCGCGGTTTCGCGTCCTTCAGTTTTTCCAATGACTTCGCGCTCCAGAGCACGACGCGATTCCCCTGGGTGGTGCTGAGGTGATACTGGCCTTCGCTGTAGCCCATCCACGGATCCGCGGAGGGATTGAGGGGATTGGTGAACATGCCGCGCTCCGCGCTTGGGGAGGCGGCTGTCAGGAGGAGCGTTGCGGCCAATGCTAAAACGTTGTTCATCTGCCAAACGATACTGGACGGATGCTTGGATTTTCCAAGCGGAGCGTGTCAGCTTGTCCCCGTGAACGCCTACAGCTCCCTCGAAGCCACTTTGCACGATATCTTTTGGGCGGAGGAGGGGGAGCCTGCGGAACTGCAACTGCTGGAAGAGACATTGCGTGAGTATCCCGGGCCCTCGCTGGAGATCGGCTGTGGTTCGGGCCGGCTTTTGCTGCCGCTCCTTCAGAAAGGGCATGAGGTGGAGGGCGTGGAGCTTTCTTCCGAGATGCTGGAAATGTGCCGGAAGGCGGCGACGGATCTTTCGCTGGAGCCGGTGCTGTATGAGGCTGACATGACAGCCTTTGATCCCGGAAAGACTTATCGCTCGGTGCTGGTGCCGGCGTTCACGCTACAGCTCGCTCCGGATCCGGCGGCGGCTTTGGCGCATTTTTGCAAGCTTCTGGAAGCTGGGGGCGTGATCTATCTCAGCGTCTTTATTCCGATGGCGGAGCTGCATCGGGAACTGCCGGAAGGACAGTGGTATGAGGATCATGGGGCGAAGCTGCCGGATGGCCGCTCCGCGACACTTGAGACCCGGCACGGGCTTGACCGAAAGGCGCGGATCCTGACCCGGGAGCACCGTTATCGGCTGCACGGAGCTGACGGCAGCTTGGAGGCAGAGCATGAGTCGCAGCAGACAATCCGCTGGTTCACGGCGAGGCAATTGCGCGGGATGCTGGCAAAAGCGGGCCTTGAGCCGATTCATGCGATTGCGGACTTCGATCCGGAACAGCCGGTGGATGAAGAGGCCCAGATCATCACGGTAGTAGCCCGGAAGGTGGGAGTTTAAAACCCGCTCTCCCCTTGCGCGGGGCGGGGAATCCGCCACTCTAGCGGCATGCGATTTCCTCACGGACACCTCGCCTACTGCACGAATATCCATCCGGCCCAGGATTGGGAGAGCACCTTCCGCGCGATCTCGACGCACGCGATGCGGGTCCGTGACCTGGTATCGCCTCAAGACGCCTTCGCGATCGGCCTGAGGCTTTCGGCAAAGGCGGCCTCGGAGCTCCTGACGGGAGATCAGCTCCCGCGCTTCAAGGACTGGATGGCAGGGCAAAACGCCTACGTTTTCACCATCAATGGCTTCCCGTATGGAAATTTCCATGACACGGAAGTGAAGCGGAACGTGTTCCGTCCGGATTGGACCGATCCGGCGCGCCTCGAATATACCAAGGAGCTTTTCACGATCGTCTCGGAGCTGGTGCCCTTCGGGATTGAGGGGTCGGTTTCCACCCTGCCGGGATCCTTCAAGGAATTCGAAGCGGATGAGTCGCTGATCATCGGGCAATTCATCGAGCTGGCGAAGTTTCTGGATGCCCTGAGCGAGGTTTCAGACCGCGACCTGCATCTCGGCGTGGAGCCGGAGCCTCGTGGGCATTTCGAGAACACGGAGGAGACCCTCCGCTTCTTCGATCGCTTGCTGGATGCGGCTCCGGATCACGAGCAGATCAAGCGTCGCCTCGGGATCAATTACGACTGTTGTCACTTCGCGCTCCAGTACGAGGATGCCCGTAGTTCGCTGAAGGCGCTGAAGGGAGAAGGGCTGCGGATATCGAAGATCCATCTTTCCGCGGCGCTGGCGCTGGATCCGCGGATCCCGGAAGCGGTGAAGGCGGTAAGCGCCTTTGATGAGCCGGTTTACCTGCATCAGGTGCTGGCCCGCCATCCGGATGGCCGGATCGAGCGGTTTACGGATTTGCCGGAGGCTATTGCTTCCTTGCAGACCGAGGATGGCAAGGAGGCCGAGCAGTGGCGCGTGCACTTCCACATCCCGCTGGATGCCGAGCCTGCGGAGCCGCTCAAGACGACGCGGGAAAATGCCCGCGAAGCGCTGCGGGTTGCGGAGGAGATTCCGGATCTTTGCCAGCACTGGGAGATCGAGACCTACACTTGGGGTGTGCTGCCTGCGGGCATGCAGCGGCCGGTGGAAGAACAGATCGCGGCGGAGTATCGCTGGGTGCTCGGCGGATCATGAGTCATCCGGGAAAAGCCAGGGCGCTTCTCGCCACGCTGCGGATCGCGAATGCGCCGAGCGTGGTGAGCAATGTGTTTTTGGGGTATATGCTGGGCTCTGGGCTGCTACGCCTCCGCCCGGATATCCATGGTCTTGACTTCGAGGCTCCGGTTCTCATCGCCACGGCAGGACTGCTCCTCTACTTTTCCGGGAATCTCGCCAACGATTGGTTTGATCGGAAATGGGATGAGGAGCGCAGGCCGGAGCGAGCTCTTCCTTCCGGCCTCTTCAAGCCGGGAAGTTACTTGGCAGGGGCTTTGTCTTGTGCTGCCGCTGGAACAGCCTTGGCCTTTTTTCAAGGCGCGGCTTGCGGGATCTGCGCGCTTGGGATTCTGGCATTCATCTCCATTTACACGCGCTTCCACAAGGTGGCGATCTGGTCGGTGCTGCCGATGGGGTTGTGTCGTGCCGGTTTATATTTTTTGGGTGCGACGGCCTTCTGGTCCAAGGCGGAGGCCATTGGTGATGCTGGATATGATCCAGCGAAGTTCCTAGCGGGAGCGCTGCTCACCTTGGCCATTCCGGCGAGCGGCCTGCTGAGCTACATTGCGGGATTGTCGCTGTCGGCTCGTTACGAAGGGATGAGCGACGCTCCGCCAGGTCCCCGTGTCGTTTCCAAGGCGATGTTGATCATCCCTTTGATCGCCATGTCTTGCCTGTTCGTGGCGGATGCCGGATCGCCGTGGATAAGGGTGCTGGGAATGGCTCCCTTTGCCGTGTGGCTGGCGCTTTGCTTTACGCATTTCGCAAAGCCGATTCCCCGCTATGTATCGGCATTGCTCGCGGGGATTCCTTTGGTCGATCTGATTGCGATGGCACCGCTTGCTTGGTGGGCTGGGAAACCTTGGCTGGCGGCTCTACCATTTGGTGCCTTTGTTCTCGGTCGGGCTTTGCAGAAGCTGGCACCGGCTACTTGAAGCGGGTTCAAAGATAGGGGCGCAAGTGTTCGTTGCGAAGGAGGAGCAGGCCTTTTCGGAGGAGAACGGGAGCGCGGCGTGCTTTCAGAACTTTTTCTGCGGGCCGGAGGCCCGCGCTCCCGGGCACCACGCGTGATGCGGGCCCTAGCGCCAGACTTCGCAGGCATGGGCGGCGAAGCCGGCACCGAAGGCCGTTAGCCACATCCTGCGGTCGCCGTTGGCGGAGGCCAGCGCCCGATCAAGAGCGAAGAGGACGGAAGGGCTGCTCATGTTGCCGTGTTCGCGGAGGACTTCGCGTGTATCGCCGAGTGACATCGGGAGGACGGCTTCCAGCGCATCGATCACATCACGGCCGCCGGAGTGGGTAAGGATGCGGTCGGGTTCTTCGCTGCGTTTCGCATAGAGTTCGGCGACCGCTTCCGCGGCGAGCCCTGGCACCGCCTTGTCGAGTTGGTTGCGGAGTTTTCCGCCGGCATTCACGAAGCGGATCTTCTCGCGCTGCTCGGGTTTGTGGACGGTGGTGAAGTGACCGGCCTGCCATTTCCCGTCGGCCGGTTGGTTCGACCAAATCGCCGCTGCAGCGCCATCGCCGAAGAGGCAGAGCGAGATGAGCACGCCCGGATCATCATCCGCAAAGAAAGCGGCGGAGCAAACCTCCACGGCTACCGTGGCCACCTTGGCTCCCGGGTGAGCGGCAAGGAAGCCTGCTGCTGACCGCAGCATGGGAATCGCCGCGCCACAGCCGAGTCCCACCAGATCCTGCAAGTACGCCGTGTCTCGTAGCCCGAGCTTTTCGGCGACGTGGCTGGTGATGCCAGGGCAGAGATAGCCGGTGCAGGTACAGATGAAGAGGGCATCGAGATCGGCGGCGGAGATGCCCGCTTTCTCCAGGGCGGGGAGCAGGGCCTCTGCCGCAAGCAGGGGGGCCTCACGCTCGAAGCTTTCGTTCAGAGCCTGCGCATCCTGGGACACCACCGGTGCGATCTCAGGAAGACAGAAGCTCCGTGTCGCGATCCCGGAGACCCCGTTGCCGAGGATTTTCTCCACCAACGCCCGGGAACGTGGCTTCAGCCCGGCATACGCGGGTGTGTCCTTGAGCGCTGCAAGGCAATCGGGCTGGGTGTAGCGGTGTGGCGGGACGGCAGTGGCAATGGATTCCAGGAACATCAGCGGACAAGGGCGAGGAGCGGGCGGAAAGGCAAGATACGGGCACGAGCCATCGATTCGATGAACATGCGGCCACCATGGCTGAGCAGGACGGGATGAAGAGCTTGCGCCGCGCCGAGGCGCTTGCGGAAACGCTGCTGCAGACGGGTGCGGATTTCAGCGAGGCACGTGTCCCATTCGATCTTTTGCCGGCTCCATCGCT
The DNA here is from genome assembly GCF_012913485.1 of Luteolibacter luteus. Lineage (GTDB taxonomy): Bacteria > Verrucomicrobiota > Verrucomicrobiia > Verrucomicrobiales > Akkermansiaceae > Haloferula > Haloferula lutea. Next base: position 998,444 of record NZ_CP051774.1, on the reverse strand, counting down.
CGAGAGGATCGAGTGAGAGTTCCGCTGCTTCAAAGGCCATGCTCATGCCATTTCCGGTGAAGGGCGGGATCATGCTCTCCGCATCGCCGATGGTGCAAAGGTGCTGCTCCGCTTTCTGCCGGCCGAGCGAGAAGCCGGCGACCGCGCAGAAGGATGAAGAATCGCAGTCCGTGGTTCCCAAGCGTTCGGCAAGAGCGGCATTACCTCCTTCGCGAAGATAGCTTGCGAGAAGCTCGATGCCGGAGCCGCGGAGCGAGCGGTCCACGCGGAAGAGTCCGCAAACATTCGCGCGAGCATCTTCGATCCGGGCGAGGCCGACGTATCCATTGGCCCCAAGATGCATCTCCAGATCGGAGTCCATCGCGAGATGCCGGAAATGAAGCTTCAGTCCGATCCAACGGCTGCGGGCTGGAATACGTCCGGCGGCCCAGACGAGACCTTCCCGAACTTCACGAGGCTGCCGTGACTGCTCGATGACTTCCGCTCCAAGTGAAGCTGCGCGATCATGAAGCAAACGATCCAAGCGATAGCGCGAGATGCCGGCAGCGGGGCGGGGGAGGTGACCGTCATGGATCCTCCGGCCCTCGCGATACCATGCGACACTGCTGCAAGGCGTGGCGTCTTTCAGCACATCCGGGATGCCGAGGCTACCAAGGGTCGCTTCATCCACGCCGGAAATGAACTCCCCACAGACCCGGTGTCGGGGATAGCTTCCGGCTTCATGCACGGTCACCGGGATGCCGCGGGTACGCAGACCAGCCGCCAGCGACAACCCAGCCAAGCCTCCTCCTGCGATGGTCACCGCCTTGTTCAAGCCCGGCAAGCTAGCACGCGCAGTCCCCCGCGCCATGAAGTTTCCTCGCTTAGCTTCCACCTCGAAGAATCGAGTCCGAGCCGCTCGGGCAGCTCTCCCGGGAGGAAGCCGGCCTTGATGCTGACGATCATGTCGTGCTTCGTGGCGCGACCGACGAAAGGGAGCATGAACTTGGCATCCATGAGCGTCTGTTGTGTCCGGTAGGGTTCGTTGATGCAGATGACATCGAATTTCTCCATGTGGGGACGGAATCGCTCCAGCTCCTCATATTCGAAGTGATGAAGAAAGAGATTGGCAGCCAGGATACCACCGGGGCTGGAGGAGAGGCTTTCAAACACGTCACGCTGGTCCCATTTGATCTGGCCCTGGAGTCCAGGGGGGCGGGGTGCCAGATCGCAGGCGGTCAGCGGGATATCCGGGTATTTCTTGGCGAGCCGATCGAGAAGAGTGCCTTCACCGGCACCGATTTCGAGCACTCCCTTGTTCCGAGCCGAGGGAAACTCCGCAATCTTCCGGGTGATCCAGCGCTCGTTTCCCATGAGGAAATTGATGACCTTCAGATCCCTGCGACTGCGGATCACATCAGGGTGATCAGGTGGCAATTGGTCGATGATTTCGGGCTCTACAACGCGCAGCATCGCGGCTAAAGCGTGAAGACCCTAGCGCCGATGTGCAAGCTTCCGGCAATATTCCTTCGGCTTCTGGCGGGCATCGCATGTCTGTTGGCATGCTCGTGCTTTGATATCAAGGAGGAGGTCTGGATCGAAAGCGATGGCGCGGGAAGGGCCGTGCTGACCTATCAGGTGCCCTGCTCGGCGGTGAAGCTTGCCGGTGGCAATGAGGCGCTGGAGACAAAGATCCGCGAGGCGATCGAGAAGCAGCTAAAGCTAAGGCTCGACGGGTTGCGTGTCGAAGACGACGGGGAGCGTGCCACGGTCGAAGTAAAACTGTCGACCGACTCCGTGCTCGCCCTGCGTGATCTGAAAAATAGCGGTGGTTTCAGTTCCATGCCGACGGCTGCGGTGGATCTCGCGGGAAAGTTCGAGGTTCACCGGCGAGGCCTCGATATCGATTTCGTGCGGACCATCCGCGTGCGGGAGGCACTTGGGCTCGCAAGCTTTGCGGTCCGCGAGGCGGATCGTCGGGATCGCCGCCTCGTTTACATCATCCATTTGCCAACCGAGGCGAGTGAAACGAATGCGACGGAGGTGCTGGATGAGGGGAAGACACTCAAATGGGATTCGAGCTTAGGCGATGCCATGAGGGAGCCATTGGTGACTCATTTCAAAGCACGGATCCCGGTGCCGCGAACCGTATGGCTTGCTGGCGGCCTGATCGGGCTGACGCTTAGCGGGCTGCTTCTGCGGCTGCTCGTGTCGCGCCGCCGGCGGCAAGTGCCGGGGCAGGTGCTGGAGGTGTGAGCGGCTTGGTCCAGCGGCGGCGCGCGGTCTCTTGGCCCGCCGCAAAGAAGCCTCGCGAGCGATCTCCGTGGAGCAGGCCCGGGTGATCGTGTCTGGTTTCGAGAAGGATCACGGTTTTGCCCAATTCCTCCGCACGCCGGACGCGGTGATCGAAGAGCTCATTGGATGCGACCGCGTGGCAGGCTCCCATGATTCCGCCAGGTGTTTCCCAAGGAAGCCCGCGGATGTCCGAGGAGTGCTGGATACGATGGACCACGATCGTGTGGATCGAGGGATCTTCCAGCCAGTGTTCGAAGGGGGTTTCATTTGCCACGCCGCCATCGAGGAAGTTCTCACCGTCGATTCGTTGGGGTTTGAAGAGCACCGGCATCGCGCAACTGGCGATGAGGAAATCATTCAGGGGCCCGCGGCCGCGGATCTCGCTCCGCTTTTTCGTGAGATTTGCCACGGCGATCTCGAGTTTGGGGCCACGCAATTCTTCGATCCGGGGGGTGCCAATGCGGCGGGCCAGATAGCGACGCAGGCGCACCCCGGAGAGGAGTCCGCTTCCGGCGAGACCGGTCAGGATTCCCGGCCAGCGGTAGAAGGCACCCAGGTCGAAGAAGGCGCGGCGGAAATGGAAATCGTAGATGATTTTCTCCAGTGCCTCGCCGCGCAGGCCCACGGTCCAGAGGCCGCCGGCCATGGCACCCGCGGAGGCACCGGCGATCCGGCCCGGCCGCAAGCCGAGCTCTTCCATGGCGCTGAGAAGGCCAAGATGGGCATAGTAGCCGAAAAACGAAGAGGACAGGCAGACGGCCAGTCCGGGATCGTGGCCGGGCTCTGGTGGCAGGCCGTTCATGCTTCGGCTTGGGTTGCTTCTTCGATCTGCTTCATCGACGTCCGGTCCCCCGGACGAAGGAAGAGAATGCCACCGAGAGCTGCCCACACAAGACTGCAGGCAAATCCAATGAGGGAACCGGAAACCGCGACGTCCGCGGGGAGTCCGGCGAGGTCATTCATGAGGATCTCAAAGGTCTTTTCCCGGACGCCGATGCCTGAGACGGAGAGCGGCATGGCGCTGATCGCATCTACCACCGGCATGGCGGTGAAGACCTGGCCTAGATTCACATTTCCCGCGATCGAGCGGGCTCCGCACCAGAAAGTGGCGTAGTAGACGGGAAGCATGAATGCGCTGGTGGACAGCGCGATGAGGGCGAGGCCCCATTTTCTACGATAGACATCGTAGATTTCGGGGACCCGCTTGAGGAATTCCCATTTCATCTTGCGGTCCGGCTTATGAATGCGGCCGTGGACCAAGGGGCTGGCCATCAGGAAGAGGAAGGCGATGAAGGCAAGACCCCCGCCGAAGAAGAACCAGGCGAACTTGATGGCACCCTTTCCGAGGGCGCTCTGGTCTTCCAAAGCTTGGAAGCGTCCCGCGGTCATGGCGAAGAATACAATGGCCATCGCCGCGAGCCCCACGAGGTGATCGATCATCACGGTCATCGTCACCGCGAGCTTTCGCTCCGGGTGATCGCGGATGAGAAGGAAGATCTTCGCGGCATCGCCGCCGACACCGCCGACGGCGAAGAGATTGAATAGATTGCCGATCAGGGTGAGTTCGGTGATACGCCAGAGCGTGACCTGGATGCCTTGGGCGCGCAGCAGCAGCCACCAGCGCACCGCCGAAAGCACGACCGTGGCACCACCGAGAAGGACGCCTCCGGCGATCCATCGCCAATCGAGGTCACCCGGGTGGGCGAGGGCGGAATGCTTGAAATCAATCCCCGAAAAGGCCCACCACAGGCAGCCCATCGTGAAGACCAGCTTCAGCAAGAAAAGCAGCCACTTCTTCATGAAATGGCGGATCCGGGATGGCGGCTGTCTTCCTCAGGACACATTCGTCATTCCTCGGTCAGCCCTTCGCCTCAATCGCCTTGGCAATTGTCTCCACGCTCTGGAGCACGCCTTTGGCTTTCTCCGCGTCGGCAATCTTGAGGCCGAAGTGCTTTTCGATCGCGACAACCAGTTGGAGGGCGTCCACGGAATCGAGGCCGAGGCCGCCGGCACCGAAGATCGCGGTTTCATCGGCGATCTCCGCCGCGTCGAAGTCGAGCATCAGTTCCTCGACCATCACTTCCTTGATCTTTTGCCGCAGTTCCGCGCCTTGTGCCATGATTCTGAGTCTGTTAGAAAATGCCGCCGTCGATTTTCAGGGCGGACCCTGTGACGTAGGCCGCATCCTGGCAAGCGAGAAAGAACACCGCGGATGCCACTTCCGTAGGGGTCCCGAAGCGGCGCATCGGGATTCCCGCCTTGGCCCGCTTGGCGGCTTCCTCGTCCATGTGGGAGAGGGCCTCGGTCTGAATATAGCCGGGGAGAAGGGCATTCACGGTGATCCCGGCCCGGGCGACTTCCTTTGCCAGCGTCTGGGTCAGCGCGACCACCCCGGCTTTCGCGGCCGCGTAATTGGTCTGCCCGAGCGGGGGCAGGACGGCGCTGAGCGAGGCGATATTGACGATCCGGCCGAAGCGCTGGCCCATCATCGGACGGATGACGGCGCGGCAGCCGAGGAAGACGGCATCGAGATTGGCGGAAATTACGGAGGACCAAGCGTCGTCCTCCATCGTGGCCAGCAGGCCATCGCGGTGCATTCCGGCGTTGTTCACCAGCACATCGAGCCGGCCATCTACTTCGAGGACTGTCGCCACGGCGGCCTCCCAACTTTCCTTGGAGGTCACCTCCAGCTCTACCAGCTGGCAGCGGTCAGGGAATTCCCCTACAAGCGCTTCTGCGTTCGTGCGATTCGCACGCACTCCGAGCCAGACTTTCGCCTCGGGATCCTTTTCCAGAAAGTAGCGTCCGATGCCGAGGCCGAGCCCGCCATTTCCGCCGGTGATGAGAATGCTGCGCACGGGACGGGCTAGCCGATCTTGCGGTCCGGCGCAAGGATCACGGAGCTTGCGGGAGAATCTGGAGCCCTTCGACGACGCGGGCTGCGATTGTCTCCGGACTGGCGTCGTTCGCCACCTCTGTCACGTCTTCGCCCAATTCCAAGGTCGCCAGTTGGGAATCTAGAAGGCTGGAAGGCATGAAGTGCTCTCTTTCCGCCATCCGATCCTCAATTGTGGAGCGTCCAGCAGTGAGAATGATAAATCTCACCTCACCACCCAAGGCCCGGAGGCGGTCGCGGTAGATCTTCTTTAGGGCAGAGCAGGCGAGAACGATGTTCTGATGGCTCGCAAGATAGGTCCCCAAAGCGTCGATCCAGCCCGCGCGGTCTTCATCGGTGAGAGGAGTGCCCTCGCTCATCTTCGCGATGTTCTCTGGAGGATGAAAGCCGTCCGCGTCGGCGAACTCATAGCCGAGTTGTTCGGCCAGAAGGACGCCGATGGTGGTCTTGCCGCTGCCGCTGACTCCTCCGAGGACGATTTTCATAGATCAATGATCACCTTGATCGCACCGACATTAGGATCGGTAAAGCGGGCAAATCCGGTGGGCACCTCGGCGAAGGGGATGCGATGAGTGATCCAAGCGTCGGTATCGATCTTTCCTTCACCAATCAGCTCGATGATCCGGGTGAAGTCCTTTGGGAGTGCATTGCGGGATGCGAGCAGCGTGAGCTCCCGGCGATGGAAAACCGGAGCGTGCGGGAATTTCAGCTCCTGTGTGGTGATGCCGACATAGACGATGCGCCCGGTGAAACCGGCGTATTGAAAGCAGTTCGACATCGATGCCGCGGAGCCGGTGGCATCAATCACCACGTCGGCGAGTTGACCGCCGGTGATGGTTTCCAGTTCGGGCAGTTCCGTGCCATCGCCGCGGACCAGCAGGCCATGCGGGATGCCGAGCTTCTCCCGGCAGAAATCGAGGCGGCCTTGGACCATGTCCATGACGATCACCCGTAGATCCATCAGCTTCAGGAATTCGAGGCAGGCCAAGCCGATGGGCCCGGCGCCGATGACCAAGACCGTTTCTCCCGGCTGGGGATTGCCCCGCTGCACCGCGTGGAAGCCGATGGCCAGAGTCTCGACTAAGGCGAGTTGGTCGTAGGAGAGATGATTTCCCGCGTGCAGCTTCCGCGCAGGGACGATCCATGAGTCTCGCAAGCCACCGTCCTGATGGACACCCAGCACCTGCACGCCGGGGCAGCAATTCGATGAGCCCTTCAGGCTGGTGGCTGAAGCAGGATCATTGACGTAAGGCTCCAGGGAAACCTTGTCCCCTGCCTTCACATTCTCGACACCGTCGCCTACCGAAAGCACTTCGAGGCCCAACTCGTGGCCCGGGATGCGGGGATAGGAAAAGAATGGCATCTTCCCGAGATAGCCGGAGAGATCCGTCCCGCAGATGCCCATGCTATGGGTGCGCACCAGTGCTTCGCCCGGGCCGGGAGCAGAGGGTTCAGGAAGATCGATAATACGGATTTCTCCGGGCTGGGTGAATTGGACGGCTTTCATCCTGCTAGATTCCAAATTTGCGGGTTGATTCCCTGGTCTGCCGGGCAGCGGCTTCGGGATCCCCGTTGGTGAAGATTTCCGCGGAAACGTAGCGTTGGTACGAGATGCCTCGTAGTGCGGCGATGACGGCCTCGGAGTCGGTGTGGCCGCTGCCCATGGCGAGGCGATTCGAATCTGCCCAGTGAACGTGGCCTACCCGTGGGCCAGCTTCGATGAGAGCGGCGGCCAAGTCGGGTTCCTCGATGTTCATATGGAAGAGATCGGCCAGCAGAAGGATGTTCTGAAGGTCGTGTTGTTCGAGGAACACCGCGGCAGGAGCAAGGCGATTGAAGAGGTTCGTCTCGTAGCGGTTGAGGGGTTCGTAGAGAAAAGGAACTCCAGCTTTGGCCGCAGCCTCGTTGATGTGCTTGAGAGCGGCGGCAAGGAAGCCGAGGCCTTGCGCGCGGGAGACTTCGCCGCCCCACTTGCCCTGCATCGAGCCGAGGATCACGGGAGCGCCGAGCTTTCCTCCGTAATCGACCATCCCGAGAATGAAATCGAGGGCTTGGGCACGCTTCTCTTGTGATGGATCGGTAAGGGATAATCCATGCTTTGCCATCCCGGCACCGCTGCCAATGGCGGCTACACCGAGTGCGTGTCCTTGGCAGAGCTCGCGGATGGTTTCTACCGGAACCTCGTCAGGCCCGGCGAAGAAGAGTTCCACGGCATCGAATCCGCAGGCCGCGGCTTTCGCGAAGGCGACGGGCAGTTCGTCATGGAAGACGAAGGGACCGGCTGCCATCTCTGGCACCCGGCAGAGTGTGACGGCAGTCTTCATCACTCGGATTCCAAGATGATATTGCCGTAAGGATTCGGATCGCCGGTGCGAATCAAGCCGATCGCCTTCGGGACCCGCTTCTTGAAATCGACATGAGGTTCGCGGGTTAGGGGGATCGAGCCGAAGGACTTGGCAAAGGCATCGATCTTTTCCGGGGTATTGGTCGCGAGGAACTCTTCGGCCTGCCAAATCCGCCCAACCTTGAAGTTAGGCGTGATCAGGTCCAACACATCCAAGACGGTTGGAATCCCCATGGTGAGGGAAATATCGACGGTTTCGATCTCCGGCCAGTAAGGAAATGCCCAGTCAGCAATTACCAGCGTATTTGTATGACGAATCCGCGCGAGAAGGCTTAGAACATGGGGATTGAGGATTCCGCTCTTGAGCATGCGAGCCATCATGCATGACAGAAGCTGCGCGTCATCCGGGAAAGTGTCCTGCTTTCCACTGGAAGCTTTCGCGGATGCAGGTCTAACTTTCGGGCGTGCAACGGAGAAGCGCCCAGATCGCAGGAGAACTTGAGCAGGAAGTGCTTGCTGGCAAGCTGCCGCCGGGAGACCGGCTGCCATCGGAGGAGAAGTTGTGCGAGCGCTTCGGCGTGAGCCGCACGGTGATCCGCGAAGCCATCCAGCAGCTCCGTGGCCGCGGCCTCCTGCGCACCCTCAAGGGCTCCGGCACCTATATTGCCGATCCAAGCCTGGAGTCCCTCGGGAATGCCGTGGAGAGCTATTCGGTCCTGGCTGAGGAGAGTGATTTCCTGGAGCTGATCGATTTCCGCATTCTCATCGAGACGGAGTGTGCGCGTCTTGCCGCGAAGAATGCGGGCGAGGCCGTGATCCGGGAGTTGCGCCGTATTCTCGACACCATGGAGAAGGTCCGTGGTGCCAAGGACAAGTTCAGCAAGGCGGATATCGCCTTCCATCTGGCGATCGCCCGGGGCTCGGGCAATGGCATTTACTCGATCCTGCTTGGTGCCTTGGAGAAGCGCTGCATCGAATACGCGCAGGCGAACCGGGGCGATGGCGATTGGTCCACCCCTGTCATCGACGGCCATCGCGACATCTTGGAGGCAATCGAAGCCAGCATGCCGGACAAAGCTGCCGAGGCGATGCGCAAGCACCTGTTGTCCTCCCGCCGCCACTTCGTGGATCTGGAGCAGGGCGGGGGACGCTGAGGTTTTGCAGGTGCTTAGATTGCCTTCGAATCCACTCCCCGGATTTCGGCGCGGATGAAGTCCGCCTCGATGTCCGTGCTTTGGTAGTTCAGGTCCTGAGGGGATGGCTTTTGCCATTCCGACTTCATTGCCCGGATAGTGAAGCTGCCTTGCGCGGGATCGATTTCCAGCACGGTGAAGAGCGGCTTCACGTAGGGCCCGCTGCTCGCCAGTGCGGGAAACTGCTTGGCGAGTTCGGGGTCGAGCCGGTCGTGGCGGTACTGGCCACCCATCCAGAAGTAGGAGGCCGAGTTGATGTGAACGTAGGGAATGCCGTTGATACGGCGGCAGTGGTCGATGTGCCAGTGGCCGTTGAAGCATCCGGCGACCTTCGCTTTGCCATCCGGGGTGCGGGCCTCTTCGATCACGCGGCGGACGTCCTCCTGATTGTCGATACAGGCCGGGCGCTCCAGGCTTTGGTGAGAGAAGATGAAAGTGTTTAGCTTTGTGGCCGCCAGATCTGCGGCCAGCCAATCGACCTGATCCTTGGCAATGAAATGCGGGTAGCCGCTTTTCCAGCCCTCCGGCTTGTCGTTCGCGTCCAGGACCACGAAGTGGCAGCCGCCCATGTCGAAGGAGTAGTAGCGATTCTCCATCCCGTAATAGGCGACGGTTTCTTCGCGCTTGAAGCCGCCGTCCATGTCGTGATTGCCAAGCACGTGATACTTTGGTCCCGGGAAGCCGTGGAAGATTTCCAGGAAGCCTTGGTTCTTCGGCTTCGGCTGGCAGAAGTCGCCGAGCTGGATGACGGCATCGACCTTCTCCAAGTTCATGGCATCGATGAATGCCTTCAGTCGTTCATCGGCGTCCGGCACGAGGTCCTTGTGGATGTCCGCGATGAGGCCGATGCGGAGCTTTTTGTTAGATCCGTCCGCGGCGATCACAGGAAGAGGGAAGGTGGCGGTGGCTGCGAGGGATTGGATGAAGCGCCGGCGTGTTTTCATGGAGCGCATACTACGCTGCATGGTCCCCCGATCTGGGTGACAAATTCGCCAGCAACCGTGGCAATCTCGCAAGCCGCTTCATCTCAGGGAGGAGGCGGGGAGCTCTTTTTCTTATGGAGCGCACGGAGGACCAGCACGGCGACGAGGACCGAACTTAGAATCAAGATCGCTCCTTCCTCCAGGCCGGAGGTCCACCATGCGAGGATGAGCAGCAGGGCTGGTGCGAAGTGGAGGATCAGCTTCCAAGTCTCCGATTTCTTTTCAGCGGGGACAAGCGGAGAACGCGGTGGGGCTGGCTGACCGGGTTGTTTGGATTTCTTCAGCCTCGCCCATACCGGAAGCCCGGCCGAGATCGCGATGCTGAACGCGATGATGATGCTGTTCCAGAATCCGAAGCTGGAGAGGGCCGCGTTTGCCCATGGTTGGAAGAAACGGATGGCTTCCGGGTCTTTCCTCATCGGGCCGAGAACATATTCCCCGACCACGCCGCCGCCGTGGGCATAGTAGCCGATCGCCATGCCTCCCACCGCGGCGATTCCGCCGATGGCAAGTCCGGCGAAAGCACCGAGCAGCCCGATCCCAAGTCCGCCGAAAGCGATCACGCCGAGCGCGCAGCCGCCGTATCCGACGATCCCGAGCGTCAATCCTCCGAAGGCCAAACCACCCACGGCGACACCGCCGAACGCGATGCCCCCGATCGCGGTGTCTCCCACTGCCAGCCAGCCGCGAGCGATGCGGCGCTTCCCGGTTTGCAGGTCCATCCCCGAAGCGATGTGGACGAGAGGCAGTCCCATGAACTCACGCTTGGAGCGGTAGTCGACGCCTTCGAGACGTTGCCATGCGTTGAAGGCCGGAGAGGATGCCGGCGTCGCAGGGGCAGGGCTATGCGCGACGCTTTGGACGAAAGTCCGGAAATCCGCCGCGGTCTGGAAACGTCGCTCGGGTTCCTGCTCCAAGGCGCGGAGGACGACTTCGTCCAAGCGGACGTCGATCTGCACGCGCTTCGAAGGCGCGAGCGGAGAGGAAGAGGGTCGCTCACCGGTGAGCATTTCGTAGAGAACCACGCCGAGTGCGTAGATATCCGCTCGGTGATCGATCCTGGTGGCATGCGCAGCCTGCTCCGGTGCCATGTAGGCCGGCGTGCCGGAGCGGTCCGCGGAATCTCCTGCGATGGTGGCGATGCCGAAATCAGCGATCTTCACGCGGCCATCCCGGTCCAGCAGGATGTTCTCAGGCTTGATATCCCGGTGGACAATGCCGTGGTCGTGGGCGAACTGGAGGGCCTCGCAGATGGGAGGGACGATCGCGAGTGCCTGCTCGGGCGCCATTTTCCCCTCGCGTAGCAGGTCCCGCACGTTCACGCCGTTGATGAACTCCATCACGAGGTAGTAGAGCCCGCCGGTCTCGCCGAAGTCGTGAATGGTGACGATATGCGGATGATTCAGCCTCGCAAGTAGCTCGGCCTCGTGGGCGAAGCGGCTGGCGAACTTCAGGTCTTTGACTCGCTCGGGAGCGAGGATCTTGATCGCGACCACCCGGTTCAGGGATTTCTGGCGAGCCTTGTAGACCACGCCCATACCGCCTCGTCCGAGGCATTCCAAGATCTCGAACTGGGGAAAGCGGTCGGCGATCTCGCCGGGTTCCGGGGCTGAGGATTGCTGCTCGTTTTCCCGTCCCGGGTCGATGGTCCGGGATGCCATGGCCTGAGCCATCAGGCAGGCGGGGCAGACGCCGTGCGGGCTGCTTGCCGGGAGCTGTTTTCCGCACTCGGGGCAGAGGCTGGATGGGGTCGCGTTCATCTTGGTCTGCTCATTGCCATCCGTGCGGGCTTGTTACCGAATTTGTTGGCAGATTGAAAGGAGATGGAGCGTATGCAGCGAGGTAGCCTTGCCTCCCCGGGCTGCCCTGTCATTCATGGTTTCATGAGGCGTCTCCTCGTTATCGTTCTCCTCTTCGCCAGTCATGGGGTCGCCCTGTGGTGGGGGAGCCGTTCGCCGCGGCAAGGGCTGCGCGACGTGCCTGATTCCTCGGTGGAAGCTCGGGTTCAGGCGAAGTCGGAGCTTGGCCACATCCTCACTGCCTACCGGGCCGAGAAAGCTGCGGCGGATCGGAAGAAACAGGAGGACGAGAGAACGCTGGACGCCCGGATTGAAGAAGCCCGGAGCCGGATTCGTCAGGAAGATGATTTGGTCAGGCTCGTGAGGGAGACGATCAACAAGGGAGGGATTCCAAACGCGGAAGTGATCGCGGCCTTTGGGGCGTGGTTCGAGCGGGATCCGGCGGCCGCGTTGAAGGAGGCTCAGGATGGGATGCGAACGGGGCATTGGTACTTTCGCGGGGAGATTACCCGGCATTTCAAGAGAGAAGGTTTGGCCAATCTACAGCGCTACTTGGACCTCTCTCCCAAAGCGAACCGCTTCTTGCTGATGACGGCGTGGGAGTCGGTGTGGGAGCAGGGAAAGGTAGATTCCGCTTTGGAGGCTGCGGCGGGTCTTACCCGACAGAAGGATCGCTTGGAATTCCTCAGCTACGGCTGGAATGCGGAGCAACTGAGCGGTCATCTTGGAGAGGCGATCGGGCTTTTCGACAAGGCCGGTGCGGTGGCTTTTCTGGGCGGGATTTCGATTACGCAGGAAACCGATGTTGCCGCGCTGCAGGAGGAAGCAAGGGAGGCAGGATTCCCTCCGGAGGCACTGGCTGCGTTGGAGAGGAAATTGAAGCCGAGCGAGTGGGCGGCCCAGGAGAATGCGGCTGGAGAACGCCTCGAACTGGTGAAGGAAACCCCGGAGCTCTTTGCCGAAACGATCGCGAAGGAGCAGGAGAAGCAGAACGCCATCAGTTTCTTGCAGACCCGTGACACCTTCCGGGGAGACGGATGGAAGATCGTGGCGCCGGACCTTGAGGAATGGCAGACGGAAGTGGCTCGCGGGACGCTGGCCCCAGCCGGTCTTTATGAGAAGCTCATGGAGACGGTCCCGGGTAGCGAGAAGATCTCGCAGCCTTTGTTGAGCACCGCGGCGTTGGCGAGCTTCAACGTGGACCCGGTCAAGACCATGGAATGGCTGAAGGAGACGCGGCCCGACTGGATGGAACTCGCGGAGGCGATATTCCAATCCAACTCGTCCAGTTCCGAGACGGCGCATCCCGGTGAGGTCTATGCCGCCATCTTCGGGGGCTATCAGGAACTTTCGGAGCCGCTCTTGGATCGCTTGGGTTCGAATTTCCTTTATCGGGGCTTAGAGGAACCCGCGGTCTATGAGGAAATCTACCGACAGCTTCCGGACGGCGCGCTCAAGCGCAAGCTGGCCTCCAAAAGGAAGGAGCGTGGACAATGAACCGGAAGATCGTGGCTTTTGGTTTGTTGCTGGTTTGTTCCCACCTGCTCGTGTTCTTCGCGAGCAGACCGGATGCGGCAGCCGTAGGGGCGAGCGGGCCGGAAGGCGAGAGCCTGAATGCCAAGCGGGCCGGATCCAAGTCGCGCTTGCGTGGCGAGGAGGACGGAGTGAATTCCTATCGGCGACTTTTGGTTGAGTTGGATGCCAGCGATCTGAAGGGGAGCGACTACAAGGACGCACGAGATGCGCTGATGATTGAATGGATCCGGAAGGATCTCCGGGGGGCAATAGCCCACTTCTTCTCTCCGCAGCACTACGCACGATTCCGGATGGCTCTGAACAACTGGAGTGGCGGGGTGTCCTCGGCGCTGGCCGAGGAAATGGTCCGGCAACCTCTGCAGAGTTGGGATTGGATCTCGTCGGATAGCTACGGATCGAACCGCCGAACCGTGATTAAGCGATGGGTCTACACGATGCGGAACGCCGGTCGGCGGGATGTCTTGCTGGCCCGGGCTGCGGAGGGTGAGAAATACATGGAGGATCCCTTGTTCGAGGAGTGCCAGATGATGAATGCCGAGGAACTCCGCCAGATGCGCGAGCTGTGGGACAAAGGGCTTTATCGAGGGATGAGCAATGCCTATGTGGGTCGACAGCTCGAACTGGCGGATGGGGATTTCCGGACGCTTTATGATCAGGAGAATGATCCCAAATTGAAGGAGGCACTTCTTCCCCAGTGGGTCTCCCAAGAGATCAGCATCCTGCCGATGGAGAAGGCACTCGATCGTTTGGATGAGGTTCCCGAGGAGCTGCTGCCGGAGGCGTTGCGGCTCGTGACAGGCGCCGTCAGCAACAATGATGGCGATGCGAGCGGGGAAGGTGTCGTGAAGCTTCTGGAGGAGTTGGACCGCCGTGATTTGTGGCGGCTTATACCGGAGAGGGAGGTCGGCTACTTTATCTCCCAACAGCTGTCATACGAGGTGGGACGGTCCGATCCGGGACTTCAGGTCGAGCAGCTGGGAGCCATTGATCGGGATGACCTCCGGCAGATTGCCTTGCGGGAGGCGGGCCGGAAATGGGCGGCGCATTCGAGTTCCGATGACCTGCTGCAGAGCATGAAGACTCTTCATTCCGGGGAGAATCGGGATCGCTTCATCAGCGGTGTCTTGGAGTACACCCATGAGAAGGAAGTTTTCGCAGCGCTGAGAGAGCAAATCGAGGATCCGGCGATCAAGGAAAAGGCTCCCAAGGAACCGTGGGTGGGAGAGGGCGGGTGATTACTGTCCGGTGAGCGCAGCGAAGAGGGCGCGCATCTCTTCATCCACCAGGTCGTCGGTGGTAAGGGTTCGCGCGATTTCATCGCGGAGGCGTTGACGGTAGCGTTTGCGCAGGCGATGGACGGCGACTCGTGCAGCACCTTCGCTCATTCCGAACTCCTTGGCGATCGCGGTGTAGGAAATGCGATCGCTGCTCATGCTGAGAAAGGGTTTCCAGCGGGTGAAATCCTGGTCCTTTTCATCGTTCCCCAGATCATCGAGCACCTTGTCGAGGAGGGCGATGGCCCACTCGCGGTCGAAGTGTTTGTCGGGGCTGCGGTCGTCCGGCGGTTCGATGCCCAAGCCGGTTTCAGCATCGCGCCAATCGATGGAGAGATGGGTGATGAGGCCGCCGCGCTTCTGGCGGTGATCGCGTCGCCATTCGTTGGCCAGGTAGTTTTTCAGTGCCGCGAGCAGGAATGCGCGGAAGCGGCCACGCTCGCGGTCCACGGAGCCAAGGCCCTTGCCCTCGAGGAGGTGGAGGAAGAAGCCTTGGACGAGGTCCTCGGCATCCTGTTCTTGGCGACCGCTGCGCCGGACATAGCGATAGAGCGGCGGCCAGTAGATCTGGAAAAGCTGCGCGAGACCTTCCTCAGCCCGGCTGTCCTCGCCGCAAGCGGCGTCTCCCACCAGCGTCCAGCGCGTGGTGAGGAAGAGAGAGACCCGGGAGTTCTCCGATGGGGAGGGCATGTCGAAGAACCCTACCGGAAAAGCGGCACCGTGTTACATGGAAAATCCATCAGCGGGTCTGTAAACCGCTGGGGCGCGGGGTGGTTTTTTCGAGCCGCGCGCTGAGGTCCTGGATCTCGACTTTGAGTTCGGCGAGGGACCTCTGAATGACCTCCATTTTGCGTGTGGTCAGCTCGACCTCCGGATTGTTGGGACCGAGGGAGCTTCCTTGCAAATCGCGCTCGAGGCGGGTTTCGCGGAGCATGGTCTGAAGCTTTTCGTAGTGCTTGAGCGCGACATCCAGATCGACCTGGCAGATGCGCACTTCGATGGAAGCGGCGCGCGCGGGAGTTTCGAATTGGGCGGGGGTGACTCCGGTCAGGAACGCGGAGGTGGCGAATGCGACAAGAGGGAGTTTCATGGGATTCAGCGTTGTGGTTGGGATTCGGATCTCTTTTGGAGGTCGAGGATGGAGTGCCGGATTTCATCGATTTGAAGCCGGAGAAGTTCCAAGAGGCGCTCTTGTTCCTTCTGGTCGGTTTCCGAGCCGCGGGATACCGCGAGATTGCGCTGCAGCTCGGCCTCGCGAAGGCGAATCTGAAGATCCTCGTAGCTCTTGAAAGCGGCGCTGAGCTCGATTTCGAGGAGCCGGTCCCGCTTGGGGATCTCGGTTTGCGTCCGATTGACCGAGATATCGTGGAGCCCGAGCCGGGACAAGGTCGTGAGCAGATCGGTGACCGGTTTGGCGGGTGAGGACGGGCTGGCGGTGATCGTGACGGAGTGAGCGGAGTTGCCTGTTGCCCGCTGGCGGAGCTGATCGGTCAATTGCTCCATGGTGGTCGGGGTGCCATCGAGAAGGTATTCGCCTTCACCACGAACGAGGATCTGGGAACGCTGGATCACCGGGGTCAAGTCGCCGGCCATGGCGGAGGGCGGGGCGGGAGAAGGAGCTTCGACCAGAGGCGGAGTGGAGAGCGGCGCTCTCCGGGCCTCTTCATCGGCCTCACGGGCGGCGATTCTCGCGATTTCCGCTTGCCGCCTGTAACTCTCTTCCACTTGCCTGGCCACCTCTTCTCTTCTGCTCATCCCCACGGAGCGGAGTGCCAGGTAGCCGAGGTTCACGAGGATGAAGATTCCCCACAGCGTCAACAGGACTTTGCCAATGCGTGTTCTGCGGGACATGATCGTGAAGACGATCGAGGCGAGAAGGCAGAGGATGCCGAAAAAGACCACGCCCTCGTCCCGCTTGGCAAAACTGAGAAGAAGCGGCGTGCCGAGGAAGGCCATGAGCAAGGTGCCCAATGCCAGCTTCGGGATCATCGGCGAAGTGTGATTGGAAGGGGCCTTGAATGGTGCTGACAAGGGGGCTTCCGGTGGCGGTGGAGGCGCCGCGGCGGGTGCCATGGTCTCGACCAGCGTCTTGAATTCGCCCGCGGTCTGGAAGCGTAGCTCGGGTTTGTTCTCAAGGGCGCGGAGCACGATCTCATCGATCTTCACATCCACCCGCACCTTCTTGGACGGCTCCTTGAAATCCTTGCCCGGGCGTTCCCCGGTGAGCATCTCGTAGAGCACCACGCCCAAGGCATAGATGTCCGCGCGGTGATCGATCTTCGCGGCGTGTGCGGCTTGCTCCGGAGCCATGTAGGCCGGGGTTCCCGAGCGGTCCGCGGCATCCCCCGCAATGGTGGCGATGCCGAAGTCCGCGATCTTCACGCGGCCCTCGCGGTCGAGCAGGATGTTCTCCGGCTTGATGTCGCGGTGGACGACGCCGTGGTTGTGAGCGAATTGCAGTGCCTCGCAGATCGGCGGGATGATGGCGAGTGCTTGCTCGGGCTCCATCTTCCCATCGCGCAGGAGGTCGCGGACGTTCACGCCATCGACGTACTCCATCACGATGTAGTAGAGACCGCCTGCATTGCCGAAGTCGTGGATGGTCACGATGTTCGGCTGGTTGAGGCGGGCGAGCAGCTTTGCTTCCTTCTCGAAGCGTTCGGCGAAACCGGGATCATTCTGGAATTCGCCGGGGAGAATCTTGATCGCGACGGTGCGATCGAGCGCCTTCTGCCGGGCCTTGTAGACGATGCCCATGCCACCGCGGCCGAGGCATTCGATGATTTCGAATTGCGGGAACTTCTGTTCGAGTTCGGCGGGGGAAGGAGGGGGGTGCGAAGGGGAGCTTTCCCCGGTCGGCATGGTGCGCGTCCGGAGATTCATCGCCAGCAGGCAGCGCGGGCAGAGGCCGGCCGCATCGGTCGGGCTCAACGGTGCGCCGCAACGCGGGCAGGTGGATGGGTTCGTGTCGCTCATGCCCGGTGATTCAGGAAAGGAGGGGGCTTGTTACAGGAAATCAGCATGAGCAGATTCGGGAGGGAAAGCCGCGGGAAAAGTGGGAGGACCGTGGGGAGCTGGTGCCTGTTCCGCCTGTTATAACAGGAAAAATAACAGGCGGGTGAAGGGAGAAATCACCAATCGTCGATCTCCTAATTATCAAACGAAGTGCGCTTCGCGGGAATAAAGTGGGGCGGATGAATGCGCGGACGAGGGGCATGCTGGCGGGAAGTTTCGCACATGTGGGCGGTGGGTTTCTACTGCCAGGATCGGCTAAAACGGGGATGGATGAATTTGCAGGCCTCCCTGCACTCCCTTGTAGTGCGATACCTTTTCCCTAAAGACCCAGGGTTGCGTGCTTCGCGCTTGCCTTGGGCTATCTCCCTCCCGCCCCTTTGGGGCTTTAGAAGGTTCCGCTCTGCGTGGGTACTTAAAAAAGGCCCCGGTTTTCCGGGGCCTTTCTTGGAGAGGAATAGAGAGCTGATCGAGTCGCTTCAGGCGTGCTGGCCGGCGAAGAAGGCTTCCATGCGGCGCTGCATGTCCTCGTAAAAGCGCTTCTTGATGGCTTCGAGGGCGGCGAGCTTTTCGGGGCCGGCGTGGCGGGCTTCTTCCTGCTCCATGCGGATTTTCTCGGCGAAGGATTTTTCCATCTGGATCAGTGAATCGAGAAACTCCTGTGCGGCTCGGCTGTGCTCGACGCCGTCGACGAGGGCATTTTCCAGACGCTTGTTCCGGGTGACTGCGAGGAGATTGCCTGCGGACAGGCTTTCCATGTAGCGGCGGTGACTGGTGCGGAAGGCGCGGTGCTCACCATCGAAGACGATTTCATCGCGATCGAGCAGGGTGTCGTAGGGACCCGGCTTGGTGAAGAACTTCACGATGAGCGGGATGGTATCCACCAGCATGAAGAGCAAGGTGAGGACGAGATAGGTGGCGAAGGCGAATTGGCCGCCTTCACTGCCTTCCTTGAAAAGACCGTGCAGGGCGAGAGTCTGGGTGAGGATGTCCTTGCGCGGCTCTGCCTGGATGGCGGCGACGCGGTTGGCTTCCTCAGTCGCCACGGCCGCGAGTTCGTTCTGGGCGCGCTCGAGCTCCTGCAATCTTGTGTCGATCTGCTGCTTGATGGTTTCGCGCAGGGCATTCTGCTGCGTCACGAAGGAGTCAGCCTGGTTTTGCTCCACCTGCTGCTTCAGCGCGGCGACGCGGTCTTCCTCGGCTTTGTTCTTCTTTTGGATTTCGGCGAGCTTGGCTTCGAAGGCGGAAATGGCGCCTTTCTCGGCCTCGCGGACTTGGGTCTGCAGGGTAGCTTTTTCGGCAGTGAGGTGCTCCAAGAGCGCGCCGAGGCGCTTTGACTCCTCGCGGCGCGGTTCAAGCTGGTCGGCACGGATCGAGCGGGCGCGCGGGCCTTCGCCCTTCATGCCGGAGCGCTGGCCATTCAGCTCACGTTCGAATTCCGCCTGCCAAAAACCGAGTTCGCTCTGGAGCTTGGTATACTGCGGGGAGAGTTCGTCGGCCTGGGTGTTGATGGCATCGAGACGGTCCTTGAAGGGCTTTGTCGCCTCGTCGGTGGCGGCCTTCAGCTCCGTCTGCTGCTCGGCGGTCAGACCGGGGATCGCGGCGGCGGCCTCGGTCTTCTCCTGCATGATGAACTTGGCCTGGAAGGTCTCGTTCCACTTTTCACGCTGGGCGGCGATGGCTTCCTCAAGCTTGGTGATCTCGGTGCGGACCCTGTCCTTGCCCACCGCGAACTTGCCACGCTCCTGGCTGATTTCCTGAGAGCGCTCTTCCTCGACGACGGTGTTGATGGTGTCGCGGAACAGCAGCAGCACCAGCGGGTGCGCAATCGTCAGGCCCATGAGGATGGCGACGATGAGACGCAGGGAAAACTGGGACAGCTTCCGCCACCAGGACATGAAGGGCCGGTAGCCAGCGAGCAGGGCGCGGTCGATGGTGAGAATGATGAAGGCCCAGACGGCCGCCACCGGGTAGATCACCTTGGGATTATCGGTGAGCGTGGATAGCGCGTAGGAACACGCGATGAAGGCGAAGGCGCAGGGGACCAGCACGGTCGCGCCGAAGGCGACGTACTTGCGCTGTTCCCATGCCGGGCAGAGCTCCAATGTCTCGGTGCCCGCGCCTGACAGCCAGAAGAAGAGGCGCTTGAAGGGATTGGACTCGTTCATAGTGAGCGACGGTAGATGAAAGCGGTTTTTCCGGCGAAAGCGAGGCCGAGCTCGGAATTTATCGCGGAAACGGGAGAAAATGTCGGGCTCTCTCACTCAAACGAAAAAGAGCGGAAAGATGTTCGGGGGAATTTCCGACGGTCCTTCCCTAGCGGAGCTCCAGCTTCATCAGGCGCTGGTTTCCGGAGTCAAAAACCGCGGCGCTGGTACCGGATGCCCCGATGGCACGTGGCTGATCCAAGGTCTGGAGGTCCGCGCCTTTTCGCCCCGCGGTTCCGAATTCAGCGATGGGTTTTCCGGCCCGCAGGCAGAGGACGCGATGGTTCTCCGTGTCGCTCACCCAGAGGAGATCCCCTGATGCGGCGAGGTAGATCTCCGCTCCGAAGCCTGCCTCAATCCCTTGCTTTTCCTGCCACCCGCCGTCCACTGCGTTCAAGCGGAGGAGCTTGCCATCGGCGGCGGCGAGGAGTTCCGGACCGGAAGGAGTGAGGCTAGTGAGCTTCCCGATGGGCTCCCGGGTCCGGAGTTCTGCCGCGCCGCCATCGCCTTCGAACCTTCCCTCGCGGCTGACGAAGCAGATGCGGCCCTTTCCACGGGAGTCGGAGATAAAAAGGGCGTCACGGTCTTTTACCCGTAGCAGGGTCGAGGCGACCGCGCCCTCGGGGAGAGGAATGTCCTCGGAGAGTTTCAGCGGGCCGCCGTGCCCACCGTAGTAGATGGCCGGCTTGTCCCAGCGGATCGCCGGGCCGACAAAACCGCCATCCGGTGCGGCGGACGCGCCTGCAAAGCCCGGTGCCTGCGGCGGTGGCACGCTGTGGCGGAGCGGGGTGTCCGGAGCATCGCTCCAGTCCCAGAAGCCGCCATTGAAATAGACGCGCCGGTCCGCATCGATCACGAGGGCGCTGCAAGTGGCCATGGCGCCGATCCTCCGGAGCAGGGCGAAGCGGTTTTCCGCGGCGCGCCATTCCATCAGGTGCATGACGCCCTCCGCACCGGAGGCGGCGAAGAGACGTCCATCGGTGGTGGCGAGGCCACGGGAGTCATTCAACTCATGATTTCCCTCCACGTAGCCGATGAAGGATCCGGAGGCACCGCCGAGCACCACGCCGGGATCCGGCAAGAAGTCCTCCCCGAAGCGCCGGAGGGTCCCGTGCCATGCCGAGCCGAACCAACGGTCCGCAATCCACTGCGGGCGGTCGTCCGGGGCTGTCCATGGTCCCGCGCCCTTCTCCGGAGCGAAGCGATCGACGCGGCGGATCTTGTCGCCGGATTTCGCGTAGATCCCATGCCGGGGGCCGATTTCGAGATCGGAGATGTCTTCTTCCGAGGTGGCGACCGGTTTCGTTTCGCCAGAGGAGTTCACGAGGAAGATGGCTTTCCCATTCGCTGCGGCCGCCCAGCCATCCTCGGCGGAGAGCGAAAGACGTTTGGCATCGATGCCGAGTTCGACGGGCTCTGCTCCCGCAGGGGCATCCAAGGAGAGTCGGTAGAGCTTCTTGCCGAGCTTCAGCAAGAGCGAGTCACCGCAGATAAGGAGCGTGTCCTTGTCCTGAGGTCCCCCGCCGGGAGGGAGCGGATAGCTAGCGAGCAGGCGTCCATCGACGGCGTAGCGATTCAGGCGGCCGTCGCCACCCCGATCCCAGATGGTGCCCGCGGCGTCCCATGCGACCCCCATGCCGGTGGCGGTCTTCTCCGCGAAGCGGACCAAGCTGCTGCCCTGCTCACCGGAATTTCCGAGCACGCCGCTGCAGCGGATTTCCAAGGCTGCGGACGCCCCGGCCATTGAAAGAAGAAGGAGGATGGCTTTCATGGATTCGGGGCGGGGGAGAAGTTGAGTTGGCCCCAGAGATTCGGGCTCAGCATGATTTCGCCGGGCACGTCATTGACGAGGCCGGTGGCCTGATTGGACCAATAATTCCGGAAAGTATTGATGGTGCCAGCGGGGTCACCATAGATCACGCCGAAGTCGCCGCGGAGTTGCAGGGCCTCCGGTGCGCCGAGGCCGAGCTCAGAAAGAGGAAGCTCGATGGCCACTTTATAACCATTTCCGCTGCGCTCGACTTTGATTGCCGCGTTCTCGAGCCGCTTTACCTGATCCACTTTCTCGCTGCGCCAGGGGCTCTGGAAGTTCACGGCTTCGTTTGCCGCGGCTCCCGGGAAGCGGTGACGGTAAAGGACGGCGACATTTTCCTCGCCCATGGGTGCGATGAAAAGGCGGAGATCTCCCTCCGCGGCATCGGTGCGACGCGGGTCTGCCGCGGGCGAGATGCCGAGCTGGAGATCCACTCCATCGCCGGTCTTGAAGAGCGATTGCCAGTCCTTACCTTGGTTTACCCAAGGCGAGGCATCCGCCACCTCATACTGGAGGCGTAGTAGATTGCCGTCGCGCGATGCTTTCACGGTGACGGGGAAATTCCCGTCCTTGTCCCACTTCGCTACCTCCCGGGCTTGGTCTCCCCAAGGAAGGGTAGCTTCATGGATTTTCGATGAGACGCTGGCGACGCGGTTTTGGTTTCTAGCGGCGGCCAAGGATTGCTCGCCGCTTACCACGAGACGTCCTTCGGCGCGCCTGGTGCCGCCCAGGCCTTCAACGCGATAGATCCGGTAGGAGATCCCGCCGCCTTGGAAATAGTAGTCGCCATCCTTCGATCGTCCGAAGGTTCCGCCGAAGCACTCGCCGCCAAGGATGCCGATGCCGCCTGCCTGAGGATTGGTCATCATCCGGACATCCGGGAACATTTCGTCGAGGTAGATGCCATCGCTAGTCATGACGAAGGCGCGGCCGTGATTGCCATTGATGAGCATTACATCGGACGTGTCATCGAGCGGGGCCATGCCGCTATAGAAGAGGGAGCCTTGGAGTTCGCCGGTCTTGGGCAGCGGGGCATTGTGGGAGCCGTGAACATTGCTCCAGCGGTTCGGGTAGGTCCACCGCAGCTTTCCTTCCGGGGAGATGGAGCGCATGGCTGGATCGGAGTTCATCACCGTATTTCCGAAGCGGTCGGTGATGCTTTCCACCATGCTGCTGCCGGGCAAGTCGATCTCCGGAGCCTTCGCCACGGCTTCCTTCAGCGAGGGGTAGCGCGGTGCGCCGTCCCGCCACCAGCTATCCGGTGCGAGCGTGACCAGCACGGGCTTGCCATTGCGCTCGCCCGGTACACGGAGGGTCAGGTCATTGAAGTCATGGCTCCATCCTGCACCGCCGACGCTGGTGCCCTTTGCCGTGAATTCGATTTCGTCCGGGTCGAGCGCTTCATCTCCGTTCCGGTCCACCCAGAGCATCCCGTAGCCGTGGCCGGGCTTGCCCTCATCGAGCATGCCGCCCTTGCTGCCCTTGTAATTGGCTTCCGGGAAATCGCGCTGGAAGGCCTCGATAAACTCGTCGGGAGGCTGCCAGTCATACGCGTAGGAAAATTGATGGGCGGAGGAGAGGCAGGCCCGCGGATGCAATTGGTTGTCGGCGGTGAGCTCCTGGATCCAGGTGACTTTTCCGCAAGTGATGATGAAGGTGCGGCCATCTTGCCGCCAGAAGCTGTGGCGTCGTCCTGACTTGCCCTCGAAAATGATTTGGGGCGTGGCGCTGCGCTTGGCGAAATCGAGTTTCCAGAGTGTGTCCTGGCCGATCCACCGCGTGGGATCGAGAGGATCGAAACCGGCACCCTGCGCGCCGTAATTGGTCGGGCCGAAGTATTCCTTCACCACGGCGCCGCTCAGGGTGTCGAAGGCCGCGAGGCGCTTCGGACGCCAGCGGTCCTGCTCGGTGACCCAGAGCTTCCCATCTAGCACTGCCAAGCCGGCCGGTTGATACATGCTGAGGGGATCGTAGCGAAATGAAACGATGCCGCCGGGTTTTCCGATGGTTCTCCCTTCGCGGCCTTTGTCGTCGAAAACCCGAACGCAGCGGGAGAGCTTGTCGCTCACATAGATCTCATCGGGTCCTTGGACGTAGAGGCCGCCGCTTGTCCTCGCGATCTTCCGGATCTTGCGCTGGTTGCCTTCGATCACCGTGAGGTCCCCCTCGGAGATCGTGTAGAGTTTATCACCGTGGCTGGCGAGAGCTCTCACCCGTGGATACTGGATCGGCGTGGCGGATGAGCGCTGTCCGGTAGCTGGATCAATGGGGATGATCTCCTGCGCATACTGGTCCGCCAGCCAGAGCGAGCCCTGCCAGAGTGCAATGCCGCTCAGCCGATACTCTGTCAGGATCTGCTCAGATCCCGGGCCGGCTTCGTAGGTCAGGAGCGGGGAGTGGCGGAGGCCGCCGGGAAACTCCGCGACATTGCCGCTCTTCAGATCGATGCGCATCACGCTGATGGTGCGCTCTTCTTTCCAGTCCGGCTTCGAGCGGTCGACGTGCTTGCCCCAGGCCAAGCCATCGTGAGCGGCGTAGAGGAAGTTTTCGTCGGCGGCGAGGGAGACGACGCTCAAGCCGTGGCCATGAGGTGGATTGAAGCCGCGGATGAAGGTGCCATCGGGAGCGAGTTCCACGATCTCGTGTCCGCCTTCCGCGACGGGTGCGGCGAAGAAGAGAGATTTGCCATTGGTGGCCGCGGCTTGGAAGGTGCCGTGATTCGAGCCGGGTCCATCGCAGAAATCCATGAGATGGACCGGCCTCAGTCCCGGGTGTGAAATGGCCCGCCATCGGTAGTCGCCGGGGGCGGCGATGTTTCCCGCTTCATCAAGGCCATCCCAGACGAGGCGGTGACGGCCCTTTGGCATCGTCTGGCCTGACAAGAGATTCCGGACGCGGGTGCCATCGGGACGCTCGATCACCACGCTGGCCTTTCCCTCGATCGCTTGATCGAAATCGATGGCGATTTCCAAAGCGCGGTCAGCGGCTTCGCGGGTGCGCTCTTCCAAATCGAGGGGCTGCCAGTCCGCCGGGTCGGTGGAGAGGGGCACATGGGCCGCCGCGGGACCGACATGGCGGAAGCGCTGGCGCAGGCGGTCGACTCCTTGAGGGCCACCTTTCCATGCGAGAGCGAAGGCGAGACGAGGCGAGGTCGTGTCCTTTTCCGCGGGCAGGAGGAATTCCCAGCGGCAGGTCTTGTCTTTGCGAGAGCGCTTCGCCTGACCGTCGCCCAGCCGAGCGAGTTGCTTGCCCGCCAAGCCGAGTTCGAGGGAGATGTCCCCGTTGTCGTCGAAGGTGTCCGCTTCGACGACGATCTTGAGGCCGGAAGGGGTTCTTTCGGCGTCGAAGGCGACGTGGGGCGTGAGAGCGCTCGAAAGCTCCGTCAGGTTCTCCGCCGCCAAGGGGTGAGCGAGAAAGCCGATCCATAAGGCGAGGCGGTAGAGAGGCCGTAGCGACATTCGATTTCGAACAAAACCCCGGTAGCGTGGTCCGGCTTTCAACAAAAGATCTGCAGCTGCGGCATCCGCGCCCCTTGGGGCTCGCCACGGAGGGCCGCGCACCGTAGCAAAGCCCCGATGCCCAACCGCTTCTACGGTGCCTTCGATACCGAGCGCTTTTCCGGAAAACAGGAGATTCCCGGGGACTTCCGCTCGCCCTTCCAGGTCGATCGTGACCGGGTGCTGCACACGCCTGCCTTCCGGCGCCTGCAGAACAAGACCCAGGTTTTCTGGAGCGGGGAGTACGATTTCTACCGAACGCGGCTCACCCACTCGCTGGAGGTGGCCCAGATCGGGCGTTCGATCTGCCACTGGCTGAAGGCTCCGGGCGGGTTGCTGGCGGATGACTACTTCATCGATCCGGATCTGGTGGAGGCTGCCTGCCTTTCCCATGACCTCGGCCATCCTCCCTTCGGGCATGCGGGGGAGAGGACGTTGAATTTCCTGATGGCGGGCTATGGGGGCTTTGAAGGAAATGCTCAGACGCTGCGGCTTCTGACCGAGCGGATCTTTTCGGCGAAGCGCACGGGGATGGATCCGACGCGGGCCTTTCTGGATGCGGTGCTGAAATACAAGTCGCTCTGGACCGAGCTGAAGACCACGACAGGGGAACTGCCGGAGCACCACTTCCTCTACGATTTCCAGCACCAATGGCTGGATTGGGCGATGGGTGGCCATGATTTCCCGGCCGAGTATCCGCCGGGCAAGGAGCGCGATTCCTTCAAGTCGATCGAGTGCCAGATCATGGACTGGGCGGATGACACTGCCTATTCGCTGAACGATCTGGCGGATAGCGTCCGTGCCGGGTTCCTGCGGATTGAGCGGATCGAGGGATGGGCGGAGAAGCGTGGCGAGCCGATCAGCGAGGGAACGCCGCTGGGAGAACTGGTGACAGCGATCCGCAAACGCAAGGTGGATCCCTTCGTGGGCTCGCGGATCGGGAAGTATATCCGGTCCGCGTCCCTGAGTGCCGATGTGAATTTCCTGAGTGGCACGAGCAATCGCTATGGCTTCCGCTTGAATGTGGATCCGGCGGTGAAGGCGGAGTCGAAGCTCTTCAAGAAGCTGGCGTTTGAGAACGTGTTCCTTTCGCCGCAGTTGAAGCAGCTGGAGCACAAGGGCAATCACTTGCTACACCGCTTGTGGGATGTGCTGGAAAAGCGCTATGTGTCCGGCGATAGCATCGATGGGCAGAATTTCCAATTGCTGCCGGAAGATGCCGCGATGGAGATCGAGCAGGCGGATAGCGTGGAGAAGAAGGCGCGGCTGGTGTGTGATTTCCTGGCCGGGATGACGGACGGCTATGCGGCGCGGATGTACAAGCGGCTGTTCACGCCGGACTTCGGATCGATCAGTGATTTGATCGGTTAGAGGGCCCGCTATGATCTGTCGCGTGAGATGGCAGCGATCTCGTTCTTCAGGCCTGCCAACGCTTCCAGCGGGTGGGCTGCTGAGATCGAGATGCGGAGGCGGGCCGTGCCGCGGGGAACGGTGGGGAAGCGGATGGCGGGAACGAGGTAGCTGCGCTCTTCGAGGGCTTTGGATGCATCGAGAGTCCGCTGGTTTTCGCCGAGGATGATGGGGACGATGGGAGAGGGATGACCCGGTGCGAAGGCTGCGATGTTTGCGTGCAGCGACTCGCGCAGGGCATCGCCGGTCGCCGAGCGGATCAGCGCCAGAGAGGCCATCGCCGCGTGGGCGAGAGCGGGTGGCGGGGCGGTGGAGTAGATGAAGGAGCGTGCGCGGTTGACGAGCAGGTCCCGCCATTCCGCGGAGCAGGCGAGATACCCACCGGAAAGGCCCGCGGCCTTGCTCAAGGTGCCCATTTGGAAGTCAACACGGTCCTGGAGTCCGAGTTGGGCGGCGAGACCCATGCCAGAAGGTCCGATCGCTCCGAAGGCGTGGGCTTCATCGAGGAAGAGCAGGGCACCGTGCTTGTCCTTTGTTTCGATGATCTCGCGCAGGGGGCAGAGGTCGCCATCCATCGAGAAGACGGACTCGGTGACGACGATCACGCGTGCTCCCGCTTGCTTTTTCCGGATGACCTCTAACAGGCGATCCAGCTTCGGGACGTCATTGTGCGGGAAGACGCGGATGACGGCACCGGAGAGGCGCGCGCCATCGATCAGCGATGCGTGGCAGAGCTTGTCGAGCACCACCACGTCATCCTTGCCCACGAGTGCGGGGAGGCTGCCGGTGGCGGTGGCGAAGCCGGAAGAGAAGACAAGTGAGGCTTCCGCTCCCTTCGCGGCGGCGAGAGATTCTTCCAACTCGCGATGCGGTGGCAAGGTGCCGCTGACTAGGCGCGAAGCCGCGGATCCCGCGCCGTAGCGGTGGATGCCCTCGATGAAGGCTTCCGCGAGCGCCGGATGCGAGGCGAGACCGAGGTAGTCGTTTGACGCGAAGTTCCACAGCTCGCGGCCGTCGCGGATCACCTTCGGACCCGCGGGCGAATCGAGCGAACGCAGGCTGCGCAGCAAGCCGGCTGATTCCAGAGCGGCGAGTTCTTCCCGCGGTCCGGTAGGATCACTGCTCCGCACCGGGGCGCTCAAGTGACCAACGGAGCAGCTTTTCGGAGTCGTCCCAGACATTGGCGGAATTGCTCTTGAGCACGACCACGATCGCGGAGCGATTGCCGAGCGTGCCGGAGGACACGAGGCAGCGGCCCGCGGCATTGGTGGTGCCGGTCTTCAGCCCATCGCAGTAGGGCACTCGCTTGAGGAGCTTGTTGGTATTGGTCAGCGTCTTCACCCGGCCGTCGCTGTGGCGGAAGGTCGTGCTTTGCAGCGCGGTGAAGGAGCGGATCGTCTGGCTGCGCCACGCGGCGCGAGCGGCGATGGAGATATCGCGTGCGGTGGAATATTGGTTATCCGCCGGCAAGCCGTGCGGGTTCATGAAATGGGAATGGCGCATGCCGAGAGAGGCTGCCTTGCGATTCATCATTTCGGCGAAGCCTTCCTGGCTGCCGCCCACATCGCGGGCGAGGGCGCGGCCGACATCGTTGGCGCTTTTCACCATCAGCACGCGGAGCAGATCGCGGCGGCTATGGGTCTCGCCGGGCTTGAGGTAGAGCTTGGTCGGTTCGCACAAGGTGTCGTCGGAGGAGATCGTGACGATCTTGTCGATATTGCCGGTGTCCATCACCACGAGAGCGGTGAGGAGCTTCTGGGTCGAGGCGATGGGGCGCTCGGTATCGGCATTCTTGGCGAAGAGGACGCGACCGGAGACGGGATCGATGACGATGGCGCTTTCCGCTGCGACCGGAGGCGGCGGGGTCAGCGGGATGGTGGCGGCGCGGACCGCTTGGGCTTTCGTGATTTCAGCCGGCGGGCCGGAGGGGCGAGCCGGGGGGGCTCCACCACCGCAAGCGGGCAGGAGCGCGGAAAGGGCGAGAATGGCAAAGGAACGCCAGTTGGCTTTGCGAAGCATCGGGGCGGATCATCCTGCCTCGGGCCCCGACCCTCAAGGCAGGATTCCTTGAATTTCCGCTTGTATCGGGGAATCACGCATGTTCTTGTTCCTAAGAACACTGTTCACATACGCCATGCAGGACGGTTTGACACAGCGCCAAAGGGAAATCGTGGAATACCTGAAAGCCACGCAGCGGAAAACCGGCTTCATGCCGTCGACCCGCGAGTTGCAGCATTATTTCGGCTTCGCCAGCCAGACGGCGGCGATGAGCCATCTCCGCGCGCTCGAGCGCAAGGGGGTGATCCAGCGCTTGCCCGGCAAGGCTCGCGCGGTGGTCTTCCCCGAAGAGCTCGATCGCGAGGAAATCGTGGATATCCCGGTGTATGGCCAGATCGCCGCGGGTATGGCCCAAGACGTGGAGTCGGAGCGCGAGGGATGCATTTCGATCGATATCGCTTCGATCGGAATCCCGCGCAGTGCCCGGACTTTCGCACTGAAGGTGCGGGGTGACTCGATGATTGATGCCCATATCTGCAGCGGGGATACCGTGATCCTCGAATTCCGCGAACCGCGGGATGGGGATGTGGTGGCTGCCTTGATCGATGGTGAGACGACGCTCAAGCGTTTCATCATGAACAAGGGGAAGCCTTTCCTTCGTGCGGAGAACGTGGAGTTCCCGGATCTGATTCCGGCCCGCGAATTGATCATCCAAGGCGTGCTGGTGGCACTGCTGCGGAAAGCGGCTTGAAGAAGCGGGCGGTTTGGCCGTTCAATGAATGGCTGGCGGGTGAGGGCTAGCCTTGTGGCAATCCTTGAGCGGGGGTAGTCCTGTTATTTGAGCAGGAGCCCCGTGGGATTGTTAGTTATCCTAGTTTCAGCATCGTTCCTGAAGAACCCTCGCAGCAAGGCTGCGCCGCGGGAAATTGAGCGTGCGCTTTGTCAGGCGATAATCCTGAATGAGCTCCGACGATGCACCGCACCGGCGACCCCCTACAGGAACAACTCGATTATTATAATGCCCGGGCGGGTGAGTATGACCAATGGTGGTTGCGGCAAGGGCGCTATGACCGCGGGCCGGAGCTGAATGGCAGGTGGGTAGCAGAGGGAGTCGAGATTTCGGAGATGCTCGCCCGTTTCCGGCCGGAGGGAGAGGTGCTGGAGATCGCCTGTGGCACGGGGATTTGGACGGTGCAGTTGTTGCCGTTTGCGACCTGCCTGACTGCTTTGGATGGAGCGCGGGAAGTGCTGGCGGTGAATGCCGCGAAGCTGAAATCGGAGAAAGTAAGGTATATCGAAGCGGACGTCTTCAAGTGGCAGCCGGACCGGATGTTCGACGTGGTATTCTTCAGCTTCTGGCTTTCACATGTGCCGCCTGAGCGCTTCGAGGAGTTCTGGGAATTGGTGCGCTCCTGTCTGGCTCCGGGTGGACGGGTGTTCTTCGTTGATTCGCTTCGAGATTCGGGTTCGACAGCGGTGAATCATGATCTTCCCGGCGAGGAGTCGACGGTTTCGCGCCGCAAGCTCAACGACGGGCGGGAATACCAAGTTTATAAGGTGTTCTATGAGCCAGAGGATCTCGCTGCGCGGCTGAGAGCGCTCGGGTGGGAATTCGAAGTGAGCCAGACAGCGAGCTACTTTATCCGCGGACAGGGATCGCGTATTCCGTAGCGTTGAAAGTCAATCTGAGGGATGACTTGTCGCGACGAGCCCGGATTTTCAGATCCCGGCTCAGTCCTTGATCCGGCGATAGCGCCATGGCGAGTAACCTTCCCTGAGCAATTTCTCCACCGGGATCTCGGCGGCATTTACCCGCCAGACGGGGAAGGGTCCGGCTTCGTAGACATGGACGGTTTTTCCAAGTGTGCCCCAGTGGTTGAAGAGGACGACGTGGCGGTCATTGAGCAGGATGTCGCCCGCCTTCAATTCATCCCATGACGCGAGCTTGTCGCAGATTTCGTGGAGTTGCTTGGTGGAGTAGGGACGGGAGAGCCGCCAGCAGCGCGAGACGAAGCCGGAGCAATCGATGCCGCAAGAGGATTTGCTGGTGCCGCTGTCGCCGAGCCGGCGCTTCTCAGATGTGGAGATATCGCCAGCTGCTTCGCCGCGTTCGAGCGCAGCGAGAAATTGGCGGGGTGTGTCGAAGCCGCCCCATTGGTAGGCCATGCCGCGGGCCTCCTTGCCGGGCTTCCACCAACCGTTCGAGAAGCCGTGTCCCTTCAAACTTGCATCGGGCGTGTGTACCAGGACGCCGTGCTCATCCTTTCCGTGGCGCACGTGTTGTTCCTGCGGAGTCCAAGTGAGCCTGCTGTAGGTGTAAGCGATCCCAATGGCTTCACTCCGGGTCACGGTCCTGGCGGGGCCGGCGATCGCGAGCTCGTCGTTCTGGCGAGCGCATTGGGTGAGAGCGACCAGCGAGGTGGCGAGGAGAAGAGGGTGAAAACGGAACACGCCGCAGGAAATCGAGGGCGGCTGCTTTTGAGAATCCTGAAATGGAACGCTTCGCCTTCTGTTAGCGTGGGCCGCCGGTGTGATAGGGATCGAGTGTCTAATGGAGTCGAGGGAGTCCCGGCGGGAGGGCATTTGTGGAGGATTGGCAAGGGTCTCCGGGCGGTTCAGCTTCCGCGCATGGAGATCCAGCCCATCGGTATCGTTCGCTCATGCTTCGGCGGAAAGTTCGGGGTGCCGCGTCAGCCGGGGCTCTGTCCAAGCGCTTGGGGTGAGCTAGTCTTCGAGCCTGAGTTTCGCCAGGCGGAGGCCTTGCGGGGCATTGAAGGTTTTTCCCACCTATGGCTCATCTTCGGGTTTCATCTTACCGCGGAGAGTGGCTGGAGTCCGACCGTCCGACCGCCGCGTCTGGGTGGTAATGAGAGGGTGGGGGTTTTTGCTAGCCGCTCTACCTTCCGGCCCAACGGCCTCGGGCTATCGCTGGTGAAGCTGGAAGGTCTGGAGAAGCGCGAGGGGCAGGGAACGGTGCTCTTGCTTGGGGGGCTGGATCTGGTGGATGGCACGCCTGTCTTCGATGTGAAGCCTTACATTCCGTATGCCGAGGCACCGGTGGATGCCCGAGGGGGCTTTGCTGGCGAAGCTCCGGCGCGGCTGGCGGTTTCCACCGAGGGGGCCGATGGCTTTTACCGGCTGCCGGAGCGCGCCAAGCAGCTCATTGTCGAGGCGCTCTCGCTGGATCCGCGGCCCGCAGTGGGTAGAGAAGAGGAAGGGCGAGTCCATGGGGCGGGCCTGTGCGGCATGGAGGTGAAGTTTCGCGTGGAAGGGGGCATCTGTTATATCCGGAGCGTCGAGCCCGCGACAGGTTCCGGATTGAAAGCTTAAGAAAGGTGAACTAATCTCGCCGCCATGAGCGGGAAACCCATGGTATTTCTCTTGGCTGGCACCCTGGTGCTGGCATCTCCCGGTTGTAAAAACCGGGAAGAGGCCGCCAAACAGGAGCTGAAGGAGAAGGGCTATGAAATCACCCCGGAGAGCTTTTTCCGGGCGGCGGAGAGCGACGACGTGGCGACGATGCAGAAACTGGTCAAAGGTGGAATCGCACCTGATGTCCGGAATTCCGAGGGCGACACCGCGCTGCACGCCGCCGCGGCTGCGGGAATGATGAAGTCCGCGGATTTCCTGTTGGACCAGCATGTGCCGGTAGATGTGACGGGCGCGGGTGACCGGACGCCGCTGATGACGGCAGTGGTCAAGGGTTCTCCTGCGATGGTGCGGTATCTCCTTTCCCAAAAGGCGGATCCCTTGAAGAAGGATGCGAAAGGATACCGGCCGCTAACCTTGGCCGTGAACGAAGGCCGGGCCGAGATGGTATCGGAGCTCGCCGCCTATGACCGGGACAGTCTCGATACCGCCATCTTGCTCGCGGCGATCGAAGGCAAGTCGGGTGTGATCGACGCCCTCACGGCTTATGGTGCCTCGGTCTATGCCCGGACCGACGATGGCCGCACCCCGCTGATGCTGGCAGCAGAGAATGGGAACATCGAAGCCGTGGAGATGCTGATCGGTGTGGGGGCGAACCGCTTTTCGATGGATGAAGAAGGCCGCATTGCCGCAGACATCGCTCGCGAGGCCGGGCATGAAGAGGTGGCCCTGCGTCTCTCTGAAGAGCCGGGGAAGGAGGAATTCGGGATTGAGGAGCCGTCCGATCTCGGGGCGGAAATGCTGGCTCAAATGGAGAAGGCGGACCAAGCGGCCGGCTTGGCTTCTTCCGAGCCGGCCACGGGCGGCGGCCATACGCCGGTGGCGAGTCATGCCGCGCCGGTGGCCCTCGAGGGCGCGACCCTGAAGGAGATCGCC
Organism: Luteolibacter luteus; assembly: GCF_012913485.1. Lineage (GTDB taxonomy): Bacteria > Verrucomicrobiota > Verrucomicrobiia > Verrucomicrobiales > Akkermansiaceae > Haloferula > Haloferula lutea. The sequence continues at coordinate 965,903 of NZ_CP051774.1, read as the reverse complement.
GGACCGGTGAGCATGCCGGTTTCAGGAGGCTCTGAAGTGGTTTCCCAAGCGCCGCTGAAGATGCGGGCGTTCCGCCAGCGGGAGCTACCCTTGCGCATCGAAACCGTGAAGGGGGAAACCGCCTCGATCCGGGTGGCGGGCAGTGGCGTCCAACAGATCTCGAAAGGTGCCCCGATCCCGGGCACTTCTCTAACAATCGTGAAGGTCCAGCACCGGATGATGGAGCAGAAAGATCGTTCCAGCGGCCTCACGGAAGCCTCCGTGGTGGAGGTGCTGGATGGAGGCACGGGCCGGACGCGGGAACTGGTGAGCGGGATCCCGTCCACCGCGCATGATCCCGTGGCACTGGTGGAAGACGGCGGCGGCAGACGCTATCTGGCGAAGGCTGGCCAGAAGTTCAGCGGTGAGGACGGCAGCCAGTATGTCGTGGTGGATGTCCGCCCGAATCAAATGGTGATTGAGAATTTGTCGAAAGGTGAGGTAATAACGGTCCCGCTCCGCGGACCGCGGGGCTGAGACCTCTCTCCGAACATGCCAGCCAAGACGATCGAGCCGGGGAATCCGGTGAAGCAATTTTCCGTGCTGCTTCCGAACCGTGCCGGGGCCTTGGCATCACTGGTGAAGCTGCTGCGTGGTGCCGCGATCGAAGTGGTGGGCATCAGCGTGCAGGATTCCCGGGACGCGACGATCGCTCGCCTGGTGGTGACGGATCCGGATACCGCGGAGCAGATCTTCGTGGAGAAGGGGATCCCGCATACTACCTGTGATTTGCTGGTGATTTCGCTCCGTGAGTCGGGGCCGGAGCTTTTGCCGGTGCTCGATACCCTGATGGTGGCTGAGACGAACATCGACTTTGCCTACGCCCTGATGCCGTCGCCTCAGGGGCACTCGCTGCTGGCGCTCCACGTGGAGGACTACGACTTCGCGGTAACGGTGCTGAATAGTGCCGGCTTCAAGCTGGTGTGCCAAGAGGAGTTGAGCCGCTAGGGGCTACTCCTTCTTCGGAAGCAGATCGGGATCGACCATCTCCTCGGGATCGAGCTCGGGGAGGATGATCGGTTCGGCGGGCACGCCAGGCTCCGGTGGCAGGATCTCGCCTTCCGCCGGGCGGGTGATGGCCACTTTCAGGTAGCGGGAAAGGAGCCGGGTCTTGCCTTCACCTGCGCCTTCCATCGACTTGCGATGGGCGGCGGTGTGCCGCTCTAATAATCCTTTCCACACTTGGAAGACATCCGGGTGATCGTCTCCACCGAAACCCAAGGGCTTGAGCCGATCCGGCAGGGTCTTGATTTTTTCGGGGTCGGTCTCTGCTGCCAGAAGGATCAGAGCCTCGCCTTCGCCTTTCACGGTGATGTCCTTGGTGCCCGGAGTGACCTCTGACTCCATGGGATAGACCCAAGCCCGGGCTTCGAAGGGCTTTGATTTCTTGCCGCCGAGGTCGCCATTCAGGATCAGGATCCGGCGATCCTCCACGTGGACCTTGCCCTTGTGTTCGGTCGGGAGTTCGAGCTTGAAGTTCAGCGCCCCCGGCTTGTCCGTGCGTAGATGGGTCACGATGAGGTCATCGGCCGAACTGGCGAAAACAGTCCAAGTGAATCCCGCGCCGCCCCGTTTGAAGGTGGTGACCACGGTGCCGTCCTCCAGATTCAAGACCCGCTTGTAGTCAGAAACCGGGGCCTTTCCCGCGAGCCAATCGAGCGAGAAATGGAACCAAGCGGGTCCGCAGAAGGCATTTCCCGGAACGTTGGCGGTGGCCGGGCGTTTCCCTCCCTTGGGCAGGATGGCCATGGGCTCGATCCCGGTCCGGCCCTTGACCCGCGCCCGGAGATCGCCATTCCCGATCGGGAATGCCTTTTCCATCACCATCGCGGGTTGCTTGAAGGTAATCTCTTCTGCGTCGCAGGTGGCGAGCGCGATGAGGACGAGGAAGAGCCGTTTCACGGGCTCCATGAACTCACGCGGAGCCGGAAATTCAAGAGCGGGAAGGTGCCGGGCCGGACAAATTCCGGCTGCGGCGCAGGGAATGCCAGGCGAGCCGCATGTTACGGATTGATATCCAAGACGCGGTGGCACCGAGGCAGATCACAAAGGCGGAGAGGCCCAGATAGACCGGCATTTCTCCGAGATTTGCCATCATCAGGAGGCCGCCGGGTATACTCGAGAGGCCGAAAAGGAGGACGAATGCCCAGCTTCCCAAGTGCCAACGCGGGAAGGATGGCTTGGTAAGCAGAAGGCCTAGGGCAGCCCACGCCAGGATCCCGGAGATCGTGGGGAGGGAAATGACGAGCATCTCCAAGTCTACCAAGGTCCTCAGGCTCGTCTTGGACTCCCGGGCGAACTGCCACAAGACCATGGTGCCGAACACCGCGGGAACCAAAAGGATGGTATTGATGAGGAATAGCGTCCAATGCCCGGCCCGCGTCCGCCGCGCGAGATCGGGATCAAGGATGGGGTAGGGCGACGGAGACCGCATGCGGGGATCAAAGCATGAAAACGTGAGAGGATGAGGAAATCTCTGTGAAAATCGCTCCGATTTCCAACCCCGGGATGTCGGAGAAAGCGAAGAAGAGAAACGGCCTTGGTACGGGCGTTGCTTATTCCGGTGTGAACAATCGGCGGAAGTTTCATACCGCGGGTGTTCCTCAATCCCCAGTTCTACACCGAAGATGAAATCGCCGACATATTTCCGATCCGCCTTTGCCGGGATGCTCGCTCTCTGCGGGATCGCCCAAGCCGAGCCTCTGAAGATCGCCTACTCCGATTGGCCGGGCTGGATCGCTTGGGAGATCGGCGTTCAAAAAGGCTGGTTCAAAGAGGCGGGGGTGGATGTGGAGTTCCAGTGGTTCGACTACGTGCCTTCGATGGATGCCTATGTGTCCGGCAAGGTGGACGCGGTGTGCATGACCAATGGCGATGCTCTGGTCACGGGTGCCACGGGCAAGCCGTCGGTGGGTATTCTCATCAACGACTACTCCAACGGCAACGACATGGTGGTGGCGGCTCCCGGGATCTCTTCGATGAAGGACCTGAAGGGCAAGAAGGTGGGTCTGGAGGAAGGATTCGTCTCCCATCTGCTCTTTCTCACCGCACTCGAGAAGAGCGGGATGAAGGCGGACGATGTGACGGTGGTGAACACCCCTACCAACGAGACTCCGCAGGTGCTCGCCTCGAAGGCGGTCTCTGCAATCAGCGCTTGGCAACCGAACTCCGGTCAAGCGCTGAAGGCCTTGCCGGGCTCCAAGCCGGTCTTCACCTCGGCCGATGCGCCCGGAATCATCTACGATCTCCTCTACGTCTCCGCGGAGAGCCTCGAGAAGAACAAGGAGGATTGGGCGAAGGTGGTGAAGGTCTGGTACAAGATCGCCGACTACGTGCGCGATGAAGAGAATTTGGACGATGCTCTGAAGATCCTCTCTGCCCGCGTGAAGATCTCCCCGGAAGAATACGAGCCGTTTTTCAAGGGCACCTATATCCTTACGCTCGATGAGGCGCTCAAGCGCTGGGAGAAGGGCGAGGGGCTTGCGAGCGTCTATGGCTCCACCAAGTCCGTGAATGCCTTCAATCTGAAGTTCAAGGTCTACGAGAAGAGCCAGGATCCGGAGAAGTATCTCGACCCCTCCCTCACCAAGGCTCTCAAGAAGTAATTTCCATCCGAATGCAGCCATCATCGCGCCGGGCTGGTCCCGGCCCGGCGCGATCACTTTCTAAAAACCCATCGACTTCATGGCGCGCCCCGGCTTCCTGAAAGACTGGTTCGTGATCCGCCGCGATCTGCCGCAGGGTCGTCGCTTTGCGCTGAGTATCGTCTCCTTCCTCTTGCCGCTGGTATCGTGGTGCGTGGTCTCCTATGTGCCGTGGATCTGGCATCCGGATGTGAAGATCGAACTCTCCGCGGAGCGCGAGGGGGTGACCACGGTTTTCACGGCAGGCGATCATGTGAGCAAAGGCTTCTTTCCGGAGTTCGTCGATGCGGTGAAGGAGGAGAATGCCGCGGTGATGGCTGCCAAGGAGGCAGGCACGCCGGTCACCGGCGCGAAGCGGAAGAACCAGAAGCTGCTGCGGCAGCTCGCGCCGCTGGCGATCGAGGAGGGCTGGCTACCCTTCGGTGATACCCAAAACGATGTGGTGCTCTACCATGTGTGGAGGGATCTCGCTACCGGCGCGAAGGTGGCGGGCAAGCCTGCTCTAACAGAAGAGAATCTGGCGATCGTGAAGCAGAACTGGGCGATGCTTTCTTCGCTGTCGCCGGACTTCGTCTTCAAACAATTGCCGGATGAGTCGCTGCTGAAACTACTGCCGCAGGGCAAGCCTGCGAACCCGGTCTACTTGCCTGCCCCGCATGAGGTGCTGCGCACGGGGATGCGAGATTTCAGCTCGGATGCGCCCGAGGGCGAGCTGACGATGATGCAGCGCTACAAGGCATCCCTGCGCATCATCCTGATGGGCTTCCTGTGGTCCTGTCTGATCGGTATTCCTCTGGGGATTCTCTGCGGGGTCTTCGATTTCTTCTCGAAGCTCTTCGAGCCTTTCGTGGATTTCTTCCGTTACATGCCTGCTCCGACCTTCAGCACGCTGCTGGTGGCGGTGCTGCTGGCAGGGGACGCGCCGAAGATCGCACTGGTCTTCATCGGTACGGTTTTCCAGATGGTGCTGGTGGTTTCCAAGACCACGCGCCTCTTGGACCCTGCGTTGCTGGAGGCAGCACAGACGCTGGGTGCGAAGCCGCGGCAAATGCTGACCAATGTGGTGATCCCGGGTATCTTGCCCAATCTCTACAATGACCTGCGCATCCTTCTGGGCTGGGCTTGGACCTGGCTCGTCATCGCCGAGTTGATCGGGATCAAAAGCGGGCTCACGGAGTTCATCGAGACGCAGGGCCGCTTCCGCAACTTCGATCGGGTCTTTCCGGTGATTATCCTGATCGGGGTGACGGGCTTCGTGACCGATCAGTTTCTATCCTGGCTGCATGGCCTGCTTTTCCCGTGGGCCGGCAAGTCGAATGCCCTTTCGCGCGGCATCGCAAAGGTCTTCACCTGGCCCTTCCGGAGAATCGGTGCAGGGCTGCGCCAGCGCGCAGCATTGATGGAATCCTCGCGCCTCGCCGCTACCCGCAATCAAACGCCATGAGCATCGTTACGCTTCCCGACTATCGGGTCCAGTCTCCGGATGTTGCCGCGCGCTTCTCCCGCCTGCAGCAGCGGCCGGTCGCGCTGGAGGTGCGAGGATTGACCAAGCGCTTTGAGACGCCGCGTGGCACGGTGACCGCGCTGGATAATGTTTCCTTCTCTGTCCACAAGCGCGAGCTGATGTGCGTGATCGGGCCTTCCGGTTGCGGGAAATCGACGCTGGTGCGAATCCTCGCGGGTCTGGAAACGCCGAGCTCCGGTGAGGTCCGCGTGTATGATGAAGCGGTCTCGGGCCCCGGGCCGGATCGTGGGATGGTGTTTCAAGGCTACACGCTCTTCCCGTGGATGTCGGTGAAGGAGAACGTGATGTTCGGGCCGAGGATGGCCGGGAAGTCCGGTTTTATCGCGGAGCGGGAGGCGCGCGAGTGGATCGATCTCGTGGGACTTTCGAAATTCGAGAATGCCTATCCCCACCAGTTGTCCGGCGGGATGAAGCAGCGCGTGGCGATTGCCCGGGCGTTGGCGAATCAACCGCGCGTGCTCTTCATGGACGAGCCCTTCGGCGCGCTCGACGCGCAGACCCGCTGCAAGATGCAGTCTTATCTGTTGGAGATCTGGAAGAACGTGGACATCACGATTGTCTTCATCACCCATGATCTGGACGAGGCGGTTTTCCTTTCCGATCGCATTCTGGTGCTGGATGCGAATCCCGGCAGGGTGCGGGAGGTGGTGGAAGTGCCGGTGCCGCGCCCTCGTTCGGAGGCGCAGATCTTCGAGCCCACCTTTGTCGCCACCCGCAAGCACATCGACCACATGATGCATCCGCCCGGACAGGAACAGAAGGATACGCCGGTGATGCGGCTCGCGGTTTCGGACCCGGATGTGATCTGATAATTACAGCTACTTGCCCGCGAGGGCTTCGCCGCTAGGTTTCATGCATGATCAAGGGAGGATGCCTTTGCGGAGCCACGCGCTACGAGATCGGGGCGGAACCGCGCTTCACGTCCTATTGTCATTGCGAGGACTGCCGGAAAGCGAGCGGTGCGCCGGTGGTCGCGTGGACCTTTTTCCCGGCAGGGACGCTGCGCTGGAGCCATGGCGAGCCGAAGCTTCTGAAGTTTGCGGGTAGGGAGCGAACCTTCTGCCCGGAGTGCGGTTCGCCCTTGAGCTTCTTCGATCCGTCCTTTCCCTCGGAGTATGAAGTGACCACTTGCAGCTTGGACGATCCGGGGCTGATGCCCCCGCATGATCATACCTGGGTGGAGGACCGGCTTTCGTGGTTCGAGGTGGCGGACACGCTGCCCCGGCATGCGCGCTACACGGGGTGAGGGTATCAGGTCATTCGGTATGAAGAAATGAAAAAAACTTCATATCAGGCATTGCGGCTGCTTCCCGGAGGGGCATGTCCAACGACCCTTCTGCCGATGGCTTGAGACGGATCACCGTCTCGATGCCTGAGGAGACCTTTCAAGCCTTCGAGCGGCTGGTGTCCGCGCGTGGCTTTGATAGTCGCTCCCAAGCCGTGGCGGAAATGATTCATCAGCACGCGGCACAGCATTTGGGAAAGATCGGCACGGAGATCATGGCGGGGACCCTGACGCTGGTCTACGACGAGTCGAAGAGCGCACTGCTGCGGGATCTATCCCGAATCTTTCGCGAGCATGTGGCGGAGGTGATTTCTTCCCAGCATGTCCTTCTGGAAGACGAGCACGTGCTGGAGGTGATCCTGATGCAGGGTCCGGCGCGCACGCTGCGTGAGATCGCCAACAAGCTGGTGACCTGCAAGGGGGTGAAGACGGCCAACCTTACACTGACTCCGCACCTGATGCCGCCGCTGCATGCGAAGGCCAATGGCATGAACCGATGATATGAAGCCGATCCTTGAACGAACCCTCAGCGGCGCCGGCATGTGGTCCGGCATCATTTCCCGCGGCAAGCGTCTCCGTCTGACCGATCTCGAAGGTGGGGCGAACGTGGGGATGCTCCTCTACAATGCGCTGGAGCGCCATGAACGCTACAACATGCCGGACACCCTGAAGGGACAGCATATCTTCTACCTGCGCGCCCCCTATTGCCTGCATTCGGACATGGGGCGGCTGCTCGCCTCGATCGTCCGCGATGATTGCGGCTGGCATGATACGGTGTGCGGGCATTCCGATGCGGCGCGGGTGCTGGCAAAGTATGGCGAGCACAACTACCAAGAAGCCCGCAACGAGTGGTATCGCAACGGGCGGGACTGCTTCCTGATCGAATTGGCGAAGTGGGGTCTCGGGAAGAAGGATCTGGTGCCGAATTTGAACTGGTTCAGCAAGGTGGTGGCGGATGAAGCGGGGAAGCTGTCCTTCGTTTCAGGGAACTCCAAGGCGGGCGACATCGTGGAGCTGCGCTTCGAGGTCGACACGCTGGTGGTGCTCAATACCTGCCAGCATCCCTTTGATCCGGATCCCGTATATCATCCGCATCCTGTGAAGCTGGAAGTCCTCCAAGGAGACAACCCGGCTACCGATGACCCCTCGTTCGCCATCCGTCCGGAGAACGTCCGGGCTTGGGAAAACAACGAAACCTATCACTCCCTGCGCTTCTAACCGCCATGACCGAGAGCACAATGAATCCGGCAGATGCGACCCATCGCCACGTCATCCCGGCCGGGGACTGGTGGGTGCATGAGATCAAGCGCGGCCAGACCTTCCGCATCCACGATCTGGAGGGAAATCAGGCGGCGGACACGCTTTTCTACAACGCTGCGGATCCGACCGATCGCTATTCGGCCGACGGTACGATCCAGGCCCAACAGGCGCTCTACCTCAGCACCGGTACGAAGCTGATGAGCACTGAAGGCAATGTCCTGCTCGAAATCACGGCGGATACCTGCGGTCGCCACGACACGCTGGGCGGGGCTTGTTCGCGTGAGAGCAACACGATGCGCTACGCCCATGACAAGGAGTGCATGCATGCCTGCCGTGACTCCTTCATCCGAGGGGCGCAGGAGTGGAAAGTGGAGCTCACGAAGCGGGACATCGCCTGCAATATCAATTTCTTCATGAACGTGCCGGTCAGTCCTGAGGGTGGGCTGACTTTTGCCGATGGGATCTCCGCACCGGGCCGTTATGTCGAGATGGTTGCGGCGATGGACGTGGTGTGCCTGATCTCGAATTGCCCGCAACTCAACAACCCCTGCAACGGCTGGAATCCCACCCCGGTGGAAGTGCTGATCTGGGACTAGTGCATCGACGCAAACAAAGACCATGAAAGGCTCCATCCTAATCGCGAACCGCGGCGAAATCGCGGCGCGCGCGATCCGCACCGTGCATGAACTAGGACTTCGTGCGATTGCCGTTTACTCCGATCCTGATTCCGGGGCACCGCACGTTGATTTGGCGGACGAGGCCCATCGCCTCGGGCCCGGGCCGGTGTCCGAGAGCTACCTGCTCAAGGAATCGCTGGTTGATTTGATCAAGAACGCGGGAGCCGCGGCGGTCTTTCCAGGCTACGGGCTACTCAGTGAGAATACGGATTTCGCGCGAATGTGTGAGAATGCGGGCGCGAAGTGGCTGGGTCCGACACCGGAACAGATCATTGCTTTCGGCTTGAAGCACGAGGCGCGCCGGCTGGCTGGAGCGGCGGGCGTGCCGCTGGTACCCGGGACGGATCTGCTAGAGAGCGCGGAAGCTGCGGTGAAGGCCGCGGAGGACATCGGCTATCCGGTGATGCTGAAGAGCACCGCGGGTGGTGGCGGGATTGGCATGAAGGTGTGCCGCGATGCGGAGGAGCTAGCGAGGGAATACGAGAGCGTGGTGCGCTTGAGCGAACGGAGCTTTGGTTCCGGCGGTGTTTTCATTGAGCGCTTCATCGAGCGAGGCCGCCACGTGGAGGTGCAGATCTTCGGCGATGGAAAAGGGCAGGTGCTTGCCTTGGGTGAGCGAGACTGTTCGGTACAGAGGCGGAACCAGAAGGTTTTTGAGGAAACGCCAGCGCCGGAGCTTTCGGAGAAGGTTCGCGCCGAACTTCACGCTGCGGCGGTGAAGCTGGGCGAGAGCGTGAACTACCGGTCCGCGGGGACGGTGGAGTTCATCTATGATGCGGATCGCCAGGACTTCTTCTTCTTGGAAGTAAACACGCGCCTGCAGGTGGAGCATGGCGTCACCGAGCTGGTCACTGGAATCGATCTGGTGGAATGGATGATCCGGCTCGCGCTCGATCCGGATTGGCAGGTGCCAGCAGTTGCTCCCGCTCCGAAAGGGCATGCCATCCAGGCCCGGGTCTATGCGGAAGATCCGAATCACAACTTCCGTCCGAGTTCCGGGCTTCTGACGGAAGCTTCCTTTCCGGAGTGGACACGCTGCGACGGCTGGATCGCGGCGGGCACCGAGGTGAGCCCGTTCTATGATCCCTTGCTCAGCAAGGTGATGGTTCATGGGAAGTCACGGGAGGAAGCTGTTGCCTTGTTAGGTAAGGCGCTGGATGAAACCCGGATTTACGGGATTGAGACGAATCTCCGTTATCTGCGCCAAGTGACCCGATGGGAGGCTTTCCGGGCTGGTGGGGTGGCGATGCGTGATATGGCCCGCTTCGATTACCGACCGGTTACCATCGACGTGCTTTCGGCGGGAACCATGACGAGCGTTCAGGATTGGCCGGGACGCACCGGGCTTTGGGAAGTAGGGGTTCCGCCTTGCGGTCCCTTTGATTCGCTTTCCTTCCGTCTCGCCAATCGGATGGTGGGGAATGATGAGGGAATGCCAGGCCTTGAGATCACGATGAGCGGCCCGACGCTTCGCTTCAATGCTGCCACCACGATCGCGATCACAGGAGCGCAGGTGCTAGTTCTTAAGAATGGCGAGAGCATCCCAACGAATGTGGCGATCAAGATCGAAGCGGGAGATAGCGTGAAGATCGGCCGGATCGAAGGCCCGGGTATGCGCTGCTACCTCGCGGTGACGGGTGGACTGGAGTCTCCGGACTATCTGGGAAGCGCTTCGACTTTCACGCTCGGGAAGTTCGGCGGTCCTTTCGGGCGCGCTCTCCTTCCGGGAGATGTTCTTGGTATCGGCCTAACGAAGCAAGGCGTTGGCTTGTCCGAGGCTCCGCGCATCCCCGTGAGCTCGGAGTGGAACATCGCAGTGCTCTACGGTCCGCATGGTTCGCCCGATTTCTTCCTTGATGAGGATATCGACACCTTTTTCGCCACGGCTTGGGAGGTTCATTACAATTCGGCCCGCACGGGTGTCCGCTTGATCGGTCCGAAGCCAAAATGGGCGCGGAAGGATGGTGGCGAGGCTGGCTTGCACCCCTCCAATCTCCACGACAATGCCTATGCGATCGGCGCGGTGGATTTCACCGGCGATATGCCCGTGATTCTCGGGCCGGATGGACCTAGCCTTGGCGGCTTCGTTTGTCCGGTCGTGGTGATCGATGCGGAGTTATGGAAGCTCGGACAACTCCGGCCGGGAGACAAGGTGCGCTTCATCCCCGTCGATGAGGCTTGGGCCGCGAGCCGTGCGGTGGAGGTGCACTCTTTCCTGGAAGGTGGCCTGCAGACACTCGGCGATCCTTCTCCGATGGCGAAGGGCTCGTGCTTCATTGATTCCTTCGGCGAGGGCGATGATGCAGTGGTCGTGCGCAGGGCGGGAGATCGTTATTTCCTGATCGAGTTCGGACCCCACCATCTCGATCTGAAGCTGCGCTTCAAGGTGCACGTGGTTTATGAATGGCTGAAGGAGCAGGGGATCGGTGGGATCATCGATCTCACTCCGGGTATCCGTTCATTGCAGGTGCATTTCGATCCCGGCAAGGTTTCTCGTGAAGCCCTTTGGGGCAAGATTCGCGAGGGTATTCTGTCGCTGCCGCCCTTGGAGCAGATCGAGGTCCCCGCGCGCGTGGTTCACCTGCCGCTGAGCTGGGATGACCCGAGCACGCGGGAGGCGATCCAACGCTACATGCAAAGCGTGCGGCCGGATGCCCCGTGGTGCCCGAGCAACCTGGAATTCATCCGCCGCATCAACGGCCTCGATTCCATCGACGAGGTGTATCGCATTTTCTTCGATGCCTCCTATCTGGTGATGGGATTGGGTGATGTGTATCTCGGCGCTCCCGTGGCCACGCCTCTGGATCCAAGGCATCGCCTGGTGACCACGAAATACAATCCCGCGCGGACCTGGACGCCGGAGAATGCCGTGGGAATCGGCGGGGCTTATCTCTGCATCTACGGCATGGAAGGGCCTGGCGGCTATCAATTCACAGGCCGTACGATCCCGGTGTGGAACCGTTGGCGCAGAACAGAGGATTTCCAGAATCCGTGGCTGCTGCGCTTCTTCGATCAGCTCCGCTTTTATCCCGTGAGTGCGGAGGAACTCCTGCGCCTCCGTGAGGAGGTGCCGCGTGGCCGGCACAAGCTGGAGATCGAGGAGACCGTGTTCCGGTTTGCGGACTACGAGGCCTTCCTCGAAGAGCATGCCGGGGAGATCGAGGGGTTCCGCAGCGTGCAGCGAGAGGCCTTCGAGGCTGAGCGGAAGCGCTGGGAGGAGGCAGGGCTCTCAATGGATTCTCCTGCGGAAGAGGTAGCGGGGGAGAGTGAATTCACCATTCCGGATGGGTGTGTGACCTTGGATAGCCCGGTGACCGGTAGCGTCTGGAAGATCCACGTCCAGGCAGGCGATCTGCTTCACGCTTCCGCCACGGCGATGATTCTGGAGGCGATGAAGATGGAAGTGCCACTCGATGCCGACGATCATTTGGAGGTGGTGGAAGTGCTGGTCGCGGAAGGCGCGAGCGTGCGAGCGGGCCAGTCACTCGTCGTGGTGCGAACCAAGTGATAGAACAGACCGCATGAAGATTTCCGAGCTACAGGAAAGATTCCGCAATGGCCTGACGCCATCCGCTCTCATCGAGGAGGTATGGATGAAGATCCAGGAATGGAATGATCCCGCGTTGTTCATCCATCTTCCAGAGAAGGAAGAGCTCTTGGCGCTCGCCGCGGAAGTGGAGGCCATGCCGCTGGATCTGCCGCTGTGGGGCATCCCCTTCGTGGTGAAGGACAATATCGATGTCGCGGGCTGGCCGACGACGGCGGCTTGTCCTGCCTATGCTTACCTTCCTCACGAGGATGCCGGTGTCGTGAAGCGTCTGCGTGCTGCGGGTGCGATTCCCATCGCGAAAGCGAATCTGGACCAGTTTGCCACCGGCTTGGTCGGTACGCGGTCGCCCTATGGCGCGGCGCGAAATGCGATTGATCCCGAGTTTCTTCCAGGTGGTTCCAGTTCGGGCAGCGCCTCGGCCGTGGCTGCAGGATTGTGCTGCTTTTCCTTGGGCACCGATACCGCGGGTTCGGGACGGGTCCCCGCTGCCTTTCAGGAGCTCATCGGCTGGAAGCCGACCAAAGGGCTTCTGAGCACAGCGGGCGTGGTGCCTGCCTGTCGCTCGCTCGATTGCGTTTCGGTTTTCACGAAGACAGCCGCCGACGCAGCGCGGGTGGCTGGGGTGGTCTCCGGTTTCGATGAAAGCGATCCCTTTTCCCGCGAAGTGGCATCTTGTGGAAAGATCGGCAGCTCGTTCCGGTTCGGCCTCCCGACCGGCTTGGATTTTTCCGGTGACCCGGATACGCCTGGTCTCTTTGACGCAGCTGTCGAGAAAATGAAGTCGCTTGGGGGGGAGCTGATCGAAGTTGATTTCACGCCTTTCGTCGAAACCGCTAAGCTTCTTTACGAGGGACCATGGATTGCAGAGCGTTGGGCGGCGGTCGGTGGATTCGTGGAGGAGAATCCCGGCGATGTCTTCCCGGTCACCCGAAAGATCCTCGAAGCCTCGAAAGGCTGGGACGCTGCCGCCGCCTTTCGTGCGCAGTATCGGCTTCGCGAACTCGCGAGGATTGCGGAGGGGGCTTGGGAGAAGATCGATGTGCTGCTGCTTCCGACCACGCCGCGGCTCTATACGGTTTCGGAAGTGCTGGATGAGCCCTACCAGACGAATGCAACGCTAGGGCGATACACGAACTTCATGAACCTGCTCGATCTTAGCGCAGTGGCCGTGCCCGCGGGGGAAGCGCGGAACGGCCGTGCCCGCTGGGGGGTGACCTTGGTGGCACCGGCAGGGTGGGATGAAGCGCTGCTGGAGCTGGCTGGCCGTTTTACCGGAGAGCCCTTGCCGGAGAACAAGTCTGCGGGTCCTGTGAAGATTCCGGTAGCCGTTTGTGGGGCTCACTTGGAAGGGCTTCCGCTCCATTGGCAGCTAGCGGACCGAGGAGCTTCGCTGAGGGACAGGACGAGGACCGCTCCGGTCTATCGCATGTATGTGATTCCTGCGTCCGGCAAGCTTCCTCCAAGGCCGGCGCTGATTCGCGATGAAAGCAGGACCGCCGCGATCGATGTCGAGGTTTGGGAACTCGATCCGGCAGCCTTTGGGGATTTCGTCTCGCAGATCCCTGCTCCTCTGGGGATCGGAAAAGTTCTCCTGGCAAATGGCGAGGAGGTGCCCGGATTCATTGCGGAACCCCGGGCCGCTGCGGGAGCCGAGGAGATCACCTCCTTCGGTGGTTGGAAGGCCTGGCTTGCCTCGAGGTGACTCAATTTACGAAGCCGGAGCCGGTTCAGGATCGGACGGGATCAAGCCAGCCCATCCCAAGCGCAGCGGCATCGAACCTTCCACCGCACGTAGAAAGGGGATGCAAAGTAGCAAGCAAAGCGAGGCGACGCCAGCGATGCCCAACATGATCCGGGTTTCCGGACTTGCCGGGACGGGTTCGGCTTCCAGCGGGGCCACATACACCAGAGGCTTGGGCATGCTGCCCTCCACTGTGGATTCACGCGTCGTCTTTTCGTACGCCTCGGCCACTGCTACCACAATCTCGCGGGCCTTGGCGGGTTCGGTGCTGCGGGCCTCGATCTTTACCAGATTCGGGCCGGCGTCTGCTTTTACGGAGAGGCTGGACCAGAGGAGGTACCGCGCCATGGGGTCGGTGCTGCTGTTAGAGGAGCCATCCGAGAGCGAATCGGCAGCGAGTCTCACCACCTCCTCCGATCGCAACTGCTCGCAGATCTCACGGATGGCGTGAGGGCGGTCCGGGGAGGATGCGTCGACCCTCAATACGGCACCTCCGCTGTAGACAGGAGGCGTGACCATCACGATCCCCGATCCCAAAATCCAAGTTCCAAAGGGCAAAAGAACCAGGGCAGCAAACAGGACCACTGCCTTGAGCACCCGCCAAGGCTTGGCCGTTGCTTGGGACTCGTTTGCTTCCTTCATGGCCGCAGACGGATGGGGGAGGCTTTCCTTCTTGTTAGAAGACATTTCACCCCTTCTGACCTACGGTCGCGCGAATAGTTCAAAAAATCTATCGATTTTGGATTTCTTGATTTCGGTATTTAATAAAAATTAAACGCTTGGCGGTTCAAGACGAGGGTCGGCTTGCTGCGCTGGATATTTGATTTCAGTGGATTCCGACCGCGGGCCATTCCGAGCGTCAGTCCGTCGGGCACCTTCTCAAGCAAGGGAGGATTTTTGAGATCAGGAAGTGATCGGAAGGCGTTGGAGTAAGCCCGCGGGAGGCTGGCGGAGAAATCGTTCAGTTTCTCGAATTTATCGTCATCGATGTCTTGACAGGGGCGGGTCCGTTCGGCTTTCTTCCCGCCCGCCCCGCAAGGAGCGGCAAACAAGGCAAAGCACCCATAGCTCAATTGGATAGAGCGTCTGACTACGGATCAGAAGGTTAGGAGTTCGAGTCTCTTTGGGTGTACCACTTTCGAAGCCCTGCAACGAACGCGTTGCAGGGCTTCTTTTTTGATCATGGCGGGAGGCCTCGCTCGTCCGAGCTCTGCGATGCCCGGGCGGCCGTTCGCTCAGACGACGGCGGATCTTTTCAATATGCTAGGATACGATCCCAGTCTTCTGTTTTCCAGCCGGGGATTCCCCGTTTGATCGAGGTGACGCCTTCCTTGTCCCATGTCAGCGTGAGGCGGAAAGGTTTCGGCCTGTCGATGTCGTAGGCCCATTCGTCTTGCTCCTTGAAGTCTGGAGCTCCGATAAGCCGGACAACCTCTTCCGGCTTCATGCCTTTTTGCACACTCGCCACGTTTTCGTCCCGGGGCTGCTTGCTATCCGCAGGTGGAAGTTTGCGTTTGGTTCTTCCCTCCGCGGCCTTCACTCCAAATTGGATGCAGGGATAGGGGAGCGGTGCTTCGCCGAGCCGGCGAAGCGATTGATGGACCACTTGGCGCATCGTGAATTGCGTCCAATTCGCAGGATCTATTCCTCCTACCGCAGGTTCGTAGTTGGAGGTCCCGGAACTAGAGTTGCCCACGTAGACGGAGTCCTGCAATTTGCGCAGCATGGGGATGGCATCAACCATTCCCAATTTGCCAGCGAGGAAGGCAGCCTTGGTTGCGACATGAGCTTCCGGTGCACAGCATCCGTTGTTCCATTTGTCCAGTGTCTCGACCGATTGGAAGAGTGCCTCCGTGGTCCACTGTCGCTCGTAAGCGATGCACACCTCTTTGACGGGCTTTCCTGCGTCGATCCAGCTGCCTTCCGTGACGTCTGCGATGATCTGTCTTCCCCACCACGGGCGAATTACGAAGAGGCGGCGACCGTCAATCTTCAGGAAATACCACAATGAGAAGCCCTCCCACATCGGGCCAGCGGTGCTATGCTGAATCCGGTCCCGACGCTCACGGGCGGTCATTCCTTTCTCGATGATATCCAGGCGGCCAGTCTTTTCGCCCTTCGGCGAGAAAAAGCTGAGCCCGCCCCAAGCGTCCTCGATAACGGTCCAGCCGTCATTGTCCACGTGAAGCCCCGAGCAAGATGGATCGTGGGGCCCTGCTTGGAAGTTCCAAAGGGTCTTGCCGCTCTTGGTTTCGATCAACTGGTAGGCGAAGCTTCTTGCGAAGGCTACTCTCTTCCTTGCGTTCCGATTCTCGGGCGACCGGGCTTCAATCCGGTAGAGGCCATTTTCAGAGACCGCCTTCTGATCCGGAAAGAACAGGTCCGTAGCGAGTGCAGGAAGCAGTTGGAAGAGAAGGACACTGATCCGGAGAAAGAATCGGAACTTCATGATGGAGATAACACCATGCGCCGGGAATCTTGTCACTTCGCCTTTGGTTCCGCCGGAGAGTTCGCCTCCAAGTAGAGCACGATTGTGCTGCGAGGGCCGACCGCGGCCTCGGCTGCCGGCGCGACGGGCTTTCCTGTGGCTAGATTCCGGATCTTTCCCGCGTGCCGCGGAGCCTTCAACTGGAAGCTCTTGTCAGCGCTCATGTTCATCGCGATCAAATACGATCCATACCGCAGTTGGTAGAAGTCTCCGCGTCCCGCGTGGACGTTCTCTTGTCCCGCCTTAAAGGCCACACCTTCGGGGATCTGCGCGATCGGGAGTTTCTCCCCGGCATGGGCCGACTTGTATTCGGCAGGGTAGCGGTGACCTCCGTTCGCAAAGCCGAAGTTCGTCCAATCCGGGCGCGTGTACTCCATTCCGGATGGCGTAAACTCGGTATCCAGCCTCACCGTGGCGATCCGATCAAACTCCGGCGTGATGAGATGCACTCTCCCGAGGAAGTTCACTGCGTGGCGCGCCCGCCAGTAGAGAGAGGCATAGAGGATCTCCTTTCCGTTCTTTACCGCGATCACGCCATCCTCTTCATCGGCGAAGACAAAGTCCGGCTGATCCCATGACATCGGCAGGCGGTGCGAGGAGGGCGGCTCTGCTTTGATCGCCTCGTAGCGCTCCGGGATGCCCAGCAGCCCGAAGGTGGTCCGGAAGCCAGGGCTTTTCACGGCGTCTTCAACCGCCGCGAAGAACTGGTTGTCTGCGAGCATCTGCTGCGCATAGCCGACCAAGTGTGCATCAAGGGTGGCCGCTGCGACTTCAAAGGGCGAGCCATCCCAGGAAGGGCGCTGGTCATAGGTGACATCGCCCGGGAAATGCACGTCACGCCACCCGACGATGGTCTCTTGAACCATCGCTCGATTCCCCTCCTGATCGAGCATCGGGTAGCGGAAATAGGAGCGTGCCTTTGCGATCTTGGCGATCTGCTCCTTGATCTTGGCATCGCCCGGTTTGTTGGGTGAGGGCCGGGTCGCCTCGTAGATCTGGGCGGCCCAGTCCAGCACCTCGCCATAGTTTCCCACGAAGCCGAGTTCCTTGGTCAGTCCTTCCTTGGTGAGCTGATAGAAACTATCACCGAGGGGCTTGAGCGGCTTGCCATCTTTCTCACTGCCCAGCCATGGTTTGATGCCGATGGATTCGTAGAGATAGCGAAGCGCTTGCGCTTCCGGCAACGCTTTGGCGGGATCAAGAACGGCGATTCCCCGGTTTGCGAGGTAGATGCCGTAGAGATCATTGATCATCGATTGATTCGTGTACTGCCGTCGGTTCTCGCGGTGCCAGTCCCGACAGGCGACGAGCATGTCGCGAAAGCCGTCACGACGCCTGATCTGCCGTCCCATGCCATCGTCGATCTCTTGATCCAGAAAGGGCTTCAGCTCTTCTTTCAGCAGATCGATCACCTGACCTGCAGGGCCGAGTCCGAACCAATCGGGGTTGTAAGTGGAAGGCTCCGCTTGGGCGAGGCGTGGATCCGCCACGTAGCCGCGATAAAGGGAATCCAAGCTCGTGACGATCTTCTCGATGGTCTGCGGCTTGTCCGCTGCGATGGTCCACGGGGTGTGCCTCGCCTTGGCGAGAAAGAGAGTCTGCATCTGATTGCAGGGTTTCTTCGGCTCTCGGATCGTCCGTTCAATCTCATCGTTCACCCGCTCTTTGGCCTGCTCGATGACCTCAGGGCCGGGTGATTGTCTGACGGGTGCATTCCCAGGGTTGACTCCCTGCTTCTCATCGCCAGGGGGGATGAAACACCCCTCGGTATGCGTGTAGGCCCGATATAACCCGCGCGTCGGCCTGGTCATTGCCTTCTGATACTCCTCGAAATTCTTTCCGTAGCCCCAGATCGGCCCTGTGGCGCGGATCTCGCAAGCGATGTGATCTTTTCCCTTCGTCAGTCCCAAGGGGAGAGGACAGGTACGATAGTAAAAGCGACCTGGATAGGCCGGCGCATCCGTGCCGATGTCCAGTGCCTCGATGTCCCCGAGGTGCCGATAGCCCACCTGCTTGCCTTCCACATGGAACGTCAGCTGGTTGTGATTCACGTCATCGCCCCAGAGACGGACGGTGAAATAGTTCTGCTGCTCGGGATTCACCCGGATGGAGAACTTCATCACGCCTCCCAGCCAAGGCTGTTCTCCTCCCGCCAAGAGCTGCCGTGAAGTCTCTCCCAGCCCTCCGGTTTTCGTCTCCGAAAGATCCGCGGAAAGCTGGTGTGCTGCTTCCGATTTTCCATTGCCGAAGACAAGTGTATCGAGCAGCTCTGCCGAGGCAGTGCTGACGAAGGAGAGGAAGAGAAGCAGGGCGGGTCGGACCATGGGCAGGGAACGGAGTATCGCCGCAGCGGGCGCCCAGGGAAAACGTTCCCTTTCAGGATTTCATGCAGTTGCCGCCGGTTACCATGGTTAACGCGTGCCTTGCGTTATTCGTCCACGGGGAAGCGGAGGAAATAGAGTGCGCTCCTTCCCTCATAGATCACGCCGAGCATCCCGTCGCCCGCGGGTGCCAGGCAGGAGTAGCCGAATCCGCTGCGCGAGTCATAGAGAAGCTGGTCTTTCTCGGGCCAGCTCATCCCTTGGTCCGTGGAGCGCTTCAAGGTCATGGAATGCCGGCCGTCGGTGGCATTGGGATTGGAGAACCATAGCGAATCTCTCCATGCGAGCAGGCTTCCCATGCACACCGGATCGCGCATCGCCTTGCGATCGGTGACGTGCAGTTCCCAGTTTTTCCCGAGATCTCTTGTCACCGCCACGGTGCGTGCCCCCCCACGATTGTCGCGGGCATTGATCATGATCGAGCCGTCCGCAAGCTCCACGACTTGGGCTTCGGTGGTGTCACTCTTCACGCCGCTTCCAACCTGCCATGTTTCGCCATGATCCTTCGATGCGATCAAGGTGGACCATGGTTTCCCGTCGGTCGCGCGATACTGCGCCGCGAAGACGAGCGTGCCGTCCTTCATCGCGATGCCCGCGCCGGGCCCGTTGAAGAAAAGACGCCACTCGGGATTCTTCATCTGGGCGGTGATATTGACCGGCTTCGACCAGCTCTCACCCTCGTCATCGCTGTGAACAAGCACGAGCTGTCCCGTCTCCTCCGGCGTCATGCCGGGGCCCGATCCATTCCAACCGCGGTTGCCATGGCTCCATAGCGCCGCGATCCAGATCCGGCCATTCGTGGGATCGACAAGGATCGCGGGATCTCCCACGCCATCGTGGCCGTGTTTGGGATCATTGCCCATGTCGATCGCGATCCGCATGGGATCCCAGTTCTGTCCGCCATCGCGGCTGCGGGAAATGCCGACATCGATGTTTGCGGGCAAATCTCCGGCATGGTTGTAACGGACATCATAAGCGGCAATGAGGTTCGTCTTTGTGGTCCAGGCCAGCCCGGGAATCCGGAAGGACTTCGAGCCATCGTCTCCGGGCAGGCGGATGGCCTGGCCAATCCGCTGGCTGCCTTCGGGTGATGGTACCGATGGCACCAGAGCGGTCCCGCCGACTTCCGCCCGAAAGAGCGAAGCGTCGATGCGACCATCAATCGAGGCGCCTTTCTTCAATGTCGGAGAGATCCAGAACCAGTGCTCCCCGGGGGAGAGGGGATGTTTGAGCTTAAGGGAAAGTTTCTCTGCGGCACCGTTTCCCTCGGCGATCGTCTGCCCGGGTTCCTTCGAAGGATCGGAGCTGCCTTCGACGAGGCGGAATGACTGGATATCTTCTAGCCGTGTCGTTCCACCGAAGCCGAGTTCGATCCCTTCGAATACTACAGTGCCCTCATTGCCTTCCACCTTGATCCTGAAACCCAGGACGGGATTGAATTCCTCGCGAATGAAGGCCGGGCATACGGGTTGCGCGGTCTCAATTCGTGTCCCTTTGGCAGGTGTGGAAGGCTCTCCGGCGGCCATTGCGGTGAGTAGCGGGAACAGGGTGAAGGTGCGATGGATCATTCCGGAGCGGTGAGCTGGTAAAATGGGACCCTCGAAACGGTGCCCTCTTTATTTATTCGTGAGTGGCAGGGTGAGTCTGTCAGGCTTTATCTGGTCGGTTTGCCAGACCGGTTTCGTCACTCGTGTGACCTTGCATTCCTCGAAGTGGAAGGACAAAGAGGAGTCGTTCCGTCCGTTTGATTGTTTCATGAATCTGTCGCCTGAAGTCCTCGCCGCCGCCAAATGCCTGTGGAGCTATCATCGCCTGGGGCACAAGTTGGAGCCTGCGGATATCATCCTGGTTTTTGGCAGTAGTGATCTGCGCGTGGCAGGACACGCTGCGGATCTGTGGAAGGCTGGCTATGCCCCGCGGATTCTCTTCTCGGGCGCGAGAGGCCGGATGACCGGAGGCTGGGCGGAAACGGAAGCTGCTGCGATGGCAAAGGTGGCGCTCAGCGCGGGAGTAACTGAGGAGTGTATCCTCCGGGAGGAGTTCGCGACGAACACAGGGGAAAACATCCGCTTTTCCCGGGAGCTCTTGCTTTCGCAAGGAATCCCGCATGCCACGGCGATCGTCGTGCAGAAGCCCTACATGGAGCGCCGGACCTTTGCCGCGCTGGAGGTGCAATGGCCGGACTTGAAGTGTTGCACGAGCTCTGCCGCGATGGAGTTTGAAGACTATTGCACGGAAGATCTGCCTCCTTCGCTGGTGCTGGCAGCAATGACGGGGGACTTCCAGCGGATACTCGACTATCCGGCGCTGGGCTTTGCCTCGCCACAGGAGGTAGGGGAGGCGGAGATGGAAGCTTATCGCGTCTTGGTGGCAGGGGGATTCGATTCCCAGTTGCGGAAAGCCTGAGCTACGGCTTCGGCTTGAGTCTGGCGAGGGATGCCCCCTTTACCACCTCCGGAGAGATCCAAGGCGAGCCGCCGGGGCTCGGGTCTCCGCCGACGATGCGCTCCAGCCGTCTCGTTACCAGCTTCGCCACGGCATCGGGATCCGTGCGATAGCCGCTGATCTCCGGGACGAGATGATCGAGGAAAGGTTCAGAGGCCAGAGTGATCAGGCTGATATGCCCGGGGACTTGGATGCCTTTGCTGGCGAGCCATGTCAGTGCTGTCGCCGCTTGCCGGGCGCGTGTGGCGATGATTGCGGTAGGAGGGTTCTTCACCTGTAGAGCACGCGAGAGCACGCGTGCCACCCCGGAAGGACTGCCGTCCTCGACTTGGGTCGTCGCCTCAAATCCATCCTCATCGAGATCCTTCACTCCCTGCACAGCCGCCTCCACCCCTTTCAGCGGATCCGCGGGGACGAGGATTGCGGCACGACGATGACCCAGACGCCAGAGCTGGCCGGCCGCATGGCGGGCGGTGGCACGCCAATCGACATCAAGGTGTGGCAAGCTGATGCCCGGATGAGGATAGCCGCGGATCAGGCAGGGGATCCGCCGCTGCATGAACCATTCCTGCACCGCGGCGCTGGAACGTAGCAGGATCCACGCGCTGCAAGGCTCTTCATCCAACAATGTGGCCAGGCGGTTGGCGGGATTTTTTTGCTCATACCAAGGCGGGGCGATGAGTTCGAGCGATCCGCCCTTGTCGGCGAGGGTGCTCCGGATCCGGTCGATCTCCAGCAGCAATGGCTGGGGAAGTTGTTCAAGACGGCGATGCGCGAGCAGGCCGATGCGAAGGGTGCGCGATGCCGCATGGTTCGTTGCGACGCTTCGGATGCGCCGGCGGCTGCCGGCTTCGGCACTGCCAAGCAGTCCTTCCCGTTCGAGTTCTTGTAAGGCAAGGCGAATGGTGTCACGGCCTACCTGAAGGACAGTGGCAAGGCGTCGCTCGCCGGGGAGCAATTGCTGCCATTCCCCGGATTCGACGCGGAGCTTGATCACCCTGACGCAGTCTAGGACGAGATTTCCTCGGGATGGCATCGGTGCTCCAAGCATGGAACGAATGTGCGAGATCAGGACCGGCGAGCAAGACCATAGACCGGTGGGCCGAGCAAACCAGCGAAGATGCTTTACTGGTTTGTCAATCAAACCAGTGAGGCGGGCTGTCAGGAGGGCATGCGAATCATTCCAATGATCCCGCTTGCCATTCGCTGGCAGGATCTGTCCCAATGGATTCCGTGCCAAACCCTCTTGTCGGCTCCATCGTCACCGCGCTGTTTGCGGTGACACCGCTCCATGCGGATGCCGTGAAGCTTACGCGCCTCCCTCCCGTGCCGGATGCGATCGGCTTTGCCGGTGCATTTGCCGGGGTGCATGGCACGTGGTTGATGGCAGGGGGCGGAGCCAATTTTCCGGATGGCGTGATGCCGTGGAATGGTGGCAAGAAGGTATGGCATGATCGCTTGTTCGCGCTCGATCTTGCTCAACCCGATGCAAAGTGGGAGCAGATCGGCCGGCTTCCAACGCCGAATGGCTACGGTGTATCGCTGACCGTTCCGGAGGGAGTGCTCTTGGTTGGGGGAGGGGACGCCTCTCGGAATTTCAAGGAGGTGAGCTTGCTCACGCTGCGCGAAGGGAAGCCTTCATTTGAAGATTATCCCGCTCTGCCCGCTTCTAGGGCGCAGATGGCGGGGGCACTGGTCGGCCGGGAGGTTCATCTTTACGGTGGGATCGAATCTCCGGATGCCACGCGGGCAGAGGGAACTCACTGGATGCTCGATCTCGATGCGCTGGGCAAGGGATGGCAAGAGCTCAAGCCACTTCCCGCCGAAGGTCGCATCCTGGCAACGGCTTGCGGGATCGGGGATCGCTTCTTTGTCGCGGGAGGCTGTTCACTGGAACCTGACGAAGCGGGGAAACCCAAGCGAACCTATCTGAAGGAAGCGTGGCAATACCGCGACGGCACTTGGAGTCGTCTTTGCGATTTGCCTCGGGCCGCCGTGGCTGCGGCATCTCCTGCTCCTGTGGAGGATGGGGCCTTCTTTGTCGTATCCGGTGATGACGGGACGCAAGCCAATCTGGGCAGCCCTGCCGATCACTGCGGCTTCACGTCCGGGATTCTCCGTTATGACGTGGCGGAGGCCCAATGGAGCCAGTCCGGGGCCTTGCAGGTTCCTCCGACGGTGACACTGCCGACCGCCCCTTGGAAGGGGGGCTACATTTTCTTCAACGGTGAGGTGAAGCCGGGCGTGCGCACTCCGGAGGTGTTCCTTTTCAATCCTGAGGTCGGGCGATGAATCCGGTCGAATCATCTGCAAGCCGCACCGCATGGTTGATCGTGGCCCTGCTGGTGCCGGTGGCACTGTTGAATTACTTGGACCGCCAGATGCTGGCCACGATGAAGAGCTCCGTCATGGCGGAGATCCCCGGCATCGGTCTGGAGGCGAATTGGGGAAAGATCCTCGCGTGGTTCAAGTGGACCTATGCGGTCCTGAGTCCGATCGGTGGCTATCTGGCGGACCGTTTTAGTCGGCGCCATGTGATCGCAGGCAGTCTCTTCGCATGGTCGTTGATCACTTGGCTCACAGGACATGTGACCACCTATGAACAGTTGCTGGCGACACGGGCGATCATGGGGATCAGCGAGGCCTTCTACATTCCTGCGGCACTTGCGCTGATTGCGGATCATCATCGCGGCGAGACGCGTTCGAAGGCGGTGGGCTTGCATCAGATGGGGATCTACTGCGGCGTGATCCTTGGCGGCTTCAGTGGTTACGCGGCGGAGTCGCCGGATCATGGCTGGCGCTGGGCCTTTGATGTCTGCGGTCTGGTTGGATTGGCGTATGCGGTTCCTCTGTTCTTCCTGCTCAAGGAGTCGCCGCAGGTGGGGCTGAAGATGATGGACGGGAGGCTATCGCCTGGAAGGGCCTTGCGGGAACTCTTGGCGAATCCCTCGTTCCTGTTGCTGGTCGCCTATTTCACGCTGCCCGCGCTGGCAGGATGGGTGGTGCGGGACTGGATGCCCGCGATCTTGAAAACGGAGTTCAACATTGGCCAAGGGAAAGCGGGTGTTTCAGCGGCTCTCTACTGGCAATTGGCCGCGATCGTGGGAGCGATCCTTGGCGGTTTCCTGGCGGACCGGTGGATGCGGAGGAGTCCCCGCGGAAGGATCTACGTCAGTGCCATCGGCATGAGCTTGATCGTTCCCGCGATGTTCGGGGTCGGCTATGCGCCGCAGAGCGGCCAACTCGCGGTGGCAATCGGCTTCCTCATGCTCTTCGGGATCGGCTGGGGATTCTTCGATTGCAACAACATGCCGATCCTCTGTCAGGTCGCTCGGCCTGAACTGCGCGCCACCGGCTACGGGCTCATGAACTTTGTGAGCATCAGTTGCGGGGGCTTCGCGGATTATGGATTCGGCGTGATGCGGGACCACGGTGTGCCGCTCTTCACCAGCTTTAGCATCTTCGCCAGCGCCGCCGTGATCTCGGTGGTGCTCGTTCTTATGATCCGGCCGCGCGACACCGAGGCGGGGTCGATGCCTATTTCCCCTTAATGTCATGACCTTGAGACCCGCCCTCCAGGAATTGGTCGCTGCGACCCATTCGCCCTTTCACGAAGATGGATCGCTCGCGCCCGAGGTGGTGCCGTTGCAGGCTGCGTTCCTCGCTGCAAATGGAATCCGCACGGTATTCATCACGGGTTCGACGGGGGAGTCTCATTCCCTGAGCTGTGCCGAGAAGCTGTCGCTCTACCAGGCATGGGTGCCCGCCGCGAAGGCGTCCGGCCTGCGGGTGATCGCGCACGTGGGTGGCAATTGCCTGGAGGACGCCAAGGTCCTGGCACGGGCGGCGGGAACGCATGGCTTTGCTGCTATCAGCGCGCTGTCGCCGTCCTACTACAAGCCCGCAAGCTTGGCGGCCTTGATCGATTGCTGTGCGGCCATTGCGGCAGAAGCGCCCGGCACGCCCTTCTTCTACTACGACATCCCGGCACTCACCGGAGTGTCTTTTCCGATGGAAAGGTTCCTGCTCGATGCGCCCGCCCGCATTCCGACGCTGGCAGGGATCAAATTCACGAATCCGGATCTGGTTTCATATCGACGAACGCTGGATGTAGCAGGGGATCGCTTCGATATTCCCTGGGGCGTGGATGAGATGCTGCTCGCGGCGCTAGCGACAGGCGCGCGCGGCGGGGTAGGCTCGACCTACAACTGGGCTCCCGGGCTTTATCATGCCCTGATCGCTGCCTTTGAAGGAGGAAACTTGGAGGAAGCCCGCAGGCTTCAGGATATCTCCATCGCGATGATCGACGCGATGGCCTCCATAGGTTTCCTCGGGGCTGCGAAGGCGCTGATGTTACGTCTTGGCGTGCCGGTGGGACCGGTCCGTCTGCCCTTTGGAAACCCGGATGCAAGGCAGGTGGATGCCTTAATCCGTCGTTTGGACGAACTGGGCTTCCAAGAGTGGGGCGCTAAGGCGGGGTGACCGAAGCCATGGATCTCGCGAGTTTCTATCATGACCAGCTCTTCCGTGATTGCCTCCCTTTCTGGTTTCCGCGGGCGGTGGATGAAGAGCATGGAGGCTTCCTGCATTGCTTCGATCGGAATGGATCGCTGGTGGACAGCGATAAATCAGTATGGGCTCAGGGCCGGATGAGCTGGATGCTCCTGACGCTTTACCTCGAGAATGATCGAAAGCCAGAGTGGCTGGAATGGGCAGAAGGAGGCTTGCGATTTCTGGAAGGGAAGTGCGTCGATGCCTCGGATGGGCGGATGTATTTCCATGTGGCGCGGGATGGAACGCCGATCCGCAAGAGGCGCTATGCTTTCAGCGAGAGCTTCGCAGCGATCGCCCATGCGGCTCATGCGCGGGCTACAGGAAGCTGCGAATCTGCCGGCAAGGCTCGGCATTGGTTCGAGCGGTTCACCGATTGGAACTTCACGCCGGGGAGAATCCCTCCGAAGTTCACGGGAGCACGTCCGATGGAAGGTTTGGGACCGAGGATGATTGCATTGGTGACAGCACAGGAACTCCGGAAGCACCTGGGGGAGGACGCGATCCTGACTGGCTGGATCGACCGGTGCTTGGATGAAATCCGGAGGCTGTTCGTGAAGCCGGAGTTGAAAGTGGTGATGGAGTCCGTCGCACCGGATGGAAGCATCGTGGATCATTTCGATGGCCGTTTGCTGAATCCGGGTCACGCGATCGAGGCTGCATGGTTTATTCTCGACGAGGCCGCGTACCGGAACGATGCGGCATTGGTGGGGCTAGGTTGCGAGATGCTGGACTGGATGTGGGCACGTGGTTGGGACCAGGAGTTCGGCGGCCTGTTCTATTTTCGCGATCTCTACGGAAAGCCGGTGCAGGAATACTGGCAGGATATGAAGTTCTGGTGGCCTCATGATGAAGGGCTGATCGCGACTTTGATGGCGCACCGGATGACGGGAGAGCCACGCTATCTCGCGATGCATGAAAAGCTGCGGGAATGGTCCTTTGCCCGCTTTGGCGACCCCGAGGATGGGGAGTGGTTCGGCTATCTGAGGAGGGATGGGATCCCGACGAGCAGCCTGAAGGGATCGCTATGGAAATCCTTCTTCCATCATCCTCGGGCCTTGTGGCGTTGCCATCAATTGGCGCCGGAATGAAGAGTTAAGAAGGCAGTAGCCAAGGGACCAGCAGGACAGTGATGAGGAGCACGACGATGGTGAACGGCACGCCGATGCGTATGAAGTCGCCGAAGCGATAGCCACCGGGGACCATGACCAGCGTATTCACCGGAGAGGACACCGGAGTCATGAAGGCGGCTGAGGCAGCGAGCGCCACGGTCATGACGAAAGGGTAGGGGGAGGCGCCGATAGCTGCCGCGGAGTTCAGCGCGATGGGCGCCATGAGCACGGCCGTTGCGGTATTCGAGATGAAGAGCCCGGTCACTGCGGTGAGGATAAAGAGAGCGGCCAACAGCAAGCGCGGCTCGGCGTCTCCAAAGAGATGGAGCAATCCATTTACAGCGAGGTCGACACCTCCGGTTTTCTGCAACGCGGTGGAGAAAGGCATCATGCCGACGATGAGGATCAGGCTGGGCCAAGGAATCGCGCGATAGGCCCTGTCCAGATTCAGACAGCGGGTGATTCCCATGAGAAGGCAGGCGATCAGGGCGGCGATCGCATTTGGCACCCAGCCGGTGATCATCAGCAGCATCATGACTGCCAGGCAGGCGATGGCATAGGGCGCGCGACGGCTCTCCGGGGCAATCTGATCGAACTCCGCGGGAAGGGTGAGCACCAGGAAGTCCTGCTTTCGTTTCTGGAGCTCGCGGATGTTCCGCCAGTTGCCGATGACCAGAAGAGTATCGCCGGCGCGGAGCTTTTCATCGAGATGGCCGCTGGTGATCGCTTTGCGGTCGCGGCGGAGACCGATGACATTGAGGCGGTATTTGCTGCGGAACTCGCAGGTGATCACGCTCTTGCCCACCAGTTCCGAGTCGGGCGGGACGAGGACTTCCGCCATGCCAAGCTCGCCGGATTGGTCGGTGAAGTAATTGCCGCGCAGGGGCAGGGCTTCGAGCTTGAAGGCGCCGAGGGCCTCGGTGGGGTCGGCGTCGTCGAAGTAATCGATGAGCAGGACATCCCCCGCGAAGATCCGGGAGTCTGCGCGTGGCTCGATCAGTTCACGGCGATTGCCCGTGATCCGTTCGATGGCGACGACGTTGGCATTGCCGCGACCCCGGACATCGATCTCCTTCAAGGTTTGGCCGATCAAGGGAGAGTCTCTCAATACTCGGATGCGGTGCTCATGGGCGGCGAGATTGTAGTCGCGGACGAAATCAATGAGGCGGCGTCGCGGGGCTCGCGGCGGTGATCCTGAGTTCTCCCGATTCAGCCAACGCCGCGCGACCAGCATGTAGAGGACACCACAAGTAAGGATTGCGATCCCGAAGGGCGTGAAGCTGAAGAATCGGAACCCTTGGAAGCCGGCGTGCTGAAGAGCGCTATCCGCCACGAGATTTGGAGCCGTGCCCACCAGCGTGAGCATGCCGCTGATGAGCCCGGCGAAGCTGAGCGGCATCATCAGGCGACCGGGTGCGACCTTCCGGGCTTCCGCAACGAAGAGAGCCACAGGAATGAAGATGGCGACGACTCCCGTTGAACTCATTATCGATCCCAGGCCGGAGACAGCGAGCATGAGCAATACCACCAGCTTGGCTTCACTTCCCGCAGACTGGTGAAGCAAGAACTCACCGAGTTTATTGGCAATGCCGGTCCGGACGAGTCCATCGCCCACGATGAAGAGCAGCCCGATCAACACAACATTCGGATCGCTGAAGCCGGCCAAGGCTTCGGGCAAGGAGATGATCCCGCAAACGGGCAGGATCAGGATCGGCAGGAGCGCCACCACATCCATCCGCGGCCTGTTGGCGATGAATAGCGCCACACAGAGGCCTAGCAGTCCTAATACGAGCAACAGTTGCGGATTCATGCCCGATGTTGTCTCTAGCTATCCGGATCGATCTTTCCGGGCGAGCCGGAAGACGTTACCCTTTGGTAGGGCCGACGCTTTCGCGGGGGGTGTAGACGGTGGCGAATACCTCCTGCCGGGGTGGCAGGGAAAGTCCCTCCGCGGCTTCGATCCGGGAGATGAGAAGGTTCGCCGCGGCGCGGGTGATCTTCTTGTAACGCTGCCGGATCGAACTGAGCGTGATCGGCAGGTAGGAAGAGAGCGGCACATCGTCCACTCCCACCACGGACAGATCGGCCGGGATGCTCAGGCCAGCCTCGATGGCCGCGCGCATCGCTCCGATTGCCGAAAGATCATTCATCGCCAGCAGGGCGGTAGGCCGTTCGTCCGGACGTTGGCGGAGAAAGGCTGCGAAAGTCTCGCAGGCGCTTTCCACGGTATGACCGGTGCGAAGGACATCGATGTTCGCGGCAGGCACACCGCGGGCGGCCAGCATTTCCTGGAAGAGGCGGGGGCGATTGCCATCGGCCTGCCCCTCGGCGAGCGCACTGACAAAGGCGAAGCGCTTGTGCCCGAGGCTACAGAGGGCATCGACGGCATCGCTAAGGCCTTGGGTGAAATCGGAAAACACGGCATCAACCGGGTAGGCCTTCTCGGGAATGCCATTCCCTAAGACCACGACAGGGTGGCGGCCCTCGGCCATCTCGGCCAGTTCCTTGCGGAAGACCTCGTTGTCGGAAAGCCAAAGCACGCTGCCATCGACCTCAAGGTCATCGAGATCGGCAAATAGGTGTTTTTCCCGGACGAGGGAGGATCGGCAGTTTTCCACCAGCAGGTCGTAGCCACGTTCCTCGACTGCGGATTCCAGTTCGTCGGCGAGAGTTGAGAAGAACGGGTTTGTCAGGTCTTGGATGAGCAAGCCGATGGTGTGATAGCGACCGGATCGCAGGGCCCGGGCGGTCTTGGAAGGGCGATAGCCGAGCTCCTTCGCGGCTTGGAACACGCGTGCTTCCGTGTCCTTCGACGCCCACGAATTCGGGCGGCGATTGAGGATCGTGGAGGCCGTGTTCACGGCCACTCCGGCTTTCTCGGCCACGTCCTTCAGACGGATGCGCTTGTTCATTAGGAAATGTTCTTAGGTCCTTGGGCGGAGGACGGGAAGCACTTCTTTTAGAGATGTTAGATTCAAGGGGTGCCGAGGAAGTCGATGAAGGACAGTTCCTTGGGGTTCTCGGGATTGTAGCGAAGAGCAGGGCGGGAGCCGGGGTTGAAATTTTCCGACCAATTCCTGGCCGGCAGAGAGGAGGATTGCAGATAGAATGCCGCGGTGGCCTCTCCGGTCGGATGGGGGTAACTTACGAGGCCCGCGGCAGAAATTGTGGTGGAGAAGCTGCTCATCGAGGAGCTATCGCTCTCCGTGATTCTCGCTTCTAAGATGAGGCCTTCGACTACTGGCCACGCTTGCTGTTCGAGGCGTTTCCGGTCTTCGTGAGATTGGAACCAGAAGGCTGTTTTCGCGGTGACGAGCAAAACAATCACACAAAGCAGTGCCAGTTGATAAGACTCCAAGTGAAATTGATAGTGACAGCGTATGTGTTTTACCAAGGTCACGATGAAGTTTGGGGCGGCTTAGTTCCTTCGGTCCATTACAAGCGATAGAGCAATTTCTTCTACGTGGCGGGACTCCAGTCACATTTCTCTTGCAGCTTGGTCAAAAATCGCCAAAAAGCCCGCCCGCCTTTCCGACCAGAGGAAAAGGTTAGTCAATGAATCATCGGGGTGTGGCGCAGTCTGGTAGCGCGCTTCGTTCGGGACGAAGAGGCCGTGGGTTCGAATCCCGCCACCCCGACCACTTAAAAGGGTCACCTTTGATTCCGATGCTTTGCATAGCTCTGTGTCGTGGCGGGATGAGAACCCTTGCGCGAAGCGCCCTGGGTTTGAAGTCAGCGGGAGCGCTAGCGACCATCCTTCGTCGGCAAAGCCGCAAACTGGAGTGGACCAGAGGTCAATCCCGCCACCCCGACCATCTCAAATGGTGTCCCTGTCGGGATCGTCCTGCAGGTTGGGTCGCTCACGGATCGCCTCAGCGAGGCCCTCGATAGAGCCCTCCAGGTTGTTCCGCGCGAGCCCTTGCCACAGCGTGAGCAGCCTCTGATATTCCTCGCTCCTGTTTCGAGCGGATTGATCGAGGCCCTCGTGCCCTGCGTGTGCAGTCACTGCTCACATTCGCGTCCGATGCTGACTTCGAGTTCACACTCCAGCCTTGAATCGGAAGTCGTGTTTCCCTAACACCTTAGTGTCCCTCTCCATCATTGTTCGGTCCAGCTACCAAGGGACCTGGGGGGGATTGGGGAAAGTCTAATGCTTAACAGGAAGCGACACATGAGAACTCGAATTCTGAAGCCCTTCGCGCTGGCCTCACTGCTAGCCCTCTCCTCGTGCTCGGTGCAAAGCGGAACGGATCTCACGAAGAGCCAGACGGCCACCCAGACCAGCGCGATGGCGCAGCCGTCCTTCCATACCAAGGGCTCGCCCACGGGCAAGCCGACCGGTCCGCTCAAGCCGGGCGAGTACTGGTGGAATCCGCAGATGTCTCCCGCGGGGCCGGTGGTGGTTCTCGTGAGCCTGCCGCTGCAAACGATCAGCGTTTACCGGAATGGCATCTTGATCGGTCGCTCCTCAGTCAGCACCGGATCGAAGGGCCACGAGACGCCCTCCGGTGTTTTCACGATTCTGGAGAAAAAGCAGACCCATTACTCCAGCACCTACGACGACGCGCCGATGCCAAACATGCAGCGCCTGACTTGGCAGGGCATCGCGATGCACTCCGGCAATCTCCCGGGCTATGCTGCCAGCCATGGCTGCATCCGCATGCCCTATGATTTCTCCACGCTGCTTTACTCGATCACCGCACGGGGAGCCACGGTGGTGATCGGCAATAGCAAGAATCAACCGCACTTCGCGGCGAATCCCGGCCTGATGCTTGCGCCGAAGGACTTCAACTCCGGGATGCTCAAGCCGCTGGCCAAGGGTGAATACGACTGGAATCCCAAACGCAGCACCAAGGGTCCGATCACCATCATGGTCAGCTCCGCGGATCAATCGATCTATGTTTATCGTAACGGCCAGCCCATCGGCCGGGCTTCGGTGCAAGTGAAGGGCCGTCTGGGAGACCATGTTTTCACCTTGCTCGACGGCGTGAGCGGTGGCAGCAGCCCCTTTGCCCCGGGCAGGGCTGCCCGGAGATGGATGAGTGTCAGTGGCGGCAGCGGCTCGCCCCATGAGCTCGCGTCCAAGGTGAGCTTCTCTCCCGAGTTCGCGCAGAAGGTGGATGACTTGCTCTCTCCCGGCGCGACCATCGTCGTCACGGACAGGCCAGCCACACGCTCGGCGAATGAGCTGAATATCCTCACCAATTGAAGAAGGTCCATGGGTGGCGAAGCGGGAAGTGGGGTGTCCTGCTCCTTACCTCAGGCCTGTCAGATGGTCGTCGCTTTGGGGATCGGGCCGCGTAAATCCGGTGTCGAGATGAGACCCGGTTGCCACGGATCGTCGCATTTCACATGCGGAAATCACCTGCCGGGGGCCTCTTGTGCCCTAGTGAGGAGTCGAGCCCGCTGCGAACCTTGGCTTCTTAGCGCGAGGCTATTCCAAGCGAAGCCAGCGACCATTAACAGAACGCCTCCATTCAGCCCCCAGTGGAGTTCGGGCGCGTAGCGACGGAAGAGAAAGAGGCAGGCTGTGCCGGTGACTCCAAGCAGCAGCGGACCGAAGCCGACCTTGGGCGCTTGCTTCCCGAGAAGGAACAAATTGAACAAGAGCAAACCTGAAAGTACGGGTAACAGGATTCCCGGATAGGGTAGCTCTGAAAGTCCTGCGAGTCCCAAGGCGCTGCAATAAGCAGCCCAACACACGGGACACTTCGGGAAGAATGCGACAAGGATGCCGAGGACCAAAGTGCCCACCGTGCGCGCGGCAGGCACTCCGGCTTCTTTCTGAAGTCCGCCGTCTTCTTCGGCGGGTCCCTTCGCATTACATTGGCACTGCGCCATGGTAGCTGAAGCGGATAGGAGGAGGATGGAGTGTCAAAGGGAATCAGGTCCTCCGCATGCCGGATCGCATGGCGGAGGACCCTATTGACCGATCACTCGTTGCTCAGCAAGAGGCGGGCCTCCACGGTCGGATTGCCCATCAGCTTGTTCGGGAAGCGGTCGCCGACGACATTCTTGTTGAGAGGTTCGACCTGGACGCTGAGCTTCCCGCCGGTGACTTCTTCCAGCGGCAGTTCGAAGTCGAAGTGAACGATCGCGTTGTTTACGCAGTTCTCACATTTGTCCGCTTCGTTCGGCTGGAAGAAGGCAGTGGAAGCGATGGTCTTTCCGTCCTTCTGGAGATGGACGGAAAAGCTGCCCGGGATTTTCAAGCGGTTCAGCCCTTTCACCCGCACGTTGACGAGGTTCGGCTGAACTTCGAATTTCCGGGAAGCGAGGCTGGCCCTCACGGTCTTTGGCTGGAAGCTCAAGGCTTGGGGTGCTACGGGTTCCTCGTAGTCGACGTCCAGGGACGCCACCGAATCGATGATCGACACGGTAGTGAAATTCAGCGGAGAGGTCGAGAACGGATCCAGCTTCTGCAGGATCGGCAACGTGAAGATCTGGTAGCTGAGAGGATCCCCGGTCTTGTCGATCGTGCTTAGCAGGCCGTTGAGATCGGTTGCTTGCATGGCCTTCTGCCACTTCCAGAAGAGGCGGTCCCAATTGCAGTGGAAGAAGAAGAACACGGGATCGAATGCGGCCACGTTCTGGTCACCCATGGTGGTCCCGATCGACACGTGTCCGCTGTCGTGGGCGGAAATGATGGCATTGTTCGGTGCTCCTCCGAAGAGTCCGTGGAAGTCCTCCCAGTCGGTCTTGCCGAGGGCGCGAGCGATGTCGCCATTCACATCATAGTTCTGGAGAGAAGCCGCGATGTCCTCATAGCTATAGCGTTCGGTGACATAGCCCTTGTTGAAGCCCTGTCCAATGTCGCGGGGAAGCGTGTATTTGTCAAAGGGCGGCTGCTTTAGCACCTCCGGGAAGGGCTTCGTGATGTCCCAATAGGGCAGAGTGACGGACTCGCATCCCGGGATGGAACGGAGCGCGTTCTCAAAGACCAGGAGATAGGGGCGATGCCAGGGATTGTAGCCGGGTGCGTGGTGCTGGCAGAAGAAGCGCGGCGGTGTGCCAGTGCCAGGGAGCCAGTGGATCCCCGCGAGCCTGAAGAAGCTTTGCGGATCATCGGGATCCTTGGTGATGATGCCCTCGAAGGCCTTCTTCAGCAAGGTGAGTTCATCGGCTGTCAGATCTTCGATGTTCTTGCGGATGCGCGACGGGACGGACGCGGTGAGAGTTGTGGCGGGGGCGAACTTTTCCGAAGGAGCATTGGTTCCCTTCGGGCAATCGTTCACCATCCAGTTGAGGAAGGTCTGGACCCAATCGTCCGCCCAAGGGCGGCCCGGAGGCATGTTTTTGCTGGCCACCTGGCCGTAGATGATGCTCGCGTTGTCCCGGACCACTTCGTAGATCGAGAGGTCCAGGCCCTGCTCGCGCATGTGATCGATGTCCTCTTGGACAAACATGTGGCGGATATCGGAATACCAGGTGGGATTCGCGACCGGAGTAGTGGTAATGGCTGGCATGGTAGGAGGAGGTATGGAGCTTGTTGCAGAAGGAGGAGGGGCGTTTGACTAGCGCGCGCTAGCTGCCTGCTGCCGGTTTTCGTCGCCGGCGGGCTTGGCTGGCAAATCAGCGAGAAGCCCGGCGATGTTCATGTAAGGGCTGGATCCGTTGGTGCTCCAAGTGACCACGTCTTTGTCATCGATGACGTAGGTGCCGTGGGCCAGATCGGTTCCGCGGGAACAACCGTAGGCCGCGAAGGCCCGGCCCTCCGGATCGGCAAGGATAGGGAAGGGGCTGGGGGTGGCTTCCAGCGCGGCTTTCAGCGAAGCCTCATCGTCGGAACTGATGCCAATTACCTGGACGCCCTTTTCCCGGAAGCGCTCATGGAGTGCGGTGAACTCCGCCACTTGGCGCGAGCAGTGGACGCAGCCGTGACCCTTGAAAAGGAATACCACGCGCGTTTGCCCGGCGAAGTCTTCCGCCCGGTGCTGGCGACCGTCTCCATCGCGCAGGTCGAAGCCAGGTGCGGCGGATCCGCGGGGAAGTGCGGGAGGCAGGCTATTGCTCGCCACGGGTGCCTTCGGATCCCGGATGTCCACGAGCTGCATCATGCCTTGATCCTCGTGATCGAGGATGTGGCAGTGTTGGACGAAGGTGCCGATGAAATCATCGTAGCGGGTGCGGAACTTTACGGTCCCGTTATTTGGCACCCAGATCGTGTCGCGCCAGACTGGCCCATCCGTGAGTTGTTCCACTTGCGGGCTCTTTGGATCAGCCGGATTCTGCGGCCCCATGATCGAGAGCACTTCGAAGGGATTCACATGGATGTGAAAAGGGTGGCCGGTATTGATCCCGCCGCCATTCCTGACGCTGACGGTCCATTCGTCGGTGTTGCCGAGAAGCAGCTCCTTGGCTTGGTCCATGTCGAAGGACTTGCCATCGATCGTGAAGATCACGCCGTTTGACACCGGCAGAATGCCGTATTGGGCGGTTTGGTTGGCGTCGATCTTGGCATCTTTTAGCGAGGGTAGGCGGAACTTGGTGAGCTGATCGTCCGTTGGCAGCTTGCCTGTTCCGGTGGGCCCCTCCACAACGATGCGAGCGATGTATTTGAGTGGTTCACCTTGCCCGGAGATCCCAGCGGTGGTCGCTTGATCGACCAACAGGAACTCGCCCGCTTGGGCAGGTGCCTGGACCAGCACGTCGGAGCGGTAGCCAGGCAGGAGCTCGATGACATTCTTGCGGATCGATTTCCCCAAGGCCAGTCCATCGACGGCGATCTCATGGAAGGGGATTCCTTGGGTGATCCCATCCAGGGTGGTGATCTGGAGGTCGATGGCCTCGCGCTGGCCGCTGTCCACGATGCGCCACCGCTCGACTTGGCCCGGGCTCATCCGGATCACCGGGAGTTGGACTCCGTTCACCGTGGTATAGCGGCCCAAGGTGGACCAATCTCCGGGGCCGAAGATATAGGCAGCCAGATCCTCCTCAATGATCCCTTCGGGGAAATTGAAAGTGACCTCATTGCCCGCGTCGTCCTCCAGCGTGTTCTTGTAGATGTAGGGAATCTGATTGAGCACCATCACGCGCTCTTTCGCGGCCTTGATCTCCGGGACTTCGTCGAGACCTCCTTCGATGATCAGGGCACCAGACATGCCGCTGGCCACGTTGCCCGCGGTCGAGCCGTGGCGGTGGGCGTGATACCAGTAGGTGCCGCAGGTGTGGTCTTTGGGTATCACGATCTCATACTCCTGAGTGGCCCCGGGGCCGATCTCGATGAGCACGTTGTCGCTGATGCCATTTGGGGAGACATGAAGACCGTGGGTATGAAGGTTGGTCGTGTTGAAGTCGTGGAGCGTGTTCATCGCATCCTTTTGCCACGCCTGGGTCGGGAGGTTGTTCCTCACCGTGAGCCGCAGGGTGTCCCCGGGCCTGGCGCGCAAGGTGGGGCCGACCAGGTTGCCGTTGTAGGTGCGGAGGTAGACCGGATCATTGCCGATGAAATTGCGTGCATAGGTCGCCACGAGTTCGGCGGTGAGGACGCCGTTGCGGGAGCGGATTTCTTCGGGCTCGGTATAGCCATTGAGGGTCTGGATCGCGAGCGAGGCGCGCTGCGGCGCCGCGAGGCCTGCGTCCAGTTCCAGCTTCTGAAGTTCGGGGATTTGCAGCCCGTTCGAGAATCGGGGAGCGGCTTGGAGTTCTGCTATCGGCGGAACGGCGGGAGCGGTTTCAGCGAACTTCTGCCATTTCCGGGAAAGCATCTTCCGCGCGTTCTCCGCGTCGGCACGCTCTTTCACGAAGTTGCGACCGGCGTCAGGATCACTCGTTGAAGCGGGCGCATTCTGTGCCTTTGCGGGTGGAATCCACAAGAGGGTGGTCGTCGCGAAAAGGGCCGGTAGGAGGTGGGATGGTGTTGCGCGGTTCATTGTCGGTGTGGGAGAGGAAGGGTGAGGGTCCGAGCTGCCGCCTCACCATGCATCACCGTCGTTCGGGGACACTGCAAGGGAGGGGCTGGAATGACTCAATTGGGAGCGCGCCGCCGCGCGGAAGAGTTGTGTGTGTTGTTCCGATTGGTTTTGGATGTCTTTGGGTCAGATATTGGATTTGTTTGGAGGTGTCTAC
Organism: Luteolibacter luteus; assembly: GCF_012913485.1. GTDB lineage: Bacteria > Verrucomicrobiota > Verrucomicrobiia > Verrucomicrobiales > Akkermansiaceae > Haloferula > Haloferula lutea. The sequence goes on along the minus strand of NZ_CP051774.1, from coordinate 929,137 downwards.
TTCAAAGGTGATCGTGATTGTCATGTGAATGGTGTCAATGTTGTCATCTGATGAATGTTATAGGTGGGGTGAAAATCGGACATATTGATAAGCTGTGGGGGCGTATCTTGCTTCGTGTTAGGGAGTGTTCCGATTCGTCAGATGGGTTCTTTCTTCCGGTCGCAAACCCCATTCGGCACAGCTGGGCGCGCATCGAGCACGGGTGAGAATATTCGCTCATTGCCGGCGACGGTACTGGCGGCACTACCGCACAAGCAGATGGAAAACCTGTTTGGCCCGGTCTCCATTGCTGCTCTTCAAGAGCACTGAGAGCTACTCGTCTCTAACAGGTGGTACCGGGAACTCCGCCCAAACTGGAGTCAGCGGGCCTTTGTCGGCACCAATGCAAGGGCAAGGCGCCGTGCGACGAGCTCAAAGTGTCGCATCCACCTTCTTGACCACGGTAACCCGGTGGGCGCTGTCCTCCAGAATCTTGGCGACGGAATCCAACTCTTCTACGGGAACCAGCATCTCGACGGATTGGCCGGAGAGAGACATGGTGTCTGCTTTCAGGTGCGCTTCGTGCTTTCCCAGCTTGGTTTCGATGCCAGAGAAATGTTCTGCCAGCCAAGCCTTGCGGGCAGGGCGGTCCAGTTGAGGGGGAGTGCCGGTGAACTGCACGCCCAGCGCCACCGCTTCCTTGCCGTTATCGAGTTTTAGCAACTCACGGCGGCGACGCATCGCGGCAATCTCCTCCATATCCATGGCTGGACTATAGCCCCGAGAGGTTCAGGCGTCCAACTCCAACCTCCGTGGCGGGAGCGCCCAGCGGCTGGGTAGCGTTGCCGAGCAGTTCCGCGCGGAGCGCCGCCGGGGAATCGTCTTCGCCCCGGGCTCGTCGCCGTTGCAGTAGCAGGGCTGCAGCCCCGGAGACGATGGGTGTCGCCATGGAAGTCCCGCTTTCCGAGCGGCCGAGTTCGGCTCGGGTCAGGCCTGGCATCGGCACGCCGCGCGGGTCCCGTCGAACCACGTTTGCCGAGCGGATATTCACTCCGGGTGCTGCGATGTCCGGCTTTGCCAGGCCGGATGAGGCCGGGCCCCGGCTGCTGAAGTCCGCCGCAAGAAAGGTCCGCTTCGTGATGGCTCCCACTGTCAGTGCGCCGGCTGCACTTCCGGGGCAGGAGATCTCGCTGTCAAAGCTATCCCCCCGGCCGCGGTTGCGCAGGGCTTCCGCCTTCAGGCGTTCGTTGCCGGCGGCTACCACCACGAACACGTGATCCAGCAGCACCGCATTGTTTACGGCCGTGCACAGGACGCAGTCTCCCGAGTGGCATACATGTCCGTGGCCGTTCCAAGACCAGGAAGGCAGGTGATTGAAGCCCACGCTGAGGGAGAGGATGTCAGCATTCATGTCCAGCGCTGCATCGATTCCCCTTGTGATCGAGCTCGCGGTGCCGGTGCCGGTGTGATCCAGCACCTTGACATTGAGCAATGTGACCTGAGGGGCAATCCCGCGATAAATCTCATCACGGGAAGCGATCGAGCCGGCCACATGCGTGCCATGTGTTCCGGGGATTTCCACACTTTCCCCGCAGGTCTCTATGGAATCCGCCACTTGCAGCCACGGGTGCTTCAGGTCGATCCCGGAATCCAGCACTGCCACCCGGATGCCGCTGCCATCCAAGCCGGTATTCCGACTTAGGAAAAGTGGCAGTTCCAGATCGCCGCCAGCGTCGTCCATCAGGATCGCTTTGCGCGGGGCATCCATCTCAAGCAGGGTCACCTGCTGGTGGCGGGCCGCCTCTTCCATCTGCCCGCTGACAGCCCGGCAGGCGAAGCTCGCCGCGGTGATGGAATGTTGTGCTTCCAGTCCGGCGTTGGCCTTCAGCCACTCCCCCACCGGGCCCATGATATCCTGTACCCGCTGCTTGTAGGTCTGCCAGTTTTCACCCCGCTGCGGTGCAATGCGAGGCAGGCTGATCGCCAACGGAACTTCCGGCTCCGTCTGGCCACCCGGCGGGGCGAAGTCCAGCGCGAGCCGCGCCACACCTCGCGGCTGGTTTTCCCGGATGATGCCGGACATGGCGCTGCGCAAGAGGGGCCCCATCTTCTGTATCAGTGGTCGATCTGCCGCGAGGCTTTCAGCGGCGGCCATCGTGGCGAAAGGTCGTTCGGCCGGAGATGATGGCGGGGCTGTGGCCGCTTTTCTAACAGGGCTCTTCTTTGATGCGGCTTTTTTCCCGGTTGTTTTCTTTGCCGCCTTGTCGGCCGGAGCCTTTTTGGCGTTTGGCCTGGCGGTCTTTCCGGTGCTGCTCTTCTTCGCCGACTGCTTGTTCTTGTCTTGCCGAGGAGTCTTCATGTGCTTCGGGAATGGCCCCGGATTCCAGTCTTTGGTGACGCCTGTGCATCGCATCTCGCAGATAGGGCGTGCGAAAGAAGGATGGATGGGGAGGTTCTTTGGTAAGATGCCTTTTAGGGTGCCTAAGATAAACGGTAGGTACAACTCACGCACTAGGTTGAGATGAGTTTTGTCGCAAGGAATTTCAATCTTCCAAAGTCGCGCCTCCGGGTTCGGGCGATGGTAGCTGGGGATCCTGGTGTCGTCGGGCCATGCGTTCCCCGGGGATGAGCCTTGCCAAGGCTGGTCGCTGCAGAGGCTTCGTTTCGCATCCTTGGCGCGTGCAGGCCTATCTCTGCGTTGACGTGCGTCCTGAGGCGGCCACTCTCCGCGCGTGCGGTTGAAATTGATCCTTGCTTACGATGGCCGTGGTATCGGCGGCTGGCAGTCCCAGACGGGCGGAAACACGATCCAGGATTTGGTCGAAGCGGCGATCGCGGAGACGGCGAAAAAGCCCATCCGCATTCACGGTTCCGGGAGGACGGATGCCGGAGTCCATGCTCTGGCCCAAGTGGCGCATTTCGATGCTCCGGAGGACACCAACATGAATCCCTTCAACTGGGTGCCGGCGCTCAATACGAAGCTGCCTGGCTCGATCCGGGTAATGTTCTGTGAAGAGGTTTCGAGGGATTTCCACGCGCAATACTCGGCGACGGGGAAGACCTATCGCTACGATCTCTCCACGGAGCCGGTTCTTTCGCCCTTCCGCTTTGGCAGGGCTTGGCATTTGCCGCGGCAACTGGATCCCTTCATGCTGAAGGAGGTGCTGGACCTCTTTATCGGGCGTCACGATTTCGAGGCCTTCGGTGCGCGGCGCGGCTATGAGACGGAGGAAACCAATTGGGTGCGCACGATTTCCGGGGTCACGCTCGATCCGATCGAGTGGGGATGGCGGATCACTTACACCGGGGATGGATTCCTCTACAAGATGGTGCGGCTCCTGACTGGCACGGCGGTTCAGGCGGCGCAGGGAAGGTTGCGGCTGGACGAGGCGGCGGCCTACCTTGACCAGCCTCCCGGGCTGCCTCTCGGCAAGTCTCCGCATTGCGCTCCGGCGGACGGACTCTTTCTCGAGGCCGTCCACTATGGGGAAAAGTTGCGGAGAGTGTGAGAAATTCCGAGTCTTTTGGCGCTTGGGTGGGGTTGTATCCTTTATGCGTCTAGGTCTGGCTCCCGGAATCCGGGCTGGACGGACTTTCGAGAAAAGTTATCTTCTTCGCCCTCATGTCTTGGAAATCCGTTCTCGCCTCCTGCGGCCTGCTCTTTGCAGGCCTGCTTCCCGCTTCTGCTGCGGGTGAGGGCGGCTACTTCGATTGGGCCAACGCGAACGGATTGGTGGGCGTTTTTGCCGAGCCGGACGCGGATTTGGATCAGGATGGCATCACCAACCTGATGGCCTACGCCTTCGATCTTGCGCCCGTGAATGATCCGGAGGCTTGGGACAAGCTGCCTACCCTGGCGATGATCGGAGATCCGCCGGAGCCGGTGATGATTTTTGTGCTTCCGCCGGAAATTCCCCGTGATGTCAGCTATGTGGTCGAAATGATCACGGACGGCGGGAAGCGGATCGAAATCGCCCGCAAGAACGGTCGTGGCGGTTGGATCGGCACGGGGGAGATTTCCCGGCAAAAGCTGGAGGACGGCTGCACGCAGGTTACGGTGCAGATTCCGCTGGAAATGGAGATTCCGGAGGTGGCCAAGCCGCTGCGGTTGCGGGTCGAATTCCAGCCCTGAGTCGCCCTTTGTCAGCCGAGCAGTGCGCGATCTCTACGATCGAGTTCGCGCCATGTCCCGGGTTCCAGTGGAGCCAAGGGAAGATTTCCGATCGAGACGCGCAGGAGACGGAGCGTGGGATAGCCGACGGCGGCGGTCATCCGGCGGACCTGCCGATTTTTTCCTTCCGTGAGGGTGATCTCGATCCAGCTGTCCGGTACACTCTTGCGGAAGCGGACGGGAGGATCCCGCGGCGGAAACTCCGGAGATGGATCGAGCAGGGAAGCGCGGCAGGGCAGGGTCTTGTGCCCCTTCAGGTCGCCCCCCCCGGCGGAGAGGCGCTTCAAGGCGGCAGCGTCTGGCAGGCCCTCCACCTGCACGTGATAGGTGCGGGGGTGGCCATGCTTGGGGTCGAGCAACCGATTGACGATCGCCCTTTCATTTCCAAGCAAGATCAGCCCCTCCGAATCTTGGTCCAGACGCCCAATCGGGAAGACGTCTCTCGGAAATCCGAATTCGGCGAGGGTCCGCTGGCCTGGCTGATCGGGCGTAAATTGACTTAAGACGCCATAGGGCTTGTAAAAGGCGAGAAGCATCGGAGAGTGCCCGCGGATTCAAGTGAATGGCCCCGCCAGTCACAAGGACCGACGGGGCCATCTTTTCCCCCCCCAGGGAAAGTGAGAAAATTGTTCGCAAAATCGGACGCGATAGAGGGAGGGGACGCGTTTGCGATGAGAATCTAATGCCATGGATGGGCTTCTCCAACAATGCGTGTTGATACTTACGGGAGATTACGTACCTTCCTCTTCCGAGAAAGCATCCCAACATCGTGCTTGGAAAATCTTACTTCGATCTCGCCCGGGCGATCTATCGTGCGGCCAATTTTGACGATCTCGTTGATCTTTTGGTCGCGAAGCTTCCCCATCTCATCGGGGCCGATGAGGTGCTGATCATGGAGTCCTCTCCGCTGAAGGGGATCTGCCGGATTTCAGATCACGGTCCCATCGCGAAGCGTTTGGCGGAGCGGATGGACCTGATCAACAATCTCACGGGGCAGCATCCGATCTACAAGCGGGTGGACTTCAACGATCCGGGAGATCTCGGCTTTGCAATGAGCGATTACATTGCTCCTGCTGAATATCGGGAAAGCGAGTTCGTGCAGAAGGTCTTCGGGGACATGGCGATGAACGACGTGCTCTTCGGACTGCTCGTGTCCGGGAAGCGGCGCAGCGCCTACATCAATTGCTACCTGAGGAACCGCACCTACGCCTTCCAGGCACGCGAGCGCTTCGATGCCATCCTGCTCACCGCCCGCGGCGTGTTGGACAAGATGGAGGCGCATAACGTGGAGATGGCGGTGCGGCAGCAGATCCTGATGGCGCGTGCTGGCTCTCACATGGCGGTTTTCGTGACCAAGGGACCGGGCGAGATTTTCCCGCTGAACCACGCGGCCGTGAGGCTGACGGAAGCTTGGTGGAGTCCCGATGAGGCGACCTATCAGCTCAGCGAGCAGCGGATCAATTCGCTGGAAGTCGAGTTGGACTCCGCATGGGAAAACCCCGTGACCGCGAAGATGGTCGAAGTGAAGCTGGATCTCGGCGGCGGGGAGATCCCCGTCCAGGTTCTGCCGAAGCTTAATGGGGAGATGATCCTTTTATATCAGGTGCCGGGCGCCGATACCGATACCGAGGAGGCAATGTCGATTCTGACCCGCAGGCAACGCGAAATCATGGATTGGATCGCGGAGGGCAAGACGAGTGCGGAGGCTGCAATCATTCTGGGGATCAGCCCCCGGACTGTGGAAAAGCACCTCGAAGCGGTCTTCCAGCGCCTCGGCGTGGAAAACCGGATCGCGGCGATGCGCCGCTATCTGGACCTGCGCCGCGGGGTGTGATCGTTCGTCATCCCGACAAATTCCACGTGCCAGGTCCGTAGGGGCTTGGATGGCAGCCACGCGAAAACTTCATTTCACGATTGCGTGGCTGCTTGCCTGCGCGGCGCGTGTTTCCGCCGCGGAGGCTGCGGGGCGTTTTGACGAGAAGATCCGCCCGCTCTTGGGCGAGTATTGCCTCGATTGTCATTCGGAGGATGAGCAGAAGGGCGATCTCGATCTGGAGCGTTTCTCGACGCTGGAGGCGGTGATGAAAGATCCGGCCGTCTGGGAATCGGTCATCGAGCAGATCGAACTTGGCGAGATGCCGCCGAAGAAGAAGCGGCAACCCTCCCCGGAGCAGAAAGAAGAACTGCTCGCATGGACGCGTGGGATGCTCGGCGAGGTCGCTCGGCGTGACGCCGGGGATCCGGGACCCGTCGTCATGCGGCGGCTTTCGAATGCCGAATACACATGGACCCTGCGCGACCTGACTGGCGTGTCCTCGTTGGATCCCGCTCGGGAATTTCCGGTGGATGGTGCCGCGGGCGAAGGGTTCACGAATGCGGGTGCCGCTCTCGTGATGTCGCCGGCCTTGGTGGGGAAGTATCTGGATGCCGCGAAGGAAGTCGCCGCGCATGCGGTGCTCTTGCCGGATCGCATCGAGTTTTCTGAAAGCACGATGCGGCAAGATTGGACCGATGCGAAGCTCGCGGCCATCCGCGCGATCTACAGTCGCTACGCGGTGACCGGTGAGGGGCAGGCACTCAATCTTCAGGGCATCAAGTTCGACACGCTGGATGGCGGCGTCATTCCCTTGGAAAGGTATTTTGCCGCCACCTTGGAGGAGGGCGAGAGGTTGGCGAAGGGAGAGTTTGCCCGCATTGCGAAGGACCGTGGGCTTAGCTCGAAGTATCTGCAATCCTTGTGGCAGGTTCTAAATGCGGAAACTCCTTCATTTCCCCTCAATGTGATCTCGCAGCAGTGGAAGGCCGCGAAGCAAGGAGAAGAGGTCCTCTTGGCCGCTACGGTGAAGCAGTGGCAGCATGCGCTCTGGAAGTTCAATACCATCGGGCACATCGGCATTAAGGATGGTCCTCTCTCATGGCTGGAGGCGGTGACACCGGTGACTGGAGCGCAGGAACTGCGGGTGAAGCTCGATCCGAAGGGCGGCGAGGATGTGGTGCTCAAGCTGAGTGTCTCCGATGCCGGAGATGGCAATGTGGGCGACGAGGTGCTTTGGGAGAATGCCCGCATCACGAGGCCGGATTCGTCCGATGTCGCACTCCGCGATGCGGTTCCATTGGCAAAGGCCGTGGGAGGTCGGATGGCATCAGAGCTTGATCGTGTAAATGTCTACCTCGCTGCTCTCACCGAAGTGCATCGGGATGGAAAGCAAGCACGGCAAGTTGCCGAAGCACGAGGCTTGGATCCTGATCTGCTGGAGAGATGGCTGAAGTTTGCGGGATTGGGTGAACAAGGAACGCCGACGATCAGCGGCCATTTCAAAGACAAGATCACCGACGTCGCAGGCAATCCGGCGGTGCAAGCCTTGGGCTCGCCGGAGACTCCGAGCATCACGGTGAACCGTTCTGCCGAAACGGCCCGCTTCAGCACGCTGACAGTTCCACCGCGATCGGTTCTGGTTCATCCTTCTCCCTCGCTTGAAGCCAACGTCGCATGGCGCAGCCCCATTTCCGGAAAAATTCGCATCAAGGGAAGCGTGGCGGATGCCGATGCAAATTGCGGAAACGGCGTGGCATGGCGCGTGGAGTTGATCCAGCGCAATGGTGTGACGGGCATTGCAGCGGACTTGATGGATAACGGTGGCAACCAGGCCTTCGAGAGTAGCGAGTGTGAAGTCGCGGAAGGAGATCTCGTGAAGCTCTCCATCGATCCGCGCGATGGACAGCACATCTGCGATACGACGCGAGTCGACCTGAGCATCGTCGGCGGTGGCAGCAGCTGGGATCTGGCGAAGGAAGTGGTGGATCGCTTGCACAAGGGCAATCCCTTGCCCGATCTCGCTGGGAATGCCGATGTCTGGCACTTCTGTGCGAATGCTTCTGTCGGGAAGAAGATCGAGATTTTCGCTTCTGGATCCATTTTCGCGAAATGGCGTGATGCCTTGCTCGCGGGAGAGGGCGATGAGGTGTTGAACTCTGCAGCACAAGCCGTGAAGGAACTTCTGGTGAGCGAGGTCGCGGTGGAGAATGTCGCGGACCGTGCATTCCGGGAAAGGGCACGCGATTGGCGCGGACCCCTCGGTTGGCTTGCGGCAGAAGCGGAAGATCTTCATTCCGCCGCGGGAGACATCGGGGCGAAAGCACCATCCGAACTTGAGTTCAGGATTCCCGCTCAGCTTGCGAAAGGCGCGGAGTTCGTGGCGAAGGCAAGGGTTCATCCGTTGCGCGGACTCGGCGGCACGGTGCAGGTCGATGCACGCCTTGCCCGAATGGACGCTTCTCCCGCTTCCTTGCAGCCGATCTTGATTCATGAGAGCGGAGCGGATCGTCCGCGTGTCGTCGAGGGGCTCGATGAATTCCGCGAGATCTTTCCCGCCGCGCTGTGCTACTCGAAGATCGTGCCTGTGGATCAAGTGGTCACGCTGCAGCTCTTCTATCGTGAAGATGATCAGTTGCGCCGGCTGATGCTGGATGAGGCCGAGGTTGAGGAGCTGGACCGCCTCTGGAATGAATTGCAGGTCGTAAGCTTGGCCCCGCTCAAACTGGTTGATGCCTTTGAGCAACTTTGGCAGTATGTGACGCAGGGCGGTGATCCCAGTGGCTTCGAGCCGATGCGCCAGCCGATCATGGATGGTGCCAAGCGCTTCCGCGAAGAGCAGGTGAAGGCGGAGCCGGTCCACCTCCAGTCGACCATCGACGTGGCCCGGAAAGCCTGGCGTCGGCCTCTCACGCCCGCGGAGGAGGAAAGCTTGCGGGGACTCTATCAAAAGCTGAGGTCAGATGAGATCGACCACGATGAAACGATCCGGCTCTTGCTCGCGCGCATCCTCACTGCCCCGGCGTTCCTGTATAAGGTTGAGAAACAGGGCGAGGGATCGAAGGCCTCGCCGGTGAGCAGCTATGAGATGGCATCGCGCCTCAGCTACTTCCTGTGGAGCACTGCCCCGGATGCTGAATTGCTGTCTCTGGCGAAGGATGGACGCTTAATGGATCCGGAGGTTCTGGCAGCCCAAGCGCAGCGGATGAGCCGCGACTCCCGAGTGCGCCGCTTGTCGACAGAGTTCGGTGCACAGTGGCTGCACACGCGCGGACTCGATCAATTGGACGAGAAAAGCGAAACGGTGTTCCCCGAATTCACAGGGATCCGGCAGGCCCTGAACGAAGAGCCAATCCGCTTCTTCACCGATCTCTTCCAGCGGGATGGGTCGGTGCTCGATCTCTTGGAAGCCGACCACACCTTCGTGAACGAAGCGCTTGCAAAATATTATGGCATCCAAGGCGTGAGCGGACCGGAGTGGCAGAGGGTTGATGACGTGAGGAAGCTCGGGCGCGGCGGTGTGCTCGGTTTTGGCGCGACGCTGGCGAAGCAGAGCGGCGCCTCGCGCACCAGTCCCATCCTCCGCGGCACCTGGGTCTGCGAGACCTTGCTGGGTGAGCACCTGCCATCTCCACCGAAGGATGTTCCGGTCTTGCCGGAACAGCCGCCCGCAAATCTCAGCGAGCGGGAGCTGACGGAGATGCACAGCAAGGACCCGGCCTGCGCGCGCTGCCACGTGCGAATCGATCCCTTCGGCTTCGCCTTGGAGAACTACGACGCGATCGGACGGCGGCGCGAGTTGGACGCCACGGGCTTGCCGGTGAATGCAAAATCCCGCTTGGCCAACGGCACGGAGTTCGCGGGCATCGATGGCCTGAGAGCCTACCTCGCCGGGGACAGGCGGAGCGATTTCACGCGCCAGTTCTGCCGGAAGCTGCTAGGCTATGCGTTGGGCCGTGGTGTGTTGTTGAGTGATGCACCGCTGCTCGATGCCATGCAGGAAGAGCTTTCCAAAAACGATCATCGGGTGGGCGTGGTGATCCGGATGATCGTGCGCAGCCCGCAATTCCGTGAGATCCGCGGAAAGGAACATCCGCAGCAAACCCTGAACCGCTGAATAACCATGACTCCGCATCGACTGAACCGCCGTAGTTTCCTCCGTGGAGCTGGAGTCACGATGGCCCTGCCATGGATGGAATCCATGACGGTCTGGGGCGATGAGCCGAAAGGCCGCGAGCCGGGTAGCGAGGCTCCCTTGCGTCTGGCCGTTCTCTTTGCCGGAAATGGCTTCCACTCCCGCGAATGGTGGGCGAAGGGCGAGGGTAAATCGATGGAACTCGGCAAGGTGTTGGAGCCGGTGCATGATTTCCGCGAGAGAATGCTCTTCATTCGCGGCCTCTACAATGCGGAGGCTCTGAAGGGAAACATCCATAGCTCGCAGACGGGAAACTTGCTATCCGGTGCTCCTCTGGCATCGGGCGGCGAGATCCGGTCCTCTACCAGCGTGGACCAATTGCTCGCGCAGCATTACGGACGCGAGACCAAGGTGCCGAGCCTGGTGCTGGGTTGCGAGAAGTCGAACCCCTCCGTCCACAAGAATTACTCGATGCTCTACAGCTCCCACATCTCGTGGAGCTCGCCGACGACGCCGACACCGCTCGAGGTGTATCCGGCCTTGGCCTTCGATCACCTCTTCAAGGACACCGGAAGCCGCGGAGACCGCAGCGTGCTGGATGCCGTGATGGAGGACGCGAAAGACGTGCGTCGGGAAATCAGCGGACGGGACCGCCAGAAGCTGGACGAGTATCTGGACTCGGTTCGCGAAGTGGAGCGCCGCATCGAGAACGCGGGGAAGCGCAATGAACTGCAAGGATGGCGGCCGACCTTGTCTGCACCGAATATCCCGCGTCCTCCGGATGGCATCCCTCAGGACATCGCCGAGCACATGCGGCTGATGTGCGATATCCTCGTGCTCGCCTTCCAGACGGACACCACCCGCATCTGCACGCTAAAGCTGAACAACGACCACTCCGCGCTGCGCTTCCCGAATCTCGGGGTGGACTACATGATCCACCACTTGCTTTCACACACGGACACAGACGATTGGCTGAAGGTGAATCAATTCTTCACCGATCAACTCGCCTACGTGGCGCGGAAGCTGGATGCGATCCAGGAAGGCGAACGGACCGCCTTGGACAATTCGATGATCCTATTCTGCTCCTCCATGTTGAATGGAAATCACGATGCCAGCCAGCTACCCATTGTAATGCTCGGCGGTGGTGGCGGCAGTATCCATGGCGGGAGGGTGCTGGATTACCTGAAGGATTCCCAGCGCCAGATGTGCCGCTTGCACCTCTCCATCATGGACAAGATGGGGCTTAAGCTCGCGGCCTTTGGCGATGCGACTTCAAAGCTGGAGGAAGTCTGAAACTCCTCAGGCCTTCGCCTTTGCGAGGACATCGAGCATCTTCAGGCAGGCATTGCCGACCTCGCGGCCTTTGATGGCAAGGTGATCCCGGAAGAAGGAAAGGCGCTCCTCGCTTTCATCGAAATGCTGCGGCGTGAGCACGCAGGAAAAGACTGGCACCCCGGTGTCCAGTTGCACGCGCATCATCCCGGAGATCACGGCATCTGCGACAAACTCGTGGCGGTAGATCCCACCATCGACGATCAGGCCGATCGCGATCACCGCGTCGTATTTGCCGGTCTTCGCCAAGGTTTGGGCGAGCAGGGGAATCTCCAACGCACCGGGGACGGTGAAGTCCGTGGTGGTCGCGGTGCTGCCGATGGCTTCCTTGCAGGAACCGGCGGCGATGGCGAGAAGATCGGCATGCCACGTTGCGGAGATCAGGGCGATGTTCATGGGCAGAGCGAAGTGCGGAGCGGAGGGTGAGTCAAGCGGTGGATGTCCAAGTATCTTCTGGTCTATTTCACGGGACCGGCTCAATTGCATAGCATGAGAACCAAGCTTCCCGGTTTCGGTTTCATAATGGCGGCTGTGACTTGGCTGTCATGCCTCGTTCCGTTGGCGGCAGAGAATAAATCAGACGTCTACGCGAAGGATGTGGACTTCATGCTCGCGGAATTGCCGAAGAAAGCAGGGCACTTCTTCCAGACGAAGCATATCGATTGGAAGAAGGTGAGTGCCGAGTTCAAGGCGGCGGTGAAGAAGGTGAAGTCAGACGAGGATCACCTGAAGCTCTGTAATCGGCTCGTAGCGCGCCTGAAGGACGGCCATGCCGGCTTGGTCGATCCCACGGTAAAGTATCCGGATGAGTCGAAAGGCCGGCGCTTCACTGGCCCCCGGGTGCATCTCGTGATCATCGGAGAGAAGGTGTATGTTCGCACGGCCTTTGGCGATGCCGAGGCAGCGGGCGTGAAGGCCGGGATGGAAGTGGTGAAGATCGATGGGAAGCCGGCCATGGAATACTTGAAGGCCGCTAGTGATCGCCTCTGCGACGAGCGGGGCTATGGCACTGACCACGCGGCCATGTACTATGCCTGCCATACCGGGCTGGCGGATTGGGAAGGAGAGGAAATCGAATTCCAACTGCTGGATGGCAAGAAGCGGGAGACCGTGAAAATCGTGCGCCGCGGCGGACCGAATTTTGTGCCAATCGGTCCGGTGTTTCCCCCGAAGAACGTGAAGACGATCGGGCGGCAGATGTATGGGAAGACGGAAGGCGGAATGGCCTACATACAGCTCCGGGACGTGCCGGGGGAACTCCCGGAGCAGCTGGATGTCATGCTTAAGGAGATTGGCGACGCGCCCGGCTTGATCTTGGATTGCCGCGCGAATGGCGGCGGTGGCTGCGATCACGACGCGGTCTTCGGGCGTTTCGTGCCGGGTGGGGAGAAGTGGCGGCAATACCAGAGTGCCGGGCCCAATCCCTATGCGGGACCGATGGTCGTCATCGTGGATGCCGGGGTGAGGTCGGCCGGAGAGACGGTGGCCGGGCAATTCAAGGAGGATGGACGTGCGTGGATGATCGGGGACACGCCGACGGCAGGCATGTCGTCATCGAAGGACCGTCTGGAAGTTCCAAGCGGCATGTTCAAGGTCTACTACGCCGTGGCAAGCAACAAGGGACGCTTCAACGGAGGGAAGGGGATCGAGGGAATCGGAGTGCCACCGAATGAAGTGACGCCTTATGATCCGGAAGATTTGCGGAAGGGCATCGATACCCAGATCCGGAAGGCGGAGGAGATTTTGAAGAGAGGGCTGCCCGCAGGGAAGGTGGCGTATCAGCCGAAGAAGGGAGGGTGATACTGGATGCAAAAAAAATCCCGGCAACGACCAGCGCTGCCGGGATTTCCGTGAGATAATCGGAACTTAGATCGAAGCGAGGATCTCGTTCAGCGTGGCGCTAGGACGCAGGGCCGCGGAAGCCTTCTCGTCATCCGGTTGGTAGTAGCCGCCGATGTCCACTTTCTTGCCCTGCACGGCAAGCTGCTCTTCCACGATCTTGGCTTCGTTCTCAGCGAGCTTCCCGGCGATCGGAGCAAAGATGGCCTTCAGCTCGGCGTCGTCGTTTTGAGCCGCAAGCGCCTCCGCCCAGTAGAGCGCGAGGTAGAAGTGCGAGCCGCGGTTGTCGATCGTGCCGAGCTTGCGGCCCGGTGAGCGGTCGTTCTCCAGGAACTTGCCGTTCGCAGCATCCAGCGTATCGGCGAGGACCTTTGCCTTCGCGTGCTTCTGCGTTTCCGCGAGATGTTCGAAAGAAGCGGCCAGCGCGAAGAACTCACCAAGGGAATCCCAGCGCAGGTAGTTTTCTTCGACGAACTGCTCGACATGCTTCGGCGCGGAACCACCGGCCCCGGTTTCGAAGAGACCGCCACCATTCATCAGCGGGACGATCGAGAGCATCTTTGCGGAGGTGCCAACTTCGAGGATCGGGAAGAGGTCGGTCAGGTAGTCGCGCAGCACGTTACCAGTGACGGAGATCGTGTCTTCGCCCTTGGCAATGCGCTCGAGGCTGAACTTGCAAGCTTCGGCGGGAGCCAGGATCTGGATGTCGAGTCCGGCGGTGTCGTGATCCTTCAGATACTTCTCCACCTTCGCGATGATCTGCGAGTCATGCGCGCGGTTCTTATCGAGCCAGAAGACAGCCGGGGACCCCGTCGCGCGGGCGCGATTCACGGCAAGCTTCACCCAATCTTGGACCGGGGCGTCCTTGGTCTGGCAGGCGCGCCAGATGTCGCCGGCTTCCACGGCGTGCTCCAGCAGCACCGTGCCGTTGGAGTCGGTCACCTTGATCGTGCCCTTGGCAGGAACTTCAAAGGTCTTGTTGTGCGAGCCATACTCCTCTGCAGCCTGCGCCATGAGTCCCACGTTCGGCACGGAGCCCATGGTCTTCGGATCGAGAGCTCCGTTCGCCCTGCAGAAATCGAGCACGGCCTGATAGATGCCGGCGTAGGAGCTATCCGGGATCACCGCCAGGGTGTCCTGCGTCTTGCCAGCCTGATCCCACATCTTGCCACCGGCGCGGATCATGGCCGGCATGGAAGCGTCCACGATCACATCGGACGGCACGTGCAGGTTGGTGATCCCCTTGTCGGAGTTCACCATCGCGAGGGCCGGGCCGCTGGCGTAGGCGGCCTGGATGTCCGCTTCGATCTCCGCCTTCTTGTCGGCCGGAAGCGATTGGATCTTGGCGACGAGATCGCCGAAGCCGTTGCGGAAATCCACATTCAGCTCCTTCAGCGTCGCGGCGTGCTTGGCGATGAGATCCTTGAAGAAAACCTCCACCGCGTGGCCAAAGATGATCGGGTCGGAGACCTTCATCATCGTCGCCTTCATGTGAAGCGAGAAGAGCACCTTGTCGGCCTTCGCCTGAGCGATCTGGCCTGTCAGGAAACTCACCAGTGCCTCCTTGCTCATGAAGGTGGCATCCAGGATTTCACCGGCCTTCAGCGGGGTGCTTTCCTTGAGCACCTTCACCGAGCCATCGGCACCCGTGAATTCGATCTTCACGTCGGTGGCTTCGGAGACGGTCACCGACTTCTCGTTTGAGAAGAAGTCGTTCTTGCCCATGGTGCCCACGGAGGTCTTCGAGTCGCCGCTCCAGGCACCCATCGAATGCGGGTGCTTGCGGGCGTAGTCCTTCACGGCTTTCGGCGCGCGGCGGTCGGAGTTACCCTCGCGCAGCACCGGGTTCACGGCGGAGCCCTTCACCTTGTCATAGCGGGCACGGGCATCCTTTTCCTGCTCGGTCTGAGGATTCTCCGGGTAGTCCGGCAGGGGGTAGCCCTTCTTCTGGAGTTCCGCGATCGCTTCCTTGAGCTGCGGCACAGAGGCCGAAATGTTCGGCAGCTTGATGATGTTCGCGTCCGGCTTGAGCGTCAGTGCCCCCAGCTCGGCCAGGTGGTCAGCGATCTTCAGGTTATCCGGTAGCAGGTCCGGGAACTGGGAAATGATCCGCCCGGCCAAGGAAATATCCCGGGTTTCCACCGCGATGCCGGTGGGCTTGGTAAAAGCCTGGATGATGGGGAGGAGCGAATAGGTCGCGAGCGCGGGCGCTTCGTCGGTCTTCGTGTAAATGATGGTGGGCACCTCTGGCATGGACGTGTCGGTCTTTTTGACCGGCCTTCGACTAGGGAAATCCCCCCCCGGGGTCAATCCCCGTCGGGCAGATGGCGGATGGTTCCTTTGGAGTAAAATCGGTCATCGCCGGTTGCATGTCCTCTCTCCGGTGCTTGGTTCGTCGGGTTTTTGGGCAGCACTGCCAAAATGCCCGTAAAACAAACATTTTAATTAGACTGTAACAAACGCCCTGCAATGACGCCTGATTCCACCCCCGTTGCCTGTTCCCTTGATCGTGAGTTTCCTTTTCCTGCTGACCAAGTTTTCGATGCTTGGACCGACGCCTCGCTTCTTGCCCGCTGGTGGGGACCAGAGGACTTCAAAACCTCCGTCTGCGAATTCGAAGCTAGGCCGGGAGGTGGAATCCGGATCGATCTGCGCGCGCCGGATGGCGTCGTCTATCCGATGACCGGTGCGGTTGAGGAAATCGAGGTCCCGGGAAGGCTGGTGTTTACCAGCGCCGCTCTGGATGACACGGGCAGAGCGATGCTCAAGTTGCGGACGACGGTGGAATGCACCGCTCATGGCAGCAGGACCTCCCTATCCCTGCGTGTGCACGTGATCGAGAAGACCTCCGCTGCAGCGCGTCTTCTCGCAGGGATGGAGGCAGGCTGGTCCCTTAGCTTCGTGCGGCTGGAGGCCTTGCTCCGGGATCTCCGGGAGATTGTCACCTCGCGGGTGTTTCCAGCACCTCGGGCGGTCTTGTTCGAGGCTTTCAGGAATCCCCAGCAACTCGTCAGCTGGTGGGGGCCTAAGGGATTTCGGAATACCTTTGATGTCTTCGAACCGAAGTCCGGGGGACGATGGCGCTTCACCATGCATGGACCGAACGGGACCTGCTATCCGAATGAGAAGGACTTCATCGCAGTGGTCCCGGAGGAGCGCATTGTCTTCAAGCACATCGATCCCGTGCATGGCTTTCGGATGACGATGATTTATCAGGATGAAGCAGGAGGAACCCGGCTGACCTGGCGGATGAGGTTTGAATCCGAGGAGCAGTCGGCAAAGATGGCGGATCTTATTGCCGAGAAGAACGAGGAAAACTTCGACCGCTTGGAAGAGCACCTGATGCATTCCGGGATGCTGGCGGGGTGAACCATCCATGCTTTTGCGGGCCGACTTGAAAAATATTTCAACTAAGACTAAACCATTAGCCTTGGGGTAGGCGTTTGGAGGTGGCGGGAAAGCCCAAGTCCCGTTTTTCAAACCCATGAAAACCCAAAATATACCCCTGTGGGGGAGGGGGGCGTTTGCCCTCATCCTCACGGCTGCCACAGCTACTTCGCTGGAAGCAGCCGAAAAGACACACCGCTACTTCAAGTTCGAGCAGACCAAGTTGAGAGGGGCTGCCAACAGCATCCAGCTGGCGGAATTCCAGCTCAAGCTGGGAGCCACCGTCCTTCCCATGACGAGCGTCACGGTGACCAATCCAGGCGGCAACAGCCCGGGCGGTGAGCCTCCTGCGAACGTAAAGGATGGCAGCGTCGAGACCAAATGGCTCGACTTCAACAAGGAGGAGCTAGTCTTCGACTTCGGAAGCGCCGTCACCGTCGACGGATATAACTTCGCCACGGCGAATGACGCACCCGAGCGCGATCCGGTGAGCTGGCTCTTCTACGGCAGCGACGATGGAACCAACTGGATCCCTCTGGATGTGCGCGCAGACCAGGCCATCACCACGGTGCGGAAAACCTACGAGGTCGGCTGGATCATTCCGGAATCGATCGCACCCCAGATCACTGCGTTCAGCACGAGCAAGTTCGTGGCCATCAACGGATCGACAAACGTTACTGCGAATTGGACGACCCTTCTTGCCGATACCGTGACCCTTAGTGGTTATGGTACTGTGGCCGGTACGGGATCACAGGTCCTCACGCTGGCGAACAACACCGATACCCCGCTGACGCTGACCGCCACCAATTCCTTCGGAGCTCCGACAGTGACTACCACGGTGCGGACCGTGGCAGGGGGCTCGGCCACCTACCAGTATGTGCGCTTCACCCCGGTCAAGTTGCGCGACGACCAGAATGCCAACAGTATCCAGTTGGCAGAACTCTTCCTGAAAAACGGAGCCACGGTCTTGCCGGTCTTTGCAGCTTCCAACGAGGAAGGCGGGAACAGCCCGGGGGCCGAAGGTCCGGACAAGCTGATCGACAATAACCTCGATACGAAGTGGCTCGATTTTAGCAAGGGAGCGGTCGTTCTCGAATTTACGGAACCCACCACCTTCGACTCCTACGGCTTCGCAACCGCCAATGACGCCGAGGCTCGCGATCCAGTGCGCTGGATCCTTGAAGGGAGCGACGACCTGGAGAATTGGACGATGATCGATAACCTCACGGCCTTCGATGCTCCGATCACCTTGGCGCGCAAAACCTACATCCCGGACGTGCCTCTCCCGGGTGCTTCCTTGATTCCCTTCGCCACGATGAGCGGCGAAACAAAGGTGATCTCCGGGGAGCCGATGACGCTGGTATGGCGATCCGGCGGTGGTGTCACGGTGACCCTCAACGGAAATAGCGTTGCTGCTTCCGGCTCGATGGATGTCTCGCCCACGGCGGATACGACCTACACGCTCACCGTCACATCGGCGGGTGCGCTGGTGGCCACATCCTCGGTGGAGGTGGACGTGATTGACCCTGCCATCGATGAGATCGATTACGCCAACTTCGATGCGGCGGGCGACGAAATTGCCCTGCTTGGCCAATCGGAGATCCTCAATGACTTCGCGAATCGTCCGGCCCCGGGAGACTTCAAGCGTCTCCGGATCACCCCGGATGAGGGGAGCGTCACCGGTGCTGCCTGGTTCCGGAAGCGGCTGGATTTCTCGGAGGGCTTCGAGACGAACTTCGACCTGCATCTTGTAACCCTCACGACCACGAACAACGCGGGTGCCGATGGTATCGCCTTTGTCATTCACAACGACCCGCTGCGGACACAGGCCTTCCCGCCGGATACTCAGGAAAACGGCCTGCCTGCCAATGCGCTGAATATCACCTTTGATACTCACCAGAACGAAGCCGAGCCGAGTGCGGCGACGATCGAGGTGCGCGATGGGCAGAGCCTGTTGCAATCGGTGAATCTCGCGGACTTCCCTGAGATCACCCTTGGTGGCACACCTGAAGCCAAAGACCTCACCCGCACGGATGGCAATGTGGCTCCCTACAAGGTCCGCATTACCTACGTGCCTGGCGATCTGGACGTCTATTTCGAAGGCGTGCTGGTGATTGCCAACCTGGAGGTCAATCTCGCGGACGCCTTTGCCGTGAATGAGGAAGGTCTCGGATACGCCGGCTTCACGGCGCGCACGGGCGGCTTCTTCGAAGCGCACGACGTCACCCGTTGGAAGCTCGTGGAAGGCGTGCCGGTGGCACCGCCAGTTCTCACGTCCTACACGGTGACAGGAGGTGCCACGCCTTCCGCCACCTTGAACTGGAGCTCCAGCACCGCACGGACCTATCGCGTTACCACCTCGACCGACTTGGTCGACTGGTCGAACGTCCTCCAGAGCGGGATCGCGGGTCATGCCAGCGGCACGAACAGCATCTCCGTGTCCCTGCCGGTTGCGCAGAAGGTATTTGTCCGGGTTGAAGAAGAGTGAAGCTCCGCTTGCGGAGGTTCATCCGGTAAATCGCGGGGGAAGGCCGATTGGGGTGCCTTCCCCCGTTTCCGTTTCGACGACAATCACGGAGTGCCGGTATTCGCTCCGGGAACGCGGAAGGCGACCTTGTAGAAGCCTTTCAATGCTGCTGCCTCCACATAAATGGAGAGGCTCCCCTCGGCGCTGACCACCTGCTTGTGACGGTCGATCGCGCCGGTTTGGGTGAGGGAGAAGGGCAGCGCTGCCCATTCCAGATCGGCCATGGTGGGGTTGCCGTAAACCTCGTAGCAATATCCCGCATAAACGGGAAAGGTAAGCTTGTAGCGGATCGTGTTGTTAGGCCCGACTACCGGCTCGCCAGTGGCGACAAATCCTCCCGAACCTGGATAGGTCGGCTCCACCGGGGTATATCCGCTGACGAAGTCCCAGTTCGTATGGACCTCACCCGTGGTGGTTCCTTCCACGGGCAGAAAGTCGAGGAGAATGGACGCTTTCTGTGCGGCCGTCAGGCTCGCGAAAACGTTGTCATTCGCGTTCTGCGTTGTCCATTGCGTGCCATTGTTGGCATACGCCACCTCGTTCCAGCCGGTTTGCGTGCAGGAGCGCGTGCTGCGCCCGGGAAGGGTGACACCCCAGTGAAAATGCCGTGTCCTGCCCGTGTAGAGGCCTGCCTTGATGGTGCGGAAACGGAAGGAGCCGCTGGAGCCGGTGAGAAATTGGCCGAAGCCCGCGAAGTTCGCATCGCAGGCGGCATTGCGCCCGGTGCCGGTGGAGTAAACATAGTCACCCTCGTGATCGGCGTGCCAGCACTCGACCAAGGCATTCTTGACCGGTTCTCCATTGGCATCGAGTACCCGCCCCGTGATGTAGGTCACAATGCCGGCCGCGATATTCAGATTGTCGGAGAGTTGGACCAGGTCGTTGTCCTTGTCCAAGGGGATATCGTCCGCCAATGGATAGTAGGGGCCCTGCGTGACGATAGGGGACTGGGTAAGCGCTTCGGCCATGAAGCCGGGAAGCGTGAAGCCGCCGAAGCGGCGGCCATGCTTTTGAAGAAGCGGCGGCGGCTTACCGGGATGTAAACGGGCAAGGGTTTGGATCCGTTCATTTGATTTTCTGTTAGATTCCGGGTCCTGATTGGGAAGAGCGCCGGGAGGGGAAGGAGGTCCGCCTGCTCCTTCGCCGCTGGCAAACCCTTGCCACCAGCAAAGCGGACCTCCGTGTTCCTGATAAATCTTGTCGTGAAGGAATCGGGCCCGCCCGCTCCTCCGTCGCGGGCAAAGACGTTGCCAACAACCGGGCGGGCCCGTTTATCACTGAAAGGAAAGATGCATGCCCCGCTGTGCGGGGGTGGAGGCCCGTCTGCTCCTCCGTTGTTGGCAAAGCCGTTGCCAGCAACCAGACGGGCCTCCGTTATTACCTGAGAAAAGCG
This sequence comes from Luteolibacter luteus, assembly GCF_012913485.1. Lineage (GTDB taxonomy): Bacteria > Verrucomicrobiota > Verrucomicrobiia > Verrucomicrobiales > Akkermansiaceae > Haloferula > Haloferula lutea. The sequence goes on along the minus strand of NZ_CP051774.1, from coordinate 908,561 downwards.
AAGCGATGGGGGGCAGGAGACCCGCCTGCTCCTCCGTCATTGGCAAAGACGTTGCCAACAACCAGGCGGGCCTCCCTTACCTGAGAAATCTTATCGTGGCGGTGGTGGCCGCTCGCCGGGCGGGGGAGGTGATCCGCCTGCTCCTCCGCCGGGGCGAACCATGCCCCGGCCAGGCGGACCACCGAAACCCCGGCTACCGGCCTTGCCGATGCCGCCAAGAAGCTTGTGATCATCTCCTTCTTCCAAGGTCCGTCCGATGATCAGGTCGAACTTGGCCGTCAGCTCCCCGAGCTTCGAGCCCGGGACAGGAAGGAAATCCACGAGGATCGTCTGGCGCGCCGCCGCATCGGCGATCTCGCCAAGCACATGGTCGCGGGCATTGTCGGCGTGCCCCTTGACCATCATCTGCGTGGTAAAGATACGCCGGCCGTTGCGGCTCACCGCAAAGTGGATGTGCGGTGCGCGGAACATCCCGTTCAGTTCGTAGGAGACCGGCTTGATCGTGCGGAATTGATAGCGTCCGGTGGAGTCTGTCTGATAACGTCCGTAACCTTGGAAATTCCCATCCTCACCGTTCGCATTGCGGCCGCGGCTGTGGATGTAGGACGACTTGCTATCGCATTGCCAAATTTCGATCGTGGCATTCCGGATCGGCTGGCCGGAGGCATCTATCACGGAGCCGCTGACCCAGGAGATCTCGCCGACCGCGGGAGTGATCGAATCATTGATGATGAGAAGATCGTTGTCCGTGTCCAAGGGCATCTTGTCCGGATAATAGGGGCCCTCCGTCATCTCCGGAGTGGCGATCCTGCCTTTCGACAATTCCTCGGCCATCAGACCCCGTGTGCCGAACAGAGCTGCTCCCAGCCCCATGCTCGCGAGGAAGCCGCGGCGGCTGGGACAAATGGGTTGGATCGGTCGGCTCATCGGGTTCGTTTCGATGGGCGCACCGTATCCCACAGTCGATTAAGCAAAGGTTAAGCATGAAAAAATCCCGGGTAATTTTGGTATCACACTTTCATGCTAGCTTAATGCGGGACGTGCTAGGCTACTCGCGGCCATGATGCGCCCCTTGCTAGGATGAGACTTCTGATCGTTGAGGATGAACCCCGGCTCCTGCGCACGCTTTCAAAGGCGTTGCGGGAGGAAGGCTATGCGGTCGATACCGCGGAGGAGGGGGAAGAAGGCGCCTCCAAGGCCCTCAGCTGCGATTATGATGCCGTAGTACTCGACGTGATGCTTCCCGGGATGGACGGATGGGAAATCCTCCGCCGCCTCCGGAATGAAAAGGCGACCCCCGTCCTCATGCTCACCGCACGAGATGCCACCACCGACCGGGTCAAGGGGCTCGATGGCGGCGCTGACGACTATCTGGTAAAGCCCTTCGAGCTGGACGAACTCTTCGCTCGGATCCGCGCCATCATCCGCCGCCACGCCGGACGATCCCATCCGAAGCTGGTCGTGGGCGACGTCGAGATCGACACCCGCGGACGCCGTGTCGAAATGGCGGGCAAGCCAGTCACTCTAACAGCCCGCGAGTATGCCATCGTGGAATACCTCGCACTCCACCGCGGCCAGGTGATCAGCCGCTCTCAACTCTACGAGCACCTCTTCGACGAAAACGAAGACACGCTTTCCAATCTCCTGGATGTCCATGTCCATGGCATCCGCCGCAAGCTTCGCGCCGATCTGATCGTGACGCGCAGGGGCGAAGGCTACCTCATCGAATGATCTCCCCATGCTGACCGATTCCATCCGCTGGCGCATGCAGCTATGGCTGGGCATCCTCTTGATTGGGATGCTCGTGGCCTTCGGTGCCACCTCCTGGCAGTTGGAAAAGGACGAGCGCATCCGCCGCCTCGACGATGAGCTGGCGAAGCGCTGCGCGGCATTGGGTGTTGGAGTGCGCACCGGTGGCGGACCGCCGGGTTGGCCCGCGGATCTCCCACCCGGCGGCCGGCCGGGCGGGCCGGGAGGACCTCCACCCGGTTTCGGGAAGGGCAGGGGCGGACCTGAGGGGGACCGCTTCGGGCCACCGCCGGATTTCGGTCCGGCTCGCGGCGCTCCCGTAGGCCCTCCTGGCGGAAAGGGTGGTCCGGGAGGTCCCCCGCCGGATTTCGCAAGGAGCGAGTTTCCCGAGGAGCGGGACGGTCCGCTACCAATTCCTCCGGACATGCCCCAGGACCGGGTGCCGGATGACGTGAAAGCCCTGTTCCCTGAAAAGGGCGCGGTCGCCCGCTTCTACTACAGCGTTTGGGTGAATCACGATCTCCGGCAGCAGAAATCGGCGCTCGCTCCCGAGTATGTCCCCATGCCCTCGCGGGAAGGACGCAGCACGCAGATGCAATTCCGCGACCGCGATGGCATGCGCGAAGCCTACCATTTCACCGAGCGTGGCGAATGCGTGCTGGCTGGCCGTCCGCTGCAATCCGATTTCGCCGCGATCCGGAATTCCGCCATGCGGCTTTCTCTAACAGGCCTGGTGGTTCTCGCGGTCGGCTTGGGCGGAGGTTGGGTGCTCACCAGCCGCTCTATCCGCCCCATCGAGCAGATTGCGGCGTCCGCCCGTCGCATCTCGGAAGGCGATCTCTCGGAACGCATTCCAGAAGGACGCCGGGGCAACGAACTGGGCCAATTGGCCATGGTGCTGAATTCCACCTTCGCCAAGCTGGAGGATAGCTTCATCCAGCAGAAACGATTCACCTCGGACGCCTCCCACGAACTCCGGACGCCGCTCACGGTCCTGATCACCGAGACGCAGGCCGCGCTTTCGAGGGAGCGCAGCGCAGGCGACTATCGTGAAGCGCTGGAAGGAAATCTCGAGACCGCCCGGGAGATGAAGAAACTCACCGAGGCTCTGTTAGAGCTGGCACGGCTGGATGCAGGCACGGACTCCGCGCGCGGCTTGCCTTTCGACCTGGCCGAGGTCGCTGGGAAGGTGACGAACAAACTCCGCACCTTGGCGGAGCAACGCTCCATCCGCTTGCTTCAAGACCTTCAGCCCGTCTCTGTCAATGGCAGCCCGGAGCGCCTTGGTCTGGTAATCTCCAATCTCACCGAGAACGCCATCTTCTATGGCAAGCGATTCGGCAATATCACGGTCTCGACCTGGGAGACGGATGAGAACGTCTTCCTGCGGGTCGCTGACGACGGACCAGGCATCGCACCCGAAGACCTGCCGCATCTCTTCGACCGCTTCTATCGCGCGGACAAATCCCGTACCGGCTCGCGAGGCCGCTATGGTCTCGGCCTCGCCATTTGCCGTGGCCTCGTGGAAGCGGAAGACGGCGTGATTTCCGTGGAGAGCGTGAAGGGCGAGGGCGCGGCCTTTACCGTGAAGCTGCCGAAGGCTACGGCCTCTCCCGGCGCGGGATTGGAAGGCAACTCATAGGACCCGGGGTCTGCCAGGTCCTATGAATCAAAGCGCTTGCGTCTCTCAAGGCTGCAGCACCACGCCGGCTTCCTCCAGTGCCAGCGCCGCGGCACCTACCATGCCTGCTTCGTTGCCGAAGCGCGCGGGAAGGATCATCAGGTGCTCCTTGAAGGGCGCGGAAAGCTGCGCGTAGAGGTGTGCCGTCAGCGGGTTGAAAAGGATATCGCCAGCTTTCGCCACACCGCCACCGATGATGATGGCCTGCGGATTGAGCAGCCAGCAGCAGTTCATGATCGCCGTGGCCAGCTTCGCCGCCACGCTGTCCCAGATCGCCAGCGCGATTTCATCGCCTCCCATCGCAGCCTTGGCGAGCGCGGCAGGGGAGCACTCCGCGAGGTGGCGCTCGATCCCGGCATCCAGATAGGTTTGGCGCGCGTCGGCCCCGATCTCGTTGTTCCCCACGTAGTCCTCCAGCGCACCAAGGTTGCCGTAAGCGCCGCGGCGGCCCTGCCAGTCGATCGACATCTGGCCGACCTCGCCGGCACCGAATTGGGCACCGCGGACCATCTTGCCGTTGCACACTACACCGCCGCCGACGCCGGTTCCCAGTGTCAGGGCCACCAGATGCTGCAGACCGCGGCCCGCGCCGCGTTTCCACTCGGCATAGGCCATGCAGTTCGCGTCGTTCTCGACCACCACCGGCAGACCGGTCGCCTCGCTCAGCTTCTTCTTGAGAGGGATGGCCACCCAGCCCGGGACGTTGGTGAGATTGTGGACGATACCTTTCTCGAAATGGACGAAGCCCGGCACCCCGACGCCCACGGCCTCGACCCGCGGGTGGCGTTCGCGCAGATCGCCGATCACGCGCAGCATCGCCTCGATCAGGGCGTCCGGCCCGTCGAAATCGGGCGTGGAGATCGGCGGGGCCTGATCGATGATATTGCTGCGGTACAGAACGCCGAATTTGACGGAGGTCCCGCCGAAATCGACACCGATAGAGAGAGGGGTATCAGGCATAGCTAGGTGACTACTGTGTATCCACTTCGAGCGGTCTTGGCACGTACTTTAGTGAAGATTCAGTGAAGATTTCGTATGGCGGCCAGCCGGAGGCCTTCCAGTGTTAGGTCCGTATCCACCGCGCCGATCTCCGGCAGGCCTCGCGCGATCAGCGCGGCGTCGCCACCGGTCGCTACGATCGCTGGAGTGCCGTCCATTTCAGCTTTCAGCCGCGTAATGATCTCCCGAACCAGGCCCCGGTAGCCGAAGACGGCTCCGGCTTGCATCGCCTCCACCGTCGACTTCCCGATGGCGGAGGCGGGTTCATCCAGTTCGATCTGCGGAAGCAGCGCTGTCCGGCGGCCGAGGTAGTCCTGCATGGCCCCCAGTCCCGGCGCGATCACCCCGCCGCAGTAGCTGGGACCGGCAGACACCACGTCGAAGGTCACGGCCGTGCCGAAATCAATCACGATCGCCGGAGCCCCGTGCCGCGCACTGACCCCGATCGCATTCGCCAGGCGGTCCGCACCAATCTGCTCCGGACGCGGATAATCGATCACCAGTCCCGTATCGCTCTGATAGGTGAGGGGATGTAGCGGACCCCGGGAAACCAGTACTTCGCGGAGGATCCGGGCCTTCTCCGGGACCACGGAACACAGCAGCGTGCCTTCGAACTCGAATCCCGCGAGCGTCTTCGCAAGGGATTCCGGAGAGATCTCAGCCGTAGCCAGCCATGCGCGTTGCGGGAGCAGGGTCTCCGCATCAGCCAGCGCGAATTTCGTGCGGGTATTCGAGTTGTCGACGAGAAGCCAGGCCATGGTGCGGCTACCAGTTGGAAGAGGTGAAATACCGGGGCGTGCCTTTATTCACTCCGGGAGTGCCGGATTGCTTGCGCACCAGCAGGGTCCCGTCATTCAGGCGGAGCCTGAGCGGGCCGGAGAAATCCGCCTCCTGCAGCCAGAAACGGAAGCCCAATGCATCAGTGCCGCTCTTCTCGTCGCCGCCCAGCGTGGTATCCGCCGGTTCGAGCTCGCGGCCATCGGCGGTGAGAAGAAGCACCGGCTTTGTTAGATCGTGGGAGACTTGGTCATTCCGCTCCAGGAAGAGATTCAGCCACAGGTAGGAATGATCCCGCTCCACCGCGGCGTGGACGATGTGGTAGCGCGCGGCGGGGTCCGGACTCCAGTCGTAGGGACGCAGCCATTGCCACGCGGCGAAAGCGACAGAAACCGCGAGCGCCAGGAGCAGGAGGAGAGTGCGTCGCTTCACTGCCGCAGGCATACCGGGCGGCAGTGCCCGCGCGCAAATGAAATCCTGTAAAGCAGGCGCTTCGACTCTCCCTCTGGTCACGGCCTTCTCTCCCTCCAAAAAAGGAAACGGGCGGACCCGTGAAGGTCCGCCCGCTGGAGCGAGATTGGTCGGGAGTCGATTAGTGCTCGTAGCCTGCTTCGCCGTGGTCGGCGAGGTCGAGGCCGGCGGTCTCGGTTTCGGCATCCGGACGGAGGCCGAGAACCACCTTCACGATCAGGGCGATCACCGCGGTGGCCACTACGCTCCACACGATCGTCAGGGCGACTGCCTTGAACTGGTTCATGAGCAGGCCTTCCTTGAGCGGTCCCACGACCGAGTTGACCTTCTCGTCGGCGAAGATGCCGGTCAGGATCGCACCCATGGTGCCGCCCACACCGTGCACGCCGAAGGTGTCCAGCGCGTCGTCATAGCCGAGCATCTTCTTCAGGTAAGCCACCGCGAGGAAGGGGACCACACCGGCGAGCACGCCCATGATGATGGAGGAAGTGGCACCCACGAAACCGGCAGCAGGGGTGATCACCACCAGGCCGGCCACGATGCCGGAGCAGAAACCGAGGACGCTCGGCTTGCCTTTGAAGATCCACTCGACCAAGGCCCATGCCAGGCCAGCGGTCCCGGCGCAGAGCGTGGTGGTGACGAAAGCGTTCGTAGCGATCGCATCGGCACCGAGGGCGGAGCCGGCATTGAAGCCATACCATCCGACCCAGAGCATGCCGGTGCCGACCATGCAGAGCACCATGCTGTGCGGAGCCATCGGCTCCCTGCCATAGTTGATGCGCTTGCCGAGGATCAGGCAGAGCACCAGGGCGCTCCAACCGGAGGTCATGTGAACCACGGTGCCGCCGGCGAAGTCGATCGCCTTGATCGCGGCATTCGGGTTCAGCGGACCGCACATCAGGCCGACGGTCGACCACACCATGTGGGCGAAGGGGAAGTAAACGGCGAACATCCAGAGGAGGATGAAGACCATGATCGAGATAAACTTCATGCGCTCGGCGATGGCACCCACGATCAGGGCGGGGGTGATGATCGCGAAGGTGAGCTGGAACATCGCCCACATGCCGTCCGAGATCCAGTAGTAGCCGGCACCGACAGCAGCCGGATCCACGCCCTTGAACATGGCGTTGCTCATGTCACCGATCAGGGCGCTCTTGGCATCCACACCGAAGGACAGGGAGTAACCGCAGAGCCACCAGAGCGGGGTGATCATGCACGCGCAGCCGAGACACTGGGCCAGCACCGACAACACGTTCTTCTTGCGGACCAGGCCGCCGTAGAAAAGGGCCAGACCAGGCAGGGTCATGAAAAGCACCAGCGCGGTGCTAACCATCTGCCAGGCATTGTGACCCGGGCCGGGGCCTTTCACGAGCGACTCGGCACCGCTGGTCTTTTCCGGACGGGCCACATTGTTCATGTAGGCCTCGATGTCGGCCAGGCGTTCTTCCACGGTTGGCGTGGCTGCCGCGGCAGCCGGTGCCTCCGCCGCCGGAGCGGGCGCAGGTGTTTCCTCCTGCGCGCGGGCACTCGGTGCCAGGGGCAGGACCATCATTGCTACGGCAGCAAACGCACAAGCGCCGCGTGCCAATCGTGTTTTCAGGCTCATGTCGACTCGGTTTCGGATGGATTGTTCAGCCGGGAATTTTTTCAGTCCTAACTGTTGAATCGCCGAAAAAGCAGATGGCGTGCCAGCGCTCCCCATCTGTGTTTCATCGTTGATGGTCAGATCGTTGCCTCCATGAAAGGCACGCAGAAGTCGTTTGAAGGCGACAAGCCGCGAAAACGTCACCTGAACCTTTCCCTCCGATCATTCGCTCCCCCCATCGAAAATCCGGGGAGACCTTTGAACGGGCGGCGTTTTGCACTGTCACAAGCAGTCCGGGCCGGTGCAGGTACGGGTCGGCGGCAGTCGGGGCTTCGGTCCGGGTTCCATCGCCCGGGGGAGCCTGCGCCGGCCTCTCTCGCGGGGGGCAGGGCAGAGGAAAAACGGTGAAGGAGGGGACGGCCAGCTCTAGCAGATTATCCTCCCGCCCGGAGCCACAATTTCAAGCAGTTCTGCAATCGAGCGTTTGCTAGAATGGGCCCCTTTTTCGGCCTTGCCAGACCGGAAAGGGGTCTCTAGTTAGACGCCCGGCCATCCACCCGGCCACGGTCTTTTAGCTGGACATTACTATCAGGGTTTCTTAATCACTTCCCCGATAGGCAGCGTCCGTTGTGCTCGAAAGCACGTGGTTCGCAAGATGCCAAACAGCCTCCTCGAAACTCGCAATCGCCTTGGTTCGCGGAGGTTTGCAGCAACCGAACAACCGAATACCAAGATGCGCAAACACACCAAATATGTCGGCGCCCTGGCCGCTGCCTCCGCCCTTGTGGCTGGCTACGCCTCGGCGGAACTTGAAGGGGAAGTCCACGTCGGTTACAGCGACATTTACGAGTTCCGCTTTGTGGACCTCGGCAGCGACCTCGTGGAAGCTGGTGTCGATCTGAACTACGAGATCGCCGAAGGCTTCGCTCTCAGCGGCGGCCTCTGGTATGGCTCCGTCAATGATTCCGGCTCTTCCTTCATCCTTCCTGGCGGTGGCCCGGGCGTCCCGGCAGCCGTCGTGGACAACAGCTTCAACGAGCTCGATCTCTACGCTGCTGTCAGCAAGGAAATCGGTCCCGTGACCCTTGAGCTTGGCTACATCTACTACACCTACATGGATTCGGACATCGCCGATACCCAGGAAGTGTACCTTGGTGCCAGCGTCGAAGTGGGCTGGGGCGTGACCGCTGGCGCGACCTACTACTACGATTTCGATCAACTCGATGGCTGGTACCTCCAGCCGGAGCTCAGCAAGAGCTTCGAGTTCAACGATTGCCTCAAGCTGAACCTCTCCACCGGCGTTGGCATTGCTGACGGTCACGGTGGCCAGGTTTCCGACAAGCTCGGTTCCGTCGGCACCGCCGATGGTTTCCAAGGCTGGTTCGTGAAGGCTGAGCTTCCCTGGGAATTCCGCGAAGGCTTCACCCTCGCTCCCTACGTGAAGTACGTCGATGCTGACAGCGACCTCGTCTCCGAGACCCCGGCTGTCGGTGGCACCGGTCTCCTCGGTGGCAACGATCACCTCGTCGCCGGTGTGAAGGTGTCCGTCGGCTTCTAAGCGGATCGGATCGATTCCATCGAATCAAACTTCAGGCGGCTGCGGAAACGCAGCCGCCTTTTTGCTGTTCCTTTGAATGTTTCTCCCCGAGTAGGCGGAATGAATGTCATATGTCCGATTATAATCCTGATTTATCTCATGAGGATATGGATCATGGTATGACTTGTTGGATTGGAATTTTGGATTTTGGAAGTGAGGTTTACAACGCTCAAACTGCTTCTGGGGTTAATCAAGAGCCGTTTCTTATGCATCGTGATCTAGGCGCTCAAGATGTTGTGAGCAATATTCATGTTTATTTGGTCCCGGCAACCGCTATTTCACTGGTGGAGCCGCAAGGCGATACCCTCAAAATTACCATTGAGCAGGGGGGGTGTTAGAGGTATTTCATTCCGCGATCCACGAGCTGTATTTGTATGTGCCGGTCGAAATGATTCTTCAAGTTCGACTAAAGTGGGGAGATTGATCGGGGTGGTTGCTCATGAGGTGGGTCATGTGATAGTGGGTCCTGGGTATCCAGATTCTTATCTCCCGCCTTTTTTGGTTCATCCTAGTCTTGTTGGTGTTGCCCCTCTAGAGGGAACCGATACAAAAGATCGACTTATGCACAGTGGGACTGGTTTTCCTGTTAGGGATCTAAAGGACTTCGGGAGACAACTTGTGAAGCCAGAGTGGGACGAAGCTGAGAAATGGTTCACTCAGGAGGTAGTTGCAGGTCGTATGCAATAGGCTCATGATTAAGCTAGGAACTGCTACCTTTGTGCTACTGCTTTTCGTCGGCTTGGCGCTCGGAGCGGAAGATTTGACGAAAGAATGGCGAGCGAACGCGGAACAGAAACTCGGCGAAGCTCGCTCCGACCCCTCGCAAGCCAATGTGATGGCAGCAGCAGCCTATCTAGCCGTTGCCGAGCGGGGGGAGGCCATGGAGCCGGATCACCGCGAAGTGGTGGCGGCAATCACTGAAACGATCCGATCGGTCAATGACTACCCGCGCCATTTTAATGACGAACTTTTGAATCTGCGAGAAGCCAATACGCGGCGCGAGTTAGGTGACTATAATTTCGCACGGCAGAGGGTGTTTTTTCAGATGCAGCAGTTTCGTGATGTCGTGATGCTGGAGCTGCTGATCGAACTTTTGGACGACTCCCAAGATTTCTTCGATCTTCCGGGCGGAGCAGATTTGTTAGGAAATGACACTTTAGCGGGTTCTGCGATCTGCGAGATGATCGAGGATCTTCCTTTGCCGCGCAATAAGTATGGATATTACACCCTTGATGTCGCCGCTCTTAAAGGATGGGGAAGAGATGTTCTGGATGGCTCTCGGAGCTTCCGTTTCAAAGGTGATCCCCGGAAGTTTACGATTCATGGGCCAGTCGAACCGCCTGCTCGCGTCGTCAAGGCGTCGCCTGTTCTCACAACCATCCCGAGAGAACCGACTCCGGCGGCGCCAAATCGCACTCCGGCCCTGATTCTCGCCATGGTTGTTCTGCTCGCGGCGGTAGCCGCCTTGCTGGCACCCCGAATCTGCAAGGCAAACCGCGGTTAGCTCAGTCTCGGCGCGCGACCTCCGGTCAGGGATTACCCTTCCGGTGCTCCGAAGGCCGCCAGCCGATCCACTGCTTGAACGTATTCGAGAACGTGAAAACGCTCTCATAGCCCACTGCCCGGGCGATCACCTCGATCTTGTCATCCGTGATGGACAGCAAGTGCCGCGCCCTCATCAGGCGCAGATGGGTAAGCTGCTGCATCGGCGTTCGTCCCAGCTCCTTGCGACAGACGCGGCGCAGGTGTTCCTCGCTCATGCATGCGATCGCGGCCAGCTCTCCAAGGCTCCATGGCCGGGCGAGGTCGGCTTCCGCGCGTTGCCAGACCCGCCACAGGCGGTCGTCGGACTGATGTGGCTGGGCGAAGCGCAGCACGTAGTGGTGGATCAGCTCGCTCCAATGATGCAGCGCCGAGGCTCCCTTCGCTGAGGACGCTTCCGCGTGCAGCCCCTCGATCGCAGCTTTCAGTGGCGCTGGATTGAAGGCACCGGTCACTGGCGAGAGCGCCGAAAGGATCGGTCTCGTTTCCCGGGATTCCTGGTAGCGCACCCATGCGAAGTTCCATGGCTTTCCCGGCAGGCATTTCAGGCCGTTTCTCACGAAGGGCGGCTGCAGGCAGGCTTGGCCCGCACGCAGCCGCTTCCACTCGCCATCGGCCAGCACCACGCCCTCGCCCGCGATGCAGGCCAGCAAGAAAGTCCCGCTCAGGTCGCTGCGGATGATCTCGAGCGCCGGCTGCGCCTCCATGATCCCGGCGTGGGAGATGTGATGCTGGGCCAGCAGCGGGCAGATCGGACCCTTTTGCAGCCAGTCCCGCGGGTCCCCGGAGTCGGCCCGCACCACCAGATAGCGCGTGCCTTTCCCCAGCACGTGGCGGTCTTTCGGGGCGGGATCGGCTTCTGGCATGGGGCGCTCCGGACACCATGGAAAAGCCGCGCCGGGCCGTCGAGGGTGGTGTGCAGGGAGGATAGGCGGATGTGCGGCTCCGGACACCTCGCGCGCTGGACGGGCTTGGGAACGTGGGACATACAATGCGGCATGCCGAACCCTTGGACCGGAAAAGGAAACCCCTACACGCGTGCTGAAGTTCTCGAACGCCTGCACGACACGCTCTCGAAAGGACAGCCGATCATCGCCGCAGGAGCCGGCACCGGGATCAGCGCCAAGTTCATCGAAAAGGGCGGAGCCGACCTCATCATCATCTACAATTCTGGCCGCTTCCGCATGGCCGGCCACGGCTCCACCGCAGGCCTCATGGCCTATGGCGATGCCAATGCCGTGGCGATGGAGATCGGGGAGTATGAAGTGCTCCCGATCGTCGAGGAGACGCCCGTGATCTGCGGCGTCCACGCCACCGACCCCCGCCGCCGCATGTGGCACTGGCTGGGCAAGGTGAAGGACATGGGCTTCAGCGGCGTGAACAATTTCCCGACCCATTGCATCATTGATGGCAAGTTCCGCCAGATCCTCGAGGAAACCGGGATGAGCGTGAAGAAGGAGTTCGAAATGGTGGCCCTCGCCCGCCGCATGGACCTCTTCAGCATCGTCTATGTCGATGCCCCGGAAGAAGCGAAGGCGATGGCGGAAGCCGGCGCGGATGTGATCATCGCGCACGTCGGTACCACCGTTGGCGGTTCGGTGGGCGTGGTGGATGCCACCATGTCCCTGCCAGAAGCGGCGAAGCGCACCCAGGCGATCATCGAGGCCGGACGCAGCGTGCGGGATGACGTTCTTTACCTCAGCCACGGCGGCCCGATCAACACGCCGGAGGATGCCGCTTACATCAACGAGCACACCGATGCCGTGGGTTTCGTGGGGGCCTCTTCGCTGGAGCGCATGGCCGTCGAGCAGTCGCTCACCGAGCTTACCCAGCAGTTCAAGTCCATCCCCGTGAAGCGGAAGCACTGAACGGATGACGGATGGGGGATCTCCGGCAGCGGAGATCCTGGATTCGTCTCCTTGGCAGTAGATCGTCACTCGGGATCCGCGTAGGAAGCTGTTGTGGTGAACTTCCCGACATTCTCGCCGATCTCGTTGCCGACAGGTGGGCGAAAAACCTGTCAACTGCCAATCCGCTGCGCTCCGGGAGGTCGCCTGTTAATTTTCATGTTTTAACAGGCGGAACAGGCTGGAAGATTCAGAGGTCCCCAACCTCGTCGCCCCTCTGGGGCAGCGTCGGAACCCGTTTGAAAAATAGCGCTTAAAAGTTAGTCACTCTTCCTCTCGATCCTATGTCCACCATCGCGGTTCTCGGTACCCTTGACTCGAAAGGCGAAGAGCATGCCTTTGTGGCAGACTTGATCCGTCAGCGCGGGCACCGGCCCCTTCTGATCGATGTCGGCAGCGGCGCTCCGCCGACAGTGGCACCGGACATCACGCGCGAGGAAGTGGCAGCTGCGGCCGGCCTCGATCTTGCGCCGCTGATTGCAAAGAAGGACCGCGGCGAGTGCGTCGTCGCGATGTCGAAGGCTGCTCCCGTGCTGCTCGCGAAGCTTGCGGCGGAAGGAAAAATCGATGGGGTGATTTCGCTCGGCGGCGGCGGTGGTACGGCTATCGGTACCGGGGCTATGCGCGCTCTGCCGCTCGGCTTTCCGAAGCTGATGGTTTCCACCCTGGCCAGCGGCAATACCGGCCCGTATCTCGGCACGAAGGACATCGTCATGATGCCGAGCATCGCCGATGTGGCCGGTCTGAACCGGCTCTCACGGGTCATCTTCTCGCGCGCCGCCGGTGCCATCTGCGGCATGGTCGAAGCCAACGTCGAAACCGCCGCCGCAAAGCCGCTGGTGGTGGCCAGCATGTTTGGCAATACGACCGCCTGCGTCACCGAGGCCAAGCGTATCTTGGAAGATGCGGGCTACGAGGTGCTCGTCTTCGCCGCGACCGGTGCGGGCGGGCGCTCCATGGAGGCACTCATTGAGAGCGGCATGGTGACTGGTGTGCTTGATCTCACCACCACCGAGTGGGCGGACGAACTGGTTGGCGGCGTATTGACTGCAGGGCCGGAGCGCATGGATGCTGCCGCGAAGGCTCGGGTGCCGGTGGTCGTCGCACCCGGTTGCCTGGACATGGTGAACTTCGGCGAAAAGGCCTCCGTGCCGGAGAAGTTCGCCAACCGGAATTTCTACATTCACAACCCCCAGGTAACGCTCATGCGCACCACCTCTGGGGAGTGCGCGCAGCTCGGCAAGATCATCGCGGACAAGGTGAATTCTTATGATTCTCCCGCGGTCGTGATGATCCCGCGGAAGGCGATCAGCGTGATCAGCGCGGCAGGCCAGCCTTTCCATGATGCCGCTGCAGATGAATCCTTGTTCACCGCCATCCGCGAGAACTCCCGGAAGCCTGTCGAAGAATTCGATCTGGAGATCAATGACCCCGCCTTCGCGAAAGCTTGCGCGGAACGCCTCCTCGCCCTGATGGGCGGGAGCCGTGTGGATCGGGAATAAACGCCCGAGGGTGTGCTTTGTCCGGCCTTCGCGTAGAAGGGGACATCATGGTCAGGCACTACGGAATGTTCCAATTCAAGGACGGCATCACTGCCATCCAGGTCGACGAATGCTTTTCTGAAATGAAGGGCATGATCGGGAAGATCCCCGGCCTCCTTTCCATGGAGCACGGCCCCTATGAGAGTGCCGAGGGCCTGAACGACGGCTTTACCCACGGCTTCATCATGAGCTTCGACAGCGCCCCCAGCCGGGACGCCTACTTGCCTCACCCGGAGCATGAGCGGGTGAAGGAAATCGTCGTTCCGCGCTTGGAGCGGGTGGTGGTCTTCGATTTTGAAGCCTGAGATCGGGCAAAACAGCCGCAATTTCCGGTGGGTTTCCTACGTCTTCTCCTGCTAACCCTTTATTTCCATGCGTCCGATTTTCCAAGTCCTCCTCATTCTTGCCTTGGGCAGTGGTTCCAGCCTCGCCGCGCCCAAGCGAATCCTTTTCCTCGCCGGTGACAACAGTCATGCTTGGGGCCAGCACAAGCACCTTGCAGGCAGCAAGCTGCTTTGCGAATCCCTCAAGGAAGGCACGGATGTCGAAGCGGAGGTCGTGACCGCATGGCCGGACGCGGCGACCCTAGCGAAATACGACTCGCTGGTGATCTACGCCGATGGCTGGCACGCCCACCCCGCGAATGGCAAGCTGGCGGAACTGGAGGCCTTCATGAACTCCGGAAAGGGCTTGGTGGCGATCCACTGGGCCACCGGTATCCAGGCGGCGGACCCGGAAAGCAAGGAGCAGGGCGAGGATCCCCAGCGTGCGAAGTGGCGGGAGCTGATGGGCTCGGACTTCGAGGCGTATTACTCGATGAGCACCTTCTGGCAGGCGAAATACGACAAGCCTTCGGATCACATCATCATGCGCGGGGTGAAGCCCTTTTCGCTCTACGATGAGTGCTACTTCCATCTCCGCGAGTGCGGGCACGAGCATGGCAAGGTGGAGCCGCTTTTCACCGTTTCCCCCGCGAAGGAACTGGTGGAACCCGGCCTGTCTCCCTACCGCGGCAATGATTTTGCGCGGAAGACGATGGAGGAGGGCAAGGTCCCGCAATACGTCGCCTGGGCCTTTCCCCGTCCCAAGGGCGGGCGCGCGTTTGGGTTCACCGGAGGTCACTTCCACTGGACTTGGGCGAATGACGAGGTCCGGAAGATGGTGCTGAATGGCATCCTTTGGTCCGCGGGCGGCGAAATTCCGGCCGCGGGAATCACGACCAAGACCCCGGATGCCAAACGCCTGATGGATGGCATGCCGGACCAGAATCCCGGCTGGACCGAGGACGCTCTGCAAGATGCTCTCAATAAGGCGGCGGCCGGTGAGGTCTTCCCGTGGCTGGATTACACGAACAAGCCGCTGCCTGCGCCCGCGATATCCCTCTTTGACGGCAAATCCCTGGATGGTTGGGAAATCCGTCCGGGCGAGGAGAAGTGGTGGAAGGTCCAGGATGGCCTGATCACTGGTGGCTCGCTGGAGGAAAACGTCCCGAACAACACTTTCATCACCACCAAGAAGCGCTACGCGAATTTTGATCTCCGCCTGAAGGTAAAGCTGACCCAAGGCAGTGGCTTCATGAATTCCGGCGTGCAGATCCGCAGCATCCGCGTGCCGGACAATCACGAGATGTCCGGCTATCAGGTGGATGCCGGTGTGGACTGGTGGGGAAAATTGTACGATGAGTCCCGTAGGAACAAGGTCGTAGGTGAACCGGTGGATGCCGCGGCGATCAAGGCGGCGACGAAGGACTGGGAGTGGAACGATTACCGGATCCTCTGTATCGGCGGACGCATCCAGAGCTGGATCAATGGCGTGCAGACGCTCGATTACACCGAAGCCGACCCGAAGATCCCGCAGGAAGGGTTGATCGGCCTGCAGACCCATGGCGGCGGCAAGCTGCTCGCCCAGTTTAAGGACATCAGTATTCAGGAACTTCCGGCGACCGAGGGCTCGCCGGTATGGGAAGATGCCTCGGTCCGCACTCCGGAGCGGGAGTTGGCTAGCTTCACCCTGCCGGAGGGCTTCGAGGTGGAACTCGTCGCTTCGGAAAAGGAGGGCGTGGGAAAGCCGATCACGATGGCTTGGGATCCTTCCGGCCGGATGTGGACGATGACGGCGCTGGAGTATCCGGTGGACGCCAATGAGAATGAGGCCAGCGCCGAAGCCCTCTATGCACGTGGGGGAAAGGACAAGGTGCTGGTTTTCGATGAGCCTTGGAAGAAAGGCCCGCAGACACCCCGCGTCTTCGCCGACAAGCTGGCGATCCCACTTGGTCTTCTCCCGGTGAAGGACGGTGCTCTGGTCCAGTATGGTCATGAAATCCGCCGCTACACGGACAAGGACGGTGATGGCAAAGCGGATGGCCATGAGACCGTGCTGAATGGCTTCGGAATCCAGGATTCGCACCTTTTTCCGCATCAGTTCGAGCGCGCACCGGGCGGATGGTTCTATCTCGCCCAAGGACTCTTCAATGCCTCCAAGGTGACGCGTCCCGATGGCTCTGCTTTTGACAGCGGGGCGAAGGAGCTTGCCTTCAACCAATGCAAGCTCGCCCGGGCAAAACTGGATGGCTCCGACTTCGAATTGCTTACCGCGGGTCCCAACAACATCTGGGGCTTTGTCACTTCCCGCGATGGCTCTGAGTATCTTCAGGAGGCCAATGACCTCGGTCATCCGGTTTCAGAGTTCGTGACCGGCACCCATTACCCTACCGGTTCTCGCGAGAAGCTGCGCCCCTATGCGCCGATGCTACCACCGTCGACGCCGAACCAACCGATGGGCGGCACCGGATTGAGCGGCCTCGCCGTGGCCGAGGATGCAGGCAGCGCCTTCGCCGTGAAGTGGCCGTATCAGAAAGTCTTCTACGTCACCAATCCGATCACCAACCGGATTCAGATCGTCACGCTGGCGAAAGACGATAATGGCCAGCCGGTTTACACGAAGCAGGAAGACTTCCTCGTCTCCAGCGATGAATGGTTCCGCCCGGTGTCCGCGCTCTTCGGTCCTGACGGCTGCCTCTACATCGCGGACTGGTACAACAAGATCATCTCCCACAACGAGGTGCCGCGTAATCACCCCGACCGTGACAAGACTCGTGGACGCATCTGGCGGGTGAAGTCGAAGGGCATGCAGGTGGTGCAACCCCCGAACCTGACCAAGATGCCCTCTGCGGAAGTCGTGAAGCATCTCGGCGACAAGAACGCCCGGGTGGCCCGCATGGCTTGGATAGAACTTGGGGATCGGAAAGATGCGAGCGTGGTGCCGGCCCTCACGAAGCTTGCCACCGATTCCACGCAGGATTCATCGATCCGCATCGCTGCTCTTTGGAGCCTGGTGGAAATGAAGGCTCCGGCTCGTGAGTTGCTGCTCGGCTTGATCAAGGACGCCGATGCGTCTGTGCGGCGCGAGGCGATCGAGGGTCTTGAAACGGTCCCGGAGGTCTTTGTGGGTTCTCCGGATTTCGCGCGTGAGGCTTTCGGCAAAGAACAGGACTTCCAAGTGTGGTGCGCCTTTGCCAATGTTCTCCGGACTGCTCCCTCGGTTGCTCCCGAGTTCCTTGCGATTCTTTCGAAGGGAACCGAACGCACCGCGCTTGGTGAGGTTCGCGCCCCGTATGAGAAGGAGTTTCTCCGCTACCTCATCCGCTGGGCGATGGAGGCCCATCCAGATGCCACGGCCAAGATGCTCGCCGCGACGGACCTGTTGCTGGAAGCCCGGCTACTCGCCGTGCTGGCTTTGCCACCGGGGCAAGGTGCTCCCGCTCTGATTTCGGCCCTTCCTCAGATGACGCGTCCCTTGAACGCCGATGAAGCGGCGTTGCTTGGGAGCCAACTTTCCCAGCCTGCGGTAGCGAAGGCCTTTGGTTCTCTTCTGGACGAGCCTGCGCGACGGAAGGCCCTGCTGGCTGCATTGCTTCAACTGGATCCCGCTTCGGCGTCGAATCCTGAGCTGCGCGAGACTGTCGACCAAGCCACCGCCGCCATGGTGAAAGCGGAGCCGGATACCATGCCGCTGGTCATGGATCTCGCCCGGCGCTTCCGGCTGACCAACCTCGGACCTCTGCTGCTTGAGCATGCCAAAGCTGCGACCTCACCCGCCGATCTCGCCGCCGTGCTGCGCACGCTCAATGAGATCCAATCCGCGGATGCTGCTCTTAGTAGATCGCAGCTTGATCATGCGGATCCCGACGTGGCGCGCGAAGCGATGGTCGGCTTCGCTTCATCCGCAGGTGAGGCTGCTGTGGCGGAGATCGCTGCCCGCTGGCCATCGCTCTCCGGTGCGATGCGCCAATTTGCGGTGGGAGGCCTTGTTTCGAGAAAGGAATCTGCAAGTGCTTTCGCCGATCAAGTCGCTGCGGGTGGCTTCGAAGGCTTCGATCCCTCTGTGGTGGAGAAGCTTCGCGCCGTCCTAGGGGAAGAGGCACCAGCCTTTCGCAAGCTGCTGGAGAAGGTTGAAGGCCTGCTTGTCCGCGTGATCCGTTTCCCCGGCAAGCCGGATGCCGTCGCCGCTACCGGCCTGACGCTTGATGGTCCCTTCACCGTGGAAACCTGGGTGAACCTCGATCCCGGTATCGACAACCGGGACGGCCTGATCGGCAAGAGGGGCGGGGGACCGGACATCAACTTTTATGCCGGGCGCCTGCGCGTGTGGAGCGGCTCCGGTGACCTGGTAATCGCAGACCGTCCGATGGAAGCCGGGAAGTGGACGCATTGCGCCGTGACTCGCGACGCTGCCGGGAAGGTCTCGCTCTATCTCGACGGCGAAGGGGTCGGCGTATCAAAGGACGCTTTCAGCGGGCTCATGAGCGATCTCGAGATCGGACGCGCGAACCAGCCCGGAGGAACCGCAGGACGTTTCCTTGAATTCCGCATTTGGGACAGCGCACGCAGCCAATCGGAGATCCAGCGCGATTTCCGCACTCGACTGCCACTTGGCGCTGCGGTTCCCGGCATGGTCTTCCAAGCTGGAGGCGATGACATGAAGCTGCAAAGCGGTGCCGCGCTCGAATGGACAGCCGACTTCCCCGAGCTGATGACGCCGGAAGCTGCGCAGGCTCTCGCCGTGAAATTCGATCGACTTCGCGGATCAGCCGCCAAGCCTGGCGATACCGCTGCAGGCAAGGAGCTCTTCAAGAACACCTGCGCCATCTGCCACCAGGCACGGGGTGAAGGCATCGCCATCGGTCCGGATCTCAGCGGGGCCGGCGCGATGGGCACGGAAAGCTTGCTTCGGAATATCCTCACGCCGAATGCACAGCTCGAAAGCGGCTACTATCGCCACGACCTTACCCTCAAAGATGGCAGCCTCGTGAGTGGCTTCCTCGCTTCAGATAAGGGATCCACAATTCTTATCCGTCAGATCGGGGCGGACGAACGTGCGATCCCGAAGGATCAGGTGAAGGAGCACTCAGTGGCGAAGCGTACGCTCATGCCCGAGGGGCTTCTCGACGGATTCTCTGACCAGCAAGTCTCCGATCTATTCGCCTTCCTGTTATCCCTGAAATGAAGGCTTCATTCGCCATCATCCGGACGCGTTCGCATGGCTCCCACGGAGTTCTCATCCACGGGGGGAATGACAGCGATTTGGATCGAGATCCGGTTGCCATTTGGAAGGGTCAAAAAGATCTCCTGTTCCGTTGTCGTGGTTTCTTCCAAGATTTTGGAGGCAGCTTTAACCAGAGCCTGGGTGCTGCGCGGGGCCGGCCTGACGTTCATGGGTTGGATTTGAGGGGTTCTCAATAAAACAAGCGTAACACACGCTGCAAATCGTCTCCAGCCATGAGGGAGATCTGCCTGCTCCTCCGCGAAACCACCGCCCGGTGGCTCCGCCAGACAGACCTCCCTTGTTGCTCGCAGGGTAGGGCACCCTCGGGCAGCAGGCTGGATGAAAAAGGGGACTTCCGCTGGCCGTTCCACCAATGAAAACGCACTATGTTGGCAAAGCGGGTCCCGAAGGTTTTGTGAAGGCGGCGAGTGCCAAGTTGTCCCCGGGTTTTTGTGGGATGGGAGCGGGTGAACCAGTGCATCGCCTTTGCCGTTTGATCTGGCGTAACGTTAGCAGCTGCTAGGTTAAGCTCGGATTAAGTCCGGAAATTAGGTCAATGATATGCCGTCGTGGTTCTACGCAGCCCCTCCGCTGAAGGAGTTGTCAGGCAACTTTGGCTGGGATCCGCTTGGGATGCGGGAAAGATCAAGATTTGTGAAGGGTACGGCTAATCCGCTGTTGGTGCTCTTGCGCCAAACAACTGTTTTTCCACCCGCAAACCTCGGGAATTCCTTCATTTTCGCCTCATGGATCGAGGCAGGAAAAGACGCCCCTTGCTGCGCTTCCACTAAGGTTTTGATTGCGGGCGTAGGCTTGGCTTGCGGCGTCGCGCAGCGCATTGTGGTCTTTCCCGACAAGCCAAGGTTCGAGCGAATCCCTCAAGATGAAGGAGCCTGGATACATCAACTGCGTGGTGAGCAGCACCGGTCTAACACCTGCATCTTGAAGCCTGTCGCGGAAGTATTCCTCGCTCTTGCAGCAGAGCACCATGGCGTCGGTTTTTCCGGCGGCTTTGACCGAGGGGGAATCGATCGGGTGATCCATCCGGACATTGTGGCCGATGAACACCACCAGATCGTTTTTCCCGGAGAGCATCGCCGCTTCAGAGGCGATGTAGCAGTCCTTCAGCTTCGAGCCGCGCCATGCCTCGGCGATGAGGACGGCCTTGGCGGTCCGGTGCCGGAACGTGAGCCGTTCCAAGATCCGCTCGTCTCCCGTAACGACCTCGCTTTTTTCCAGTTTCCACTGGCGGCTGGCTTTGAAACAGGATTTCAGCCCGTCGGTGCAGCCCCAGTAGAGATTCTCGTCCGGCTTGTCGCCGTCGCCGATCTTCGCCCCAACTTTGACGATCCCCTGTGTGACGTTGTCACAAAGGCCGACGAAGACGGCGATGCGCTTTTCCTGGGATTTGGCCGGGAGACAGCAGAACAGGAGCAGGGCGAGCAGGCGGAGCATGGACTTCTTACGGACGGAGCAGGGCTTCCTAGACAAAATTCCCGGGGCTGTCCGTCCCGATACAAATCGCCGGTAGAATTCTCATGGGAAGCGTCACGTTGTCATGCATGATGCCAATCAGATAATTCGAGCGGTCTTCATCGCTGTTTCACGGTCGGCGGGCATGGCTCGCTGCAATCCAAGCCAATCCTCCTCCTAGCCATGTCCTTCGCGCAAACGCTCCGCACGGCGGTGCCCCTCATTGTTGGTGTCGCCCTCGGCGGAATCGGCTCCTCCCTCTTCCTGAAAAGCCTGCCCGGTGCCGAGGGCTCGCCGGAGAAGCGGGTGGCCGAACTGGAGGTCGAACTAAAGAAGGCGAACAACCAGATCGCCGCGTATGAGGAGAAGAATCCCAGGCGGAGACGCGATGCCAACCTCTTGGCAGGAGCGCGGCAGCTCATGGATGACGTGAAGGCTGGGAATAACGTGAATCCGGATGATATCCTTGCAGTCCTGCAGCCTTCCATAAGAGAGCTTTCTCCTATTTTCGACAGGATCCGCGTGAAGCAGGAGAAGGCGCGCATCGAGGCAAAGACCGGCGAGTTGGCTCGCAAGTATGATCTGACGCCCCAACAGCAGGAGCGCCTGGAGGCATGGTACAAGCAAAAGGCCAAGGACGATGCCAAAAGCTGGAGCGATTTGGTCGGGACTCCCGGAACCACGTTTGAAGATCTGGCACGGGAAAGCATGACTCACCGTCCTGATGATGGATTGGATCAAGTGATGGAGGGAATGCTCAGCGGGGAAAAGCTGACGGACTATAAGACCACGCGCATGACCGAGAAGGCGAGCTTGGTAGAGCGGCATGCGGACACAAGAGTGCAGCGGCTCAGCGGGATCGTCGAATTGGATGACGCCCAGCGGGACCAAGCTTTTGGCATCTTTGCCCGGAGTTCGCCGGACTATGATCCAGCCATGAAACTGGAAGGAATTGGCGGCGATATCGGGGCAACTCCCGGCGGTGCCAGTCGCGATGCGATGCTTTCCGTGCTGAGACCCGAGCAGAGAGAAAAATATGAGGTCGAGCGCCAGAGACGGCGCGCCGAGGCTGAAAAGGAAATGAACGAGATCGGTCTCACCTTGCCCTCAAATTGGGACCTGCTCGACCAAGCTGACTTTTGATCGACATGAATTTCGCGAACCCTTCCGGCCATGTGCCGCGTCCTGCCATCGATGTCCGCTCGCTGCGGGTGGACTATGGCGATTTCATCGCGGTGAATGATCTCTCGCTGAGCGTTCCGCCCGGAGAGGTCTTCGGCCTCGTTGGGCCGAATGGTGCGGGAAAGACCAGCACGTTCCGCGTGCTGACGACCCTGATGGAGCCGACCTACGGCGACGTGTTCCTCGATGGCATCGACATCCAGGAGGATATCGCCAGCGCACGCCGGATCGTCGGTTACATGCCGGACCTCGCGCCGGTGCCCTCGGACATGAAGGTGTGGGAGTTCCTGGACTTCCACGCGGCCGCCTATGGAATCGGCAACAAGGCCCAGCGCCGCGAGCGTTTGGCGGAGTGTCTGGAGGAGGTCGCCCTGACGCCCCAACGCGACAAGTGGTGCAAGGAGCTTTCCCGCGGTCAGACCCAGCGTGTGGTGCTGGCGAAGACCCTGCTGCACCGCCCGCGCGTGCTGGTGCTGGATGAGCCGGCGAGCGGACTCGATCCTCTGGCCCGCCGCGATCTGCGGAATGCGCTGCGCCGCCTCGCCAAGAACGGGGCGACGGTGTTTGTCAGCTCGCACATTCTGAGCGAACTGGCGGAGATGTGCACGTCCATCTGCGTGATGAATCTCGGCAAGCTGCTGGCTTCCGGAACGGTGGACGAGGTAAGGCAGCAACTCGGCAATACCGAGCGAACGATCACCGCTGCCGTTCTTGGCAAAGCGGAAGACGCGGCCTCGTGGCTGTCATCGCGGCATGGCGTGCATGAGCTTCAGGTGGTAGGCCAAGAGATCGTCTTCGGCTTCAAAGGAACCGATGACGACCAGGCGGACCTGATGGAGGGGCTCATCTCCAACGGGGTTCGCCTACGTGCCTTCGAGGAACGGCGATCTTCCTTCGAAGACATCCTGGTGGAAGTGGCTGAAAGCAACCGACGTTTATGAGTTCCGAAACCTCCCCGGCAAAGCCTCTCGCGCACCCTGCGTGGCGTGTGTGGGACAATCCGATTTTCCGCCGCTACTGCTGCTCCCGGCTTCGGCCGCGGGGGCTTGGCGTGTCCTTGCTCCTTACGGTACTGATTGCCGGCTTCATGGTCGCGATGGCTTACTCGGCGGGTGTCAGCACGGCGACCCGTGTGGCGGAGACGATTCTGAGCGCGGACCCAACTGCCACGATTGATATCGCCGCCCTGAATGCGAAGCACTTGGAGCCGGCAGCGCGTGCCGCCCTGATTCCCATGCTGATCCTACAGGGAGTCATTCTCTTCGTCTTTGGCACCGCGCAGGTAGCGGGCGGTATGACCGCGGAACGCGATGAAGGAGTGATCGACTACCAGCGGTTGATCCCGATGTCGCCGCTGTCGAAGGTGATTGGCTACGTTTTCGGCCTGCCGGTGCGGGAGTATGTGATGTTCTTTACTACCTTGCCCTTCGCGGCGTGGCTCTTTTGGAAGGGGCGGGTGGAATCCACGGTGTGGCTGCAGCTTTATACGGCCCTTTTGAGTTCCGCATTGCTCTACCACTTCACCGGCTTGCTCACCGGTACGGTGGCGAAGAACCGCCGCTGGGCTTTCCTCGCATCCATCGGTTTGGTCTTCTGTCTCTACACGGTGATCCCTCAGCTCTCGAAGTTCGGCCTGGTATTCTTCAAATACCTGACGATCACGCCGGTAGTGGAGGAGTGCCTCCCGAAGATGCTGCCTGAGGAGGCGGCGGGCCCGCTGCGGCTTTTCCGGCGCTTTGTGCCGGTGGTGAAGTTCTTCGGCCTGGATTTCTCGGAGCTGGTTTTCACGCTGTTCTCGCAGCTCGCGCTGATCCTGACCTTCATCATCATGCTGTGCCGGCGCTGGCGGCGCGCGGAATCCCACCTGCTCGGGAAGCTGTGGGCGACGGGCTTCTACATCTGGATCCAGATCCTGCTCTTGGGGAATGCGCTGCCTCTGGTGGAGAGCGGCGATCTCTTTCCTTCCCGGGCGCTGAGGGGCGGCCTTATGAATATCGTCGGCGGGCCTCGGGAACCGCAGCCCATGGAGGCTGTGGTGATGGCCGGGGTCTACGGCCTCTTCACACTGCTGCTGATCTTCCTGCTTGGTGGCATCATCACGCCGACCCCTGAGAACCAGGTGAAAGGCTGGCGTCGCGCGCGCAAGCAGGGGCGCAGCTCTTTGCCTTTCCTTTCGGATCCCGCCACGTCCTTTTGGTTCGTAATCGTGATGGCCGTGGCGGGTGCTGCGGGATGGTTCCTGTTTACCCGTGGCGTGGTGGAGTCCGTGTGGTTCCCGGGGCACGTCGTGCCGATGAAAACCTTCGGCTACTTCGTGGCGGTCATGCTGACCTGTGGCTTGAGCTTCCAATTGCTACTCGAAGCTTGGGGTGGCCGGGTGGTAACGCTGATGGCAATTTTTGTCGGAGTCCTGCCGATCATGATTGGTGCCGTGCTCATCCCGGTCGGTGACGAGATGTATCCCGCCGTGGCGTGGCTGCTCTCCATCTCTCCGCTGAGCACGCCGATCTACGCCAGCTTGTCCTTACTGAGTCTGGCGGAACTGCCCGTGGAAATCGCGCGGGCAGTGCCGGCGGCCTTCACCTTCTGGCTCGCGGTCGGGGCGCTCTTGACGACCTGGCTGATCTACCGGCTGATCTTGACCCGTCGGGCGATGGCGAAGGAGGTGTTGTCAGGTAGCGTGGGGGAGCTTGATGCGGGGAACTGAGTTACTCTACCCCCGCCTTCAGCTTTTCAATTGAGCGTCGTGTGCGCTCGGCTCGGAAGGTCTGGATCACGGAGATCAGGACCACCAGGCAGATCGTCGCGGCGCCCAGCATGAAGGGCGCGGCGGGGCCTTTTTCGCCGCTCACCACCGATGGCACGGTACGGATGAAGCCGAGGAAGGCCAGCAGGCCGGCCCCGGCGATGCCGTGCCACTTGGCGCGGATGCTGAAGATGCCACAGATGACGAATCCACCACCGAGGGTGAGGCCACCTTGAAGCAGCAGGGGATCTTTCGATCCTTGGAAGGCGAGGAAACCGAGAGCGGCCAGCAGGATGCCGGCGATGAAAAGCAGGGCGCGCATGGAAGTGTGTCGCGCGGAACCTAGGCGCGGATTTCCCGGAGGTCGAAGGCCTAAATCAGTGCATCCGCCTCCGGTCCGAGTTTCCCGACCCAGGTGACGAGGTCGGGGAAGAACTCCTCGAAGCCTTTTTCGAACATTTCGCGGTTCTGCTTCAGGTCCTGCACCGCGTCCTTGATCGGGCTGAAACCGTGATGCCGGAGGGCGACCCGGTGAAACACCCCGTCCAGCCCCTCATCGGTGCCGTAGTGGCCCAGCCAATCGTCCTCGATGCGCTGCTCCAAGGTATCGGAGAGCTCGGGCGGCAGGATCGCGAGGTGTTCGCGGAGGCAGGCATTGCATTCATCGACGAAGCTGCGGAAGGGAATGCTACAGAACTCCGCCCAGCGGCGGGTCAGGAAGTAGTCGTGGACGATATCGCTAATCACCCCGGCAAAGCGCCGTCGTGAAGGTGCCACGGCACCTCGAAGCCAGGCCGTCACCCGGTGTGAGTCAGTGAAGCGATCGATGGCACGATGACGGACGATGCCCTTCAGGACCGCATCGGGAAAGTGATCCTTCAGCGCTTCCGGGCGCCCGGTCACGAAGTCGCCGAGCAGATTGCCCGTGCGGGAAGCGGCGTTGTTTTCCGCGAGGAAGAGATGGGAAAGGTAGTTCAACTGCCGCCAATGGAGCGTGTGACGAGCTTGGGCGCAATGGAGGCTTTGCGCGGGAGGTGAAGCCGGGCCAGATTGCGCGTGTGAGCTGGATCTGGTGCAATGGCGAATACCTCGATGGGCCGCTGACGGTTTCCCCGCGGGACCGGGGCTTCACCCATGGGCTCGGCATTTTTGAAACGCTGCTCGCGGTCAATGGCAGACCGGCGGTGCTCGAGATGCATCTGGAGCGCATGAGGGCGGGGGCCGAGCGGTTCGGATGGAGCGGTCAGGATCTAGGCACGGTGCGGATCGCGGAGGCAATCTCCGGTCTCTTGAAACGGCAGGCTCTGGATCAGGGGCGGGCCCGCGTGCGGATCGCCTTGAGCGCCGGGGAAGGGGACTTGTCAGACCTGAAACAAGGATGGAACTCCCTAGTCTGGATTACTGCTTCCGCCGCTCCCGAGCCTCCTCAATCCGTGATGTTGGCGACTGCGGCTTTTCCCCGGAACGAGGCCTCCCCTTTGGCGGGGATCAAATGTGCCTCCTATGCGGAGAATCTCGTGGCTCTCGACGAAGCCCGCCGCAAGGGAGTGGACGAGATGCTCTTCTATAATACCAAGGCCGAACTCTGCGAAGGCACCACCTCGAATGTCTTCTTGGTGATGCAGGGGAAGGTCTATACCCCTCCGCTGTCTTCGGGGTGCTTGCCCGGTACCATGCGGGCGCTGGTGATCGCGAAGTGCCGCGAGCTGGGGATCGAAGTGGCGGAAGAGGTTCTAACAGCAGCGCACGTGGGCGCGGCGGATGAGGTCTTCATTACTTCGGCCACTCGCGGCGTAGTGGTGGTCAGGCAGATCGACCACGTGGCTTACCATACTTCCAGCGATCTCACGGAGCGCATCCGGGTGGCGTTGTAGCCTACAAAAAGCGCCCGGGGATGCCGGGCGCTTCCTAAAAGATTCGGCTGGAATCGGGCCTCAATCGATCGCCTCCAAGGGAGCGGCACCGATTTCCCCGGCTAGCTCATTGAACTCGCTGAGCTCGGCCGCCGTGAAATGGAGGCCGCCAGCAGCATCCGACTTCTTCCGGGCTTCCGCTTCAAGCTGGCCTGGCAAGATACAGCTTTCGTTCCCATGGCCGAAGACATCCTTCAGCACCACCTTGAGGTTCTCCATCTGATCCCGGCCCTTGGCGAAATCCCCACCGCTGATGGCATCCGGGTGGATGACTTGGAAGTAGAAGGCGGCGGTGGTTTTTTCGCCCGCCGGTGCCTTGGCGGAGCGACCGCGAAGGGTTGGCAAGGAGCCGCCGATCAGGCTGGCGTAAAGTTCGTTGATGAGGCACATGGCATAGCCCTTGTGCGCGCCGAAGGGGAGCAGGGCTGCCACTTCATTCGGATCGGTGGTCGGCCTGCCATCCTTGTCCACGGCGGCGCCAGGCGGGAGGCTCTTGCCTTCTCGTTTCAGCGCCTGGACCCGGCCCATGGCTACCGTGGAAGTGGCCCAATCGCTCACAACCGGGAAGCCGAGAGCCTCGGTGGTCGGGAAGCCCCAAGAGTGGGGATTCGTGCCCAAGGTGGGGAACCTGCCCCCGAAAGGAACCACTTCGGCCAGCGTCGAGGTGCAGTTCGTGTAGGCGATGTAGCCACGCTCCGCAGCTTCCATCACGTAGCCGCCCCCCCACAGGTAGTGGAATGCATTGTCCACGCTCACTTGGCCGATGCCGTATTGGTCGGCCAACTCGATGCAGCGCTCGATCGCACGGTAGGCGACACTCTGACCGAGCTTGCGATGGGCATTCCAAGTTTCGGAGCCGGCGAACCGGCTCGTCACCACTTCGATTTCAGCACCAGGAACGCAACCGCCCGTCGCGCTGCCGAAGAGGTGGTCAAGATGGAGTGCTTTAAGCGCGTGATGGGTGCGGATTCCGTGGCGTGCCGCTTCGGCTGCCAGCTTGGCGCCTTCTGCTGCTTCATCCGCCGTGTAGCCCCGGCTCCGGTAGGCCGCTTCCACCAACTTGTCGTGGGCGGC
The DNA here is from genome assembly GCF_012913485.1 of Luteolibacter luteus. Classification (GTDB taxonomy): domain Bacteria; phylum Verrucomicrobiota; class Verrucomicrobiia; order Verrucomicrobiales; family Akkermansiaceae; genus Haloferula; species Haloferula lutea. The sequence continues at coordinate 880,780 of NZ_CP051774.1, read as the reverse complement.
TCGCGAAACAGTGAGAAATTCGGACATGATGGCAGGCATGGCGGGAAGAGAGCAAATCTCAAGCTGTAGGACAACTCAAGCGTGGATTCTCCCTCGCTCCATGCAGAATGATTTGGAAAACTTAAAGTTCACAAAACTCCACAGGTAGTGGTGTTTTTTCGATTTTGATACAAGATGTAGGTGTTCTCTTCGGCGGATCTTTTACAGAGGGAGGTTCGGGGTATGATCGGAATCGTCCGGATTCCCTCTCGGACGGAACCTCTAACCCCTTCTGTCGCATGTATCTTAAATCGTTGGAAATGCACGGCTTCAAGTCCTTTGCGGACAAAACGAAGATCGAGTTCCACCAAGGCGTCACGGGCATCGTCGGCCCGAATGGCTGCGGGAAATCCAACGTGGTGGATGCCATCCGCTGGGTGCTGGGAGAAACCTCGGCCAAGGCCTTGCGCGGCGGTGAGATGGCGGACGTTATTTTCAATGGTACCGAGAAGCGCAAGCCGCTCGGCATGGCGGAGGTGACCATGACGATGGCGGATTGCGAGGCAGCGCTGAAGGTTGACTACAACGAGGTCTCCCTTACCCGCCGCGTCTTCCGGGACGGAAAGTCCGAGTATCGCATCAACGGTACGCTCTGCCGCCTGAAGGACATCCATGACCTGCTCATGGACACCGGCATCGGCCGCACCGCCTACTCGATCATGGCGCAGGGCCAGATCGACCAGATCCTTTCCTCCAAGCCGGAAGAGCGTCGCGCGGTGTTCGAAGAAGCCGCGGGTATCACGAAGTACAAGCGCGAGAAGAAGGAAGCCCTCCGCAAGCTGGAGTTCACCGAGGCGAACTTGCTACGCGTTTCCGATGTCCTGGCGGAACAAGAGCGCCGGATGAACTCGCTCAAGCGCCAAGTCGCCAAGGCCCGCCGCTATCAGGCACTGGCTGGTGATGTCCGGATCCTCGACACGCACCTCGGCCACAAGCGTTTCGTGGAATACACCGCTGAGCGTGACGAGCTGAAAACCTCCATCCGCTCACTCGAAGCCACCGAGGCCGAGCTCGAGCGCCTGATGGAGCCGAAGGAAGAGGCTGTGGCCGACGCGCGTCTCGCGGCCCGCAATTTCGAAGGCGAACTCGCGGACCTCCGGCAGCAGCTCAACTCGCACCGCAACCAACTCTCCGCAGCCCAAGGCCGGGTGGCCTTCAACGAAGAACGCAAGGCCGAGCTGGAAGGCCGCATTTCCCAGAACCGCGAGGAAATCGAAACCACCCGTGAGAAGCTCGCGCAGCAGGAGTTCGATGTCGTTGCCGCGAACGAAGCCTTGGAACAACTGGCCCGCCGTATCGCGGAGCAGGAGATCCAGCTCACCGATCAGGAGGAGCGCACCCGCATGGCCCGCGGTGGCCGTGAGGAGATCGAAGCCCAACTGCGCGAAGCTCGTGCCGAAGCGAACCGCGCCCAGACGATCATCGCTTCCACCCAAGCCCGCATCGAAAGCTCGCTGGCCCAGCTGGAGACCAGCCGCGAGCGCGCCCGGATGCTGGCCGATGAAGAGCAACGCCTGAATCTCGAAATCGAGGAAACCAGCGAGCAGCGCAATCGCATCGCCGCTGAACTCGATGAGCATGCGGCCCGCACGACCGAACTGGAAGAGGCCTTCCAGAAAGCGGAGCGCGGCTACCAGCATACCCGGGGTGACCTCGATGCAGCCCGAACCGCGGCTGCCGATGCCCACAAGCTTCTTGCCCAGCGCGACTCGCGCCTGAAGGTCGTCCGCCAGCTCGTTGCGAGCGGCGAAGGTTTCCAGAAGGGCACCCGCAAGGTGCTCGACGGCCTTGACGATGCCGAGCGCTTCAAGCCGGGCATCCACGGTGTGATCGCGAATTTCATCGAAGCGGACCGCTCTTGTGCCCGTGCGATCGAAACCGCACTCGGTCAAAACCTGCAGGCCGTTCTTGTCTCCGATGAGAAGCTGGCCGATGCGATCATTTCCCGTCTCACCGAGAAGCGTCTCGGCCAAGCAGCGATTCTGCCCGAGACCTTTGTCGGTCACAATGGGGGCACGCAGATGGAAGCGCTGCCGGAAGGTGCCGTGGGCTGGGCGCTTGATCGCGTGAAGTCCGATCCGCGTGTCGCCCGAGTCATCGAGCGTCTGCTGGACAAGGTGCTGATCGTCCCGAATTACGCGACGGCGATGCGCCTGCGCACGTCCTTCCCGGATGTGACGATGGTCACGCAAGCCGGTGAAGTAGTGAGCGCAGAGGGTATCATCCACGGTGGCGATGCTGGCGAAGGCAACGTGTCGGTGCTCGAGCTTCAGAACGAGGTCCGCGACCTTGAGAAGGAAGTGGCCGGACTTGTGGAAGCGGAAGCTGCAGCCCGCCAGCGTGTCACCGATCTCGAAACCTCGTTGTCCCAGCTTCAGGAAGAGATGGAGGTCTGCCGCGAGCGAATCCAGCGCCACAAGGTGGAGCTTTCCACGCTGCAAGGCCAGCTCACGCTCGCCAGTCGTGAGGTGGAAGGCGTGCAGACGAAGCTGGAGAATGTCCGCTGGGAGCGGGGTGAGCTCGATGCCCGCGAGCAGGCTGCGAATGACAGCCGTAGCGGTCTGGAGAGCGAACTCGCGATGGCCCGTGAGCGTCTGGAGGGGCACGAGGAAGACCAGCGCCGTCTGCAGTCGCAAGTGGAAGGTTCGCAACGCGACGAGGCCGAGCTTGCCCAAGCCCTGAACGAGTTGCGCACCTCGCTCGCCGTGGAACGCCAAGCGAAGCACGCAGCGGAAGCCCAGCAGCAGCCGATGGAGGCTCGCCTCAGCGAACTCCGCGAACTTTCCATCCGCCGCGAAACGGAAATCGAGTCCTTCGTCCAGCGCATTGAATCCGCCGCGGCGGAGAACGCCCGCCTGGCCGAAGAGGTGGAGACCCACCAGGCGGAAGCAGAGGATCTCGGGATCGAAATCGAGTCGCGCACGGGTCGCCGGAACGAGTTGCTGGAAGCGATCGACAAGGCCGAGGGCGAGCTATCCGAAGCTCGTCGCCGTCATGCGAAGGCTTCCGAGCAGCGCGGTCGCGAGGAAGTCGCGATCACCAAGATCGAGCTTCGTCTGGAGAGCCTGGTGTCCGCAATTCTCGAACGCCATCAGGTGGAACTAGCCACTTTCGAACCGGACGCCCATGCGCTGCTTTCCTGCATCGCCTCGCAGAAGTCCCAGCAATCCCGCGGAGGTCGCCAGACTTTTGTGGAAAGCGAAGACTCGGAGGACGAGGAGCCGGCAATCATCGTGGTGGATGCTTCGAAGGGATCCGACGAAATGCCGGAGCTGCCGACCGAAATGACCGGTGAGCCCGACTGGAGCTTCGTGGAAGCCACGGTGGGGGATCTCAAGCGTCGCCTCGATTCGATGGGCCCGGTGAACGTCGACGCCATCGAGGAATATGAGGAGCTTGAGGAACGCTACAACGAGGTCCGTTCGAACTACGATGACCTCGTGAGCTCGAAGCAAAACCTCATTGAGGTGATCGAGAAGATCAACGAAGAGACCCAGCGCCGCTTTGCCGAGACCTTCGCACAGGTGAAGCTCAATTTCCGGGACATGTTCAAGGAACTCTTCGGTGAGAAGGGCCAGGCCGACCTGATGCTGGTGGACGAGAGTGATCCCTTGGAATCGGGCATCGAGGTGATTGCCAAGCCGCCGGGCAAGAAGCTGCAGAGCATCTCGCTGCTCTCCGGTGGCGAGCGCTCGATGACCGCGGTGGCGCTGCTCTTCTCGATCTACATGATCAAGCCGAGCCCCTTCTGCGTGCTCGACGAACTTGATGCGCCGCTCGACGAGTCGAACATCAACCGCTTCGTGAAGGTCCTCGATCGTTTCATCGACAACAGCCAGTTCATCATCGTGACCCACTCGAAGCGCACCATGGCGCGCGCCGACGTGATGTACGGCGTGACGATGGAAGAGTTCGGTGTCTCGAAGCCGGTCGGCATGCGCCTCACCAGCGCGGATGACATGGCCAACAAGGGCGAGGCGAAGACCGCTGCACAAAAGGCCGCGCTGCGACTCGACGCGTAAGGAATTTCCAACGGTTCTTCCGACAGAAGAGGGATGAGGGACGGAGGGTCGGTCCGGGTGGATCTGCTTTCCGTCCCTCGATTTTACCGAGGGTGCATCTGCGGAGCAGCTTCGATTGCATCCTCCTCCGGGTGTGAAATCTTTCTCCATATGCCGACCGAGATCGAAAGAAAGTTCCTGGTGAAGTCCGAGGCTTGGCGGGAGGGGCTCCCCGGTGAGCGGATTGTGCAGGGCTACCTGTGCCGCGAGAAGGAGCGCACGGTCCGTGTTCGGATCAAAGGCGACAAAGGCTTCCTCACTATCAAGGGTTTGAGCGAAGGCGTTTCACGGAAGGAGTTCGAGTACGAGATTCCGGTTGGGGAGGCGGATGAGCTCCTGCTGCTCTGCACGCCCCCCTTGCTCGATAAGGTTCGCTACGAACGCCGTCACGGCGGGCACCTATGGGAAATCGATGAATTCGCTGGCGAAAACCACGGCCTGATCGTCGCCGAGATCGAACTCGACGAAGAAGGATCGGAGTTCGAAAAACCGGAATGGGTAGGCGAGGAGGTTTCCGACGACCCGCGCTACTATAATGCCTGCCTGGTGGAACATCCATGGTCGCAGTGGAGGAAGAGGTAAGTCGCTGGAATCAAGGCGCAAAGGGTGGGGTTTTACTGTAATTCTGAGATCCTCTGGATTCCCGGGTGCCCAAGGCGCGTGTTAAGAGTCGGTAAGAATTCGGCTTTTCCGGCGACGAATCCGCGGGGCGGTGGTATTTTCCTTACGGGTGGCTGCTGGTATTCCTCGACCCGCGAGAAAGTCGTCCGAAGATGAGATCATGTCCCAAGCGATCATCGATCCGGAGGAGGTGCGGCGGTTTGCGGCCGAGCTGAAGCGGTTCAACAATGAGGTGAAGGAGCGGACCTCCTCGCTCATGTCACGATTTGCCGCATTGGGCGATAGCTGGCAGGATCAGGAGCACGAGAAGTTCTCCGCGGAGTTCCTCCAGATGATGAAGACGATGAAGCGCTTCATCGAGCTTTCCGACCAGCACACGCCCTATCTCCTGCGGAAGGCGAAGCGCATTCAACAGTATCTCGATCAACGCTGAAGGGCATTTCCACACTTCACCCATGGAAGGGCAAGCACGGGTTGGATCGATCGACGCCATACAGGCGTTCCGGGCGGCATTGATCCGCTTCACGGAGCGCTCGAAGCGCGCGCTTGACGACGTGAGCGGGGAGGTGAAGCGGACCCGCGGCTGGCTAGAAACCGAACAGCGCCAAAAGTGGGAGGGTGAACTCCGCCGCCGGGCTAGGGCTCTCGAACAGGCCGAGCAGGAACTCTACAGCGCCCGGCTTTCTGACAGGCGGCGGGACAAATCCGCCCAGCAAATGGCGGTGAACAAGGCGCGAAGGGCCCTCCAGGAAGCTCAGGAGAAGCTGGCCTTGATCAAACGCTGGCGGCAGGCCTACGACGCCCGCGTGGAGACATTGGCAAAGCAACTGGAGGGACTGCAGGACACCTTGTCCCGCCAGATGCCCCAAGGACTGGTGAGCCTGACCAATACGGTGCGCTACCTGCAAGACTACGCTGAAGTGATGCCTGTGGCGGGGCCTGCCTCCGGGGAGGAGAAAGGAGGCCAGCCATGAGCATGGGTGCCAGCAAGGCCCTGCTGAATGAGGCCACCCGGGAGTTGTTCGCGCATTGGGAAGAGACCAAGCTCTCCTGGCGGGACGCCAAGGCCGGGGAGTTCGAGAATAACTACCTGGCAGCCATCCCACAGGCTTTCGCCAGCGCTACCCGTATCATCGAAGACCTCGACCTCGTGCTTTCCAAGATTCATGCCGACTGTGAATGATCCCCTGCATCCTGAATGGATCCGCCACCTGCTGAAGCGGCTTCAGGAAGCCGTTTCCTCCGTGGCGGGACGCGAGGCCGCACTGAAGCGCGAGCACGCCGCCAGCGTGCTGGCCGCGAAGCGCCAGTCCACTGCGATGCGGGAAGCCGGGACGCTGAACCGTTCCTCCCGCCAGGAGGCACTCATCGAGGAGTGCGACCGGGAACAAGCATGGGCGACTGCGAAGTACGAGAAACGCCGTATTTGGATTTCGGAAGCGGCGCAATCCGCGCATGGCAACCTTGCGCGCCGGGTGCGGGAAGAAAAAGATCTCCAGGTGGGCCGCCGCCAGGCCGAGTCCCTGCGGGTGCGCGCCGAGGCGAAGGAAGCTTGGGAGCGGGCGCGTCAGGACCATCGCGAGTTCTCGGAGAAGATTGCCGCCGATGGCGATGAGGTTCGGAACCTTGCCGTGGATTCCATGAAGGTCCTTCGTGGCTTCCGTCCCTTGTTCGGCATGATGTTGCGGAAGGGCCGCATGGCATCCGTGCCGGAACCGGATCGTAACAAGGCCCGCGAGACGCTGCGCGAGGAAGGTCGCGAGAAGCTGGAGGAGGCGTATGGACGGATCGATGGGCTGAAGAAGAATCCGCTGGCGTTGTTCTTCCGCTTTGTACCGCTGACCTTGGTTCTATTTTTGATCGCGGTTTATTTTGGCTATCAGATTTATCAGGCGGAAGACCGGGCCGCCGAGTTTGCGAGGATTGAGTCGACCCTGGCGCTCGCGTTGCTGGTTCCCGTGGTCTTGCACCTGGTGTCAGCGATCTTGCTTTTGGTTCCGGCGCGCCGGATGGCAAAATTGCTGCAAGGTGCCAGGCGCGCCGGCTTTGCGGCGACGGCGGTTTCGGAGGCTCATGTGGCGGCGCTCGGCAAGTCCCTGAAGAAGGATCTTGCCGATCAAAGCAGCGGGATCAGCGAGACGCTGAAGGAGAGCGAGGAAATCGCCCAGGAGCTGATGCAGGCGGGGCGAAAGAAGATCGAGGAGCAGTACGAACGTTTGCCCGCGAAGGCGGAGGCGCTTTACAAGCGCAGCCTTACCCGTGTGGCGAGGCGCTTGGAAAGCGGGGTGGCAGGCAATGACTTCGCCGGCACGAGCGAGGAGACGGAGCGGGAGTCGGAGTATCAGCGTGGCATCGCGGGCGCGGATGAAGCCTTGCGGGCGGGCGTTGGGCGTCTGGTCGTCGAGTGGGATGAAGAAGTGGTGCCCTTGCACCGCGAGCTGCTTGGCTTGGCGGAACTCGCGGAGGAGCGTTTCCCGGCATGGGATGAATCATGGATTTCCTCATGGACGCCGCCGGATGATGCTGAGCGAGCGGTGCCCTTCGGCCGGATCCAAGTCTCCCTTCCGGCTCTCGCGGGAGGCATGCCGGAAAGCGATGCTTTCCAACTGGCCGGGCCGGTGGAGTTCGAGGTGCCATATTCCCTCGGTTTCGCGGAACGGGCGTCCCTGATGATCGATGGTGATGCCTCCAAGGCGGCGGATACGATTCATGAGATCGTGCTACGCTTGCTCAGCTCCCATCCCGCGGGACGGGCGATCTTCACACTGATCGATCCGGTGGGGCTGGGGAAGGACTTCGCCGGGCTGATGCACCTGGGCGACTATGAGGAGACGCTCATCAACGGACGGATCTGGACGCAGACGACCCAGATCGAGGAGCGGCTCGCCGAGCTGAGCGAGAACATCGAGAAGGTGATCCAGATGTATCTGCGGAATGAGTTCGCGACGCTGGATGATTACAACAAGTACGCGGGCACGGTGGCGGAGAAGCACCGCTTTCTGGTGATCTCCGGTTTCCCGGCTGCTTTCAGCGAGACGGCAGCGAAGCGCTTGCTGAGCATCGCGACCAGCGGGGCACGATGCGGTGTCTACCTGCTAATTCATCGCGACGCGCGGCAAGGCTCGATCGACGGCCCGCTGGCGGAAGCTCTCGAAAGGGCCTGCATTCATCTCGTCGAGGAGAATGGAGCCTATCGAGTTGCGAATCTTCCGGCAGGCGCGGATCATCTCGTAGCCTCCGTTCCCCCGCGTGGTGAGTTGGAGACCGCGCTGGTTCACCGCCTTGGCCAGGTCAGCGTGGATTCGAACCGGGTGGAGGTGCCATTTTCGAACATCGCTCCCGCGGAAAACGAGTGGTGGGCCAGCAGCACGGGTGATGAACTGCGCGTGCCGATCGGTCGAAGCGGGGCGAAGAAATTCCAGTGGCTGGCGCTTGGCAAAGGCACCCGCCAGCATGTGCTGGTGGCCGGCAAGACCGGCTCCGGCAAGTCCACGCTCTTCCATGTGATGATCACAAATCTGGCGCTGCACTGTAGCCCTGATGAAGTGGAGTTCTACCTCGTCGACTTCAAGAAGGGCGTGGAGTTCAAGTGCTATGGAGCGAAGCGCCTGCCTCACGCCCGCGTCGTCGCCATGGAGAGCGATCGCGAGTTCGGTCTCAGTGTACTGCATCGTGTCGATGACGAGCTGCGCCGTCGTGGCGAGATGTTCCGCAAGCACGGCTCACAGGACCTTGCGGGATACCGGAAGGCATCGGGTGAAACCTTGCCCCGGACGCTACTGATGATCGATGAGTTCCAGGAGCTCTTCACGGAAGACGATGCCGTGGCTCAGACCGCCTCGCTGCTGTTGGACCGCATCGTGCGCCAAGGTCGCGCCTTCGGCATCCACGTGATCTTGGGATCTCAGACCTTGGGTGGCGCCTACACGCTGGCCCGTGCGACGCTCGGACAGATGGTTGTGCGCATCGCGCTTCAGTGCAACGAGGCCGATGCCTATCTCATCATGGATGACGACAATCCCGCTCCGCGCCTGCTGACGAGGCCGGGCGAGGGGATCTACAACGACAATGCCGGGGCGTTGGCGGCGAACAGTCCATTCCAAGCTGTGTGGCTTTCCGAAGAGGAGCGGAACGAATTGCTCGATCGCATCGCGCGGATGGCTAGGGAAAGCGGGCGCAAGGTGGCAGCTCCTGTAGTCTTCGAGGGGAATGCACCGGCGGAAATCGCGGGGAACATGGAACTCGCGGAGCTGCTTGATTCCCGTCCTGCCACACGGCCCTCGGAAACGAAGGCTTGGCTCGGTGAACCGAATTCGATCAAGGGCCCGGCAGAGGCATCCTTTGCGAGGCGCAGCGGTAGTCATCTGCTGGTGGTGGGGCAATCGGATGACCGGGTGTCCTCGCTGCTTTCTCTGGCGGTGCTCTCCTTGGCGGCTGGACAACCTGCCGATGGCGCCCGCTTCATCGTACTGGATTCCGCGAGCAGCCAAGGTACCTCCGGTCGCTTGAAGAGTCTGCTACCGCATGAGGTTCGAGTAGCGGGTCCGGCTGCGACCGCGGAGATCTTTGCAGAGCTTTCCACGGAACTCCAGCAGCGCAGCAGTGGTGAGAAAGAAGGCCCGGAGATCTTCGTGGTCATTCATGGCCTGCAGCGCTTCAAGAAACTGAAGCAGGAGGACGATTTCCTCTTCGCGATGGATGACGGTCCATCAGGGCCGAATCCGGCAAAGGTGCTCGCGGATCTCGCCAGTGAAGGCGGGGCCCAGGGCATTCACTTGTTAGCAGGTGTCGATACCTGGAATAACGTGAGCCGCTGGCTGCCGCGGAAGGTGATGGCTGAATTCGAGATGCGCGTGGTGTTCCAGATGAGCGCGAACGATTCCGCGAATCTCATCGACTCTCCCGCGGCAAGCAGCCTCGGGCTGCATCGTGCGCTGCTCTACAATGAGGCGATGGGAGCGACGGAAACCTTCCGTCCCTATGCCGAGCCGGGTGCGGATTGGTGGGCGGAGTTCGCGGAGAAGATCAAGGCGCGGGAAGAGGGATCGCTCGCCTCGTGAGTTGGGGGCTGCGCAAGGCGGCCGATCTTGGCGGTAGCGGTTCGATGAGCCGTAGCGTCGCGTCTATGACCGTCGTACTTTGGCGGGGACAGACCGTATCGCGAGATGGCACTCCGATGATACCCGGGCGAGGTCCCGTGACTCCAAGGATGCGGCTCGTGTCGCTAGTCAGCGACGGTCATGGACGCGCCGCTACATTTTTTTGCGGACTGCTGTTGCCACAGCCGTGCGTGTCCCGCTCGATCGCTCAGAAACCGATCATCGAGACCAGCTCCTCATCGCTATAGTCACCAAGGTGCTCGGCAGCGGCGAGGAAGACCTCGGTCTCATAATCATCCTGAAGATCGGCCAAGGAGGAATCCACGGCCGGTTGACCGGGGATCGGAGTGGCCGTACCACCCGGATTCGTCTTCAGGGCGAGCGTCACCATCACCAGCGCGGTGGCACCGGCGAGCACCCCGCCGAGGGAGGCGGGAATGAGGAAGCGCGACCACCATGGCTTTGCCTGGGTTTCCAAGCGCGCGGCTCGGACGACATTCGAGGCGAAATTCGGGCCCGGGCGCTGGGCAGCGCTTTCCCGGAGGAGTTCCCAGACGGGGTCCCTTTCAAAATCCGCGGAGGAGTCGTCGCGCTTCATGGTGGAGAAGGAGAGCAGTTTCTGGAGCGAGTAACCGGCTTGCGAGGCAAAAGTTGCGCGGGATTTCAGACGCCACGGCGGTCGCCCCACAGGCGGACATGGAGCCGGTCGCAGAATCGCCAGCCGTAAAGCAGGCAACAGGCCACCACGTCCGGAGCATGGCGGTCCAATTCGGCCGCGGTGCGGCCCTCTGGCATGACCAGCACCCGCTGCGGCGGGATTGCGAATTTCGTCGTGAAATCAAGGATCTCCGCCACATCCTCCGGGCCGCAGGAGACGAACTTGAACCAAGCCTTGGGGTCTGCCACGAAGCCCTCGATCACTGCCGGGACAGTCCGCAGCCGCGCCTCCATCCCGGAATTTGCCAGTTTCGGTGAAACATTGAATTGGTTCACCGCAGCCCGAAATTCCGGAGTGGGAGCCTTTGTCCCATTGGTTTCCACTTCGAAAATATAGGCGGGGTCGATCGCCCGGAGCCCCTCGATCAGCTCCAGCCAAGCCTCCTGCTGGAGCAGCGGCTCCCCACCGGTGAGGACTACCCGGCGGCAGGGGAATGCAGCCACCTGCGCCACGATATCCGCGGGATTCGCTTCGATGGTGACGTCCTCCTTCTTGTGCTTCCGATAGGCAGGATCGGCATCCTTTTCGTGGGGCCACGGGGTGCCCTCGAAGTTCCAGGTATGATCCGTGTCGCACCAGCGGCAGTGGAGATTGCAGCGGGATGCCCTTACGAAGACTGCAGGCAGGCCGGCGGAAACGCCTTCGCCCTGCAGGGTGAAGAAGATTTCCGGACCGTCGTTCAGTCGCGCGAGGAGCATGCGGGGAAGAAATCACCAATCATCAATCTTCCAATCATCAATCGAAGTGATTTCTTCCACCCCCATGAGCATCATCACGGGCCGCGGCGACGAAGGAGAAACCGACCTGCTCTTTGGTCGCCGGATTTCGAAGACTTCCCTGCGAGTGGAAGTGCTGGGCTGCGTGGATGAACTAAATGCGGCGCTCGGCCTTGCCCGGGCAGCGGGGGCTTCCGGGGAAGTGGAAGAGATCATCGACCGGGTGCAGGACCAATTGATCGGCTTGATGGGCCAGTTCGCCTGCCAGCCGGGAGATGAGGCCCGCTACGAGAAAGCCGGCTTTTCCTCGGTGGGGCAGGAAGACCTCGATTGGGTGGTGGCGACGGCGCGGGACTTCGAGAAACGGGGCATCACCTTCAAAGGCTGGGCGCGGCCCGGGGCCGATCATTCCTTGGCGAGAGCGGGTCTCGATTTCGCGAGGACCGCCGCGCGACGCTGCGAGCGCACCGTGCTGAAGCTGCACGAGGGTGGGGAAGAGGTCCCGCAGGTCCTGCGGCTCTACTTCAACCGCCTCTCCGATCTCATGTGGATTCTGGCGCGGGCGGCTTGAGGATCACCCAAGTGGCTCCCCAGCTGCCCTCGGCCGCGGGGTAGTGGAACTCCTCCACCTCCGGCATTCTACGCAGGAGGGCATGCACGCCCTCGCGCAGGGCGCCGGTGCCCTTGCCATGGATCACGCGGACCCCGCGGAATCCCGCCTGCTGGCACTCGGCGAAGTATTCCGGCAGCAGATCCCCGATTTCAGAGGGCCGGAAGGTGTGGAGATCCAATTCGTTCGTGATCGGGATGCGGTGGGGATCCTCGTCCATGGGGTGATTCGTTAGGGGTTCTTCTTCCGGAGAAATGGCAATCCCGCGAGGATCTTCCGCACTCATGGTATTTTTGCCTTTGCAAGAGGGCACCGATGCCTTAGTTCTCCCGCCCGCCGTTAAAATGGTGGCCGTAGTTCAATGGTAGAGCCCCAGATTGTGATTCTGGTTGTTGCGGGTTCGAGTCCCGTCGGTCACCCCACCTCTTTCTTCGGGAACCTCGGCGGTTCCGGTCGGAGGAGGCGGAAGTAAGCGGCTCCTTGTCATGGAAAGCCTCGAGAGTCGCCTCGGATACAAGTTTCGCAATTCGCTTCTCCTTGCAGAAGCGATGACCCATCCGAGTCTCGCCTACGAATCTCAACGGCCCCATTTCGACAACCAGCGTCTGGAGTTCCTCGGCGATGCCGTGTTGCAGCTCATTCTGACAGAAGATCTCTACAAGATGTTCCCGGATTTCCCCGAAGGACGTCTTACCAAGCTCCGCTCCCAGCTTGTCTCCCGCCGTGCCTTGGCGCGCTTCGCCCTCACCATCGACCTTGGCAGCTACGTGCTGTTAGGAAAGGGGGAGGAGGCCACCGGTGGCCGCCGCCGTATGTCGACTCTGGCGGATGGGTTCGAAGCGCTGATCGGCGCCGTTTATCTGGATAGCGGCTACACCGGTGCCAGAGATCTGGTGCTGCGTCTTTTCCAATCCGAGATCGAAGCGCTGGCCGGCAGCCCGGAAGAGCGGAATCCGAAAGGAGAGCTCCAGGAGTGCCTGCAGGCGATTTCTCCTCAGGCTCCGAACTACCGCATTCTAGGCGAAAGCGGTCCGGATCACCGCAAGGTCTTCCAAGCTGAGGTCTCTTGGAAAGGCCTGATCCTCGCCGTGGGCAAGGGTAAGAGCAAGAAGGAGGCGGAAGCCCGTGCCGCGGGCGAAGCGCTGCGCGCTCGGGTGTGGGAGAAGGAGAAGTAGTAAGGCTGCGCTCCCGTGGTTTCGATCTTGGCGGACGCCGGATCTCGGCGAGGCTGGCCGGATTCACATGATGCCCGCATATCCGTATGGACGCCGTCTCATCGCGGCGTGCCTGTTAGGCCTTCTGTCGCCCGCTGGCTGTGGCTACTATCCTCCGAGCCTGAACTCGAAGGAGGACATCGATCGCGTGTCGCGACGCCACGTGGATCTCCAAGTCCGTGGCTTGGCGGATGAGGACATCCCGGCGTTGGTGGCACGTCCTGACACGCGGATGCTGTTCTTCTCGGATGGCTACGCGGTGGAGGAAGCGAAGATCACGGACAAGGGCCTCCTGTTCTTGAGTCGAGTGCCCTTGCCTCAACTGGTGAATCTGGATCTGGGGTACTGCGAGGGCATCACCAATGCGGGCCTGCGGCATGTGGCGAAGATGGATTCCGTGACGCGGCTGAGCCTGATGGCCTGCCCGGGGATCTCGGATGCCGGCTTGACCGAGCTGCGGGGGATGAAGGGCCTCACCGAACTCGATCTGCGGGGCTGCAGCGGCATCACCGATCGCGGATTGGATCATATCGCGAGGATGCCTCGTCTGCGATGGGTGCAGCTCGGCGGTTGCCCGAACGTATCGATGGAAGCCGTGAAGCGCCTCCAGTCAAAGCTCCCCGGCGCGAGGGTGGAGAAAGACGATAGGGAATGGGGCTTTCATGGAGCTCACGAGCCGACGGATCGCTGATCGAACTGCGAAACAGGGTGGCAGGAATGACCGGCTCTCACGTTCAGCCGAAACTCCATCCTGCCACAGCAAAAAGGCGACCCGCTTTCACGGGCCGCCTCTTCGGAAAAGGGAGATGGTGAGGAAGGAACCGATCAGGCCTTGATCTTCGAGTAGCCGCGAAGATAGCCGACGCACTGGGCGACTTCCGTGATGTTGGTCTTCCAGTTGTGCTCGTATTCAATCGTCACGTTGCCGGCGAAGCCGTGCTTGCGGACCTCGTCGAGGATCGCGGCGTTGTCGATGACGCCGGTGCCGAAAGGACGGTCATGGGTCCACTTGCCCACGGCCTCGCGGTCCTTCATGTGGAAGGATCGCACGCGCGGGGCAACCTTCTTGATCACCTCCAGCGGATCGAGGCCGGAGGTGGCCCAGTGACCGAGGTCGGCGCAGTAGCCGATGTTTTCGTGGCGGTCCTTGATCGCGTCCCAGATCTTGTCCGGGTCCCAGAGGGAAGAGGGCTTCGGGTGATTGTGGAAGCAAACCTTGATATCGTATTCCTTCGCCAGCTTCTCAAGGGTATCGAGGGCATCAAGGGACTCGGTGGTGACACCGTAGAGGCCCATCTTCTTGGCGAATTCGAAGGTCTTGCGGGCTTCGGCTTCATCTTTCGAGATGCCGGTGACGCCGAAATTCACGGGAGTGATACCTTGCTCCTTCGCATAGGCCAGCAGCTTCGTGATATCCTCGTCGGAAAGGGAGGGATCGAGCTTATTGTCGCCCAGATCGCCGCCGATCTTCTGACCCGGGAAGACTTCCACGGCGGAAGCACCTGCGGCCGCAGCCATGGCGATCGCTTCCCAGAGGGTGAATTCCTTGAAGGACCAGCACTGGACGGAGATCGTGAACCCGGCGGCGGTGAGCGCGTCTTGGGGGATCGGCTTGCCATTCGAGCGCAGGGCGAGCAGGGCCGAAGCGGCAGGAACCATCGTGAAGAGCGAGCGGCGTTTCATCATGAATAAAGCAATACGCCGCACCAACGTTCGGAGGCGAGGGATTCTTTCCATCCAAAAGGGCGATGACAGGTTCAAAACGCGTCCCACCGGGCGTCCGAGTAGGCCAGCACGGGCTCCAGGCTGAAGGGGATGTCCGGGTAGCCCAGCTCATCGGGATCCAGTTGCTCCAAGGCCGGATGGCCATCACGCCAGATCAAGGCGACGAGCGTTGCCCTCCCTGCTTCGGTGGGCGGGTCGACACGAAGGACGATTTCCGGCGGCTGAACGGCGGAAGGTCTGCCTGCGGGGAACAAAAGCCCGGCGCACGCGAGGGCGGCCGTGGCACCGGCGGTGAGCGCGGTGCGGCGCAGCCTGCGCCGGGCGCGGGTGCTGCGGATCTGTTGCAGGGTCTGCTCCCAGACCCGGTCGGCGGTGTGGTCGCGGCTTGTCATGATTTACAGGTGTTGAGGTTCTCCAGTTCACCGCGAAGTCTGCGCCGAAGTCGGGCTAGCTTGGACTCCACGGCCTTGGTGCTAGTGGATTGCTCGGAGGCGATCTCCTCTTGGGACCAGCCTTCGAGATAGTGACGGGAGAGAAGCCGGCGCTCGCTGTCGTCGAGGCTCTCTAGCGCTTGATCAAGATCCGTGATATCCGCGGCATGAACGTCTCGTCTCGCCTCTTGCCATTGCTGGAAGCGCTCTCCAAGCCAACTGCGCCGCTTTGAACGACGGACGGCATCGATCGTCTCGCAGCGAGTCAGGCAGGCGAGCCATGCCTCCAGATTTCCGCTGTCGCGAAAGGCTTTTCCATGGCGGAGCACGCGCAGATAGACGCCTTGGACGATATCCGGCGCATCCGCAGCAGGAATGCCTCGGGCGATCGCCTGGGCCAACAAGAGGGGATAGTAGCGCTCGTGGAAGCGGCACCAGGCCTCTTCCTTGCACGCGATCATGTCGCGGGTGAGCGTGACGATCTCCTCCTCCATCAATCTTTGCCTTCTAGCGGATCCGGTGTGGCTTCTCCAGTCTTCGTTTGCATGGAGTGATCGCGGTTGAGCTTCTCCAGCATGGCCGCCGTGAGATCCGTGCTTTCCGTGCTGAAGAGGAAGAAGGGCACCTGCGAGGTGGTTAGGCCGGACCTGTCGAAAACATAGTCGTAATCCTCCTGCCGGGCCATGTCCTCGATGCTTTTCCGGATCTCCGCGACGATCCCCCTCATTTGGGCGGCTGCCTTCTCGTTGATCTGTTTCCCCTTGATGTCGATAAATTCACGTCGCGCGCGCTCCAAGGCGATGGCTTCCTCGCGGCGTAGGGCGCGGTCTTGGGCAACCTTCTCCTTCACGGATCCGGCCAGCGCGGGATCGGCGAGTTGCCTCGCAGAGTTTTGGAGCTCCGTTTCGATGGACCGCAAGGTTTCGAGCCGGGCATCGCTCTCGCCCTTGATGGCCACTTGCTCCACGTTCAACTCCTTCTGGATCTCCTCAGTCCGGTAATAGCCCTTGAAGAGTCGCTGTATGTCGATACTGGCGACTTTTAGTGGCGGGACTGGAGGAAATGCGGCGGGAGCTGAGGATGGCTGTGTTCCGGATGACGGGGGACTCGTTCGCACCTTCTCCCGACAGGAAAGGGTGGCGAGCGCGAGGAGCAGGGGGATGAAGCGATAAAGCCGCATTTCACCGGACCAACGTTTCGCGACGATCCCACCCCTCGCAGCGCGGATTTTTTTTCGCCGACCCCCTTGATGCGCTGCCGTGGCTCCTTCAAGTTCGCCCAGCGATGAATCCCGGCCCCGACTTCGATCTCCAGCCCACCCTGGAAGGTGAACTTATCACGCTACGTCCGCTGCTGGCATCTGATTTCGAAGCCCTGCATGCGGTGGCTTCCGATCCGCTGATCTGGGAGCAACATCCGGAGCCGACGCGCTACCAGCGGGAGGTCTTCGAACGATGGTTCCATCACGCGATGGAGTCGCGCGGGACCTTGGTCGTCTACGACAATAAGACGAGCGAGATGATCGGCTCGTCTCGCTACTATGATTGGGATCCTGCGAAGAAGGAGATTGCGATCGGTTTCACCTTCCTCTCGCGCAGCTACTGGGGCGGCGAATACAATCGCGAGATGAAGCGCCTCATGCTGGATCACGCCTATCAATGGGCGGACCGCGTGTGGCTGCACATCGGAAAGGACAATCAGCGCTCAAGAAGAGCCGCGGAAAAGATCGGCGCGGTGTATTCCCACGCGGACACGAAGGAGCTGGCGGGAACGATCCAGCACTACGTCTTCTATTACCTCACGAAGGGCGCGTGATCCCCTGTGCGGGGATTTCGATGCGACGTGTGATCCCGATAGCCTCCAGGAAGGACTCATCATGGCTCACTACCAGCAGGGCCCCATCATAGGCACGGAGGCCTGCTTCGATGGATTCGATCGAGTCGATGTCGAGGTGGTTTGTTGGCTCATCGAGGATCAGAAGGGGAGGTGGCTGTGGGCCACCCAGCACGCAGGCCAGCGCAGCGCGGAGCAATTGGCCGCCGCTGAGCGTGGAAATGATCTGAAGGGCGGCATCTGCCCGGAACATGAAGCGTGCGAGCGAGGCGCGGCAGGCATTCTCATCGGTGTCCGGATTGATGCGTGCGAAGTTGTCGCGGATGGAGATCTCCGGATCGAGGAGGCTTGCCCGTTGGTCCAGCATGGCGAAGCGGGTGTGGATCTTCGCCTTGCCGCTCCATGGCGGAAGCTGACCGGTGATGAGATTCAAGAGGGTCGTCTTGCCATAGCCATTCGCGCCGCTCACTGCCAGGCGCTCCGGTCCGCTGATCTCGAAGGATAAGTCGCGGATGATAGGCATGCCCTCCTTATAGCCGACCGTCACCGAGTCCACGCTGAGCACGGCCTTGCCCGGAGCTAGACCCGTCGGGGGCAGCTCCAGGGAAAGCGGCTGGAGAATCTCGATGCGCTCGCGGGCTGACGCGGCAGCTTCCTGTGCTTGGCTTCGCAGGCGCTCGGCCAAGCGGGCATTTTCGCCGCTGGTGCTTTCACTGCGGTTCTTCATCAGACCCAGCGCGATGCGGGGGATGCCTCCCTTTGCTGCGGTGCGTTGGCCGGCGCTATCCTTGCGGGCTTTTCGTTCCGCAGTGGTTTGGACGCTTTTGGCTACATCCGCGATGCGCTTCTCGGCATCGGCCAGCTCGTGCTGCGCGGCGGAAAGCTCGAGTGATTTCAGCTCGCGATAGTGGCTCCAATTGCCGCCGTAACGTGTGGCACCGAGCGTGGTCAGTTCGACGATGGAGTCCATCGTCTCGAGTAGATCGCGATCATGGCTCACCACGATCGAACCACCACGCCACTTCGAAAGAAAGCTCACAAGGGCGCTTCTGCCTTCGCGGTCCAGGTTGTTGGTGGGCTCATCGAGCAGCAGGAAGTCCGGCTCGGCGAAGATCATTGCAGCGAGGCTGGCGCGGGTGCGCTGGCCACCGGAGAGCTTCGCCAGCAGCGTCTCGGGTTCGGCATCCAGTCCGATGCGGGAAAGTGCCGAGAGCATCCTGCCCTCGAGGGTCCAATCCGTGTCGGGAAGTTCTTCCATGCTGGCTTCGCCGCTTTCCGCGCGTCGCAGGAGGGCGAGGCTATCGCCCACGCCGAATAGATCTGCGATGTTCTCCTGGGCATCGACCTGTACGGTCTGGCGCAGTAGCCCCAAGCTTCCGTGGACGGATATCTTCCCTGACGCAGGCCGAAGCTCACCGGTGATGAGTTTGAGCAGCGTGGTCTTTCCCACGCCATTGCGTCCGACGAGGCCAGCCTGCTCGGTTCCGAAGCTCAGATTGAGATTGGAGAAGACCGGGCGGCCTTCCGGAGTGAGCCACGTGACATCGGAAAGGGTGATGGAAGAAGACATGGCTGCGTTTTCCTCCGTCGCCGGAGCGCACGCAGCCTCGCCCGGAGATTCACCTTGTGCAAGCGGGAGCGTGAACTTGAAGGATGGCTCAAGCGAGGATGCCCTTCACCACCTTCGCAGGCTTCACACCGGTGAGCTTCTGATCGAGCCCTTGGAAAGGATAGGCCAGCCTCTGGTGCTCGAAGCCGAAGAGGTGGAGCATCGTCGCGTGGAGGTCACGGAGGTGCACCGGGTTGGATGCGACATGGTAGCCCATTTCATCCGTCTCGCCATAGGTGAAGCCGGGCTTCACACCGGCGCCCGCCATCCAGATGGTGAAGGCATTCGGATTGTGATCGCGGCCGGTGAACGCATTGCCGTTTCCGCCGCCGCGGTTCTCCTGCATCGGCGTGCGGCCGAACTCACCACCCCAGATGACCAGGGTGTCCTCCAGCATGCCACGCTGGTCCAGATCGGTCAGCAGCGCCCCGATAGCCTTGTCGATATCCTGGCACTTCTTCACGAAGCCATCGTTGAGCGATTCCCCGGCATTCGAGCCATGGGAGTCCCATCCCCAATCGAAGAGCTGGATGAAGCGCACTCCATTCTCCGCCAGACGGCGGGCAAGCAGGCAGTTGTTCGCGAAGGAATCCTTCCCCGGCTGAGTGCCATACATCTCGTGGATGTACTGTGGCTCATCGGCGATGCTCATGACCTCCGGGACCGAGACCTGCATGCGGTAAGCCATCTCGTACTGGGCGATGCGGGTGATCGTTTCCGGATCACCGAAGTCCTGATGCGCCTTCGTGTTCAGCTTCGCCAGCGTATCCAGCGCGGCGCGCCGGACCTCGCGGTTGATCCCGGCGGGATTGGTCGTGTTCAGGATCGGGTCGCCCGCGGAGCGGCACTGCACGCCCTGATAGACGGAGGGCAGGAAGCCGCTACCCCACAGCGAGGCACCCGCGCGCGGGAAGCGTCCGCCGGAGATCAGCACCATGAAGCCGGGCAGGTTCTGGTTGTCCGTGCCGAGCCCCCAGGTCAGCCAGGAACCCATCGCGGGATAGCCGAGGTTCTGGTTCCCGGTGTGGAGAAGGAGCTGCGCGGGACCATGGTTGAACTGGTCCGTCTGCATCGTCTTGATGAAACAGAGCTTGTCCACGTGCTTCGCCAGCTCCGGCAGGCGGTCGGAAACCCATGCTCCGGATTGGCCGTGCTGCTTGAACTCGAACTGCGGACCGAGCATCTTCGGCACTCCTTGGATGAAAGCAAATCGTTGGCCTTCCAGATACTCCTTCGGGCACTCCTTGCCATTGTGGCGCACCAGCTGCGGCTTGTAGTCGAAGAGCTCGAGCTGGCTCGGTGCCCCATCCATGTGCAGGTAGATCACCCGCTTTGCTTTCGGCGCGAAACCGGGCAGCAGCGGTGCTAGGGGCGCGCTGGGATCATGAGAAATCTTCAGCTTTCCCGCTGCGGAGGAGAGTCCCTGAGAGGCCATCCACAAGGCACCGATGCCAGCCGGGCAATCGCGCAGGAAGCGCCGGCGGGTGATGTGCTGGAGTTTTTGGGCTTTGAGTTCCGGGAACATGATCTTGGCTTAGCGGATCAGGGCTTCATCGAGATTGAGGAGGACGGAGGCGACGACCGTGTAGGCGGCTCCATCGGAAGTGCCAGCCATGCCCTTCATCAGTTCGGGCTGGGCGGCGTAATCCTTTTCGAGCTTGGTGAAGAGGTTCTTCAGTTCGCTGAGGCGGTCTGGTGTGATCTGTCGGGAGGTCGCGATGCGATAGCCGCGGGAAAGCCGGTCATCGATGCTGCCGCTGGCATCGTATTTCATCCGGCGGGCAAGACCCTGGGCACACTCGTGGAAGGCGGGGTCATTCAGCACCGCCAGCGATTGCAACGGGGTGTTCGAAAGGATGCGGCGCTTCGAGCAGAGCTCGCGGGAAGGAGCATCGAAAGTGACCAAGGTAGGATAGGGGATACTACGCTTCCAGTAGACATACACGGATCGGCGGTAGCGCTCCGGATTTCCAGTCTCAGGTGTCTTCCATGCGTCGTCGGAATCGAATGGCCTCCAGACGCCGCCGGGGATCGGCGGATGAACCGGCGCACCGCCATCGCGCTGCGTGATCAGGCCGCCGGCGGCGAGTGCGTTGTCCCGAGCCATTTCACCGGTTAGGCGCTGGCGCGGGCCGCGGGCGAGCAGGCGGTTGCCGGCATCGCGTTCCTCGAGAGCTGGAGTGAGCGTGGCATCCTGGCGATACGCGGCGCTGCTGACGAGTTCACGCAGCAGCGTCTTCATGCTCCACCTCATTTCGCCCTGGAAGCGCACCGCGAGGGTGTCGAGCAGCTCGGAATGGGTTGGCTTTTCGCCCGCCGAGCCGAAGTCCTCCGGCGTGGGGACAATGCCGGTGCCGAAGATCTCCAGCCAGAAGCGGTTCACGGCGACACGTGCGGTGAGCGGATTCTTGGGTGAGGCGATCCATCTGGCCATCGAGAGTCTGTTCGGCTCGCCCTCGATCTCGAGCGGAGGAAATACGGCAGGCGTGCCCGCTTTCTCGACCTCGCCTTTGTCGATCCAATTGCCACGGATGAAAAGCCGTGTCTCACGAGCGAGGGCGGGTGGCAGGTCCTCCATGACGGGAGTGGTCGTCGAAGGAATCGCCTTCCGTGCCTTCCTTGCCTCGGAGAGTTCACCCTTCTTCGCATCGAGCTCCGGGTGCTGCGTGGTCCATCCTGCCTCATCGGTGAGGGCGATGCGGCCGCGCTTCGCGATCAGCGGATAGGCACCGCCCGCCGAGTCCGTGGCGTGGGAAAGGATCACCCGCAGGGAACTCGACTCCGGCAGGCTGAGCGGTTGCTTCAGCGTCACGATCGCGTGGCGGGGCTTGAAGATCTTGGTGTATTGGCCCCAGCCGCGGTTCGAGCCCTTGATCGAGCGGTTGGGATCGAAGATCGGGTGCGCTTCATCGGCGATGATCTCGGCCAGAGGCACCTCGCTGGCCTTGCCCTCGGCATCCAACAGTTGGATCTGAATGGTCTTGAGCATCGCACCCCACTCCGGCGTATGTAGCGCCTTGGCTTCATCGACCGGGCGGATCTCCACTCGGAAGGCGGTGAGCGTGTTCATTCCACCCGGCTTCGGGATGTCCAGGGTGTGGACCGCACCGGCGGAGACATTACCGATGGTGCGAAATTCCTCCACGCCCTCATGCTTCACGACCTCCAGCTTGGCCTTCTGGCTGCTGCCGCTCATCCCGCTGGTCTCCGTCCACTTGGTGCGCGAGGCGAGCGATTGGCGGACCTGGAAGATATCCTCCTCCAGTGAGCGGATCTTGTTTTCCAGCTCCCCGGCCTCCGCATGGCGCGCAGGATCGAGCGGCACCTGGATGACCGGATGATTCTCCGGTACGTCATTGTCCACGCTGCGATTGAAGAAATCCATGAAGCGGTAGTACTCGGCATGCTCGATCGGATCGTAGGGATGGCTGTGGCACTGCACGCAACCCATGGTGACACCCTGCCAGACTTCCCAAGTGGTCGCGACCCGGTCCATCACCGCCACCACTCGGAACTCCTCGTCATCGGTGCCGCCCTCATTGTTCGCCTGCGAGAGGCGGTGGAAGGTGGTGGCGATGCGTTGGTCGAGGCTCGGATGGGGAAGGAGATCGCCTGCGAGTTGTTCGATGGTGAACTCGTTGTAGGGCAGGTCCTTGTTAAAAGCGGAGATCAACCAGTCACGGTACTTCCAGACGTCGCGACGCTTGTCCAGGCCGAGGCCTTCCGAGTCGGCGTAGCGCGCCAGATCCATCCACACGCTGGCCCAGCGCTCGCCGAAACGGGCTGAGGAAAGCAAGCGCGTGACCTGCTTGTCATAGGCATCGGGAGCGGCGTCGGAAAGGAAGGCATCCAGCTCTTCCACCGAGGGCGGCAGGCCGGTGAGATCGAGCGAAAGCCGGCGTAGTAGCGCGGCCTTGTCCGCTTCCTTCGATGGCTTTAGGCCTTCGCTCTCCATGCGGGCGAGCAGGAAGCGGTCGATTGGATTCTTCGGCCATGCTGCATCCTTGACCTCCGGTGCGGTGTGCGCGATCGGCGCGACAAAGGACCAGTGCTCGCCCCACTTGGCTCCTTCCTTGATCCATTGGCGGAGCGTCTCGATTTCCTTCGCGGGCAACGGCGGGCCATGCTCGGGCTTTGGCATCACCTCATCCGGATCCGTGGAGAGGATGCGTGCCATCATCTCCGAACCATCCGGATCTCCGGGGACGATGATCTGCTTGCCGGATTCCCCTTTCCCCAGCGCCTTGTCACGGTAGATGAAGGATACCTCGCCCGCTTCCTTCACGCCGCCATGGCAAGCCGTGCAGTGCGAATTGAGGATGGGGCGGACGTCATGGGCGAAGTCGACTTCCGCGCGGGCGCTGCTCCCTAACAGAAGCAGCAGCGACGACGAAGCCGCCAGTTTTCCCCGGCTCCAGCCGGAACGACATGCCTTGGGTTTCCGGCTCATCGGGCAAAAATTCGGATCTCGTTCAGGCCGCCGCCCTGGCAGGGATGATTGGCGGGGCGCTTGAGGTGACGATAGTGGCTGGTCACCACCACCTTCACGTAGCGGGCCTCCACGGAATCGAAGCTGAAGTCGTGGAAGGGAAATTCCGCGCCGTCATCCTTCTCCACGCGCGGGATCTCGCCCTTCACGAGCGGGAAGAAGGTCTTGTTATCGATCGACCCGTAGGCATCGAAGGTCCGGATCCCGCGGTCGTCATTGCCGCGGTTGTTCGTGTTCTGCATCGACAGTCGGCCGATCTTCGAGGGCTCCAAGAGGTCTACCGTGAACTCGCCGTCCTCCGAATCCGGTGCGAGCCAGAAGGACCAATCGCCGGGCACGCCGCTGTCATTCAGGCGGCCATCGGTGAGATTGTCCGGAGGAAAGACCGAGCCGTGCGGGCGCGTGCAATAGCCCGGGCTGAAGACCGGCTTGCCCAGTGCTAGGTTCCCTTCGCTCGTGGAGCTGAAGGGAAGTTCCTTGGTGTGATTCACCAGCATCACCGGCGACTCATCGAGATAGGACAAAAGCTTCGATTGCCCCGACTCACGGACCAAGGCACCGCTCTGGCCGATGGTCAGGCGCTTGCTGTCCTGCGAGGCCGTCTGAACCTCGACCTCGCCCTTGAAGACTTCCGTCAGCACCACCGGTGCCGCGCCATCGCTACCTACCGCGAGACCGAACTCGGTGCCCAGATCGACGAAGCGTCCACCCGGCGTATCGACGCGGAAGCCTTCCGCGCCATCCGGCGTGTGAACCGAGACGCGACCATGAAGCACGGTGAGTGCCTCCTTTTCATCGAGACGGAAGCGGCAGGGACCTTCCAAGGTCACGCTGGCCCCACTGGGGAAGCCGAGGCGGATGAAGCCGCTGCGGAATTCCACCGGTACGGAAACTGGAACCCGTCCCTTCGCAGGCGCGGGAGATCCCTCCGCCCACGCAATGCCCTGGGCTTCCAGCACATTCGCCACCGGTCCACGCGGGCGGGTGACGAAGATCGCGGTGGCTGT
Organism: Luteolibacter luteus; assembly: GCF_012913485.1. Classification (GTDB taxonomy): domain Bacteria; phylum Verrucomicrobiota; class Verrucomicrobiia; order Verrucomicrobiales; family Akkermansiaceae; genus Haloferula; species Haloferula lutea. The sequence continues at coordinate 856,608 of NZ_CP051774.1, read as the reverse complement.
CCCTAACAAGGCGACCGCGGCTGCCGCAGCAAGCCATGGCTTCGGGAAACGGGTGATCTTTTTTTCCGGTGCGGCTTCGAAGTAAGTCGGAGCGGCTGCCTTCCGCGCCAGTGCCGCATGAAGAGCCGCAGCATGCCGGTAGTGGACGCGTGCTTCCGGGCTCTCGATCAACAGCGCGTTCAATTCCTCACGCTCTGCAGTGCCGAGGGACTCCTCGAAGAGCGCGTGCAGGAGCAGGTCGAGACGGTCTTCCTTCATGGCGTGGCGAGCTTGCGCTCGATGCAGGTTTCGAGGGCCTTGCGGATCCGCATCAGGGAGAGGGATAGGGCGGTGGGCGTCTGCTTCCGTGCCGCCGCCAGATCCTGGACGGAGGAGCCGGGTGCATAGCGCTCCAGGATCAGCTGCCGCTGGCGTTCGGGTAGCTCCTGGAGGCACTTCTCCAGCGCTTGGTCCAGATCGCCCTGGTGTTCTTCTAGGCACTCCGCGGCGAGCAGTTCTACCAGCGAGTCGTCGAAGACATGGCGATCGCGACCCGCATCACGGCGTGCCGCCTTCACCTGATACAGCGCGATGGTGAAGGCCCACGGCAGGAAAGGCTGGGCCGGATCATACTCCGCGGCCTTCCGCCACAGCACCAGATTCGTCTCCTGCACCACATCGTCCGCCAGCATGCGGTCAGGCAGCAGGGATAGCACGTAGCGGTGGATTTCCGGCTGGTGCCGGGCAATCAGCCCCACGATCTGTTCCTCGGCATTGTGCGGTTCGGCGGACATCTCCACAGAACCTTACCGGAATCCCGGGAAATCTTTCGCGGAAATTTGGCCCTGACCCGATTCGGGCAATTCTTCAGGGCCAATCGAGCTTGGACCGCCGCTGCCAGAGGTGCTGGGGCAGGGCGGTCGATCGCGGCAAAAGTGCAGATGCAGGCGGTCCGGCGTGCATTCAGGCGCTCTCCAAGACCCCGAGGATGCTCAGGAGAACGCTTAACGCGTCGGCGCAAGCGTTCGGGAGCCGATCACTGGTGATCGCCGTGGTCCTTCTCGTGCTGGTGATAGTGTTCGGAAAGGATGTCGCGGCCGAAATCGCCTTCGAAGTCACGCCAGGTGGCATGAATGTGGTTGGCATTGTTTTGGGTGTTCGCGGCTTCCATCAGGAAGGTCGGACCTTGGATGCGGTAGTACCATGCCTCGCCGCGTTTGGTCCCGCCGGCCCAGCCGAAGCGGATCTTGTCGATGCCGGCCTTCTCGATCTTCGCCATATCGGCATCGGCCAGATCCTTGCGGTGACGTCCGGTGTATTCAGTGATCAGTTCGAGCAGCGCCTTCTTCTGGGCCTCGCTCATGTCGGCAGCGGGCACTCCCACGGATTCCAATGCGGTGGCCTTTCGGTTCTCCGCGGTGAGGATTTCACCCGGAGCCTTCTCGCTGAAAATGACCTCTTTCTTGCCGCCTTCCAGCAGCACGTTCACCAGCGCCATTGCCAGGTCTTCCTCGGCCTTCAGGACGCGCAGGCCGGTGTGTTCGCCCTGGCGGACTTCGGCCGGATTTGCGGCGAAGAAAGATGGCGTGACGGAGATCTCCTTGCCGCCGACGACCGTGTAGTTGAGCGCGAGGTGGTGGCCTTCGAACTTCCAGCCCCAGCCCTTCTCATCGCCCGGCTTGCCGAAGATCGAGACGTAGTATTTGCCCGGATCGCGATACTCGGGGTTTTTCTCCATCTCCCGCAGCACGCCTTCCAGCGTCATGATCTGCATGGCCTTGAGCTTGCCCTTGTCGCTGAGGGCGGCCTCCAGAAGCTTCATGGCGGCGTCCTTCTGCTTCTCGTCCATGTCCTTCAGCGGCAGGCCGACCCGCTGCTGGGGGGTGAACTTGAAGTTCTCGCGCTGGTCCCCGTCAAAGGGGAAGACGGCTTTCTCGCGCTTTGACTCGTCGAGCGAGCCGAGGAAACTGTCAGCCGCGGATTTCATCAGCGCGATCGACGGAAGATCCTGCGCGGCGAGGGGAAGCGACAAAAGGAAGGCGAGGAGCGGGGTTTTCATGACCCGAGATTACAAGCGGAAGGAGGGGGATCTCGCAAGAATGAGTGTCAGCATTCCGGTGCCGGGTAGCAGGATTCATCGGTTATGGCGATGATCTGCCAAAGTTTTTCGATTTTCGGGCATGCCGCGGCATTCCTTAGCTTCGTGAGCTTTTGTTCCCTATTAATCCTTCCACCATGGCTACCCGGTCCCGCATCTTGCGCCACATGTTCTTCTGGATCTTCGTGCCGATTGCGGGGCTCTTGCTGCTCCTGATGGGTTGCCAGAACAAGCTGATCTATTTTCCCCGGCCCTACGGAAACAATCATGTGGCAAACTGGGCCTCCGAGCCCGGGACCACGGTGATCAATTACGAGACGAAGGAGGGCAAGCAGCAGGCCTACCTCCTCTCGGCCACTCCGAAGCCGGAACGGCTCTGGCTCGTCTGCGGGGGAAATGGCACACTCGCCTTGGAGTGGTCGGATTGGCTGAGGGAGAATGCGCCCTCGCAGGATGCCTGGTTGATGATCGATATCCCCGGCTACGGGGCCTGCTCCGGGAAAGCGCATCCTTCCACGATCCGCCACAGCTTGGAGGCCGTGGTGCCGGCGGGAATGGCGCAGCTCGGGTGGACGCTACCGGCGGATCAGGGAAAGCTGCGTTTTTTCGGCCACAGCCTGGGTGCCGCGGTCTGCCTCATGGGCGCGGATGAGTTTGATATCCGCCGCGGTGTGATCCTCACGCCCTTCACCAGCACCATGGAGATGACGAAGGTGATGCTCGGTGTGAATCTGGGGCCTCTCGTGCTCCATCGCTTCGACAATCGGGCACGGCTGAAGGAGATCTCCAGCCGCGGCGAGGCATCTGTCTTCATCCTCCACGGAGATGACGATGAGGCGATCCCGGTAGAGATGTCGCGAACCTTGGCGAGGGAATTCCCCGCTGTGGTCCGCTATATCGAGATCCCGGGTGGCCGGCACAATAACCTCTCCGATCTCGCGCCGGAGAGGATCGTGAAGGCGATGGAGGAAGCGAGAAAGGAGTAGCATGGAGGACTCTGGGGACTTCGCTGATCTGCTTTCCCGCGCTGAGCTTGCCTTTGAGGAAAGCAGCGGATGTCCCGTGGTCCTTTCGCATCCCGTAGTGATCAAGGATTGGCGGCGCAGCCGCGTCCTGCGCTGCAAGGTGGAATCCTCTGCCGCAGCAATCCCCTCGCTGATCTTGAAACAAATCAAGGAGGAGCCGGAACGTGGTTTTTCCGATTGGGCGAGCTTGGCTTTTCTCGAAGGCCAGCCTGGAGCACATGAACTGGTGCCCCGCTTTCTTGGCGGGGATCCTGTGAGCCGCCTCTTTTTGATGGGGGATCTAGGGGAGGGTAGAAACCTTCAGGGGATCTTGACGGGAGGCAATCCGACGGAAGTGGTGGCTGCTCTCCGGGACCTTGCTTCCCGGATGGCCCGTCTGCATTCGTCCACAGTGGGGAAGGAGGACGCTTTTGATGCGATTCGTTCTTCTCTCCCCGGCGGGTCGGGACTGGGCCGGAAGAAGGAGGCGGAGAATTGGCTAGTCAGCCGCGAGAAGATCTTCGCTTGGTTCGAGGCCTTGGGTTGCCAATGTCCGGCGGGCTTTGCGGATAGCCTCGCATTCATCGCGGCTGCCTATGCGGACGCGGAGGGATTCCTTGCTTTCAGCCACGGGGATCCGGCCCCTTCTAACAATCATTTCAGCCAGGCAGGTCCACGGCTGATCGATTTTGAATACGGAGGCTTCCGTCACGCGCTCTACGATATCACTGCGTGGAACGTGCTCTGTCCCTTGCCGGTGGCTTTGGTCGAAGAGATGCGAAAGTGTTTCCGTGACGAGCTTGCGAGAAGCTTTCCCTTGGCGCGGGATGAGCTGCGATTCTCCGAGGCTTGGGCCTGTCTATGTGCCTATCGCGCATGGGCGATCCTGACGTGGATTCCGCCCGATGTGATCCGGGAGAACCGCCCTTGGGCCGACTCTTGGGGGATGCGTGAAGCGGTCTTTGTCGCGCTTTCCCGGATGGCCGGGTGTGCACCCGCAGGTAAGGCATTGGAGGCTTCACACGAGGCGGCCCTGATCCTGTTGAGAGCCATGGGTAAGCAATGGCATTCTTTCGACAGCGAGCGGGACCTGCTGCCCAAGTGGAGCTGATGTCCCGGATTCCGCCGAAAGATCCCCCTGCGAGCGATCCCCGGGCAGAAGCGCTTGGGAAAGCCGTATCGCAGCAGCCGTTCTCCGCGCCCCGCTCAATGAGCGAGCGAGACCCGCAGGATTCGGTCGTCAGAGGTGAGGTAGAGACGTGTGCCGTTTTCGCCGAAGGCGATGTTGGCGGTCGGACGTCCGCAGAGGATACGGCCTAACAGCTTGCCATCCGGATTGAAGATCAGGCAGCCGCCGGGGCCTGTGGAGAAGACATTGCCCTTTGAGTCCACCTTGATGCCATCCGGCGCACCCGGGCCCTTGAGCTCCTTGCAATTGAAGAAGACCTTCCCGGGCTCCGCGCTGCCATCCGCCTTCAGCGGATAGGCCATGATCACCGGCAGCGGGCCGTGCGATTGGGCCACGTAGAGGATCTTGCCGTCGGGCGAAAGGGCGACGCCGTTCGGGCGGTCGAGATCGCGGGTGATCAGGGAGACCACGCCTTGCGGTGTCACTCGAAAGACGCCGTTAAAAGGGAGCTCTTTGAATTCGGTGTCGTTCTCGCGGCCGGGAAGGCCATATGGCGGATCGGTGAAATACACGTCGCCATTTTTCGCGATGGCCAGGTCGTTGGGAGAGTTGAAGCGCTTGCCATTGTAGTTGTCGGCGAGGGTGCGCTTGCCTCCGCCCGGAGTCAGGTAGGACACGCGGCGGTCACCATGCTCACAGGCATAGAGCTGGCCCTTCTCATCCATCGCGAGACCGTTCGAGCCGGGCTCCACACCATAGGTGCCTACCCCGGTGAAGCCGGAAGGCTTCATGAAAACGGAGGCCTCGGTATCGCCTTCCTTCCACTGGTAGATGGTGTTGCGGGGGACGTCGGAGAAGAGCAGGCGGTTGTTCTTCTGGTCCCAGACCGGTCCTTCCGCCCAGTCGAAGCCCTTGCAAAGTGTCTCGATCTTCGCGTCCGGCGCGATGATCGCATCCAGCGCAGGATCGAGTCGCTCGATGCTCTCTTGGGCCGATGCGAGGGCGGGGATGAGGAAGAGGAGACGCAGGGATTTCATGATGACCGCTCTCTACGCAATCTCCGGCGAGGAGTCTTCGCGGAAAGATGTCATTCCTTCGTCAGCTCCCGATGTGCTCCTTCGTGTGATAATCCAAGCCGTCGTCATCCGCGATGTAGAAGCGGAAATTCACGGCTTTCCGGATAGAGGCATACTCCGGGGAGGATTGGATGGCCGCGATGGCCTTGAGCCGGGCCTCATCGAGCTGCGCCCCACCCCCGGAGTCATCATGAAGTTCTTCGAAGAGGCGATAGTGGAAATCGTCCACCGCCGAGAGCTCGCCTTGAAAGGTCATGCCCAGGCAATCGAACTTCCAAGCCGGGGTATACCATAGGCCGACTTTCTCGCGCCACCCATCGTCGCTGAGCTCTTGTCCCCAGTTGGCGATCTGGCGCATCTTTCCCGGGATTCCTGCGATGCCCGACAGGGTGTTGATATGGATTTCGAGGAGGTAGTTCTGCGAAAGCTGGAACACGAGGCCATAGATAGTGTCCTCACCTTGCTGCTCGGCGAAGAGCCGCAGCTGTTCCCTTCCTAGCAGTTCGTAGTTGATTGCGATCCGGTCCCAGTTGATATCCTCGAAACTCTCCCAATCCGTCTGGAGGAGAGGGATCCCGGCGATCTCCTTTGCCTCGCGGCACCGGTGGCAGATCATCGGGCCGCCGTTGGAGCGCTGCATGGAGATTCCGCAGGCTTCACACTTGCCCCGGCCTTGGTGGCAAGGGGCACAAAGACCATCATTCGCGGCAGCAGTTGCAGGAAGAATCATCGCTCCGCATTTCGTGCAAGGGATCCGGCTCATCGTAGAAGGAACCTACACAGCAAGCGGTGAATCCCTGGCAAACGAAATGCGGTGGCAAAAAAGCCCTACGCGAGTTCAGCGGGCTTCTCGGATCGATGCGACAGGAAGTCTTCTTGCAACGAGTTATTCCTCCGGGCGTCCGTCGCCACTACCAAGGTAAGTGATGGTATTGTCCGAAGATATGGCCACTGCGCCTCCTTCACAGTTTGCGAAAAGACGTCCGTCCGGGAGGATGGCCCCTCTCCAAGGACAGCCGGGCAAGGCACGAAGAAGTTTCGCGGCTGCTTTCCCGTCTTCCATCGTCACCTCATAGAGAGAGCCATGGTCCATGCCCATGTGAGAGAGCCCGCCAAGAGCGACGATCCTGCCGTTCCAATCGAGAAGCTCCATGATATTTTCATCGATCAGAAGAGAAGCTTTTCCCATTTTGTCGACTGCGAATAGGCCGCCGACCCACTCGCCCGCTCGGAGAGCGACGAAGTTCACGCCCTCCTTTTCGAGGATGCCTGTAAGTATGGTAAGATCTCCACCCCTTCTCGATTCCGGCAGGGTGGAGATGGCCGCATGCAATTCCGGATGCTTTGCTCTGAAAGATCCTTCGATGATGTTATCGGAACCCGAGCCGCCCCAGATGATGAATTCCCGCTTTGGCAACGGTGGAAACGCGGGTTGGCTTTCTTTAAGGGGGAGCAACGAGAGATCTTCTTGCTCATAGAGGAAGAAAATTGAGGCCTCTCCTCCCACGTGACGGACGTCCTCTTGTGAGGGTTCCTTTCCTTGGATGAGAGAGCGGGCGTAGCTCGCGGCGTGGCGAACCCGGGGATACCAATGCTGCTTGCCGAGATTTTCCAATGAGACGTCGGCTCCCTTTGCTTTCAGTTGCCCGAGTGATACGCAGGCTGAGAAAGCCACCCGCCAATCGGAATCCTTGAGGGCCCTCGCCAAATGTGGCCAGAGATCCAAACGTCCGGTAAAGCCGAGGGTTCGACTTGCGCCTAGCCGGACGTTGGCGTTGGGGTCGTCAAGCAATTCTGCCAGTTCGTCACCGATCACCGCAGCCTCTTCTCCCATGAGGGCAATGTTACGAAGGATACGCAGTTCACCTTTGTGTCGGACCTTGGCTAAAGCAACACGAAGAAGCTCTTTGGCAGCTCTTTCGGTTCTGGAACCGATGATAGCTTCTTGCACCGCCACCTCAAAGTTTTCCGGTTCGCGAAGAGCCAAAGCTTCCAATTCCGGGAGGGTATCCTTAGCAGAAGGTCCGATGGCTCCGAGGCACTGGATTGCTCGATTCCTTCGGAAGATCGGAGCTTCTTCCTGACGTGCTATCCCAAGCAGAAGGGGCGCTGCCGGCTTTGCCTTCTCTCCCAACTGCTTGAAGAGCTGAGGCAGGGCGTCAAGGAACTCGGTCTCGCTTTCGTCCGCTGCCGCAAGCTCACGAATCAATAGAGGAAGCGATTCGGGGCTCCTATGCTCGATGGCGTTGTCGATTTGGGCTCCCAGTTCGGGAGAACGTCGGAACTCCTGCACAAGGAAGGCCACCGAAGCCTCGCCCTTGATATCGGCGATCGCCGAGGGAAGCCAGCCCCGGTCCTTGCGACAGGCTTCCATCAAGGCTGGAAGGTGGCGATCAAGCAGGCTTCCGGAAGGCAGCTCCAGAATGCAATATTGGACCAACTGGACGATCTCTTCGTTGTCTGATGCCAACATGGGGATCAGTGAGTCGGCAGCCTCTGTCCGGTAAGATGAAATCAGCCGGGCGAGGTCTTGCTCGGTTTCAACCATGCCCTTGCTCTCTGCGGCTGTTACAGGAATCCGGGACAGCAGATCAGGCAGCGTAACCCTGTCCTCCGCTCTCATCGTTCCGCAGCATGCCAGTGCTGCCAGCATCACACATCTCATGATGCTGGCGACTCTGGAGAGGTGCGAAGGGCCTGTGAAGACCGAAGATGTCCCTTCTAAGCCAAGATCTCCTTCACCACCTTCGCGGGTTCCACGCCGGTCAGCTTCTGCTCCAGGCCTTGGAACTTGAAGGTGAGCTTCTCGTGGTCGATTCCGAGCAGGTGCAGGATGGTCGCGTTTAGGTCGCGGATGTGCATCGGGTCCTTGGCGATGTTGTAGGAGAATTCGTCAGTCTCTCCATATACGGAGCCCGGCTTCACGCCGCCACCGGCCATCCACATCGAGAAACAGCGCGGGTGGTGGTCTCGGCCATAGTTTTCCTTCGAGAGGCCACCTTGCGAATAAACGGTGCGTCCGAACTCACCGCCCCAGACGACCAGCGTGTCATCCAGCAGGCCACGCTGCTTGAGGTCGGCGATCAAGGCGGCGGTGGGACGGTCGATGTCCTCGCAGAGGATCTTCATGCGGTTTGGGAGATCGCCGTGGGTGTCCCAGCCGCGGTGGAAGATCTGGGTGAAACGTACTCCGCGCTCCGCCATGCGTCGGGCCATGAGGCAATTGTAGGCATAGGTGCCGGGCTCCTTCGCCTTCGGGCCGTACATTTCCCAGATCGATTCCGGTTCGTCGGAGAGGTCGGTAAGCTCCGGGACCGAGGCCTGCATGCGGAAGGCCATCTCGTACTGCGCGATGCGTGCGTTCGTTTCCGGATCCCCGATGCGATCGTGGAGCTGGCGGTTCATGTCATTCACGCCGTCGATCATCGCGCGGCGCAGCTCGCGGCTGACGCCTTTCGGATTGGAGAGGTGAATCACAGGATCCCCGCCGGAGCGAAGCGCGACACCGGCGTGTTCCGGGGAAAGGAAGCCGGAGGACCAAAGGCGGGAGGACAGCGCCTGGATGTTCGTGAAAAGCGGGAGCTTCGAAGTCAGCACCACGAAGGTGGGCAGGTCCTCATTCATCGAGCCGAGTCCGTAGGAGATCCACGAACCGATCGATGCCTTGCCGGGCACCATGTTGCCGGAGTTCGCCAGTAGGATCGCAGGCTCGTGATTGATCGCATCGGTGTGCAGTGACTTCATCACCGCAAATTCATCGGAGACCTTCGCCGTGTGCGGGAAGAGCTCGCTGCACCAGTGGCCGGCCTCGCCGTGTTGCTGGAAATTGAAGACGCTCGGCGCGATCGGGAAGCGGGTTTGCGAGGCAGTCATGCCTGTCAGAACCTGGCCACCGCGCACCGACTCCGGGAGATCCTGGTCGAAGCGCTTGATCAGCTCCGGCTTGTAGTCCCAGGTTTCGAACTGAGACGGCGCTCCCGCCATGAAGAGATAGATCGCCCGTTTTGCCTTCGGCGCGAAATGCGGTAACAGCACACCCGGATCCCCGGACGATGCCATCGCATTTCCGGACATGAGCTTGGCGAGTCCCGCCCAAGCGAGCGCCTTGCCGGATCGTCCGAGGAACTGGCGGCGCGTGGCGAGTTCCAGCCACTGCTGCTTGAGCGCCGTGGGAACGGGCAGATCCAGAACGGACGGACCTTCGCCCGAGAAATCGGAGCACGGATGCATGGAGTGGAACGGCTTCATTTTGTGACGTACTCGTCGAGGTTCAGGAATTGGTTGGCGACCATCGTCCACGTGGCGATGTCAGCTGGGGCGAGGGTGGCATCGGCCGGTGAATCGCCGGTGCTAAGGAGGGCCGTGGCATCTTCCGCGTGGGCGCTGAAGTGGCTGCGGAATCGCCCGAGGCTCTTTTCGAAAGCAGGTATTTCTTCGGCGCTCAGGCTACGTCCAAGAGTGACACGGGACATGAGATCGATGCGTGCCTTGTCGTCCGCCGCACCCTTGAGCGCACGTTCCGCCAGCTTGCGGGCAGCTTCCACGAATTGCGGATCGTTCATCGTCACCAGCGCCTGGAGAGGTGTATTGGTGCGTGCGCGTCGTGTGCACACCACCTCACGTGCCTGCGCATCGAAGGTCTCCAACGACGGCGGCGGGGCGAAGCGCTTCCAGAAGGAATACATCGAGCGGCGATAGAGGTTCTCACCCTTGTCAGGCTCATACTGCTTGGTATTCGATTCCGGCATCGACACGGCTTCCCACACACCCGTCGGCTGATAGGGCTTCACTGGCGGACCACCGGTCTTCTCAACCAGCAGGCCGGAAGCTTGCAGCGCGCTATCGCGGAGCACCTCGGCATCCATGCGGAAACGGGGGGCACGGGAAAGCAGGCGGTTCTTGTCGTCCTTCGCCAGCTTGTCCGGGGTAGTTGCCGTGCTCTGCCGGTAAGTGGCGGAGGTCAGCATCAGCTTGTAAAGGCGGCGCATGTCCCAACCGGATTCGCGGAAATCCACCGCGAGCCAATCGAGGAGTTCCTGGTGACTGGGGCGCGAACCCATGATGCCGAAGTCATCCGTGGTTTCCACGATGCCGGTGCCGAAAAGCTCCTGCCACATGCGGTTCACCGTGACGCGGGCGAGCAGGGGATGATCCGGTTGCAAGAGCCAGTGAGCCAAGCCGAGGCGGTTGTGAGGCTCGCCATTGGCGATTGGAGGAAGGAAAGAAGGCGTGGCTGCGAAGACCCGCTCCTTGCGGGCACTATAGACACCGCGATCCAGCACTGCAGCGGTCGCCGGCGTCGGCTTCTCGCGGGCGATCAGGGTAGGGGTGCCGCCTTCGCCGACCTTTGCGATCTCTCCGTCGATCCGGTCCAGTTCACCACGCAAGCGCCGGGCTTCCTCGTTCTTCGACCCGAGATACCAGCGATCCAGAACCACGAACTTCTCGTCTTCGCTCCACTTCGCCGGGTCCGGTTCACGGGCGATGATCTGCGATGCAACGTCCTCGAAGGGCAGGCGGGTAAATTCTTCAGCACTTAGAGCCCTCGAGTAGAGCCTCAGATCCTGAAAGCGGGTTTCGCGCAACGGCTGCTCATCTTCGCGGCGACCAATGTGCATGCGGGCATCCGTGCGGATGGTCTGGCCCGGCTGCAGGGTATCGTTGGTGATCTTTAGCGGCACCGGCTTGCCATCGACGTAGAGAGTCACGCCGGAGGCCTTCGACGAACCATCGTAGGTGAAGCCAACGTGGCGCCACTGTCCGCGTGCGAAGGGCTCGCTCTCCACGCGGATCGCATATTGCGGCCACTGGTGGATGATGTGGATCACGAACTTGCTGCCATCGCAGAAGAGATCCCAGCCGCGGTGGGAATTGCGGGCGCTATCACCCATGCGGGAAACGATGCCGCCCATGCCCGTGTCGATGTTTGCCACCTTCAGTCGGGCCATCGTCCAGAAGGCGAGGGAGAAAGGCTCGTTTGCTTCGAAGTCACCTTGGTCGGGCAGCGGCAGGCGGCTGCTGATGTCCATCCGCATGGAAGGCCAGAGCCACGCATCTTCGCCCCACACCAGAGGATTGGTATCCACCGTGTAGGTTGCCGGGTTTGCTCCCGGAGCGCTGTTCTTGACGACGTCGCCTTTCCCTTCGTCGAAGCGGAAATGAACTTTCAGCCCGTCTTCGGAGACCGGCTGGGCTTTCAAGCCCGCGGCTTCCTGCTCGGCAAACTGCGTGGCAGCTTCGGTACGGAGCTTCTCGTACTTCTCGGCGGGTTCCTGGCGCATGGCCACCGCCCGCTCGAGTTCCGGCATCTTGTCGTTGCCGGGCAGCCGCAGCACCGGTGGAGGATCCTGGATGTTCTCATCCCACGATTTCTCCGCGGTGTTGTTGAAGAACGCGGACAGGCTGTAGAAATCCTTCTGCGAGGTCGGATCGAACTTGTGGTCGTGGCAGGCGGAGCAGCCCACTGTTAGTCCCAGGAAGGTGGCACCGAAGGCTTCGGTCCGGTCGCGCGTATTGTTCACCAGCACCTCCTCGGGGATCGTTCCGCCTTCGTTGGTGGAAACGTTCGCGCGGATATAGCCCGTAGCCACCATTTCATCGACGCTTGCCGCGGGCAGAAGATCGCCTGCGAGCTGTTCGGTCAGGAAGCGGTCAAAGGGCTTGTTGTTCTGAAAGGCGCGAATCAGGTAGTCGCGATAAGGCCAGATAGAGCGCAGGTTATCGAAATGCAGGCCGTGCGTGTCGGAGTAGCGCACGTAGTCCAGCCAGTAGCGGGCCCGGTGCTCGGCATAGCGCGGGGATGCCAGCAGCTTGTCGAGATAAGCTTCATAGGCAGCATCGCTCGGGTCCGCAGCGAAAGTTTCGACATCGGCGGGATCCGGTAAAAGGCCGGTAAGGTCCAGCGTTGCCCGGCGGATCAACGTGCGCGGGTCTTCTGCCCCGGCGGGGGAGAGTCCGGTCTGCTTCAGCTTGTGCAGGATGAAATGATCGATCGGATTGCGCGACCACTTGTCGTCGGCTTCTTGGGGTAGCGTTTTCTTGGCGGGCGGGATGAAGGACCAGTGTTCCTCATACTTCGCACCTTGTTTCACCCAGCGCTCCAGCAATGCGATCTCATCCGGCTTGAGCTGACGGTGGGCCTTCGGCGGCGGCATCTTCACCTCAGGGTCCATGCTGCGGATCACCTTGATCAGCTCGGACTCCTCGGGCTTGCCGGGAATCATCACCGATTTCCCATTGGCGCGTGGCTTGAAGGCAAACTCCTTCCGATCCAGCCGCAGGGGATCATCCTTCGGTTCGCGGGTGCCGCTGTCCGGTCCGTGGCAGTGATAGCAGGCTTCGGAAAGCAGCGGCTGGATGGCGTCGTTGAATGACAGCTCGCCCTCTCCCGGCGCCGTGGATTCGGCGTGGGCTTGAGGGATGAGGACGCTTCCCAGCGCGAAGATCGGATAAAGAGGCAATCGCATCGTGACGGAAAATGCAGGCTTGGGTTGTCGCCCCTATACGGTGGGCTCAGGGCAAAATATTCCATGGATTGTGCCCGCGGACTACCTGTCTATTCATCTAGGTAGGCCTTTTTCATTTGTTGTGAAAACCCCGCAATTTGCCCCCGACGCCGTGGCCTTTGGTCGAATCGGTCAAGACGGGGGTGCTAAAGTGACGGGTATGACTAGTGTTTGCGACCGCATCGATCGTTGCCGCCAATTCCGACCGTCCGACGCCGCGCTTCCGGCGGAGGCCGTTGAACTGGCTGCCGAACTTTTGCGCGAAGCAACCCGCGGCCAGCGCTGGGGCGAGAAGATGCAAGCCCGCCAGATGGCCGCGATGATGCACGATGCGGCGGGCAAGGCCTTCACCTTCGCGATGGCCGATCAAGTGTTCCGCCCGCCGACGGCGGCTCGCGAAGCGAAGCGCTTCCGCGATCTCATCGATGATTATGGAGTGCCGCAGTATCTGCCGCTCGGAGCGCGCGTCGCCATGCGGGCCGGCGAGATCGCCTCCGCTGCGGTGCCGGACGTGGTCATGCCGCTGGTCGCGGAGAAGATGCGTCAGGAGAGCTCGTCCGTCATTTTGCCTGCGGAAGAAGAGAAGCTTCGCAAGCACCTGATCCGTCGCCGCGAGGCAGGGATGCGCATGAACCTGAACCAACTCGGCGAAGCGGTACTCGGTGAAGAAGAGGCGCGGCATCGTCTTGATTCGAACCTCGCGCGTCTCGCGGATCCGGAGACAGATTACATCTCGGTGAAGATCTCCGCGATCTTCAGCCAGATTCATCTGGTCGCGCTCGATGAAACTTTGGTCGCGATCAAGGATCGCCTGCGCGTGCTCTATCGCGCGGCCGTGCAGCATCGGCGGGCGGATGGCGGCGCGAAGTTCGTGAACCTGGACATGGAGGAGTATCGCGACCTGCGCCTGACTTGCGCTGCTTTTCGCGAAGTGCTGGACGAACCGGAATTCCACAAGCTGGAAGCGGGTATCGTGCTCCAAGCCTACTTGCCCGATGCGTGGCCGGTGCAGAAGGAACTCAATGCTTGGGCTCTCAACCGTGTCGATGCAGGAGGGGCGGGAATCAAGATCCGCATTGTGAAGGGCGCGAACCTTGCGATGGAAAAGGTGGATTCCGAGATCCATGATTGGCCGCTCGCTCCCTATCGCTCGAAAGTGGAGGTGGATGCGAACTTCAAGCGCATGCTTCACGAAGGCTGTCGTCCGGAGAATGCCCGCGCGGTGCGTCTCGGCGTAGCCAGCCACAATCTTTTCGACATCGCCTACGGCCTGCTGCTCCGCGCCCGGGAAGCCGTGGAGGACCACGTGGAATTCGAGATGCTGGAAGGCATGGCGAACCATCAAGCGCGTACTGTGCGCGATGCCGCGAAGGGCCTGCTGCTGTATGCGCCGGTGGTGAAGCGCGAGGACTTCCACAGTGCGATCGCCTATCTCGTCCGCCGTCTGGATGAGAATACATCCCCGGAGAATTTCTTGCACGATCTCTTCGGCATGCAGCCGGGAGATGCGGCGTGGGAGCGCCAGAAGGAGCGCTTCCTGAATGCCTGTGCGCTGATGGAGACGGTCTTCGCCGGTCCGCAGCGTGTGCAAGATCGCACCAATGAATTCCGTGAGCCTCATGCGCTTGATGCACCTTTCCACAACGAAGCCGACACCGATTGGTCGCTGACTCACAATGTTCGCTGGATCCGCGGCCGTGTGGATGAGCTTCGCAACGCGCCTCCTGCCTTCGTGCCGCTTCAGATTGCAGGCCAGACAGTGAACGGGTCTGCGGAAGAAGCCGGGAATGATCCCTCCCGTCCCGGTATCGTCGCTTATCGCCATGCGCTTGCGGGTCCGGAACAAGTGGAGCAGGCGCTGGTCGCCGCGGTGGATGCCCGCTCCGTGTGGAAGGATCTCGGGTGGCAGGGAAGGGGTGAACTGCTCTGCAAGGCTGCCGCATCCATCGCCGCCAACCGCCGCGAAGCGATCGCGGCCATGGTGTTGGATGCCGGCAAGTCCGTGATGGAAGCGGATGCCGAGTTGAGTGAGGCGATCGACTTTGCCGATTACTATGCGCGCAGTTTTTCCAAGGACGAGGACTTCGATGGCCTTTCTTCCGAGCCGCTGGGCACGGTGCTGGTAACTCCGCCTTGGAATTTCCCTTATGCAATTCCCTGCGGCGGCATCCTCGCCGCGCTGGTTGCCGGGAACACAGTGATCCTGAAGCCAGCCCCGGAGACAGTGCTCACCGCGTGGGTGATGGTGAATGCCCTTTGGGACGCCGGTATTCCGCGGGAGGTACTCCAGTTCCTGCCCTGTCCGGACAATGAGATCGGACGCTCCCTTGTGACCGATCTTCGGATTGGGGCCGTGGTGCTGACCGGTGCTTATGAAACGGCGCGGATGTTCCTGTCCTGGAACCCGCAGATGCGCCTCTTTGCCGAGACCTCCGGGAAGAACTCGCTGGTGATCACCGCGGCGGCTGATCCCGACCTCGCGGTGAAGGATCTGGTGAAGAGCGCCTTCGGTCATTCCGGGCAGAAGTGCTCCGCAGCCTCGCTCGCGATCGTCGAGGCGGAGGTCTATGATGACCCCGGTTTCCGCCGCCAACTCCGCGATGCCGCGGCTTCGCTGAAGGTTGGCCCGTCTTGGGAATACGATTCGATTGCCACGCCGGTGATCCGAGAGCCCGGAGATGCCCTGCAGCGTGCGCTGACGACGCTGGATCCCGGCGAAGAATGGTTGCTCGAGCCGCAGATGGTCGATGGCAATCCTTGCCTGTGGTCGCCGGGCATCAAGCTGGGTGTGGCGCCGGACGGCTGGTATCGCCGCACCGAGTGCTTCGGGCCGGTGCTCGGCTTGATCCGTGCGGATCATCTCAAGCACGCGATCCGCATCCAGAATGATTCCCAATTCGGCCTCACCGGCGGGATTCATTCGCTCGATCCGGCCGAACTCGACCAATGGCGTGAGCAAGTGGAAGTGGGCAATGCCTACATCAATCGCCCGATCACGGGAGCCATTGTCCAGCGCCAGCCGTTTGGTGGCTGGAAGCGCTCTTGTTTCGGCCCGGGTGCCAAGGCGGGTGGCCCGAATTACGTGGCGCTCTTCGCGACCTGGAAGAACGACAGGGCGCCTCATTTCCGGGCCCCGCTTTCCGGACCGATCATCGATCTGCTCAAATCGATCTTCATCGCCCTGCCGGGAGTGGATGCTGCCGAGCTCAATGCGGCTGCCGGGAGCGATGCCTGGTGGATAGAGCACGAGTTCGGTGCGGTTCATGATCCCTCCGCGCTCGAGTGTGAAAGCAACCTCTTCCGCTACCGTCGTTTTGATCATGGTGTGATCCGCGCGAACGAGAGCACCAGCGATACCGAGCTGGCCCGCATGATCCTGGCCGCAGCGGCAGCAGGGGTTGCGGTGGAGGTTTCGGTTCCGGTCGACCGGGCTTGCTCCGTTTCCGGGGTTCTTCTGCGCCGGGAAAGCGAGTCCGATCTGGCCCGCCGCCTGGCCTCGACCCGTGCCGGTATCCTGCGCGCGCCTTCACCGGGTCCGGAGCTTGCAGCTGCCGCCGTTGAAGCGGGTGTCCGTCTCGTGCGGCACGCGCCGGTTTCGTCGGGAAAGATTGAACTTCCGGGGTTTTTCCGGGAGCAGGCGATCTCGGAAACCCGCCATCGGCATGGATCGGTGTTGCCCCGCCCCCAAGACTTGCGATAGTTCCTATGCTTCGTCCCGGGCCAGAGCTTGGGTGATCTGGGGGGAGAATCCGGGCTCACCGGGGCGAGGCACCTTTTCGGAAAGCTTGGATTCACCCTTGCCTCCGATCCCCGGGAGCCATTAAAACCCCGCGCACACCCCAAGCCGGCTTGGCGGAATTGGTAGACGCGCTCGACTCAAAATCGAGTTCTAACGAGTGTGGGTTCGAGTCCCACAGCCGGTACTTTCTTTTTCCCCGGAGAATGACTTCGGGTTGAATACTTTTCCCGTATATCCGCTCCAAAGCGGCATGCACGCGAATCGCACCTCTTTGGCTAAGCCGTTTGGTTACCTGAGCGCCGTGGCCCTGCTGACCTGTGGTTACGTGAAATCGGAAGATCTGACGACGACCGATGGCCGGACATTCCACGAGGTGAGCGTGACGAAGGTGGAGCCGGACGGGCTTTCGATCCGACATTCCACGGGCACGGCGAAATTGCCGGTGGCGAGCTTGCCCGAGGAAGTCCGAAGCAGGCACGACCTCGATGCCGAGAAGGCCGCGGCCTATGAAAAGGCGAAGGCACGAAAGTATGCCGAACTCGAGGCGATGCTGAGGGCCGCACGGGAGAAGGAGCAGGCGAAGCAAACTCCTCCGCCAGTGAAATTGCCAAAGGCATTTGTCGTGGCGCCTGCCGAGGGAGAGGGACTCGAGATCCGGCTGCAGTCGCAGGCAGAAGTGAAGAACGAGAGGGCGGTGAAGCTGAGAGTGGAGCTTTATCGGGAGGACGAGATCGCCGAGATCCTCGGAGCGATGGAAGTGAAGGCGCGACTGATGGTGAATTGGCAGCGACCGGACTACGATTCCGCCTCCGCCGAGCATTTCCGGGTGATTGTGAGCGATGCGGGAGGCAATGTGATCCAGCGGGTGACGCCGGAGTACCGGGCTCCGAAGCAAGCGGGGGACGGCGTGTATGTGAACGGCATCGCGGTGGATCTGAACCAGGATCTGGGGGAGGAATTCCGGGTCCGGGTGGTGGATTGGAATGCGAACGGCTATGCGGATTTCCAGGTGCGCTGCGAATATTGAGGAGGAGCGATTTGAGTCAGCGGGGATTTTTTCGGCTAGCCGCATCCTCCGGCAATCGTGAGGATTCCGCCACCGGCGAGGCGCAGCGAAAGGCATGGCCTGTCCGGATTTCGAGGCATGGCGGAACAACGGATCATCGGCATCATCGCGGGCAACGGGGTTTACCCGGAAACCTTCGCGCGCGCGGCCCGGGCGAAATCCCCGGAGGTGAAGCTTGTGGCCGCGGCCTTCCAAGGGGAAACGAAGCCGGAATTCCTCGAGCTTGTGGACGCGGCCGATTGGTTTCGCGTCGGGCAGCTCGGAAAGCTGATCAAGTTTTTCAAGTCCCAGAAGGCGAAGGAGGCCATCATGGTTGGCCAGATCGCGCCGAAGAATCTCTTCGACCTGCGGCCGGACCTGCGGACGCTGATGTTGCTGGCACGGCTCAAGGAGCGGAATGCGGAATCGCTGTTCGGCGGCATCGCGGACGAACTGGAGAAGGACGGGATTCGCCTGCTGCCTGCCACCACCTTTCTGGAAGACCTCTTGCCGCCAGCCGGGCACGTTTGCGGGCCGGTGATGAAGAAGCGCCAGCTTGAGGATGCCGCGTTCGGTTTCCGCATGGCGAAGGAGACCAGCCGTCTCGACATCGGTCAGACCGTGGTGGTCCGTCATGGCACGGTGCTGGCGGTCGAGGCTTTCGAGGGCACCAATGCTTGCATCAAGCGCGGCGGTGAACTGGGCCACGGCAAGGACGTGATGCTGGTAAAGGTCTCCAAGCCGAACCAAGACTTTCGCTTCGATGTGCCGGTGGTCGGTCCCCTGACCATCCAGACCTGCGTCGAGGCCGGGGTGAAGGCGATCACCGTGGAGGCGAACAAGACCCTGGTGCTGGAGCGCGACACGGTCTTCAAGCTCTGCCTAGAGCATGGGGTGAGCGTGCACGCCATGGATGAAGGGGGGCGTTGACTCGAAACCGGGGCTGGCTTCGCGCCCTGCGGATACCGGGGACCTCTGGAATTTCACGCCTGTTCCACCTGTTAAAAGAGAAAAAATAACAGGCGGGCCCTGTCCGGCGCGCTAGCTGGCAGTTGAAAGATTCCGGCGGTTTTGCCGGTGAAGGGCTTTGTGAAGAGGAACAAGCGGATGTGGAAGGCATGGGCGCGTAGTTTCGCCCATGCTGGAATGAGGTTCTACTGCCGCGGAACGAAGAATATCGGAGACCCCGGTGGGTGCCGGCGCGGGCTTTCGTTCGCATAACTGTCCGGGGTGCTCTAACGAACTCTATCGGCCCTTGGAAGTCTTCGGATAGTGACCTTCTTCTAACGGGAATGCTTCCCCTTTGTTCTTGATCCATAGCGCCGGCCTGATTATACGCGCGATGGTGTCAATCGGCGCATAAAGCCGGATTTGGAGCGAGCCGGTGCTGTTTTATGCCCGGCCCTGCTCCTGCCGGAGGGCCGGTTGGCAGTCGTCGTCTCCAACTCAAACACATGCGCATGTGATATATGAAACAGTACGCTGCTGAATTTTTCGGAACCTTCTGGCTGGTTCTTGGCGGTTGCGGGAGTGCCGTGCTTGCCGCCGGTTATCCCGAGCTAGGGATCGGCTTTGTCGGGGTGGCCTTCGCCTTCGGCCTGACCGTGCTGACCATGGCCTACGCCATCGGCCACATTTCCGGATGCCACCTGAATCCCGCCGTTTCGATCGGCTTGATGCTGGGCGGACGCTTTCCGTCTTCGAAGCTGCTGCCCTATATTGGTGCGCAAGTCGCGGGTGGTATTGCTGGTGCTGCCGTGCTGTATCTCATCGCATCCGGGAAGGCCGGGTTCAGTCTGGCGGGCGGGTTTGCTTCGAACGGCTATGCCGAACATTCTCCGGACAAGTATTCGATGGTGGCGGGTCTCGTGACCGAGATCGTGATGACGATGATGTTCCTGATCATCATCCTGGGGGCCACGGACAAGCGGGCACCGCAGGGCTTCGCGCCGATTGCGATCGGCCTGGGGCTTACCTTGATCCACCTCATCAGCATCCCGGTTACGAATACTTCGGTGAATCCGGCCCGCAGCACGGCGGTGGCGGTATTTGCCGGTGGCTGGGCTCTTCAGCAGCTTTGGCTCTTCTGGGTGGCTCCGATCATCGGTGCGGTCCTTGGTGCCTTCGTCTACCGCTTCATCTCGGAGGACAAGTAGGAAGGTCTATTTCTTCGCCGGATCGTAGAAGATCCGGATGTCCGCTTTCTCGCCGCCGAGCAATTGTTGAGCACGCTTCAACGCATCCCGCGTGGAGAGGTTCGGGTTGCTCGGGCGGTTGAGGAAAATATTGCTCTGGCCTGCCTTTCGATCGGCGCCTTGCTGGATGGTTTCGAGCACACCGGAATTCTTCAAGACGCGGTAGACATCACGTGTGGCCCCGGAGATCAGCACGTGGCGATCGTTCGCGCGCATGAACTTGATCAAGTCCTCCAGCGCCAGCACCGAGGTGGCGTCGAGATGGCGCGCGTTTTTCAAGCGCAGGATCATGATCTTCAGCGAGGCATCTGCAGCGGTGCGCTGAATCTGGGTGCGGAACAGTTCCGCTGCGCCGAAGAAAAGGTCGCCCTCGACGTGAACGATCGAGATCGCGGGGTTCGGGCGCTGGCGTTTCTCACCCATCTGCCGCAGTTCACCGGCGTCGTTGAACTCATATTCGACGAGGTGGGGGCGGCTGGCCTTGCGCAGGAAAAGGCTCACGGAAAGCGCCACGCCGATGAAGATCGCCAAGTGAAGCGGAGCGATCAGCGTGGCGATGAAGGTTGTCACCAGCACCGCCGCATCGTCTGGCGTGGAGCGGGCACAGATCCGGATATTATGCCGGTTGATCAGCGCGAGTGCGATGCCGATGATGAGTGCGGCGAGCGCGGCCTTCGGCACGTAGTCGATGAGCGCGATTCCGCCGTAGCGGGGGAGCCACGCGATGATCAGCGCGGCGGAGAGAACCAGCAGCCCTGAGTAGATCGACGACATCCGCGTGCGTGCGCCCGAGTTGAAATTCAACGTCGATCTCAGCAGCGAGCCGGAAGCCGGCATGCCGCCGGCGATGGCTGAGGCGAGGTTCGCGGCACCCACGGCGAACATGTCCTGGTTTACGTCGGCGCGGTCGCCCGAGCGGGAAGCGATGGTCTTCGCCATCAGGGTGTTTTCCAGGCAAGCTAGGAAGCCGATGGCCAGTGCCACCCCCAGGAGCGCGGCGATATCCTCGAAGACGCCCGAGTAGGCGAGCGAGGGCAGGGAAGGCATCAGGTCCTCCGGGCTGAAGGTGCGGAAGCGCGCGACCTGTTCGAAGGGGCTGCCTTTCTGATGGGCGAGGGTTCCGAAGACTGCCGACACTGCCACCAGGGTAATCGCCAGGTTTGGCCAGCGCGGCTTCCATTTTCGCAGCACGGTGAAGATTACGAAGGTCACCGCACCGATCACCATCGGCGGCCAGATCGCATGGGGCAGGGAAAGGACCAAGGCTTCCACCAAGCCTACGAAGGTCCGGGGCCGCAGGACGTCCACCTCGTAAGCCACGCCCAACAGGTGCTTCATCTGGTTCGTCATGATCAGCACCGCGGCACCGGAGACGTAGCCTACCAGCACGGAGCGGGAGATATACTGCAGCAGGTCCGCCAGCCGGAGGATCGAACCGAGGAGGCAGAAGATCCCGACCATCATCACCAGCAGCGGCACGAGCTGGGTTTCCCGGACGGCCAAGGCCGGCTCCATGGCGAAAAAGCCGAAGAGCATGAAAGCCGTCGCATTCGTTGGCCCCAGAATCGTGTGCCGGGAGCCCGCGAAGAGCGGAGCGATCAGCGAGGCCGTGGCGGAACACGCGATGCCGAAGACGATCGGCAGTTCGGCGATGGCCGCGTAGGCGATGCCCTGCGGGATATCGAGGAGGGATACATTCAGCGCCGCCTTCCCGTCCGCTCGGAACTTCTCGCGATCATACTTTCGCAGCGTGTGGAGAATGGGGAAGGGATCCAGCTTTCCGCCGCGGAAGAACTCCGTCGTTCGGCGGAGAATGCGGCGCGGATGGAAATGCGGGATCATCGGTTCTCCTGGATCTTACCGGAAGCGGGCGCGGCGCAGCAGGTAGAGTCCCAGAATCACGCATACCACATTTGGAGCCCAATTGGCGATCACGACTCCATTCGGCGTCTTTCCTCCCAGCATCCCGCAGATGAAATAGGCCCCGCCGATGAGGAGGCTGATGATGAGCCCGGTGGAGGTGTCCTTGCGCCGGGCTTTCACGCCCAGTGGCACGCCGATGAAGGCGAAGGCGATGCAGGCGAAGGACGAAGCGTAGCGCCGCTGGACCTCCGCATTGTAGCGGGAGATGACGGTGTTCTTGAGATCGGGCTTGTCCTTGAACGAGGGCAGATTGGTATCGATGTTGCGGATGAAGTCCTTGATCTGCGCATTCCCCATGGTTGCCGGGTCCTGCTTTTGCGGTGCCGGGGTGAAAGGTAGCACCACCGGAACGGCCTCACGGGCGAGGGCGATTTTTGGCAGGCCTTCCTTGTCCACCGTCTCGAACAAAGCGTCGTAGAGATGGAAGCGGAATTCCTTCTTCACGTTGTCGATGACGGCCTCTGCCTTCATCGCGTGGACATAGGTATTTCGTCCCTCGTTCTTGTCTCCCGGCTTCGGAATCTGGAAGAGGTGCATGCCTTCCATCAGCGAGCCGTCGGACTTGTCGATGTAGGCACGCACGTTGCCCGCGCTCTTCTCGAGCCGTTCCAGCCCGTCCTTTTCCGCTGCGGCGCTGAGGATCCGTTGCGGGTCGGTGAAGAAAGCCCGGAGCGAGATGTTCTTTACATTGGCCTTCGCCTGCGGGGCCACCTCAAGGTTCAGCCAGAGGCAAAGCGCGGAAAGGACCGCCCCGATCACGAACACGGGAAGCGAGAGGCGCTTCAGACTGAGGCCGGCCACCCGGAAGCCGATCAGCTCATTGTCCGAGGACATGCGGCCGAAAACCAGCAGTACCGCTGACAAGAAAGCCCAAGGGACAGTGTAGATCAGGGAGAAGGGAATCGTCGCCAGCAGGAACTCGAGAATGATGGAAAGCGGAGCGCCGAAATCCACGATCAGCATGCGCAGGCTCTGGAACAGGCTCCCCATCACAAGGATGGTGCTCAGAAGGACAATGGCAAAGAGCGTGCCAAAGAGAATCTGGCGCCCGATGTAGCGGTCGGAGAGACGCATGCGTGTGGCCGAGCTTGGCCCTTGTGAACCGGACTGTCCAGAGGGGAGTCATTCACCCGGGGAGCGGAAGAGGCAGGGATCTAACCAGACCATTTCAAACGCCGTGGAAAGCGGGAGGCCCGAAAGGAAGAAGCCGGATTCCGGCGGGACGGAATCCGGCATCACTTGAGCCGCGAGGGGGTCAGCGCGAGGCGCGGATCATCAGGATCTTATTCCTGGGAATCCAGTTTTCGTAGGTGCCGTCTCTTAGCACGCACCACTCATCATTGAGGTAGATAAGCTCTCCCCGGGCGGTCCAGTCGCTATAGAAGCCGGAGGTGCCCGGGGGAGGAGCGGCGTTTGTCTGGTCGAGATTCAAGGTGTTCCGATCCAAGGTGATCACACACTCCAACCCATAGGGGAAGGTGACCTTCGAGACCTCCGGGGGGACGGAGGATTGCGCGCGCAGCTCGATGAGAGCCGAGGCGGGAATGAGCAGGGCGGCTATGCCGACCCAGACGAGGGATTTCTTCATAGCTCGGGGGGTGGGGGTTCCAACCGGGAAAATTCCCGATCAAATATAGATAACCGCCTTAGCTGACGGCGCTACCCAAGCTTTTGCTTTTCGGAAGCAGGGGGTGAAATCGGCGGAATGTCCTAACCGTTAGTCGATTCGGTCGAAAATCCTTGCGGCTCCCGCTGACCTTGCTTTTCTCCACCGCGAATTTGCCGGGTGGTCCGGCACTTTCCGAAACACGTCACAGCGGCACGGGGCTTGCTCCTGCCGCCTCCTCCCAGCCAGCCCGAACCCTCACTACATGTCCCAGCCAAAAGCCTCCGGGGAAACCCGGAACCTCGCCCTACAGTCGCGTCGCGGTGCCCTCGGCACTCTTGGCCTCGGTGCCCTAGCCCTGCTTGGATCGAATACGCCGGCCGCCGCCTTTTTCTCGCGGAAATCGACCACTCCGCGTGTGATTGTGAATTCCGCCTCTTCCACGGCGGCCATGGATCTCCGTGAACTGCCTACGGAGTGGGTGGCCCGCCAAGGTCCGAATCTCAAGGACTACAATGCTTTCCTAGCCAGCCTGCGCCTGCAGCGCCTGACGCCGAAGCAAGTGATCGAGGCCCACGCGAAGAAGCATGGCTCGATCTGGAATACCCTGCCGCCGCGTACCATGTGGCGCCAGATGGCTCCCACACTGCGGGTCATCGACCGGGTGGCCATGGAACTCGGACAGCCGGTCGACGAGATCATCTCCGCCTACCGTTCGCCTTCCTACAATGCCACCTGCCCGGGTGCAAAGAGCGGCTCCTATCATCAGGTGAATGTCGCCATCGACGTGACCTTCGCCTCCAGCCCATCCACCGTGGCCCAGACAGCCCGGAGCCTGCGTTCGCGGAACCTTTTCCGTGGAGGAGTGGGCCGTTACAGCGGCTTCACCCACATCGATACCCGCGGTCAGAACGTGGACTGGTAAAGGCCAGGCAGCGCCGGGGAGAGTGATTCCCTCATCGCGTTCCGTTGGGAAATCCGCGGGGGCCAGCGAGCGCCGGAGGTGAGAAGTCTCCGACGCCCGTGACTAGGAATCCTGACAAAATTCCTTACAACACCGCAAGCCACCCGTAAACGGCTTGCATGGGAGGGACTCTACCAAGCGCTCCCGCCTCCGGAACCCCGTCATCGCGTAGTTCTGCCGAAAAAATCAATCGCGCCGCCGGAAGTTCCAGCGGCGCGATCGCGAATGATTTCTGTCAGCTATCAGGGAAGGGTCATGGGACCGTCACCTTCAAGCGGGCGAAGAACTTATCGTCCTCGGCAAGGGCTCGAGGGATCTTCACGAACACGCTGTCCACGCCGGGTTCGATGTTCGGCGTCACGGTGATAATGACCCCGTCCACCCCGTTCTGTGCCGGAGCCCATCCACTCAGGTCGTTTCCGTACTCAATTCCCGGATCGTAGGAGAGCGACTCCTGCGTGCGACGGAAGGTCACATTCAGGTAGGTCGCGTCCACGGTGCTGGTCGGCTTCTTCGAGTTCGAGTCGGAGCCCGGTCCTGATGGATCACCGCCGATCACGAATTCAATGGCGTTCGAGATGCCATCGTTGTCGGAATCCGCATTCCCACCCGCTCCGGTGATGCCATTGGCAGCCTCCCAAGATCCGTAGGCATCGGTGCCATTGGTGATCTCGATCCGCTTCGCCACGGCATTGTAATTCAGCGAATAGCCGCTGGGCACGCCGGTGACGGTGTCGAATGTGCCGGTGAGGGTGCCGGTGTAGCTGGCGATGACGTAGGTGCCGAGGGTAGTGCCTCCGCCCAGCGTCGTAATATTCAATGTGGAGCCGGTGAGGTCCAGATCACCGTTTACCACCAGAGTATCGGCATTCGTCCCATCGATTTCACATGCGTAGGTGCCGGTCAGGAAGGCGGTTCCCGTCGTGAGGTCGCCCGCAGAAGCACCGGGTGCCACGGTGGCGCCCGCGGAGATGGTCACTTGACCGCCGATCACGCCGCTGCCGCCCAAGGTGGCACCGGGATCGATCGTCACCGCCCCGCCTGCCAGCGAGCCATTCACGATCAGCGTGCCTTCCGGCACTGTGGTGGCGCCGGGGTAGGTGTTGGCATTGTTCAGCACCAAGGTGCCGGTGCCGGACTTGAGCAGGGATCCTGCATTGGCATCGCTGGTTTCGAGTTCGGCATTGATGGTGAAGTCAGCGGCCGGCGAGCCGGTCACGTCCGGCACATCGATGGTGCTGCCCGCGATGAGCGCGATGCCCGAGGTGGCGGGCGTGGCTCCTGCCAGGGTATTCACCACCGATGGAGTGGTGCCGGTGATGCCGAGCACGCCATTGAGCTGGAAGCTCTCCTCGTTGTAGGCGGCACCGGTTCCGAAGTAACCGAGTTCCAGCGTGGAGCCGGACATCGTTAGGTTACGAAGGTGAGCATGGCTCTGGGTCTCCGCCCCGCTGGCAACACTGCCACCGGAGATGAAGCGCACCGTGGCATCCGTGGCTTCCACATCGATGCCATTGGCCGCGGTGGGGAAAGCGTTCAGGCCCCGGTGCTCGAAGGTGGCTCCAGGATTTACCGTCACCAGCTTGTTCGCCGGCAGGAAATTCTGGGTCTGCGTGCCATCGAAGGCGAAGGTTCCCGAGTTCACGATCAAGGTGCCGGTGATCGGGGTCTGCGCGCTGCGCAGCACGGTTCCCGCACGGTCGAAGAACAGGTTCCCGAGGCCGTTGGTAATCGGAGCATCGAAGGCGAGATCGCCGGTGCCCTTGAAGGCCAGCGTGCCCGCATTCATCGTTACCGGATTGGCGAAGGTGCTTCCGGCTGCGGTATTCACCTGCACTTCACCGCCATCCATCACCAGGACTCCGCCTGCGGGCAGGGCACCGGTGGTGCCATTGCCGATCCGCAGGATGCCATCAGTGATGGTGGTGGTGCCGGTGTAGGTATTGCTGGCATTGCCAAGCTCGAGCAAGGCGGTGCCATTCTTGGTGAGGTTCGCGTTTCCGGCCAGGGTGCCACTGCCGGAGAGCACGTAAGGTAACGTCGAGTTATTGAACTCCATGGAAGCCGGCGACAAGGTGCCAGCCAGCGTGATG
The DNA here is from genome assembly GCF_012913485.1 of Luteolibacter luteus. Taxonomy (GTDB): domain Bacteria; phylum Verrucomicrobiota; class Verrucomicrobiia; order Verrucomicrobiales; family Akkermansiaceae; genus Haloferula; species Haloferula lutea. The sequence goes on along the minus strand of NZ_CP051774.1, from coordinate 830,252 downwards.
TTCCCCGTCGCGGCGGTGTCGTCGAAGATGAGGATATCGTTTTGCTGGAAGGTGGTCGCGACGTTGGTCGCGGTGGTCTGCCAGTTCTGCGTCGTGTTCAGGTCCCACAAGTTCGGGGTTGTGGGGTGATTGCCTTTCCACGCCACGGCGTCGAAGGACACGACCTTGACGTCGATGGTGGAGCCATTGTCGGCTTCCTTGGTGACGACCGCGCGGGGTGTGGAGGAAACCACATTGATGCCCGCATAGCCCGCACCGGAGAGAGCCGCGTAGTCGATCACGGTGAAGACCGTGTTTGGCGCGATCTGTCCCGTCGGTGTGACGGTCAAGGTGTGGGTGCCCGTCACGTTCAGATTGAGCAGGTCCACCATGTCGGAGTTCACCGGCCCGACGCGGAAGTTCGAGCCCCCGCCATTTTCGGAGACCACATTATTGGCGGCACCGATACCCGGAGTCGTCAGGGATCCTGCGCCGAAGCTGGATCCGGATTGGACGGTGACGGTGGAGGCGTTCGCACCCCCTTGACCGAAGAGCACGCGGCTATTGCCCGTGACGGTGGTGGCTCCGGTGTAGGTATTCACACCCGCGAGGCCGACCGTCCCGCCGCCTTGGATCGTCAGGGTGCCGGTTCCGGTTAGAGCTCCATTCAGCTGCATGCTGCCGCCCGTAGTGTCAAACGTGGTAGCAGCCAGCACGTTCATGGGGACGGTGCCGGTCCATGTGGCCAAGGAGCCGAGGGTGCCGCCGTTCAGGTTGATCACCTTGTTGGCAGTCCCGCCGGTTGTGATGCCGGCCGCGCCGATATTGATGCGTGCGCCGGTGTTCAGATTGATGGTGGAGGCCTGGGTTCTTCCGCCGAAGCCCATGTCGATACCTCTCAGGTTCGCGATGCCCGTATCGCTCACCGTCAGGGTGGCAGGACCATCCCATGTGAGGTAGAGGGGAGCTCCGGTGAGGTTCAGGGTGCCGCCGCTCAGATTGTAAACGGTGGTGCCACCGCCCCAGTGGCCCCAGCGGTTCGACATGTCATTGCCGCCAGGGTTGTTGGTGGTGCCGATGTTGGTGACCGATCCTCCGGTCTGGTTGATGGTGATGGCGGCGTTCGTGTTGTCGCCGAAGATCAGGTCATCGGTGACGTTGATCTGCGAGCTGCCGCCGATCGTCAGCGTGTGCGGGCGTGCATTGCCGCGGTTCACGAAGCGGTCGGTGGTGATCTTCGAGGAATCGAGCAGGCTCACCGAGCCGCCATTGAATTCCAAGTTCGCCTGGGCCGTGCCGGCACCGGTGAGGGTGATGGCAGAGGTATTGGTCAGGGCCACCGAGGAATCAACCACTCCTTGGTTCATGAAGAGGCCCCGTCCCGTCATGGTGGAGGCGCCGGATCCGGAGTAGCCGGAACCGGTGAAGTTGATATTGCCTCCGATAGCCAAGGTGGTGCCTGCGGAATTGATCTGCGCGCCATTGCCGGCGGACATCGCGCCGGTGGTCGTGAGACTGGAGGTGTCCGCGATCATCGTCACATTGTTGCCAACCACCAGGCCACCCAGCGAAGGGAAGCTGGTGCCGCTGTTCAGGATCAGCGAGGGAACGGATACGACTGCCGCACCGCTCACCGTGTGGGCACCCGATACGCTGATGTCGGAAGCTCCTTCGAGCACCACGCCATTCGTGCCGGAGAGGGCGGTATTGATCGTCAGGCTGGCTCCGGTGCCCGCGCGCAGCACTGCGGGTGCAGCGAGATTCAGGCCGCCGCCACTCAAGGTAATGTTACCTTGTTCAGTAATCACGGCATCCGCGGTCTGGGTGCCGGAGATGTTCACGGTATAGCTCCCGGTGGCATCAGCACCTGCCGCGAAGACGGCGGTGTGTCCTGCTCCTGCCCAGCCGGCCGTGACGCCGGTGCCATCCGCATTCGAGTTCCAGTTCGTGGCGCTATTGCTCCAAGTGCCAGCCGGTGCGGCACCGCCTGCTCCCGCAGTGGTTCCATTGATATCCCAATAGGAGAAGAGCCCGGTGTAGGAGTTCTCAATCTGGAGGCCTGCGATGGGGCCACGGGCACCGCCGCTGTTATTACCGCCGGTGATGGAAAGCGTGAGTCCGCCCAGATTCGGGACCTTCAGGTAATTCTGGCCTTCCACCAGGCTGGTGCCGTCGGTCCAGTTCTGGCCGGTCCAGTTTGCATCTGCTTGGACCGTGGCAGTATCATTGTGGCTCCAAGGGATGCCATTGACGCGGACGGGCCGGTAGTTGGCCGTGCCTTGGGTGCCGCCGCCTTGGTCGGTGCCGACGATGATGTAGGCATTGTAGGAAAGATAGGGGATACCGGAGAGCGTGATCTGGCAGCCACCGCTGCCATCATCGAGATAGCCCTTGGTGAGCTGGCCATTGCCGTTAACGGTCGTGCCGCCGCTCCGCCAAGTGTTAGCGGAGATCCAGTTGATGCCGGTAGTTGTCGCGGCGCCGGTGTTATCGATCAAGCTGGCGACGGTGCCGTCGCCATTCGTGCTGTCGAGGTTTGTCCAGCGGCTGGCGGCGATCGGGATCGCCCCCGGGGTTCCTGCGGAGATCGTACTTCCCGGGGCGGAGCCGCCGTCGGTGAAGTTCAGGCTAATCACATTTTGCGCATGTACGGCAACCGGCATGGCCGAAATGGCCAGAGTACGGAGTGCCGCGCGCAGGAGGATACTGCGGTTGGTATTCATGGGTTTTGGGGTTTTCGGGACCGAATCCTTTGGGTTCTTGGGATTTGGAAAACGATTCCGACAGGCTTAACCTATGCGAGTTGAAGGCAGCCTTTGACAAGGCTAAAGCGGTCTTCGATCGCAGTTTTTAAGGAAATAGGATATAAAAAAGGACGTGCTATTCCTCAAAGCTGTATAACAAGCAATCTGCCTGTCTTACAGCTTGGTCGGTTCGGGATCAGTGGGAATCTGTTCTATTTTCTGCGGATCTTTTTCCATGCCTCGGGCTTGGAAAGTTCACGGAGGGTTTCATTCATTCCGACACCAGCGGCAGCGATCTGGCGGTGTCGCTCGCGATAGGCATTCCAACGCTGGAGCTCGGGAGGAAGTGGCTGATAGAGCCGCGCGTGGGGCACTTTCAGACCGGCGAGGATGGCGAGGTAGCCCTCGATGCCGAAGGGATTGCCCGCGGGCAGATGTCCCGCATTGATCGCCGAAGGTCCGTTCTCCTGATAGAAGCCGACCAATCCTTCTACATCATTCAAGGGGATTTCCGAACGGCAGCGGAGCCAGAAGGGCGTATCTTGCTTGTCGTTGAACTTGTAGTGCAGCGCGAGGAAATCGCGGATCTGTGACCAGATGGATCCATTGAGGGTATTGTAGAGTCCGGCCAGGCTGGGATTGGGACTGAGCTGGGAATCGATCAGGCCGTCGGTGAGCCAGCGGCATTGCAGGCAGATTACCATGAGCGCGGTGGCTTCCAGCGGTTCGACAAATCCGGCGGCATTGCCGACCGCAGCCACGTTTCCGATCCAACTTCTCCGGTATCGTCCGGAACGGAAGCGCACTACCCGAGGGTTTGCCGCCTTCGGCGCGATCTTCTGATAGTCTTCCAGCGCTTGGTCATCGCTGGCATGGCTGCTTGAGAAGACATAGCCGCGATGGATGCGATCCGGGTGGTCGATGCGCCAGCACCAGCCGGAGTCCATGGGATCGGAAAGCGTGTAGGGGAGAATGGGTTCGTCGCCGCGATCCCAGCCGCCTGCTACCGCGCGATCGCAGAAGAGGGAAGACCAGTAGTCTTCGAAGGGCTCGGCCAATGACTTGCCTACCAGTTCGGAGACGAAGCCGCTGGCATCGATATAGAAGTCCGCCCTGCGCTCGGAGCCGTCGGAGAGGATGATCCGGGAGATTCCTCCGTCGCTGGTTTCCGCGCCGCTCAAGTCGGCATCGGTGAATTTCACGCCCTCTCGTTTGCAGGCCTTCTCCAGCCACGCGACGAAGAGCTTGTTCTCGATGTGCCAAGCGAAGTTGCTACCTGGAGGGGGCAGGTCCGGGACGCCATCGCTGCGGCGGGGCAGGGCCTTCGCGTGATCCATCAGCGCCGAGGAGAGATCCATGGCGGTGGGATCCTCGAAGCCATAGAAACCGTTGTTCCGCGGGAGGTCCGGCCAGCGCCATGAGTGCTGCTGGCCGGTGAAGGTGTAGTCGAAGTAAGACCGTTTCCCCCAGGTGAAGCGGACCCCCAGCTTGATCACCGGCTGGATCGCGTTGAAGACCTCGTATTCGTCCAGGCCGAGGTAGTGGTGCAGATGGGACGGGACGTAGGGCACCGTTCCTTCACCCACGCCGATCACCCCGATCCGGCTGCTGTAGATGACCTCCACACTCAGAGCCGGGATCTTGCGCTTCAAGGTGAGAGCTGCCAGCAGGCCGGCACTGCCGCCGCCCAAGACCAGGATCGAGCGAATCATTCAATCCCGATTTCAATCGGGTAGACGATCGTCCGGCAAGTCTGCACGGTTTCATCCGCTTGTGAATGTTAGGCGCTGCCCCCCATTCGGGTGGCAGGGGAAGCAAGCGCGAGCCGGGAGTGGCGATTTCAACCCGAGGCCGCGATCCTCCGGAGATCCGCGCGCGTCTCCGCGTAGCTGACGGAATAGCGCTCGATTTCCGGATCGGGCTCTTCTCCCCGGAGACGGCAGGCCTCGCGATAGAGGCCGGGCCACCAGTTGAAGTGCCGGGTCAGGCCGTCGTTCCGCCACTGCTCCCAATCGGCGACCACCTTGTCCCAGCAGGCGCTCCCGTATTCCGCGGCGGTCTTCACATCGGGAAAGCCCGCGACATACCAGTCCCTGCCGATGCGTGCATGCAGAACCTCATCGGCCCAATCGTAATCCTGGATCAACTCGGCGTAGGCATCTCCGGAGTCACGACCGAGCTCCCATTCGAAGCGTTTGCCGGTCTTTGACATCAGGCCTTGTTCGATGAACCAGAGCACGGCATGCCGCTCGCGCGGAGTCAGCTGTTCGTTAAGCCCCTTCGACCAGGTGAAGTTCACGCACACGAAGTTCGGCCAATCGATGCCCAGCCGGGCGAAGCCGACCTCGCCCATCATGGCGTGCCGTGCTTCGTCCCACAGTTGGCGGGTCATGTCCCGGTAGAAAGCCCACTTCTTGCCACCGGCTTCCTCATCGCCCGTGGCGGTCACCATTTCGTAGAGGAGGCTCGCCATCATTTCCGGCACGTCGATCTCGCGCAGGCGCTTGAAGAGCATCATCAGGACCTTGTCCCGAACGGGGAAGGCGGGATCGTAGAGGAACTCTTCCGCATGGACTCCCATGTTATAGGGATCGGGGAAGCGCTCGTCCCGCTGCGGCGTGCGATCATAGCGAAAGCCGTTCGCTGCGTAGCGTGGGTGGGGAGCGGAGCTTGGCGCGCCAGTACCATCGAGGCTGCCAGCTGCATCCAACCAGGCTGCAAGCTCGTGAAGCCAGGGCATTTCCTCCGGCTCCGCTGGCAAGACCGCCAAGCTCTCCTTTCCCCACGCGATCATTTCCAGAAGATCGGTGTGGAGGGTCCTTAGCACCCGCAAGGTGGGAGCCTCCGCGAGAGGATTGCAGTCCCGCTGCATGGCTTCGACTGCGGAGAACAATGCCGGGAGGGCGACTTGATAGAGGCCGCCTAGCAGCAGGCGTGAAGTCGGAGCGGCGAGGATTTCATCGAAGAAGCTCTCGAGCGCAGGATCCGGAATCTTGTCGAGGCCCAAGGGAGGATGACGCATTTCCGCCACCCGCTCGCGCAACAAGGTGATGTGTTCCGCCGCGAGATAGGCGTGGTAGCTGAAGCCCATTTTCAACTCATAGAGCGGCTCCGAGGTTAGCCGGGCCAGACAGGTTTGCCACAGGCGCTGACTGGCATAGTGAAGGCGCTTCAGCCGCAGGACCGCAGCATCGACTGAAAGTCCCGGTCCTGCAGCGCTAGGGAAATCCGCGATTCCCGCCAAGGCGGGCAAACCCTTCAAGCTCCGGTATCCCTCGATGTGATCCATGGCTACAGCTCTACCGTAGCGAGGGTGCCGATATTTCCAAGATCGGCAGTGGCACGAGTTCAGACACCGACAGCATCGCCGGACATCTTCCTCATCAGGCGGTCCATGTTCCAGAAGTCCCAGCCTTCGGTGATCTTGCCATTTTCCACGCGCAGCCAGGTCACGCCTTGGAAGCACAACTCGCAGCCGGTCGCGTTGCAGCCGAAGCCCGCGCCGCTATGGGTGCCGGTGGCATTCCAGTGAATGCAGACGTCAGTGTCACCGGCCAAGAGCTTGTTTATCTTGAGCCGGATGTCCGGAATGGCTTCGACAAACTCCTCCTGGAAGCTCTCGAAAGCATCATGTCCGACCACCCTTTCTCCCCCTTCCAAGTGCCCGACGGCGTTCTCATGGAGGAGTTCGCGGATGAGGTGGATCTCGCGGCGGTCCCACATGCGCTCAAACCACAAACGGCCGACTTCTTCAGGGCTGAGGACGGAATCACTCATTGGGCGGGGAGGTTGGATTGCTCCGATCACCTTTTATGTTCGGCCCCGCGCCGGACAAGCCAAATTGATTGAAACGCTTGAGGCGCTTCTCGCGACAAGGGTTTGGCGTGATCAGCCGGAATTGCTGATTTTTATCCTCCGTTCAGGAGTGAACAGGAGAGACTGTCAGCGGTGCTCGATGACCTCGGTATGCGCGAAGCGGGCCTTTGGTGCCTCGGCATACTTGTCCTCCGGTGAGCGATAGCCCACGGCGCAGGCAACCGCGGTGGCATAGCCGCTGCCGGTCAGGCCCAACTCCTCGTCGTAGCCTGCGGGCTCCATACCCTCCATGGGACAGGTGTCGATGCCAAGCATCGCCGCGGCGGTCATGAACTGCCCAAGCGCAATGTAAGCCTGACGGATATTCCACGCGTGGCGGCTTTCCTGGGTCATGGCAGACGCGAAGGACACCACTACGTTGCGATATCCGGCGAAGGATTCGACATCGCGCCCCTGAGATGCCGCCAAGGTAGCGAAAAAGCGGTCCACGTCTTCCTCCGTCAGGTCCGTGCGGGTGGTGAAGACCACGAAGTGCGAGGCATCCGTGACTTGGGATTGGTTCCAAGAGCGTTTCCGCAGGCGGCCGCGGAGCTCGGGATCCTTTACGATGACGAATTTCCACGGTTGCAAGCCGAAGGAGGAAGGCGTCAGCACCAGCGATTTCTCAAGAGCCTCCCACTCGGCTTCGGGTATCTTCCGTGTCGCGTCGAATTGTTTCGTGGCGTAGCGGAATTTGAGCGAATCGAGCAGTTGGTCGGGAGTCATCAGAGAGAGGGCTTGGGCTCAGGGAGCGTCGAGCTTGAAGGGCACGGAGGCAGATGGGAAATCCTTCAGGGTGAAGCTGAAGATAATGCCGAACTCGTCCTGGAGGCGGTTGTCGCGCTGGGTGATACCCACGGAGCCGACCCAGTGATTGAAATCGTGGTGAAGGGTATACTGCTGCACTTCCAAGGTGCCATCATCCAGTTCCCAGAGTTGGAAGGCACCGACACCCCACTTGTCGCTCAAGCGCATGTAGGTGCGCACGTCGATGCGGTGGGAATCCACGAGCACCGGGTGGTTGTCGAGGATGCGGTGGCCGATCGAAAATTCGACATTCTCATTCGGCATGAAGCGGGCGCGAGCGGCTACTTCCGAGAAACCGGAGCCGCTGTCGATTACCGGGAACTGCGTTTCCAAGGTCATGCCGAACCAAGGCAGGGGATTCCAGCGCAGATCGTTGTAGAGATTCGAGAAGGTCCGGTCGTAGTCGGGATCGGTGATGAAGCCGTCCATGTAGGTGTCCATGGAGAGCCAGTCGAAGCTCTGGCCGTCGCGCTTCGTGATCAGCTTGTTCCTCACACCGAAGCGGATGATGTTCCAATCCCGCAGGCTATCGATGGCGGTAAAGCTGGGGACCGAGAGCGGCTGCGGACGGGTGCTGAAGGTCTCGCGATCCACCATCGGGAAGAGCGGGTCCAGATCATCCGTGGAGATGTAGGAGAAGCGGCCATAAGGCTGGATCACGTGGAGCAAGCCATCCAAGCCGATGAAGCGGTTCTGGCCGACACCGAGGTTCTTCGAGAACTTCATCGACGCCTCAAGCCCGGCATGCATGTGCACACGGTCGATCGAATCCGATGGGCCGTTCACTTCCCAGTAGCGGCTGTATCCGAGGCCCAGCTCAGGGGTCAGTGTCAGGAAGCCGCCGATCTGGGTCGGCATGGAGAATTCCTGATAGGTATGGAAGCGGTTGTAACCCGGGCTGAAGAGTTGGTCGGTGAGTCCGGGCAAAGCCGGACTGCCTGGAGGCAGGGACCGGATGGTCTGGATGAGCTGCTGCTCGTAGGTTGGCAGCTGGCTCAGGAGCAGGGGCACCCGCGGGTCGTTCGCCGGCAGGGTCAGCAAGGGGCGGATGGCCGAGAGCGAGGCGCTGCCGATCTCCTCTTCCACGAAGGAGAGTGAGGTATTCCCCTCATGGAGGATCGGCGAGTCAAAGAGGGGGCGCCGCGCGAAATCGAGGGCGATCTCCGGCGAGCGGGTGTCAGAGCGATAGAATTCGTTCGGACGGAAGCGGCCGTAGAGGCTGAAGAGCGTGTTGTCGTCGCGGCGGAAGAGCCCCAGCGTGTTGTCCGGATTCGGATCGGTGCGGAACAACTCCGGCTCGAAGTCTTCGAGATAGTAGTTATCGCTGAGGATATTGAAATTGCTGTCGAGGCGCCACTCGGCGCGCTCCTTCTCCCAATCCAGCTCCAAGCGATCCTGGAAGGCCAGGCGGTAGCGGTCCTCATTCACGAAACCGCGGGTGATGCCGGTGCGGCTGACGTCGGGATTGAGATCGTTCGTGTAGTAGAGCGAGAGTCCCTTGAGGTTCGGGTTGTCCTCGTTGCGATCCATCAGGTCCACACCGGTGCCCACGCCGCGGCGGGTGCGGAGATCGAAGTGCCAGCGGGAGAGCAGCCAGGCGTCCTCGTTTTCCCCGGTCTCCGGGTCCGGTCTGCCGCCCAGCATGATGCCGTAGCTGTTTAGCAGGAAAGCGCCCCAGTTCGAACGGGCACCGGGCACGAAGTGGTAGCCCAGATCGGCATCCAAGGGCTGGGCCAAGTAGGGCAGCCAGAAGATCGGCGTTTCCCCGGCGTAGAGCTTCAGGCCTTTGAAGACCACCTTGTCGTCCGGATAAACCGTGGTCTCCTTGGCGCGCAGCCAGAAGCCCGGCTCTTCCACGTCATGGGTGGTTACACCGGCGTCGTGGCCGACGAAGACTTGTTTGCCGTTCCGGTTTTCGATGGTGAATTTTCCGGCCTCGAGAATCAGCGGGTCGGCTCCGGCGCGGAGGCCGGCGATGTCGCCGCGCTGCTCCTTCCAGAAGTAGGTGAAGGAATCGCCGCGTTGCAGGATATTTCCCTGATAGACACTGACGTCCCCGGTCAGGACCACGGAAGAGTTGTTCGCATCCGCCACCGCGCGATCGGCGAAAACCTCCATGCCTTCCTTGGTGGTCATCTTGACCGAACCATCGACGTAGAACTTCCGCTCGGCACCATTCCAGCGAGCCTTCTCGGAGCGCAGGGTCATGCCGTTGTCCGTGATGGCCTCGAAGGGCCCACCGAAGACCGCGACCTTCGTGAGGATGTCATAGGAGGTCGAATTCCCGTAGTCCTTGATCTTCACATCCTTCGGCAGGTCGGGGATCAGGGTCTCGGTGTTTTCCGGATTGATCTCGACGCCCTTGGGCAGGGGGACGGGAGCGATGGGGGCTGGGACTTCCTCCGGAGCCGGGTTGGCCTCGGGAAGGACTTCAGGATTTTGGGCGGCGAGCCGGAGCGTCGAAAAAAGTATGGCAGGGAGAACGGCGGCCCTCATCGTGGCGGGATGAGAGTGGTTCACCGTAGCTAAGTAAAGGGCAAAGCCGGAAAGCGGTTGCGAGATGACGCCAACCGATGATCATTGAAACGAATGAGCGCGCAAAGCGTCACCCTGGGAATTGTTGGGGCGTCCGGACTGGTCGGTCGCGAACTATCCAAGCAAGCCGCAGAAGCCGGCTGGCGGGTCTGTGGTTTCAGCCGCAAGCCCCACACTCCCGATGATACGGTGGAGGAGTGGCGCGATTGGTCGGATCTCCCCGATTTTTCCGGAATTTCCGCGCTGGTGAATCTGGCAGGTGATCCCATCAACCAGAAGTGGACGAACCGCCGGAAGCGGGAGTTCTGGGAAAGCCGGATCGGGGTGACGATCGGGATCGCCCGGGGCCTGACCCAGCTCGCCCGCGTGGAGCGGCCGCTGGTGCTGGTGAACGCTTCGGCGATCGGCATCTATAGTGACCGCGGCGAGGAGATCTTGGAAGAAAGCTCGGCACCGGGGACGGGCTACCTGGCTGATCTTTGCCGGGATTGGGAGACGGCCGCTGATACGGTGGCGGCGCAAGGCATCCGCGTGATGAAGTGGCGCACGGGCATGGTGCTGGCCAAGGACGGGGATGGCTTCAAGTCGCTATTGAAGCCTTTCAAGATGGGGCTTGGTGGAAAGCTGGGATCCGGGAAGCAGTGGATGTCCTGGATCCATATCGAGGATCTGGCGGCCTCGATCTTGCATGGCATCAGCCATGGTGAGTTGGTGGGTCCGGTGAATGGCGTCTCTCCCGAGCCGGAACGAAATGCCGACTTTTCCAAGAAACTGGGCAAGGCGCTCGACCGCCCTGCGATCATGACGGTGCCGGGCTTCGCGCTGCGGGCGATGCTCGCGGACTTTGCCTCGGTGGTTCTTTCAAGCCAGCGGGTGGCGCCGCGGGTGCTGGAGGATAGCGGCTTCCGGTTCCGTTATCCAACGCTGGAGCTGGCGTTGGACGACTTGGTTGGAGCCAAGGGAGTGGCGCCAGCGGTGGCTTGAGGGGGATATCCTGATTTCATCAATCGCCTCCCTTTGGGTTGGGCGTATCGATCTTAGCCAAACGAGCTTCAAGGGCCTTGGAGTCCCCATCGCTCAGAAAGCCGTGGAAGGAGAAGGCTCCCGGCGCAGGCGAATAGCTGAAGTTGCTGCTTCGAAAGCTGATGCTGGTTTCAAACTCCAACGTATCGGCACGATAGAAGCGCAGGGCGAAGTCAGGTGCTTGTTCTTTCGCCTGGCTGTGGAGATCAAAGGTCAATTTCCGCCATAATCCGCAGAGCTCGGTTGCCCCGGGACCGGTTAGCGTTTTCCGGGAGAGAATCAGAGCGTGTCTCGAGTCCGAGCCCTGTTGGTCACCGCGGATCGGGAATGTGTTCGCGAGCGGTAGCGCCACGGTGTCTCCTAGTTGCAGGACTTCCACGCGCTCATAGTCGGGAAGGGAGGTCGAAAGGGCTGGTGCCACGGCAAGCTTCTCAAACGGTCCGGGTTCCCTGGTGATGCCGGGGTGTGGGCTGGCAACCAAGAGGATCCCGGCGAGAGCCAAGATGATTCTAGCGTGTGGGAACATCCTCCGGATAGGGTGAACTGCGACCGTTTTGACAGGAAGTCCAAAGCCGCGGCTTCGGAAGCTTCCAAGTCCCGATTGCACTTGCGGGGCGGGAGAGGGGCTGGTTCGCTTCGCGCTGCCCGATGGCCGCTCCGCAGAACACGATTGCCTTGGTCTTTGACTACGACCAGACGCTCAGCCCGACCTACATGCAGGACGACGTGTTGTTCCCGGAATTCGGGATCGATCCGGCGCAGTTCTGGAAGAAGTGCAATGCGCTGGTGGTGGAGCAGCAGTGGGATGGCGAGCTGGCCTACCTGAAGTGCCTGCTGGACTACCTGCAGATGGACCGGGTCAGCAATGCCCGCCTGTCCGCGCTGGGAGCCGGCCTGCGATTCTTCCCCGGCGTGCCGGAGATTTTCGACAAGCTCCCGCAAGTTTGCCTTGGTCACGACCATGAAGCCGCGGGTATCCGGATTGAATTTTATATCATTTCCTCCGGCCTGAAGGCGCTGCTCGATGGCAGCCGCCTGCGGAACAAGGTGAAGGCGATCTTCGGGTGTGAGTTCGGCGAGGACGCACAGGGCTTCATCAGCTTCCCGAAGCGCGCGATTTCCCACACCACGAAGACCCAATTCCTCTTCCGCATCAACAAGGGGATGCTGGACTACTCGCAGGATGTGAATGACCACATGCCGGCTGACCAGCGGCCGATCCCCTTCGAGAACATGGTGTATGTGGGTGATGGTCCGACGGACGTGCCCTGCTTCACCGTGATGAACAAGAACGGCGGGCACGGCATCGCCGTCTACAATCCGGAGGACGCAAGCGGCCGCAGCTTCCGCAAGTGCTTCCAGCTTTCCGCCCACGCCGGGCGCGTGAAACACATCGCTCCCGCCGACTACCGCCAAGGCTCGCACCTCTGGCTGCTGCTCACGGAGATGGTGCGCGAGATCGCGGACCGGATCCTGCGCCGCCGTGCCGAGGAGAGGGACAGTTCCACCGTGGCCGCACCTACCTTCTGATGCCGATGGATTCGCCGGGAAAGCGGGTTTTCGCCCGACTGGTCAAGCAGCCGGGCGGCGGAGGGAAGAAATTTAGTTTCGTTAGAAACTTGGCCTTCCGCGCCTATTCGCGGTGAATCTGCCGATTCGTTTTCCGAACCCCTTTTCATGTCCGAGAAAAAGCATTTCCATTTCACCGGCGTCTGCGGGACTGCCATGGGAGCCGTGGCCGTCGCGATGAAGCGCAAGGGCTACACCGTCACCGGGTCCGATACGAACGTGTATCCGCCGATGTCGGATTTCCTGCGGGGTGAGGGGATCGAGATCGCCGAGGGTTACCGCGCGGAAAACCTGCCGGAAGGGGCGGATGTGATCGTGATCGGGAATGCGATCAGCCGTGGCAACGAGGAGGCCGAAGCCGCACTGTCCCGCAAGCTGCTCTATCAATCCCTCCCGGAGGTGATGAAGGAGCACTTCCTGCGCGGAAAGCGGAACTACGTGGTGAGCGGAACCCATGGGAAGACGACCACCAGCTCGATGCTCACCTGGCTCTTTCTCTCCGCCGGGCGCGATCCCGGCTGGATGATCGGCGGACTGCCGAAGAACCTCGGACGTGGTGCGAATTTCACGGAGTCCGATTTCACGGTGCTGGAAGGCGACGAGTACGACACGGCCTTCTTCGACAAGCGCTCGAAGTTCCTGCACTACCTTCCCGAAGTAGCGGTGGTGAACAACATCGAGTTCGACCACGCGGACATCTACTCGTGTCTGGACGAGATCAAGCTCACCTTCAAGCGCCTGCTAAACGTGGTGCCGCGGACCGGTCTGGCGATCATCAACGGGGACGATGTGAACTGCCTGGCTGTTTCCGAAAAGGCGCCATGCCCGGTGCAAACCGTTGGCCTGAACGAGGGCAACCAGCTCCGGATCACGGACGTGAGCTACGACACGGATCGTAGCTCCTTCACCCTTGGCGGCGAACGCTACTCGCTGCGGATGACCGGGGAGTTCAATGTGCGCAATGCGGCGATGGCCACGGCGGCCGCGCTCTTCGCGGGGCTGACGCCGGAGGAAATCCGCGGTGGCTTGGAAAGCTTCGACGGTGTGGCCCGTCGCCAGGAACTCCGCGGGGAGGCTGGCGGAGTGAAGGTGATCGATGACTTCGCGCACCACCCGACCGCCATCAAGTATGCGGTCGGCAGCCTGCGTCAGCGCTACAATGGCAGCAAGCTGTGGATCCTTTTCGAACCACGCTCGAACACCACACGTCGCGCCGTTTTCCAGAACGAGTTGGCGGAGGCTCTGGCACTCGCTGACCAAGCCGTGGTTTCCGAAATCCCGGATCTTCACAAGTTCCCGGAGAATGATCGCCTCGATCCTGACAAGTTGGTCGCCGACATCGGTCGTCACGGCGGGACAGGCCGCTACATCCACACCGTGGACGAGATCGTCGCCACGGTTGCGGGTGAAGCAAAGCCCGGGGACGTGGTGGCCGTGCTCAGCAACGGGGGCTTCGGTGGCATCCACAAGAAGTTGCTGGAGAAGCTCGGATAAGAGGACGTCCTCCCGGCTTGCTAGCCCCGGGGAATGGCCGCTTGAGACATCCGCCTTCCTGCGGATGACGTCTTCGCGTCTTCGATTCTTATCGCCAGAAGCGGGTCCTTGTGAGAGGAATGACCTGTTAGATCCCACTCCCTGTTTGAAATGTTGGAAGAAGACGCCAAGACACTGGTGGAGCTGAAGGTGACGCAGCTGAACTCGGTCCAGACGATCGGGATCATCTGGTGGGTGGTTTCATGCGCACTGTCCTACGCGATCATCGCGGGAGCTTGGAAAAGCGGTGAGTCCTTGGTGAAGAGTCCCGCTTTCAGGCCGGTCAGCCATGCCGTGGCGGTGTTTTTCCTGGCGATCATCGCCTTCGGCTCCTTCATGGTGGGGCATTCGCTGTGGCTCGCGAAGCAGTTCGGACGCATCCCTTCATCGATCGCGCCGGAGTTCTGTTGGGACTGCACCGCCACCGCGATTTCCTACGCCATCGCCACCTTTATCTTCGTGGTCACGGCGCGGGCGTGGTTCGCGCTGGCAGGCAGCCTCCGCAGTGCTTCATAGTGCTGCAATGAAAGGGGGACGCATCGATGACTATCTGGCCTCCGTCGATCCGGCTCAGCGTGCCGCCCTCGAAGCCCTTCGCAAGGCGATCCATGCGGCCGCGCCAGGGGCCGAAGAATGTATTAGCTATGGCATCCCGGCTTTCCGGTTGAACGGGATGCTGGTGGGCTTCGGCGCGACGAAGAAGCACTGTGCTTTCTACGTGATGAGCGGGACATTGCTGGAGGGCTTTACCGAGGAGTTGAGAGGCTACGACACGAGCAAGGGGACGATCCGTTTTCAGCCCGCCAAACCCTTGTCAGCAGCGCTGGTGAAGAGGCTGGTCAAAGGGCGGATGGCGGAGAACGCGGGGTAACTTGTTAGATCTTTTGCATATTTGGCGGCCGCTTGAATCGGGGCGGTGCGGGACTTTGTTCGCTCCCTGTTGATAGTGCAAAATGCCTTATTTTAAGGAGTTCCGGACTGCGTAGATTCACGGCGAACCGTTAGGCTGTAAGGTTTTGATTTTTATCAAAATAAACGGATTGGTAGTGCGCAACCGGAGCGGAATATAAAATTTCCTTTATATTTCGAGCTGCCCTTGAGAAGGTTCCGGTGCTGTCCCTTACATGAAAATCACACCCAGCCGCCTCTGGGTGGTCGCTGCCGGAGCCACGATGCTTGCGTCGTGTGGCCCGCAGCTATCCACCACCACCGTGCCGATGGCCTCGCATGCCTCGGTCTCCAAGTCGGATGGTTCCCTTGTGGGAAACATCTACTCCCAAGTGAACTCCTTTCGCGCCTCCAATGGCCGTTCGGAGCTCAAGCGTCACGCCGGTCTTGACCGCATGGCCCAGCAGCACTGCGAGTTCATGCGTCAGAATCGCGGGAAATTCGGCAAGTCGAACCTCACCCACTACGGCTTCGAGGAGCGGGCCATGGCTGCCCAGCGCATGATGAAGATGAGTAACGTGGGCGAGAACATCGGCACCTGTTCCGGTTCCGCCGGTAACTCCGCCGCCGTTCTGGTCAATGCTTGGAAAAATTCCTCCGGCCACATGAAGAACATGAAGGGCTCTTGGAATGCCACCGGCATCGGCGCTGTCGTCGATTCGGATGGGACGGTATTTGCCACGCAGATCTTCGCGTCCGAGGATCACTCTCATATGTCATTGACCAATCGCATGCGGGCGTTCTGATGCCCGGGTGCCTGACGACTCCCTGGAATCCGCTCTCCGCGCCCGCGGCCTGAAATGGGTCGCCGGCGTGGATGAAGCGGGTAGGGGACCTCTCGCCGGACCGGTGGCGGTTGCCGCCGTGATCCTTCCCTCCGGCTGGTGCTGCGAGGGCTTGGACGATTCGAAGAAGCTGACGCCCGCGAAACGGGAGAAGCTCTACGAGATCATCATCAAAGATCGCCGTGTTTTCTGGTGTCTCTCCTACGCGGAGACCGAGGAGATCGAGCAGATCAACATTTTGCGTGCGACTCATGCCGCGATGGCGCGTGCGGTGCAGGGGCTGAAGAAGAAGGTCCATCACTGCCTGATCGACGGCTTGCGGGTGCCGAACTTTCCTTTCGCGCATGATGGCGTGGTGGGGGGAGATGGCATTTCGCTCTCGATCGCGGCGGCCAGCATCATTGCCAAGGTGTCGCGGGACCGCCTGATGACCGAAATGGGCCGGGAGTTTCCGGAATACGGCTTTGAACGGCACATGGGCTATGGTACGCCGGAGCATCTCGAAGCGCTTCGACGCCATGGGCCTTGCCGCATTCATCGCCGCACGTTTCAACCGGTCGCTCAACTCACCTTGCAACTTGGTGACTGCTGAGGGGGCCGGGATCGGTTCTGCGGCGATCGGCGTATTGGGCGAAAAGATCGCGCGTGCCTGGCTGACCGCGAATGGCGCCAAGGTGATCTACCGCAACTTCAAGGGCCCGATGGGCGGAGAAGTGGACATCGTGGCCCGGGAGGGGAAGCTGCTGCTTTTTACCGAGGTGAAGACGCGGCGGGCCGGAGGTCTTGGTCGTCCCTTGGATGCCGTGGGACGAGAGAAGGAGAGGCTCATCGAGCGCGGGGCAAATGCCTGGCTGCGCCTGTTGGGCACGCGGGAGATCCCGTGGCGTTTCGATGTGATCGAAGTGATTCTGACCCACGGGGAGAAGCCGGTGGTGAGACGTGTGGAAAATGCCTTCTGATCTTCCGTAAGAGCGATGATGAAACCCTTGTTGCTGTTCCTGACCTTCTGCGGTCTATGTTTTGGCGATCCCGAGCGCATTCCTGTCTGGCCCGGCGAAAAGGCTCCCGATGGCCAAGGTGGCGAGACGCCGGCCACCACGACGCTGACCGTTCATCAGGCGGAGCAGCCGAATGGCGTGGCGGTGATCATTTGTCCCGGTGGTGGCTACGGGGGACTTGTGACGGACGGGGAAGGTCATGGGATTGCCCGCTGGCTGAATTCCCATGGGATCACCGGGCTCGTGCTCGAGTACCGGTTGCCGCAGGGAAAGAACAAGGTTCCGCTGCTCGATGCGCAACGCGCCATCCGCCTCGCGCGGTCCCATGCGAAGGATTGGAAGATCGATCCGGCCCGACTGGGAATCATCGGCTTTTCGGCGGGTGGTCATCTCGCTTCGACGGCGGCGACTCATTTCGACTCCGGCGATGCGAAGGCCAAGGACCCGGTCGACCGCTTTAGCTCACGTCCGGATTTCGCGATGTTGATCTATCCCGTGATCACGATGACCGAGCCAGGTCACGGAGGCTCGCGGAACAATCTGCTGGGCCCTGATCCCTCGAAGGAGTTGATCGAAGAATACTCCAGCGAGAAGCGGGTCACCGCGAAGTCCCCGCCGGCCTTCCTGGCCCATGCCAAGGACGACGCGGTTGTCGTGCCGAAGAATAGCGAACTCTTCGTGGCCGCGCTCAAGGCTCATCGAGTGGAGAACGAGTATCTGGAACTGCCCGATGGCGGCCATGGGCTGAATGGCTACAAGGGGCCATCATGGGATGCCTGGCAGGCAGCCTCGCTGAAGTGGCTGGAGAAAATCGGGATGCTGAAGCAGGAGGTCTCCGCGGCTTCCAAGTTCATTCCGTCCGGCGATCCTCAGGTTCTTGCGGGGATCTCGCCGCTCAACTGGATTCGCAACGCCAAGGGGATTCATTCTTCGGTTTGCGGTGCCGATTTCAAATTTGCCTTTGTGGGGACGAAGCGGGTTGTCCTCAACGTGGATACGAGCAAGCTCGGCTATTCCTCACCGCTGCGCTTCCCCATTCTCGCGTGGACCGTGAACAAGGGGCCGGTCCAGACCCATCAATTGGCAGCGGGTGAGCGAGAATTGTTGCTTTCCGACTCCGCTGCGAATCCTGTGATCAATCTCTACATCAAGGGGCTCTCGCCCTTTGAGGATCGCTTCACCGGCGAGGTTCCTCCGAATGCGGTAAGCATTACCGGATTCACTGTTGCGGCGAAGTGCCGGTTGACCGTGCCAGCTACGGCGCCACTGTGGCTGAACGTCGGCGACTCGATCCTTTCGGGTGACGCTGCCGCTTACTCCGGTAGTCAAGGGCGGCCGCCTGACGATGAATGGGCGGCTTCCGATGATGCCCGGGCAAGTTACGGCCATTTGCTTGCGGAGCACTACGGCTATCGTGAATCGCGCCTAGCCTTCGGAGGTTATGCATGGGGCGGCGGACTCGGGCATAACCCGGAGCTGGCGGCGCTTGTCGACCAGATCACGAGCACCAAGTCCCGCCTGACGGGTGAGAAGCTGCAGCCATGTCCCCAAGTCGTTCTTGTCAATCTGGGTGAGAACGGTGCTCCGAAAGCGGAAACTGTCATCGCTGGTTTGACCAAGCTCCGCGGGCGTTGCTCTCCGGAGACGAGGATTGTGGTGATGGTTCCGGTTTCCGGGCGTGCGCGCGACGAGGTCTCCGCGGCGGTCAATGCCTACCTTCAGGGCACGGAGGACAAGCAGACGCGTCTCGTTGATCTCGGGGCGGTCAGGTTTGAAACTGCCGATGGGCAGCACCCGACTGCGGCAGGCCATGAGGCGATCTACAAGGCTGCGCTTCCTTTCTTCGACAAGCTCCTGAAATAACCGAGCTCTGTAGGCCGCTCCGGCAAATTGCCATTGAGGCCGAGGCATCCCGGCGTTACCCCAAAGCCATGGCAAGCGGCTTCAAGGAATGGCAAGTGGTGTGCGATGCTCTCGCGAGCGGCCGGCAATCGATCATTTTGCGGAAAGGTGGCATCCACGAGGGCCGTGCGGGATTCTCCTTTGCCCAAGAGTCCTTCTTCCTTTTCCCTACCCGTTTCCACAATCAGGACCAATTCGTCCGTGAGGGCAATATAGTTGCCAAGCCGGAATGGGTTGCCGGTGAGACGGTGAGCATCACGCACTACTGCGAAGCTCTGTGGGCGAAGACGCTCACCGATTGGGACAAGGTTGCCGCCCTCGAGCCCTACCATATCTGGACCGAGGAGACGATCCGCCAGCGTTTCGATTGGGAAGGAAAGGGGATGAGCAGCGGCAGCATTCATGTGGCGCTGGTCCGAGTCGAGGCCTTGGCGCAGCCGTGGGATTTCCCCTATGAAGCGAAGTACGGCGGATGCCGTAGCTGGGTTACCTTGCCTGAACCTCCGGAAGGAACTCGGGCCGGTGCTGTCCCGGTGACCGGGGATGACACCTTCTCCACGCTCTTCGCGAAGCTACGGGAGATCCTGGGGGAGTAGATTTACAGCCCCAGCACCTTGTCGGCCTTCGCCCGCACTGAACGATAAAGATCCACATCGTTCTGCAGGCTCTTTCCATAGGAGGGGACCATCTCGCGGAGCTTTGCCTTCCATCCCGGGAGGCGCTTGCTGAAGCATTTTCCGATGATGTCCAGCATCACATCCACGGCGGTCGAGGCACCAGGTGAAGCGCCCAAGAGCGCGGCAATGGAGCCATCCGCCGCGGCCACGATCTCCGTGCCGAACTGAAGGACACCGCCCTTGTCCGCGTCCTGCTTGATGATCTGCACGCGCTGGCCCGCGGTGAGGAGGTGCCAGTCGGCCAGCTCCGCTGCGGGGAAGAACTCACGTAGCGCTTCGAGCCGGTCCTCGGGACTCTGCATCACCTGCTCGATGAGATAGCGGGTGAGATCGAGATTGTCCTTTCCCACCGCAAGCATCGGCACGAGGTTCGAGAGCCTCACCGAACCCGGCAGGTCAAAGAGCGAGCCGGACTTCAGGAACTTCGGCGAGAAGCCTGCGAAGGGACCGAAGAGCAAGGTGTTCTTCCCGTCGATCATGCGGGTATCGAGGTGCGGCACCGACATTGGCGGAGCGCCGACGGCAGCCTTGCCGTAGACCTTGGCGTGGTGGCGCTTCACGATTTCCGGGTTGTCGCAGACGAGGAACTGTCCGCTGACCGGGAAGCCTCCGAAGCCCTTGCCCTCGGGAATCTTCGATTTCTGCAAGAGCGGCAGCGAGGCCCCACCTGCACCGACGAAGACGAAGGGCGCAGTGATGGAGCGATTGATGTTCTTCTTCAGGTTTCGCACGGTGAGCTCCCAGCGGCCATCGCGCTTGCGGCGGATATCGCGAACCTGGTGGCTGGTGGCGATTTTCACGACGTCCCGCGAGGCGAGGTGATCGACGAGGCTTTGGGTAAGCGCCCCGAAGTTCACATCGGTGCCTCCCTCCGCACGTGTCGCGGCAAGAGGTTCTGCAGCGGCACGTCCGTCCAGCAGAAGCGGCGCCCATTTCCGGATCGTGGTGCGATCCTCCGCGTATTCCATCTCCGCGAAGAAATGATGGCTCTTCATCGTTTCGTAGCGGCGGCGCAGGAATGCTTGGTCCGCCTTGCCATGGACGAAGCTCATGTGCGGCACCGCGGTGATGAAGTCCGCGGGATCAGGCAAAAGGCCGCGCTGCACGAGGTAGGCCCAGAACTGTTTGGAGAGCTCGAAAGCCTCGTTGATTTCGAGCGCCTTCGAGATGTCCACGGATCCATCCGGCCGTTCCTTCGTGTAGTTCAGCTCGCAGAGGGCGGCGTGGCCGGTGCCTGCGTTGTTCCAGGGATTCGAGCTTTCCCTCGCGACTTCGGCGAGTGCCTCGACGATCTGGATCTTCAGCGTGGGGTCCAGCTCATGCAGCAGCACGCCGAGGGTGGCACTCATGATTCCGCCGCCGATCAACACGACGTCCGGTTCCGCGATGGTTTCTACACGCTTCATGTGGAACGAAAGGCGGGGCGATAACGGCACCAACCGCGGCTGGCAACCCTCGCCGCATATCGTTCAGCACCATTTTTTCGCAATTATCCACCAGTCCGATTCATGGGGCTCATGGTGCGCGATTTGCAACGTCAGATGAGCTTTCTTGACCGCTCGATGCTTGCGATCCCGTAAGGCTGTGTCGCCTGTGAGACTAAACTGCCGAATGCGGAAAAAGAAAAAGGCGCGACCACGGATGCGGTCGCGCCTTGGAAAAGGACGGCGGTGGCTTACTTGCCCCAGCGCTCGAGCAGTGTCTTCGCCATGTCGCTTGGCGTTTCGGAAACGGCGATGCCGCACTCGGCGAGGATGCGCTTCTTGGCCTGCGCGGTGTCTTCCTCGCCGCCGACGATCGCACCGGCGTGGCCCATGCGGCGTCCTGGAGGCGCGGTCGCACCGGCGATGAAGCCTGCGATCGGCTTCTTGCAGTGATCCTTGGCCCAGCGGGCGGCTTCGACTTCCGCGTTGCCGCCGATTTCACCGATCATGATGATTGCTTCGGTTTCCGGGTCCTCGTTGAACATTTGCAGCACGTCGAGGTGGCTGGTGCCATTGATCGGGTCGCCGCCGATGCCGACGAGCGTGCTCTGGCCGTAGCCGAGCTGGGTCAACTGGAAGACCGCCTCGTAGGTAAGGGTGCCGGAGCGGGAGACCACGCCCACGTTGCCGCGCTTGCAGATCTGGCTCGGGGTGATGCCGATGCGGCAGCCGCCGTGCGACTTCTCTCCGTAGCCAGGGGTCACGAGGCCGGGGCAGTTCGGGCCGATGAGGCGGGACTTGGCGCCCTTCATCGCTTCCTTCACGCGCATCATGTCCATCACCGGGATGCCTTCCGTGATGCAGACCACGAGGTCAACGCCTGCGTCCACTGCTTCAAGGATGGCGTCGGCTGCGAATGGCGGGGGCACGAAGATCGCGGAAGCGGTAGCACCGGTTTCCTTCACCGCTTGTGCGACGGTATCGAAGATGGGCACGAAGTCCGCGAAGTTCTGGCCGCCCTTGCCCGGCGTCACGCCGGCCACAAGCTTGGTGCCGTAGTCGAGGGAGAGCGAGGCGTGCCGGGCACCGAAACTTCCGGTGATGCCCTGCACGAGGAGCTTGGTATTTTCGTCAACAAGGATGGCCATGGCGGAACTGTGGGGAAGTGGTCGGTAGGAAAGAGGAACGGAGCCTTCAGGCGTGGCCGGGCTTGCGTTTGTGGATGATGAGGGGGCTGCCGTCAGGATCGGAGATCATGAGCATGTGGCAGACCGGGGTTTCAAGTGGACCCATGGTCACCGTGACACCGGCGGCTTGGACCTTGGCGACGGCGGCCTCGAAGTCTTCGACCTCAAGTCCGACGGTGCAGCCATTCGGGCTAGGCTCCCAGCCCGGCGTTTTGCCGAGGCCTAGCGTGCCCGCCCCGATGTCGAACTCGACCCAGTGCCCGCTGCCATCTTCCATCTCGTGGTCCATGGTTTTGGTCAGGCCTAGCACGCCTTCGTAGAAGGCGATGGAGCGCGCCATGTCGGTAACGGGGTAGCAGGAGAAAGCGATCTCGGTGACTTTCATGACCTTTGATCTATTAGTGTCCCCCACACTCCGGGTGGTTCGGCTTCTTCTGGTGAAGGGCAACCGTATTACCGCTTGGATCGGAGATCAGCGCCATGCGGCAGATCGGGAAATCCTGGATCGGCAAATAGATCTTCACTCCGGCGGTTTTCAATTTTTCCACCGCGGCATCGAGATCTTCCATCTCGAAGCAGAGGCCGCCGCCCCCGGGGTTTGGCTGCCACTGCTCATTTGCCTGTGCGATGGCGAGGGTATGTCCGCCGGGGATTTCAAATTCCACCCAGCCGACTTTTCCTTCGTGATCGAAGACCATGCCCTCCTTGAGGCCGATGATCTCGCGATAGAATTTGCGCGTTTCCTCGATATCGAGGGCCGGATATCCCGTGAAGCCTGCTTCTTTAATGCCGATTCCTTTCATAGCGGGATACCGGTAAGCGCATCAGGCGACGGCTGCCACGATCTTTTGCGCACCGTCCGCCATAGTGCTGGCCGAGACGATGTTCAGGCCGCTGGCGTCGAGCGTGGCCTTGCCCTGCTCGACGTTGTTGCCTTCAAGGCGGACAACAAGGGGGATCGGGAGGCCGGTTTCCTTGGCCGCGGCGATCACGCCTTCGGCGATCACGTTACAGTCCATAATGCCGCCGAAGATGTTGATCAGGATGCCCTTCACGTTCGGATCGGCCAGGATGATCTTGAAGGCCGCGGTGACCTGCTCCTTGGAAGCACCGCCGCCCACGTCGAGGAAGTTCGCAGGCTCGCCACCGTAGTGCTTGATGATGTCCATGGTGGCCATGGCAAGCCCGGCACCGTTCACGAGGCAGGCGATGTTGCCATCCAAGCCGATGTAGTTGAGCTCATACTCGGAAGCGGCGACCTCGCGCGGGTCTTCCTCTTCCTTGTCGCGCATGGCCACGATTTCCGGGTGGCGGTAGAGCGCATTGTCGTCGAAGCCGAACTTGGCATCGAGTGCCAGCACGCGGCCGTCCGGAGTGGTGACCAGCGGGTTGATCTCGACCATCGAACAGTCGAGCGAGATGAAGAGCTTGTAGAGATTGGAAAGCAGCTTGCCGAATTGCTTGGCGATGTCGCCATGCATGCCGAGCGCTCCGGCCAGCTTGCGGATCTCGTAGCCTTGCAGGCCGAGGAGCGGGTGGACGAACTGGCGGATGATCTTCTCCGGCGTGTTATGTGCCACGTCCTCGATGCTCATGCCGCCTTCCGTGGAGGCGACAATTACCGGGCGGGAAGTGCCGCGATCCATGAGGATCGCAAGGTAGTATTCGTGAGTGATGTCCACGGCCTCGGCCACCATCACCTTGCGGACCAGCTTGCCGGCCTCACCGGTCTGGATGGTCACAAGAGTCTCATTGAGCATCTTGCC
Source organism: Luteolibacter luteus (assembly GCF_012913485.1). Lineage (GTDB taxonomy): Bacteria > Verrucomicrobiota > Verrucomicrobiia > Verrucomicrobiales > Akkermansiaceae > Haloferula > Haloferula lutea. Next base: position 806,520 of record NZ_CP051774.1, on the reverse strand, counting down.
GGCGAACTCGGAGGCTTGCTGCGGGGACTCGATGAGGTGGACGCCCCCTTGGAAGCCGTTCTTGAAGTGACCCTTGCCACGGCCGCCGGCGTGCACTTGGGCCTTGATGACGAGCTTGGCGCCCTCGAATTCCTTGGCGGCTGCGGCCGCTTCTTCCGGGGTGGATGCCACTTTGCCTTTCGGGCTAGGGACTTGGAAACGGTCGAAAAGCTCCTTCGCCTGGTATTCGTGGATGTTCATGGGGCCGTCGGAAAATCGCGGCGACGCTAAGGGACGAGCCGTTGGGGTCAAGGAAAAGGCCCCTATGGGGGCAAATGTGACGGAAACCGTTACCAAAAGCGGAAAATCAATCCAATGTGCTTGGATTCCGTCCTTCCCAACCGTCGTGAGGGCTCACCTCATTCCACCACGCTCCGGATCTCGCCATCCTTGACCTTGGTCCGGACGATGTCTCCGGGAGATACGTCAGCCCTTGAACGGATGATGCGTCCGAAGGAATCCAGCGCAATCGAGAAGCCGCGCTCAAAGGCGGACTCCGGTCCCAAGGTGCGGAGCAGTGAACGCAGGCGCATGAGCCGCTCCTCTGCACGGTCGAGCCGGCGATGGCTTGCCCGTTCCAACTGGCCACGCAGGCGCTGGAGATGGTCGAAGCGGAGCTGCATCTGCCGCGCCGGATGATGGGCGGCCAAGGTGCGGGCGAGTTCCTTCAATACCTGGCCGTGATCGCGCAGCGCACTCTCCGCGGCGGAGTTCAGGCGGCTGCGGGCGGAGTCGACCCGCAGCACAGGTTCACGCAGCAGGCGCTCGCCGCCGCGGGAAAGGACTCCGCGACGCAGGTTCTCCAGCGTATATGCGAGCCGCTCCAGCCGGTCCTCCGCGCGCCGGGAAAGGCGGCGCTTCAGGAGTGCGAGGCGGTTCCGCAGTTCCTCGCCATCCGGCACCGCGATTTCAGCGGCGGCACTCGGTGTGGGTGCCCGCATGTCCGCGACGAAATCGGCGATGGTGAAGTCGATTTCATGTCCGACTGCGGAGATGATCGGAATCGGGCACGCAGCGATGGCACGGGCCACGATCTCCTCGTTGAAATTCCACAGGTCTTCGATCGATCCTCCGCCCCGGCCCACGATCAGGACATCGCTACGGGGAATGCCGTACTTTTCGGGATTTCCCATCCGCTCGATGGCGCGGGCGATCTCTATCTCCGCTCCTTTTCCCTGTACCCGTACCGGATAGAGGACCGGCTGCACCCATGGGGCCCGGCGTTCGAGAATGTTCAGGATATCGCGGATCGCCGCACCGGTGTCGGAGGTGACGATGCCAACGACTTTCGGGAAAGAGGGGAGGGGCTGCTTCCGCGCAGGATCGAAGAGACCCTCCGCCTGGAGCTTCCGCTTTAGTGCTTCGAAGCGCGCCTGCAATTCGCCCATGCCCGCGCGCTCCACGCGTTGCACGATGATCTGAAGCTGGCCGCGTGCCTCGTAGACGCTGGGCTCCGCGAAGACGCGGACCTTCACGCCATCATCCAGCGCCTCGGACCCGGCCTTTTTCCGCGCCCCGAACATGGCGCACTGGATCTGCGCACCATCGTCTTTCAGCGAGAAATACCAGTGGCCGCTGGCTTGCTTCTTGAGGTTGGAGACCTCGCCCTCCACCCACAGCTCGCCCAACTCGATCTCCAGCAGGTTTTTCATCCGTCGCACCAGTTGTGTCACGGAGAGTGCCTTTGGAGCAGGTGCCGGAGCGGGCTTGGGTGCGAAGAGATCGTCCACAGGGAAATTGAAGCAAGATGGGGGAGGAAACGGAAAGCGGAAAGGTGGTCCCCGCCTTCACGGAGCAGGCGGCAGGCTACCTCCGCTCCTCCATCGCCTTCAGCAGGATGCGCAGTGCGCCACCCGAGATCCAGACCTCGTAGCACAGGCAAGCCAGCGAGCAGCCCATCAGCAGCAGTGCCACCGTGAAGGAGGGCACCGCGATCACCTGTAGTCCTGCGATCACTGAGACCATCGAGGCCACGCAGAGGAAAAGGCTGAAAGCGCCGAACAGCTGCATCGCCCGGATCAGGGTCAGACGGCGCCGGAGGTTGTCGATCTGGCTGCGCAGGAGGTCGTCTCCCTTTTCCAGCCAATCCTTGTGGAGCTGGCGGATCAGGGCGGCGAGGTGGAGGAAGCGATTGGTGAAGGAGAGGAAAAGCAGGCTGATCGCAGGGAAGAGCAGTGCAGGTGTGGAGACTTCGAGCGTCACGCGGCGGACCATAATCGCCCGCTGCCGGACAAGCAACCGCATGACTTGCAAGCTTTTTTGCTCGCGGGGCAGAGAGTTCCGGGCTTGCTCCCGGGGCCGGGTAGGGGGAACCTCCGCCCCCACGGATGAAGAAATTCTACCCTTACTTTAGATACCTCGCGGGTGTGAGAGGCACCTTCCTCGCAGGTGTCGGTGCCGGGATTTTGTTTGCGGTAGCCAGCGGCTTCGGCTTGCCCCTGATGGTGAAGACGGTGTTCCCGTTGATCTTTGGAAAGGTAAACCCGATCACGGAAGTCCAGGCCGAGCTGGAAAAGTCGGTGGGGCCGGAAAGGTCGAAGGAGCTTCTCGAGAAGGCCTTCGAATCCGAGATGAAGCAATTGGAGGAGACCTCCAAGTTCCGCGAATACGTGGCAAAACAGGTAGGGGAGGAAAATGCCCCGCGGGCGATCCTGATCGCGGCCTGTGCGATTATTCCCCTGGCGGCCTTGATCCGTGGCATTGCCGGGTTTTTCAATGTCTATTGGATTACCGCTGCGGGGCTTCACGTGCTACGTGAGATCCAGCAGTCCGTCTTCGTGAAACTCCAGCGCCTGCCGCTGGGGTTCTTCAGCGGGCGCAAGACGGGTGACCTGATCAGCCGGGTGATTTCGGATTCCAACATGCTGCAAGGCGTGGTCACCACGATCTCCAACGATCTGATCAAACAGCCCTTCACCTTGATCGCGGCACTGGCTTTCCTCGTGAAAGACAGCTGGGAAAACAAGGAGTCCTTCTTCCTGATCATCTGCTTGCTGAGTATCCCCCTGGTGGTGGTTCCCATCCGCTTCCTCGGCAAGCGCCTGATGAGAAAGGCCGCGCACATGCAGCGTGAGTCCGGAGACAATTCGGGGATTCTAGCCGAGACGCTCGGTGCGACCCGTGAGATCCGCGCCTTCAATCTGGAGGAAATGATGGGCCAGCGCTTCCTGGATGGCATCGGTCGCTGGACGAAGTTTCACCTGAAGGTGATCAAATACCGCTACCTCACGCCGCCTTTCATCGAAATGGTTGCTGCCGGCGTGGTTGCATTTGCGCTCGGTTACGGAGCCACGAAGGGCCTGACGCTGGAACGTTTCATGGGCGTGGTGACGGCGCTCTACATGTGCTACGACCCGATGAAGAAGCTCGGGGAAATTCACAACCGCATGAAGCAGGGCGAAGCCTCGCTGGACCGTCTCGAGGTGATCCTGAAGGCAGAGGAAGGCGTGACCGATCCGCCGAATCCGGTGCATCTCGGCACGGTAAAGGGCCGGGTCTCCTTCCAGAACGTCGAGTTCTCCTACGGTGACAATCCGGCCCTTCACAACATCGTCCTCGATGTTCCTGCGGGCCAGGTGGTGGCGCTTGTCGGTCCCTCGGGCGCTGGCAAGACGACCTTCGCGAGCCTTGTCCCGCGCTTCTACGATCCGACATCGGGCTCGATCCAATTGGACGGTACCGATATCCGCGAGCTGCGCCTGAAGGAACTGCGAGACTTCATCACCATCGTGCCGCAGGAAGCGGTGCTCTTCGCGGGAACGGTGTTTGAGAATATCCGCCTCGGGCGCATGGACGCGAGCAAGGAGGAGGTGATGGAAGCTGCCCGGCAAGCTCACGCGCATGAGTTCATCGTGAACCTTCCGCAGGGCTACGAAACCCAAGTAGGGGAACGCGGTGCCCAACTCTCGGGTGGCCAGAAGCAGCGGATCTCGATCGCGCGTGCCTTCCTCAAGAATGCCCCGGTGCTTATCCTCGACGAGGCGACCTCCGCGCTGGATGCCGGTGCAGAGGCCCGTATCCAGGAAGAGCTCTCCAGCCTTACCAAGGGACGCACCACCTTCATCATCGCCCACCGCTTCAGCACGATCCGCATCGCGGACCGCATTCTTGTTTTCGAACAAGGGCGCATCGTGGGCGATGGCACTTTCCAAGAGTTGGAAGCGAAGCACGACATGTTCCGCAGCCTGCTGGAAATGCAGCGTCATTGATCGCGACTCCGGTGACTCGCCCGTGAGGCTACTTTCCTTTGGGATTGACTAGGATGGCATGAAAGCAAATCTACGGCATGAAAAACCGGCTTTTAGGTATCATTCCGTTCCTCCTTCTTGGCCACCTCCACGCAGCCGTGGAGGTTCCTGCTTTCACTGCCTACCAGTCTCCGGATCCGAATGGTGGTGCGAGCCGGGGCAAGGATGGTGAGATCACCGGCTGGGAGGCGAAGACCACGCTTTCCTGGTACGGGCTCGTGAAGAAGAAGGGAGATCTTGAGCTTTCCCTGAAGGCCATTGGAGAGATTTCGAAGCAAGCGAAGCTTCAGCTGACCGTGAGCTCGCAGGAGAATCCGAAGGAGACCACCAAGCTCAGCGGTAAAGCCGAGGGTGATACCATTTCCTTTGGCAAGGCCGAGATTTCCAAGCCCGGTTATTACAGGTTCACCTTGGAAGGGAAGGGGACGAAGCTCCCCGATTTGAGATCGCTCAATCTCGATGGCGCCGCTTCCGAGGAGGCACACTTCTCGAAGGTCGAGCGCAAGAACAGCGCATCCATCCACCTCGGGTATCCGGTGCCGGACGAGGCGAAGGAAGAGGTCGAGTGGTTCTACCTCGAAGTTACCCCGAAGACCGAGCCGCTGTGGTCCTACTACATGGCCACCGGTTGGCATCGCGGCTATTTCGGCATGCAGGTGAACAGCCCCACTGAGCGGCGGATCATTTTTTCGGTCTGGGATTCCGGCAATGAAGCGGTGGATCGCGACAAGGTTCACGACGACCATCGGGTGAAGCTCCTCGGCAAGGGCCCGGGCGTGAATGCAGGTGACTTCGGCAATGAAGGCACCGGCGGGCACAGCCACTTGGTCTATCCGTGGAAGCTCGGCGATACGGTGCACTTCCTGATGCGTGCGGAGGTGGAAGGAACGAACACCATCTACACCGGCTGGTTCCGGGATTCGAAGAAGAAGGACTGGCAACTCGTCTCGTCCTTCCGTGCACCGAACGACGGGAAGTACCTGCACGGCCTCTATTCCTTCAACGAGAACTTTGGCGGCCAGAATGGCGATCAACGCCGCGTCTGTGAATTCGGCAATGGCTGGATCAAGACGAAATCCGGCAAGTGGCTTCCGCTTACCGAAGCCAGCTTCACCCACGACGGTCATGGCAAGAGCGAGCGCTTGGATCGCAGCGCCGGTGTGGAGGGAAAGCGCTTCTATCTCGCGAACGGGGGCTTCGTCGAAGACGCCCACAAGAGCGCGGTGACCACGGCTTACGACAAGCTCAAGATCTCCAGTCCCGAAGGCAAACACCCCGCGGATGCCGAGTTGGATGCCTTGGCCAAGTAAATTTGCAGTCGATAGACGCTTTCGAACGGGTGAATGATAAGCTGCGATCCAAAATATGCAGATCGTTCGTCGGATGGCAGATTTCGCGGTTCCGGGCGTAGGATAGCCATGCCTTTTCACGCATTGTGGTTTGCCCTGTTGCTGGTGTCCATGGGGGGCGTCCATGCCGCCAGGCCGAACATCGTGCTCTTCGTGACGGACGACCAGAGTCCGATCGCGGGCTGCTACGGGTCACCGGTGATCCGGACGCCGTATCTCGATCAACTCGCGGGGGAGGGCACGCGGTTCACCGAAGCCTTCGCGACGACTGCTTCCTGTTCGGCGAGCCGCTCGGTTATCCTGACCGGCCTTCACAACCATGCAAACGGCCAGTACGGCCACGTGCATGACTACCACAAGTTTGAGACTTTCCAGAGCTGTTCGTCCTTGAGTTTGCCGCTGCAGTTGAAGTCGCTGGGCTACCGCACCGCGCACATCGGGAAGCTGCACGTGGCTCCCGAATCGGTCTACGGCTTCGAACGCTGGCTAGCCTCGAAAGGCGCACATCAAACTCCGGACTGGGTGGAAGCCTGTGAACCTCTTTTCAACGAAAAGACGGAGCAACCCTTCTTCCTCTGCTTCTGGACCAACGATCCCCATCGTGGTGCTGAGGACGATCTGAACGCACCGGAAGAGTTGAAGCCGAACCGCTTTGGTAACCCTGCCACTAACGAATCCTACAAGGGAATCGAAGAGGTGGCTTACGATCCGGCGGTCCTGCCTGTTCCCGATTTTTTGCCGGATACACCGGAGTGCCGTCGCGAGCTGGCGCAGTACTATCAGAGCGTCACGCGCACGGACAAGGCGCTTGGGGCCTTGGTTGCGGCGCTGAAGAAGGCGGGGCAGTATGAGAATACGATGATCGTCTTCACGGCGGATCACGGCATGGCTTTCCCCGGAGCAAAGACGACCGTGTATGAAGCGGGACTTAGGGTGCCTTTCGTCGTCAAGATGCCGGGTGTGACAGGAGGAGTGGTCAACGATGCGATGATCTCGCATTCGGACATCACTCCCACACTTCTCGATGCGGCTGGGGGATATGAGGCTGGAAAGCAGGCTCCGATGACTCTTCTGCCAGTGACGAAGCTGGGAAGGGGTGAGAATCCTGGCCCGAAGTTCCAGCGTTACCATGGCAGGTCATGGCTGGATGTGCTCGGGAAGGAGCACGGAGCGGGTTGGGATTCGGTCATGGCGTCGCACACCTTTCATGAGATCCAGATGTACTACCCTATGCGGGCGCTCAGAGACCGGCAGTTCAAGCTGATCTGGAACATTGCCGCACCGCTCCCCTATCCCTTCGCATCCGATCTCTGGGCGGCATCGACTTGGCAGGCGCAATACAGGAAGGGCTTGGATGCGCCCTACGGAAAACGTACGGTCGGATCATACATCCAGCGTCCGGCCTTCGAGCTGTTCGATCTAAAGGCGGATCCCGCCGAGTCCAGGAACCTTGTGGACGATCCGAACTTCCGCATTCAGATCGATGCCATGAAGAAGCGGCTCAAGGCAGCGCAGGAGGAGACCTCCGACCCTTGGGTGCTAAAGTGGCAGTATGAGTAAGGCGGGCGCCTTATTTGCGGAAAAACTCCAGCGTCGTCGCCAAGGCTTCTTCGAGCGAATACTTCGGCTGCCAACCGGCACCCTGTAGCTTCGCAGCGCTGGAGCGCGAGTGTTTCACGTCTCCCGGACGTTCCGGTCCGTGGAGCACCTTGGATCCCGATCCCGCAGAGGCGATGATCTTGCCCGCCAGATCGTTGATCGTCATCTGGCCGCCATAGCCGGCGTTGAAAACTCCGGTCACTCCTGGTGTTTCTACTGCGAAGGAGAGCGCGCCGACAATGTCCTTCACGTAGATGAAATCGCGCGTCTGCCCGCCATCGCCATACACGGTGATGTCCTCCCCCTTCAGTGCTTTTTCGATGAAGATCGGCACCGCCGCGGCATAGGCACCCTTCGGATCCTGGCGGGGACCAAAGACGTTGAAGAATCGGATTGCCGCTGTTTCCAGGCCGCGCTCGCGATTGAAAAGATCCAGGTAGAATTCGCCATCGAGCTTTGTCACCGCATAGGGACTCTTCGGCTCGGGCAGCATCGTCTCCAGTTTCGGCACGGTCGGGTTGTCACCGTAGATCGCAGCAGAAGAAGCAAAGACGAGCTTCTTGACTCCTGCGGCTGCCGCAGCTTCCAGCACGTTCAGCAGACCATGGACATTGATGTCCACGCACTCCGCTGGCTTCGACATCGACTCCGGCACGCTCACCAGTGCGGCCATGTGGAAGATGTAGTCCACGCCTTCCACTGCTTTCGCCACCACTTCGCGGTCGGTGATCGAGCCCGCGATGAAGGTGTGCCTCAGTCCATCGAGGTTCTTGCGATAGCCGGTGCGGAGGTTGTCCAGCACGCGGATTTCCTCCGCCTTGTCCTGATAGTGCTCGACGATATGGGAGCCGATGAAGCCGGAGCCTCCGGTTACGAGGATTTTCACGCGATCAAGAAGGAGGGAAGGGAATCAGGCTGCTACCACGATCTTCGTGCTGCCAGCGGTGGCTTGCACCATTTCTTCCATTTGATCGAGGTTTTCCTCGATGGCCTTCACCATCGCGAACTGCGAGCGGCAGCGGTCCATGTTGTGGCCGGGGCGCTTCGTCTTGAAATAAACATCCCCCTGCAGGTAGTCGGTGAGGAAGCGGATGCCGCATTCCAAGGTCAACAGCTTTCCGGAGAAGGCGAGGTGATCGATCTCCGCGCGGTTCAGGAAAGAAGAGGCGCTGTCGAGATAGCCGCGAACCAACGCGTCGAAGCGATCGAGCCGGATACCTACCAGCGCCAGGTCCACCTCATCCTCGCGCGTGGTGGGCGTGGCGGTGCGCACCATATCGCCGAAATCGTAGAGCACGGAGCCGGGCATCGTCGTATCGAGGTCGATCACACAGACTCCCTCGGAGGTCACGTCATCCAGCAGGACGTTGTTGAGCTTCGTGTCGTTGTGGGTCACGCGTTCCGGAATCACGCCTGCGGTGATGAGGTCGGTCACGCGCCTGCAATCGTTGGCACGGGCGAGGGCGAATTCGATCTCAGCCTTGCAGCTCCGCGCCCGTCCTGCGATGTCGGCCTCAATCGCTTGCTCCAGCGCCTCGAGACGCTTCGGAGTGTGATGAAAATTCGGGATCGTCTCATGAAGACGAGCTCCTCCGAGGTCGGCGGCGAGTTTTTGGAATTCTCCGAAAGCCTTCGCTGCTTGCTCCGCCTGCAGGTTACTACGGATCTCGTCGTAGCCGCGCGCGCGCTCGATGAAGGGATAGGTCCGCCAGTAGTTGCCATCGCGGTCCATCGCGTAAGGCTTTCCATCCACCGCAGGGACCACGGTCAAGGTGCGGCGGCGAGCTTCCGGATGGTTGACATCCATCAGGCGGGACAGCGAGTGGCTGGTCACGCGCTCGATGTTCTCCATCAGCGCGACGGGATTCTTGAAGATGTTATGATTGATCCGCTGGTGGATGTAGCGGATCCGCAGCCCGGCTTGGTCATACCACGCGCAATAGGTGTCGTTAATGTGCCCGGAGCCATAGGGCTGGGCGTCTACGAAGTCTGCCCTCATGTCAAAGAGGGCGGAAACGTGCCGGACGTCGTGCATGTTTAATGAATAGGCATTTAAGCTCCTCAATTCCAGAAAAAAATGACGGAACTGGATTTGAACGTGGGTTTCAGAGACATTTACATGGACAAAATTGGCATTCGCGACAGGCCGGAATCCAAGATGTGCAGGGGTTTCAGGGATTTTCGGTTGATCGGGAGGCACGGTCGCGCGGAACTTGGGGAATGTTCCTGCCGGGCTTCCGCGAGTTGGTGAAAGAGGGATGGGTGAAGGTGATCGAAGAGCTCAAGATCTCCGGCGGGCTGCCTGTCAGCGAGCTGAGCCGCCGCCTCGGCACGAGCTACATGGGCATGAAGGACCAGTGTGATCGGCTGGTAAAAATGGGCTATCTGGAGCGTTGGCGGCTGCCACGGCAAGAGGTGGGTCGACCGGAAATCATGTACCGTCTGGCCCCGAAAGCCGAGGCGATTTTCCCTCAAGCGGGAGTCTCGCTTTCAATCGAGTTGCTTGAAGCGGCTCGTGCCTTGTTCGGCGACACGGCACCGGAGCGCTTGCTGCTCCAGTATTTCAGCCAGCTTCGCGAGCAATGGCGGCCGAAGTTGAACAAGGCGAAGTCGCTGGTGGAGCGCGCGACCTTGCTTTCCGCCCTGCGGGAGAAGGAAGGGTGCTTCGGTCGCTGCAAATACGATCCGGCCAAGGGCTTCCGGATCGAGGAATATCACCATCCCCTGCAAGCGGTGTTCGCGGCTTATCCTAATGCGATCAATCTTGAGTTGCGCATGATGGAGGAGCTACTTGCCACGCGGGTAATCCGCCGCGAGATCCCCGGCGGACGCGGGGGGCCTGCCCGCATCGACTACGAGGTCGCAACCTTGGGGGTGCGGGAGCCGACCTGAGGAAGCGGCGCATGCCGTGTCCGGGCGGCGTTGATTTCTTTTCAAGCCGTTTGAATAGTGTGCGACCACCTTCGGTCAAAGCACCGTAATCCCAATTCACCGATGAAAGCGCATCGTCTCCTTTGGACTTCCTCCGCCCTCTGCATGATGCTCGCGGCCTGCGAAAAACAGAAGAGCACCAAGGCCGCCACCGGCGGCGAGGGCCCGGCAGGCGATCTCTCCGCCGAACGAGCTGCCCTCGAAGACGAGCGGGCGACGCTGGAACGAGAGCGATTGGAAGAAGAACGCGCTGCCCTGGAGGAAGAGAAGGAAGCGCTGCGTGCCGAACGGGAGTCCCGCCTCGCCGCACGTGAGCAGGATGCGGACGATTTCAATGCCTCCTTGGAAGATCGACAGCGCGAGATCGACCGGCGCGAAGCCAATTTGGCAGACCGGGAAGGGGACCTTGCCGCGCGTGAGTCCGATCTGGATCAACAGGAGTATGTCTCCGCGGGCTACGAGCCTTTGGACGATTGGGAGCCGGAGCCCATCGAGGAAACCCAAGAGCCGGTGGCGGATTACGAGACTTTTTATGAAGACCTCCAGCCCTACGGATCCTGGTATGAGACACCCGAGTATGGCTACGTCTACCAGCCCACGGTGGTCGCGCAGGATGCTTCATGGCGTCCCTATACCCGCGGCCGCTGGGCATGCACGAACTTGGGATGGAACTGGTGCTCGGACGAACCCTTTGGCTGGGCCTGTTTCCACTATGGCCGTTGGTGTCTGATCGAAGGTCGTGGCTGGGCCTGGGTGCCGGGTGATGAATGGGCTCCATCGTGGGTGTGCTGGCGCGAGGGCGGAGACCACGTCGGATGGGCGCCACTGCCGCCCGAAACCTTGTGCTACCGCAACCGCGGCTGGAACAAATCGGTCGAGGCGGATTTTGGCATCAGTTGGTCGATGTTCACCTTCGTGCATTGCCGGCATATGGCAGACCCTCTGTGGAAGCACTGCCTGCCGGTTGCGGACAACAGGATCTATGTTCCGAAGACGACCAACGTCACCAACATCCAATATCACAGAAACCAGATCGTCTCCGGTGGTCCGCGTTGGGAAAAGCTCCAGAGGTTCGTGGGTAAGCCGTGGCCGGTGTATCAACTGCAGATCGATCGCTTGAAGGCCTTCAACCAAAAGGCGCAGGAACGCAATGCGGTCTTTCGTGGCAAGCAACTCGCGGTCTTCGCGCCGAATTTCAATACGAAGTGGAATGCGAACCTGAAACCACCACGGCTCCAAGGGAAGTGGGATAACGTGAAGGTCGAGCGGGCAGAAGCTGGCATCAAGCCGGAGTGGCGCGAGCGTTTTCGCGATGCCCGCCAGAAGCAGCAGGAGCAGGCCGCTGTTTGGGTGCGCGATGGTGGAGACCGGCAGAAGCAGCTTAAGGCGAATCGCCAGAAGGTTTCCGTAGCGCAGGAGAAGCTCGAAGTGAAGCAGCAGAAGATTGTTGAGAATCGCCGCGAGAAGTTCGCGAAGATTCGTGAGCAAGAGCGCGAGAGCCAACGCCCCGACGCACCGGCGAATCCCGCAGGGACTCCACAAGCTGGAGATGCTCCGAAGGAAGGTGGACGGCTATCGCTCGCGGAGCGCCAGCGCCAGAATGCCCAGCGTCTGCGGGAGCAGCGCGCTCAGCGCAATGGTGGTGTGGATCCTTCGCCGAAGATCACGGCGCGTGAAGATGAGGAACCGCAAAGGCCAGCCGCGGAGCCGCCGGCCAAGGAGGATCTGCCGCGTGGTGGTGCCGCGGATCGTTTGCGCGAACGCCGTCAGCCGGGGCGCGAGCCACAACCCAACAACAACGAAGCCGCCACTCCACAGCCGCCGGGGAACAACAATCCGGTAGCGCCGCAGCCGGAACAAAACGGAGAGGGCCCCCGCATCAACCGTCGCGAACGCCAGCAGGAAGCGCGAAACGAACGGCAACAACAGCAAGAGCAAGCCGGACAGCAGCAGGCGCAGGTCCAGGAGCAAGAGATCAGTCGGCGCGAACGAATGGAAGAAGCGCGTCGCCAACAGGTCGAGCAAGCGGCCGAGCGAGAACAACAACAGCAGGCGAGGGAAGGGCTGGAAGAGAACCGTCGCCAGCGCATGGAGCAGGCCCGCCAGCAACAACAAGAGCGCGCTCGCCAACAGCAGGAGGAACAAGCAGGGCAGCAGGCGGAGGAAAACAACCGTCGCCAGCGCATGGAAGAAGCCCGCAGGCAGCAGCAGGAAACAGCACGGGAGCGCACTGAACAGAACCAACGTCAGCAAGAGATGCGCGAGCGCCAGGAGCAAGCGCGGCAACAGAACGAGGAGAACAATCGCCGCCAGCAGCAGGAGGAGCGTGCCCAGCAACAGGAACGCATGCGCCAGCAGCAGGAAGAACGCGCCCTTGAGCAAGCGGAGCGCGCGCGGCAGCAGGAAGAGGCACGTCGCCAAGCCCAGGAACGGGAACGCCAGCAACAAGAGGAGCGCGCCCGTCAGCAAGAGCAGATGCGCCAGCAACAGGAAGAATCCCGCCGTCAGCAAGAGGAGGCGCGTCGCCAACAGCAGGAAGAACGCGCACGTCAGCAAGAGGAAGAGCGGCGCCAGCAGCAGGAGGAACGCGCACGTCAGCAAGAGGAGGCCCGGCGCCAAGCTGAAGAACGTGCTCGCCAGCAGGAAGAGTCCCGGCGCCAGCAAGAGGAAGCCCGTCGTCAGCAGCAGGAAGAGAATGCCCGCCAACAGCAGGAGCGTTCAAGGCAGGAGCAAGAACGCTCCCGGCAGCAAGACGACGAACGTCAGCGCCGTGGCAGATAAGAGACAAATACAGTTGCCCAAGCTGAGCGGTATCCACGGGGTGAAGTTTACTTCACCCCGTTTCCTTTTCTCAGAACGGGGCTTTCACGAGTGTTGCCAGAAGCTCCTCCATGAGCTCCGCGTCTTCCACCTCGCCCCGCACCGACCACGCGGTCGCGAGTTCTTCCACCACTCTTACCAACAATTCACCGGGAGTGGCGGGGCGTGCCGCGATCGCGCGGACATCGCGCGGATAACGGCGCATCCGGTGTGCGAGGTCCTCCACCAGTACACGACGTCCTTTCACGAGAGGCTCGGACAAAACGACGTGGCCTTCTTCGTGGTAGCGGCACAGGAGTGACTGCGGCAAAAGCAGCCCGTCGACATCGATATCCATGCGGCGGGCGATAAGGAGAAAAATCAATCCCAGCCCGACGGCATTCGAGGGATTTCCCGCCAAGACATGGGCCAGATCATAGTTATCCGGATCATCCTCTTCCTGGATATTAGCCTCGAAGCGACCGCTTTCAAAAAGAGCACGGTTAATTCCTGCCGGGCCTTCCTCGTCGGCGACCAACTGGAGTTCTTCGGTCAGGAGATCCAAGGCATCGCCCAAGGGTTGGCGCATGGTCACGCCATCGTGCAAATAATCCGAGAGAGAGCGGAGCAGCGCTTCAAACTGTTCCCAATCGTCATGGACGGCTGCGGCACCGCCGGCAGGCACGATCCATTCGCGGCGCAGGCGTTCGCGGCGGGAGGGGAGAAGGAGGAGCGAAAGTAATTCGAGGTCCGCTTCGGACAGCGTGACGTCCATTTCGCTGAGCAATTCGCTCACGTCACCGCCGAATTCGGAAAGAGCGGCTTCAACGGATGTGCGAACCGGAGGGGAATCGTCGTCGAGCAGCCTCAGAAGAACGGCGAGGCGCTCTGGTGAAGTGTCGATCCGAGTGGTCACGGGGAAAAAGGGGTGGTGCGCGATACTGGGTTCGAACCAGTGACCCCCACCGTGTCAAGGTGGTGCTCTACCACTGAGCTAACCGCGCGTTGTGTGCCCCCGGACGGGGGCGGGAGAATGGGGGGACCTTCGCGGGGATGCAACCCATTTTTTCATCGGGCCAGCGGGTTTTTTGAAGGGGTTCCCGGGCGGGAAAGAAAAAGGGCGAGGAGCCGGAGCTCCCCGCCGTTTGAGACATTCGACTCAACGCGATGGCTTCCGGCGCACTGGGCGGGGAGGCCTCTCGCGGATGGGGAACGGGCCTTATTTCGCGGCTTTCTTGGCGGCCTTCTTGGCAGCCTTCTTTGCCGGAGCGGCCTTCTTCGCAGACTTGGCAGCCTTCTTGGCGACCTTCTTCGCGGCCTTTTTGGCAACCTTCTTAGCAGCCTTCTTGGCCGGAGCCTTCTTAGCGGCCTTCTTGGCAGCCTTCTTCGCTACGGTCTTCTTGGCGGCCTTCTTGGCAGCCTTCTTTGCAGACTTGGCAGCTTTCTTGGTGGCCTTCTTTGCAACCTTCTTCGCCGCCTTCTTCGCAGGCTTGGCAGCCTTCTTGGCGGGGGCTTTCTTAGCAGCGGCCTTCTTGGCCGGAGCCTTCTTCGCGGCCTTCTTGGCGGCGGCCTTCTTGGCCGGAGCCTTCTTGGCAGCCTTCTTTGCTGTTTTCTTTGCAGCCATGGCTTTGTGTCTTTTGAGTTCGCGTTCGATGTTGGTTTTCTCATCCGGCGTTAACGTGCCAGCGGAGAGTAGTGCGAGGATCGCCTCACCGAGACGGCCCCCGAAAGCGTTTGTCAGAAAGTCGTGCGCTGCACGGCGGACAATCGTGTCCTGCGAAAACGCGGCTTCGTAAACATGCGCGCGTCCGTCGCGCACACGCTTCACCAGCTTCTTTCGCTCGAGGCTCTGCAACACGGAGAGTACCGTGGTGTAGGCCCTGTCCTTCCCGTCGGGAAGGGTTTCAAGTACGGCGCTTACCGTAGATGGGCCCTCGTGCCACAATACCGACAATGCTTGGAGCTCGAGGTTGGAGGGGTGTGTGACTCGTGCCATGATCTTATGATCGCCGGGTTCGTGACACCATAAAGCTAGTAGTTCACAATTCCGTCAAGTTCAAACTATCCGAATTTTAGCAAACATTAAACAATTTTTACCAGCGCTTTTCCAGTCCGATTTCGAACTACGATGTTTATCGTAGTTGTTTGCGGCACGCTATTCGTCCTTTACCGGCGGGCGTTTGATGGCTGGCGAGAGTTTCGCCAGCGCTTCCCACAGGCCATCTTCGGAAGGGTGGCCGTTAAAGAGCACCTGTCCTTCCGGCGATACCAGAACCATCGAGGGAAGGTTCTGGATGCGCAGCAAGCGGTGCAGCGAGTCCTTCTCGCGATCCACCAGCCATGCTCCGGGCGGTGGTGTTCCCAGTTCGGAGACGATCTCCTTTGCGTCGTGGATTGCTTCCGGTTCGGTGTCGGCAAGCAGGGATACGACAGCGATCCCGTTCTTCTGCAGTTCAGCTGCCGTGACCTTGAAGTCGGGCATGCTTGCTTCGCTCTCCTGGTTCCATGGCGCCCAGAAATGGAGGAGCAGCGCTTTTTTATCCTTCAGCAGCCTGGCGAGATCGATCTCTTCGCCAGCGAGCAGGGAGGCCAGCTTGGTCGCGAGATCGATCCTCACGCCGCGCATGGCCTCTTCCATGCGCAGGCGATCGATGTGCGGTGCGAAGGCGGATCCTTGGCGCGGGCTCAGCCAGAAGGCTTCGGTGATGTGCTTCTTGAAGCGGTCCTTGTCGCCCTTTTTCAGCGCGGCGAGAGCTTCCACATACTCCACCACCGCGAGCCAATCCTCGCGCACGGCGAAGATCTCCGAGTCCTCCAGCTTGAAGGAGTCCTTCCGTTTCTGAAGTTCCGGCAGCATGGCCGCCAGTTTTTCGTCCTCCTGGCGATCCACGTGGTAGAGGAACCTCGCTTCCACGAGTGCCTGGTCCGGGATGCCGGCCTCCTTCGCCTTGGCAAGGGCGGCACTGAATTCCGCTTCGGTGCCGCGCTCGGACATCACACGCTCGAGCGCGGCTTTCTTCGGGGCGGGAGAGGCAGCTCCTCCCTCCGCGTCCGGTGCCTTCGGCTCCTGGGCAACCGCCATCGCCGTGGCGAGGAGCAGCACGGCGATGCGGGAAAGTCCGGAAGGCACCATGATCGGTTTTGTTTTTGGTTACGGGATGCGCAGCTTGGAACCGAGCACCACGGTGTCGGTGCTCATGCCGTTCGCTTTCTTCAGCGCATCGACGCTCACGCCATACTTGCGGCTGATCTTGGCGAGCGTGTCGCCCTTCACGACGGTGTGACTCTTGCTACCGGCGCTTGCGGCCGGTGCGGACTTCGCCACCGGACCGGAGGCACCCGGGATGGTGAGTTGCTTGCCCAGCACCACTGTATCGCTGGTCATGCCGTTCGCCTGCTTGATGGCAGCGCTGCTCACGCCGTACTTGCGGGCGATGCCGCCGAGGGTGTCGCCCTTCACGACAGTGTGGCTCGCGCTCTTTCCAGCCGGAGCGGAATGAGCGGCGGGCGCGGAGTGGGATGGAGCCGAAGGTGCAGCTGCAGCCGGGCTCGCGGAGTTCTCTTCGTACGCGGCCTGCGAGTAGGTCGGATTGTCGGCCGGTGGATTCACTGCCTGATAGGGCACGGACTCGGCGGAAGCATCGCCGGGCACGCCGTAGGGATTCGAGGTATCGTAGGCTCCGGCATCTCCTCCTGCGGTGTCGTAATTCTCTTCACCCTTTTTGAAGAGCGAGCAGGAAGAAAGCGTGGCGGCGGCAGCGGCGAGTGCGAGGTAGCGTGAAGGACTCATGGATTTCGTCAGGCAGGGATTAGCAAGCGGCGGCCTTCTTGGAAAGTGCCGACATCGGATGAGTAACGAGGCCGAGCCTCTGGTTCGTTCAATTCGTCTCGCGGTGAGAATCAACCAGCGAATCGGAAGAAGTCCAATGCGTTCGTTGTCGTCGCACGAGCAAGTTCATCGAGCGTGATGCCGCGACTCTTCGCGAGATGCTCCGCAACGTGGCGCACGTATGATGGCTCATTGCGTTGACCGCGATGCGGCACCGGCGCGAGGTACGGGGAGTCCGTCTCCAACATGAAGGACCCAAGGGGCAAGGCGACTGCGGTGGAGAGCACGTCAGCCGCATTCTTGAAGGTGGCCACGCCGCCGAAGGAAACCAAGCCACCCAAGGAGATCACCTCGCGTGCGTTCGCCTCCGGGCCGATGAAGCAATGGAACACGGCGCGCACCTTTCCCGCGTGCTTCTTATAGATAGCGAGTGCGTCTTGGAAGGAGGCATCGCCGCTCTTGTCGCGCGTATGGATCACCACATTCAGGCCTGCGCCAGCTGCCAGGCGGAAATGTTCGTCGAGAAAGAGGCGCTGGCGCTCGCGGAAATCGATCTCATTCCAGCCCTCCGGGGCCGGATGATAGTAATCGAGCCCCGTCTCGCCGATCCCGCAGACCCGAGGATCCGCCGCATGGGCGCGCAATTGCTCCACGGCGTCATCCGGAGCTTCATGTACCTCGCAAGGGTGGATGCCGATGCACACCGCCACCTCCGGATGGGCGGCGGCGATCTCGAGATTCGCGTGGAGATCATCCAGCCCGGTGACCAAGCTCACCATGCGGGTGACGCCTGCTTCATGGGCGCGGGTGATCAGATCGGGGACTTCAGCGCGGGAAAACTTGTAGCTCGCCAGGTGGCAGTGGGAATCGGTGATCACGGAATCGATCAATCGTGAAGGTAGGTCTTCGGCCGGTAGGCGATCGCGAAAGGAACGAAGACGACCGCCGTGCCGAGCATGAGCCATGTGAAGAAATGGAAGTAGGCGGCTCCTTCAAGCTTCGTTTGACCGCCCGAGAAAGCAGCGCGTGAATAAATGGTCTCGGTGGTGGCCTTTTCTTCAGGGATTCCGAGTTCCTTTTTCCGGCGTTCCAGCCATGAGTCCGCGGCGTTCGGTGGCTCGGGCTTCTTGACCGTGACGATGAGCCCTTGGTTCCACTGGTTGTTCGCCTTGCTCTCCGGGCCATCGCTCATCAGGCGGAAGTGGGTCGAGTCGATGATCTTGTAATGGATCGGATTTCCCCAGAAGTCCTCGCCCAGATTGCGTTCGGTTTCCGGAGGCAGGCGGTCCTCGTTGGCGCGGGCATCCGCCTCGATGATCGCGGCGGCGTTTTCAAAGGCCGGCTGTCCCGGGATTTCCAGCGTGTCCGGCTTGCCGGAGGTCAGCCGCTGCACGAAGTCATCGCCGGTGCCCGTCTTGCCGTCGTACCCCGGCAGCAGGATATTGCGCGGAGATTCTTTCCAGTCGGCGGGCAGGTTCTTGATGGCCTCCGTCAGCTGCCTTTCCGCGGCGCTCGGGATCTGGATGAGGTGGTTGATCTGGGCGGTGAATTGATTGCCCAGCCAGACGGAGAGGTAGAACAGGGCGACGACCCAGGACTTCATCGTCTTCGGTGCCTGGGTGTAGGCGAACTCGAGGCCCACGATCGAGACCATGACCTCGGAGGCGGTGATGATCATGTAGCAAGCCACCTGCCATCGCACGGAGGGGCTTTCCCCTGCATCGATCCGCCCCTGAACCCAGCCGACGAGCCAGAAAGATGCGGCCATCACGAAGAGGCCGATCGCCAGCTTGCGCAGCGGGGTCAGCTTGAAGACCCGGTTCACCGCCGGATAGATCACGTAATTGAAGAGCGGGATGTAAATCAGGATGAGGATCGGATTTACCGCCTGCACGGCGGAGGCCTCGAATTTCCAATCGAGGAAGGGGAGGGGCTGGAGATCCAGTTGCTGCGCTTGCAGCACCCAGGAGGACCCGGTCTGATCGTAGAGCGCCCAGAAGGCGGCGATGAAAACGAAGAGGGGGATTAGCTTGCCGAGCGCGACGATTCCATCGCGCGAGAAGGCCTCACGAACGAAGCCCGCTCCGGCCGGGGGAATGTGAACGAAGCGGTTCCGGCCCAGCCAGAACATGAAGGTGGCGATGGCCATCAGGACGCCGGGCACGCCGAAGGCCCAATGCGGCCCATATTTTACCAGCAGCCAAGGCGTGAGGGCGGTGGAGAAGAAGGATCCGAAATTGATCGAGAAGTAGAACCAATTGTAGACCCGCGTGAGGCGGTGCTGGTTGGCCTTTCCAAATTGGTCGCCGACGTGTGCGGAGACGCAAGGTTTGATCCCACCCGCGCCGACGCAAATGAAGAGCAGGCCCGAGAGCAGCCACCACTTCGAATCACCCACGGTGCCCATCAGCGCCAGGCATGCGTGACCTATGCAGTAGGCCAGGGAGAGCCAAAGGATGGTCCTGTATTTCCCCCAGAAGATATCCGCCAAAAGGGCACCGAAGAGCGGTGTGAAATATACCCAGCTCGTGAACTGGTGGTAGTGCTCGCTCGCCTCGGCATTCGACATGCCCTTCAGCGTCGCACCATCCATCAGGTGAAGATAATTCACCATGAAGACCACGAGAATGGTCCGCATCCCGTAGAAGGAGAAGCGCTCCGCGGCTTCGTTTCCGATGATGTAGGGGATGCCGGGTGGCATCTTGTCGGTATCCAAGGCGGAGGTTCGATAACTGGACATGCGGAGGTGTTCTTCGGGAGCTTGCTGCGGACGCTAGGAGTTGTTTTTCCTCACGTAAAGCGCCGTTGCGCGCCCGGCGAAAGCAGCATCCGCGCCGAAGCTGGGGGAAGCTTTGGGTAGGGTGGGCGATGTTGCGGGAGAACGACGGGTGCCGCATTTCCGAATGCGGATCGAGGAGGGCGGGCTTTGAAATCCGGAGCCTGTTCCGCCTGTTATAACAGGGAAAATAACAGGTGGGAGGGAAGGGGAATATCGAACATCGACCCTTTACCATTGGACGTCGAAGCGGGGAATCCGGGTGGAGTGGAAGTACAAGTCGAAAGCATGCTGGGGGAGAGTTTGGTCCGTGCGGGGGCGGGTTTCTACTGCCACGGTTGACCGAAACGGGGCGGGAGAAGTCAGATGCCTCCCGGCATCCTTGCAGAGTGCGACTCGCGATTCGCACCACGAGCAGTGGCGATCCGAGGCCTTCTGAAAGAAGCCCGTTCGCGTTAGGGCGTTTCGAAAAGCGCCACTCCGGTTAGGCGCCTTGGGTGTGACGATTGGGGGTGCGCGCGGGAACGCGAGGCGGTCCGGGGTTGACGGCGCCGCAGATGGCTCTCTCGTTCTGACGGGGTGTCCTTTACCAGCGCACGGCAGCAGCGGCCCAAGTGAGTCCTGCTCCGAAAACGACGAGCACGAGGTGGTCACCGCGCTTGATGGCTCCGGTCCGGTTGGCTTCGTCGAGTGCGATCGCCACGGCGGCGGCGGAAGTATTCCCGTATTTCTCGAGATTCACAAAGACCCGGTCGCGCGGGACGGTGAGGCGATCCGCAATGGCATCGATGATGCGAAGGTTCGCCTGGTGGGGCACCACGAGAGCGATGTCCTCCGGCTTCAGTCCCGCGCGCTCGATGACGCGCTCGGCGGATTCCTTCATGCGGTTGACCGCATGTTTGAAGACTTCCTTACCCATCATGGCCAGGCTCGCGAGACGGAGGCCGGCATTGTCGATGGTGATCGGGCAGGCCGAGCCACCGCCGGGGATATTCAGCAGGTGGGTGAGGCGGCCATCGGTGCCCATCTCGGTCGCGATGATCGAACCTTCCTCGGGCTCAGCACGGCGCAGGACCGCGGCACCGGCGCCATCGCCAAAGAGCACGCAGGTGGTGCGGTCTTCCCAGTTGATAAAGGAGGAGAGTTTCTCAGCACCAATGATCAGGGCATTGGTGAAGGCACCATCCGAAATCAGGCGCTTCGCGATCTTCATCGCGTAAAGGAAGCCAGAGCAGGCGGCGGAAATATCGAAAGCGACCGCACGAACGGCTCCGAGTTGCTGCTGCACGTAGCAGGCGGTCGCCGGGGTCAAGGTGTCCGGCGTGATGGTGGCCACGATGATCAGCTCCACATCCGCTGCCGCGATGCCAGCTTGTTCCAGGGCCTTTTCCGCGGCCTTCGCGGCCATGTGGGAGGTATACTCATGCTCTCCTGCGATGCGGCGCTCCCGGATGCCGGTGCGCTCGACGATCCATTCATCGGAAGTCTCGACGATTTTTGCCAGGTCGCCATTGGTCAGGATCTTCTCGGGCAAGTAGCTGCCAGTGCCGGCGATGCAAACTTGGTGCGGAGAGGAATAGGCGGCGTCGCTCATGAACGGCGCGGACTTTGGAAACCGGGGGGCAGGGTGGCAAGTGCGAAGGCTCAGGGAACCGGGGAAGCTTCCGGAGCGAGATAGGAGCGGTGCCGATTCCTTGATTTGACAAGCAGGCGGGGCCAGATCCCCAGCCAAGCGGCTAGAAATAGCCAGGTGGGAAGACGCATTCCGCGTGACCGCATGACCGAATCCCGCTCGTTTTCGATTTCCGGAAGCCAAATCTTGCGGAGGCGAGGGTCCGCTTTTTCCCGCTCGTCGGATCCGGAGTAGTCGGAATCCGGGCCGATCTCGTCGAGCCAGGTGGCTTGGATCGCACCACCTGAGAGGCCTAGCATCCATGATCCTGTCTCGTCGGGAGTTCCGGGTGGGAAGCTGCTGTATGACGACCAGTCCTTCCATGATCCGCGGTGGATGGTGCGGATGAGGGTGGTGTTGATGTGCGAATCGATGAGCAACCAAGTACAGAACACCGTCACCAGCAGCCCCAACCAGAAGGTCCGAGAATGCAAGAACCAGGATCGTGGCAGGGAAGTCGGAGCATGCATGAGACAGGATAGACTCCGACTCAGGAGATCTTCTTCACGCGAAGTGTGATCTTTAAAGATTTGGGCGGCTGTGAAGTCGAATCCTAAAAAAGAAGGGCCGATCCCTCGCGGAATCGGCCCTTTTTAAAAAGGATGCTTCAGAGGCGCGCCAGAACTGCATCGCCCATGCCTGTGGTTCCGACTTTCGTCTCGCCCGCGGCACCGGTCGCGATGTCGCCGGTCCGGAAGCCATCGTCGATGGCCTTCGCCACAGCGGCTTCGATCGCAGAGGCAGCCTCGTTCTCGCCGAGAGAGAAGCGCAGGAGCATGGCAGCGGAGAGGATCTGAGCGATGGGGTTCGCGACTCCCTTACCCGCGATGTCCGGAGCGGAACCGCCGGAAGGCTCATACATGCCGAAGTAAAGGCCGCCTTCCTTCTGCTTGCCCAGCGAAGCGGAGGGCAGCATGCCGAGGGATCCGGAGATCATGGCCATTTCATCCGAGAGGATGTCACCGAAGAGATTCTCCGTCACGAGCACGTCGAAGGAATCCGGACGACGCACGAGCTGCATCGCGGCATTGTCCACATAAAGGTGGCTGAGTTCCACTTCCGGGAAATCCTTCGCGACTTCCACGGCGGTCTCGCGCCACAGGACGGAGGTGGCGAGGACGTTTGCCTTGTCCACGGAGACGAGGCGCTTGCCGCGTCCCATCGCGGCGGTGAAAGCGACGCGCAGGATGCGGTCGATCTCGCTCTTGCGATAGATCATCGTGTCGAAGGCCACCGGCTCGCCGTCGCGTTCCTCGCGGCCTTTCGGCTGGCCGAAGTAGACACCACCGGTGAGCTCACGCACGCAGAGCACGTTGAAGCCATTCGGGATGAGCTCGTTCTTCACCGGCGAAGCGTGGGTGAGGGAAGGCAGGCAGACGCCCGGACGCAGGTTTGCGAAAAGGCCGAAATGCTTGCGGATGGGCAGCAGCGCGCCGCGCTCCGGCTGGATGTCCGGCGGAAGGCTTTCCCACTTCGGGCCACCGACGGAGCCGAAGAGGATACCATCGCTCTGCTCGCAGGATGCGACGGTCTCCGTAGGCAGCGGGTGTCCGGTGGCATCGATCGCCGCACCGCCGACCAGGCGCTCTTCGCGGGTGGTGGTGAAACCGAACTTCGCTTCCACGGCGTCGAGCACGCGGAGGGCTTCGGTCATGACTTCCGGGCCGATCCCGTCGCCGGAAAGAACTGCAATGCGGTAGCTGCGAGACATGGGCGGGACGCTAGGAGGCGAATTCCGGAACGCCAAGGGTTGATTGCGGCACGTCTAGGGAGTGATGGCAAAGGACTGCTGCACTGCCACCGACCCTGAACCCTTCACCGCGCTACCCTCCACCCAGCCGGTCTTCGCCGAGTGAAAAGAGAGAATCAGGCCCAGGGATGTCCAAGCGTCCGGGCCCGCCGCGCTGCTAAAGGTGGCATTCACTTGGGCGAGGGGGAACAGATGGGCGGACGAGGAGGCATTCGAGAAAAAGCCGGTGCTGACCGATCCATCGGCCGTCGTCAGGCTGGTCAGATTTCCGCTGCTTCCGTTGCTGTGGTTCCATGTTCCTCCTCCGGTCCCATTCGATACCAGTGTCATCGCTTTTCCAGAGCGATCGAGAAGGCGGAGCTGGCTTCCTGCCGGGAGGAAGGCGGATGGCGGGTTGGGCAGGAAACCGTAGTCGATCCGTGCGCTAGCCGCGTAGAATCTGGGAAACGTCACTCCGGTCATGGTGTAGGTGAAGTCCTCCACGGTATCGGCGCTCCGGATATTCCGGAGGTAGGTCCAATTCTGGAGGTCCGTCGAATAGGTGATCAGATGTTCCGTCTGGAAGCCGCGCTCGAAAGTCACCGCGAACGTTTTGTTTGCGTTGTTACGAGTCCCAACCAGGGGCGTGCGGGTAATCACCGGCAGACCCAGTGCGGGATTATCGAGATCGAAGCTTTCCAGACCTAGTCCGCTGATCACGACCGAGTCCATCTTGATCGGGGTGACCGGTTTGTCCGAGTAAGCAGGATCACCCGGAGCGGCGCCGGCGGCCGTGCGGTCGGTCGGAAAATTCGCCGCGTTGGTGAAGGCATCGATCACCGCTTTGCCCTCGATCACCTCGCCGAAGACCGAGTGCTTGTCGTCGAGGGATGGAGAAGGTTCGAAAGTGATGAAGAACTGCGAGCCTCCGGTGCCGGGGAGGTTGCTCTTCGCCATGGAGAGGAAGTAGCGGCCCGAGTGGCGGAGGGTGGCATCATATTCATCTTGGATCACGTATCCCGGACCATCGGTGCCCAGTCCGTTCGGCGATCCACCTTGGATCATGAAATTATGAATCAGTCGATGGAAGGTCAGCCCGTTGTAGTAGGGCTTGTTCTCCATGATCTGGCCGCTGCTTACCTTGATCCACGGGCGGCGGCCGGTGGCGAGGCCGATGAAATTCGCGCAGGTGCGGGGCGCCTTCTGATATTCGAGCTTGGCGCGGAAGGTGCCCAGCGGGGTGCTCCCGTGGGAGACCGTGAAGTCCGCGTAGATCTGTGCTTGCGCGGCAGACGTGAGGGCGAGGGCCAGGGCGGAAAGGGCAAGCTTGGCGAACACGTGGCGCATGCCGCCACGGATCACGCCCAGAGGCAAGCTTCGGCTCGGTGGCCCTCAGGCCTCCGATTCGGAAGGCTCCCACTCCTCATAGCGATCGTCCTTGTCATCCGATTCTTCCTTCAGCTTGCGCTCCCAGATATAGCGGCGAAAGAGCACCTTCACGGCGGCGGTGAGAGGCACTGCGAGCAGGGCACCCACGAAGCCTCCGAGGATCAAGGACCAGAAGAGCATCGAGAAAATCACGGTCATCGGATGCAGTCCCACGGAATCGCCCACGATCTTCGGTGCGGTCACCAGCGAGTTGATCTGCTGCACGATGATGAAGATGGCCACCACCGCCCCGACGTAGGCCCATGGATTCGCACCAAGCCAACCTTGGTTCTCCGGAATGCTGAAGTGGAACCAGGCGAGCACGCAGGCGGGGATCAGCGTGATGATATTCCCGATGTAAGGAATGATGCCGAGCGCGGCCATGAGGATCCCGATCAGCAAGCCGAGCGGCAGGCCAAAGATCGTCAAAGCGATGCCGACGAGCATGCCATCAATGAAAGCGACGAGGACTTGCCCGCGGAAGAATGAGATGAGGTAGCGATTGATCTCATTCAAGGTCTCCACGAGTTCCGTTTTGAAGCGGGACGCCTTCAGCGGAACGTAGTCATGCCAGTGCTCCTTGATCGCGGCGCTCTCGTTCAGAATGTAGTAGAGGTAGATCGGCACCATGAGAAAGCCGAGTGCGAGACCGAGGAAGCCGAGGACCTTGCCAGCGCCGCCCTTGATCCAGCCGAAGATTTCGTCGAGATAACCTTCTCCCTTGGCCCACAGTTCGGTGTTTCTCGGCACAATCCCATGTTCAAGCGGGCGACCTTCTTCAGCGAGGGTATCCAACTGGGCGTCGATGCGTGCCTTGGGTGCGGAGGCCTCGTCTGCGGCGGGTGGAGCGAGGAGGGGATCGATGAATGGCTTGGCCCAAGCGTTTTTGTTCCGGGCATCGACGAGGAGGTCCACGATCACCTCATCGAAGGGTCGCTTGGGATCGGCGGCGGGATTCTTTTCGATCGCTTCCTGTTCGGCCGGGCTTTGCAGCTGTGCCTGTGCTTGTTCGGCCATGGCCTGCCGCTGCTCTTGGAACTCATGGATCTGTCCGCCGACCAAAGGGATCATGATCCCGACCAAGCCTCCCACCAGGAGGGTGAAGGTCGCGAAAACCGAGACCACCGACCAGCGCCGGGAAAATCCGCGTTTCTGGAAAAGCCTTACCACGGGGTCCAGCAGGTAAGCTGTGATCGCCGAGACGGCGAGGGGCACAAGCACGGGCTGGAGGAAGCCGAAGATCTTACCAATCAGCCAGATCAGCCCGACGATCAGGGCTCCCAAGATCAAAATTGAGACGCCGGTGGCCGCATTCCATAGGGTGCGGAGCTGGAATCGGGTGGGGTAGCGCGCCATCTGCGGGGCTCTTCTAGCAGATTCTTTCCCGGATAGGGATGGAAAATCCGCCGGGGGTTGGAACGGCTCCGGGAGACGGAGAAGGGGAGAAAAGAAGAACCCGCTGTATCGTCGGGGGAAACGAGCAGCGGGTTATTGTTTTGGGGGGATGTTCTGCGGGGGGATTGGAAGCTCGGCCGTTGGGGGGATGGCGTTGCTTACGAGAACACGATGTCCGATTTTGCCCCCTTCTGCTATCACGCAATCACGTGCGGCGGGAAATACGCAGAAAGCCTGCAGGCACCGAAAGGATGCGCTGCAGGCTTGGAAATCGATCAATCCGAGCGATGGCTCAGAGTCCCGCGACCATCTTCGCGATGACGCCAGCGACCTTGGAGGTATCGGTGGGAATCATCTTCTGGGAAAGCGCTTCACCGTCAGCGCCATAGGCCGTGACCGTGCCGGTGTTCAGATCGACAACGACTTTCGCGCCTCTTTCTTCCTTCACGGCCTCCACGCTAGGCGCGGTAGCCAAGGCGGAAGATTCGAAATTCCCGGAGGACTCCACGGCGGCGCGGATCTCGGCATTCTCACCGACGAAGAAGATCCGGGTCTGCTCTCCGGTCGCGACGATTGCCTCGCCGCCGCGGAAGCTTTCCTTGGGTGCCGCATGATCTCCCTGCGAGAACATCGGGACGGCCACGCCAAGCACCACCACCGCTGCTGCCACGGCTCCAAAGCCGGGAGTCGCCAGGAAGTTCTTCACCTTATCCAGCCAGGAGATGCAGGCGGAATCCTTGCGAGACGCGGCTTTCGGCGCGAAACGGCCCGCCAGATCGGCAGCAAGGCTTGCCGGCATGGCAGGCGCCTTTTCTTCCGGGTGCGCGAGGAGACTGCGGGTCAGAACATCGCGGGTGACGAGGAGGCGTTCTGGGAGTTCGAGTTGCATGGAGGTTAAGGTTCCAATCGCAGTCCGAGATATCCGATTTTCAAAATACTAAATTTTCCCTGATTTTATCGAGGGCTTCCTCGACCATCTCGCTGATCGCCCGGCGGCGGGTCGACGCCGAGGCTCCGGCCTTGATGCCGAGCCGGGAGCAGAAGGCGTCGTCCATGATCAGATCTTGGATCGTGGCCGTTTGTCCGACGTACAGAGTATAGATCAGCTGCCACTCCTGCTTGCTCAGAGCCTCTTTACACTCGGCGTAGATCTGCTCGAAGCTGAGGCGACCGGTGGAGGAATCCTCGAATTGGATAGGGCGATCCGGGTCATCGGTCATCGCTTCCAAGCTGTCTCCGGAGTTCGGCTGGTTTTTCAGCGCGGTACGCCGGCGGAACCAGTCGATGGCGCGGAATTGGACGATGCGGGAGTGAAGGGGAATGAGTTCTTCAAAGACCCGGGGTTCTTGGATCGGGGCGGTGCGGCTTTCCTCCCGCTCGCGCACGAGTTCGACAAGTGTGTCGTTGAAAACGTCTTCTGCGTCAGGGCCTTGGATGCCCTTTTTACTGAGTGTCGCGAGAGCCAGCGGGCGCAGCACTCGGGGGAGGCGGTTCCATTCGGCGTCGCTGAAGCCACGCTGGGGATGGAGATGCTGGAGGCGGTCGAGATCGAGATTCTGGGGATAGCGGCGGTCCGAAGGGTCGTGGTGAAGCTGGGGATCCGCGACTTTCCGGCGCTGTCCGGCCACGAGTTCGCGGGTGACCTCGGCGGTTTCCTGGACCACGCGTGCGGCGAATTCCGCCTCGGGAGGCATCTCCTCATAATCGAGGCAGATATTCCGCAGGACACGCTCGGCGATTTCCGCCGCCTGTTCCTCTGGCACAAGCACGCCTTCCACCGGCCTGCGAGCGCGATGCCAGCAGGCTTCCCAACACTTTTCGAGGTGTCTCTGGGGGTGATCGGGGGACATTAGGTGCAGCGGAAAGTAGAAAATACCAAAAAAGAATGCTTTGCAAGCCTCTAGGTTATCCTTATTTTCAAAATTAACGAGCGGTCGCCAAGTCCCACCGAACCCGCGTCGAAATGAAAACCAGCCTGTTCCCCCTTGCCGGGTTAATTCCGGCCCTCCTCACTGTACCCCTGCACGCCCAGACCATTGGCAATCCCGTGCTCTCCACGCCGGGTACTGCTACATGGGTTTCGCAGGCGACGCCTTCGGGCACCCGGATGGTTTTTACCATCAACTCGAATTCCATATTTGATTGGAACGGGTTCAACCTTCCTTACGGCAGCGAGCTTGTCTTCGACTTCGTGGGCGGGGATAGCGTGGTCAACATGCTGAATGGCACCGGGGTGAACATGCTCTCCGGCAACGTGACCTCGAATGGAAACGTGGGCTTCTTCTCGCCCAACGCCACGCTAGTGGTGAGCGGAGACATCTCCGCGAAGTCGGTGACCCTTTCGACGCTCAATGTCGACAAGGCTGCCTTTTTGGGAGGTGGCGATTTCACGCTTTCCGGAGGAGCCATGAGGAATCTGATCGTGGAAGGGTCGATCAAGGCCACGGATGGCGACATCGTACTGGCTGGCCGCACGGTGGAACTGCGCGAGGATGGGAAATTGAATGCGAAGGGTGCCGCGTTTCTTGCCGGTGGCTCGGAAGTGAAGATTTCGCGGGATGGCACGCAGAGACTCAAGCAAACCGGCGATCAAGGTTTCGTGCTCCATCTGGGCAAGACCCGCGCCAGCCACATCGAGATCGCTGCGGGCAAACAGATCTCCAACGAAGGTACGCTCAGTGTCGGCACCGGTGCCCAACGGATCTTTCTCGAGGTAGGTAAGAACGGTAAGGTGACCAAGGACTCCAAGGGCATCATCATCGGCAATCTCACGGTAAACGGGAAGCTCGAGGTGAAGGCTTCCTCGCTGGAGCGGAATGATGGCGACTCCGCCTCCGCGATCAGCACCTCGACCCTCAAGCTTCCCGCGCTCAAGCGTCCGGATGGAACCAATGCGGCTTCATCCCGCATGCTGGTCAACAATACGCCCATGTCCGCGAACGCGGATGGCGGACGTGATCGCAAGCGCCAGACCCAGCAGGTGGCCAGTCACGACCGTGGCAACAAGCCGATGCTCCAGCGTGCCTCCTTCTTCGGCATGCGAGGTGGCGACGGTGGCACGAAGCGTTAAGGGGCGGGTGATTTTTCCGGGGTGGATTTGTTTCTTCGGCCCGCCTGCCTTGCCGCAAGGAACACCAGCAAGGGTGCCAGCACCCATGCCATTTTCCATGGGATTTCCCGCTTTCCGGTCACGACAATTTCACCACCGGTGGCCAAGGGTTCATTCTGACTCAGAACGAAGGGGGCATATCTCAAAACAGCTGCCTCGAACTCATCGTCTGTTTTGGCTTTCGAGAGGAATTCCCGCTGGCTCTGCCATAGCGCTTGTCCTGTGCGGTCCGATGCGATGGCCAGCTGGTAGAAGCGCTCCATGAACTCCGGAGTGGAACGATCCGATACGGGCCAAAGAGCGACGAGAACCTCCCGCGCGCCGGCCAGCGCGAAGCCGCGGCGCAGGCCCAGCAGGCCCTCGCCGGAGACGGCCGTGCCCGCTCCGGACTCGCAGGAAGAAAGAGTGACCAACCGGGTCCCCTGAAGCGGCAAGTCCGCCACTTCAACGGGAAAGAGCAGGTCGTCATCAGGAGAGAGAGCCGGGGCGTCGGGTTCTCTCAGTGCAGCGCGATGGAGCAGCAGGCCCCCGGAGAAGAGGAGCTCCGCATTCTCGTCGAAATCCAGCGGATCACCCGACCTGGCTTCTCCTGATAGAAAGAAGGCGTGGCAGCCGAGGTGCAGCACCCCGGGTGCTTGAGGCAGGGACCTCAAAGCCGACTCGGTGGCAGCGGCGTCATTCAGGAAGGTGGAGTCCTTTGGTGCCAGCTCTCGGAGTCGTGCCAGTTCATCTGCGGTACCGGGCATGTCATCGAGCTCCGCAAGCAGCCCGAGCAGGCGGTCCTCGCCGGGAGGATGCTGCCGCTTGGGAAAAGAAGAAACCCCCAGCAGAGTCCATGGCGAGGCCGAGAGAGGGTGCGCGGTTGGAGCTCCGCAGAGATCCCGGGCGCTGGTCACCGTGGTGATCTGGAGATAGTTCTCGCAGAGCGGGGTCATGGATCCATCGAGGAGGGCGGGCAGAGGCAAGAAGTGCAGCGCGCCGTCCGGGGAAAAGGCAAGATGCTTGGTGTCATCTGGAATTTCCCGCGCAAGCGGTGCCCAGAACTCATCGTGAAGCGATCTCAGGCTGCCGCGCAGTTTGAGCACGGGCGGAGTCGTCGCCTTGCCCGCGAGTTGGGCGGCCTTCCACGACAGCCGTCTGCGGAAAGCGTCGAGCCCTTGTTGGAGGTCTTCGGAACTGCCCAGCGGCACCCATTTGGGATCGCCTTCCGATAGCAGGACAATCGCGCCGTAGCGCTCCTCCGGATCGGGGGAGACGGTCAGGTAGCGGCAAGTATCAATGAGGGCCGTCCCCGGCTTCATCGCTGACTGGACCTGTCGCCAGTGCTGGACCTTGGCCGCGTGTTCCACCTGTGAACCGAGCATCGAGTCCAGCAGGCGGGCTTTGGTGGCGATCAATACGTCGGCGATTCGTGATGCATCTCCCGTCGAGCAGGGCAGTGATACGAGGTCGAGCCGTTGCAGGAAGTTGAGCCGCTCTTGTTCGGTGCCGTGGACGATCAGTTCCTCAAGCAGGCCCAGGCCGAGGCGGGTGGCATCATCGACTTCCTTGGCTGCATCCGGAGTGCCAGAGAGCACTGCATTGCGGGCGAGATTCCGTGCCGTTTCCGCGACGCGCAGGTGGAGTCGCGGCAGATGTGCGGCTTGCAAGCTTGCGGCACGGCGGAGGCTTTTCTCTGCTTCCGCATAGTTTCCCGCGGCCTGATCCGCACAGCCCAGATTGTTGAGCGGGGAGATCAAGGAAGGATGATCGGAGCCCAAGGATGTTTCCAGAAGCTCAAGTGCTTCGGCGAAGGCGATCCGGGCCTGAAGCGGATTTCCTAGCGCGAGATCCAGAGCACCGAGACTGTTCAAATAGGGGGCCGCGCGAAAGGAATCTCCCGGAGCCGAGTAAAAGGCCGAAGCGTCCTCTGTCGCTTTTTCCATGCCCCTGCGCGCCTCGTCGGTTTTCCCAAGCCGCAATTGGGCGAGCGCGAGCTGGCTCTCCAAGGAAAGGCGGAGCTCCGAGTTTTCAAATGGGAGGGCCAGGGCTTCGCGGAAAGCCTCCGCCGCCCGTGAATGACTGCCCATCGTGTGCAGATAGCGTCCTGAATAGCCAAGTCGTCGGGCTCTGGCCTCCGTATCCTCCGGGCTTGTCCTGGCGAGATTCTCGCGAATCAGTTCATCGGCCCCGGCATACTTGCCTTGGGCGAGCAAGTTCAGCGCAAGGTGATCGCGACTGGTGGAGAGGGAGGGCTCCTTGTTTTCTTGGGGGAGGCTTTCGCGAAGTTCGATGACTTGGCGCAGATGTGTCTCTGCAGCCGCGGCTTCACCGAGGTCCTGCAGGGTAAGGGCGAGTGCTTCCAGGGCATCGGCCCGGGCTGCGGCGTCTGCATTGGCCAAGAGCTTTATCGCCTCTTCCAGATGAGGCAGGGCCTCCTTCGGCTTGCCCGCCTGGCGTTCGATGATGCCAAGTGCTTGGAGTGTCACCCCGAGTTCACGCGAGCTCTCTTCTCCCGGCTGTTTCTCCCGGGCTGTGCGCCAGTCGGAGACCAGTTGCTCCAGTTCGGTCTCCGCAGCCTCGAGATCGTTAGCCGATATGGCCGCATCGAGATCCGCCGCGCGCAGCACCCCGGACAGCAGAAACAAGCCGGACAGGTATAGGAGACGACGGGTGGGGAGCAACATGCTGGCGGACGCGAAATGGCGCGGGGCGCTTTTCTAGCCGCCCCTTGTCCACAGCATTCCTGATCCCGGCCTGCCGGGCAAGTCTACCCGGCAGATCGAGCCATCATTCCGCCTTCAGGCGGTTTCCCGGCCTCCGGAAAAGCCGCGGGCTACTCCGCTTCCGGCCCCTTCACCTCCACGCGGAGGAAGTTCGCTTCGGGTCCGACGGGAACGGAAACGCTCAGCGTTGTCTTTCCATCCGCCGTGGCGCCTTGGATCAATGGGGCGCTGACGTCCTGCCAAGCGATCAGATCATTGGAAACTTGCACCTTCCAAGTGCCACCACCGGCGACCGAATAGGGGCTCTCGGATTTGAAGGAAGTGGCGGCCACCTTGAAGGACAGGCTCGCTTGGCCATTGGCGAGGGAGATCGTGGGCGCGGCTGGCTTGCTGGTCGCGTCGCTCGAGTTCGAACCGAAGAAATTCTCAAGCACGTCCGCCGCGCCATCGCCATCGGTATCGAGCTCCGGAACAGGGGGCGCCACCTGCACGAGCGCAGCCGGAGCCACGGAAGTATAGGCGTCAGCCACTAGCGCTTGCTCCAATTGGACGGGGGTCAGTGCCGGGTTCTGGGAGAGCTTGATCAATGCGGCCGCGGTGGTCAGGGCCGCTGCGGGGCTGGTGCCGTCCATGAGATCGTAGAAACCGCTCTTTGGAGAGGAGTAGCGGAGGGTGCGGACATCTTCGCCTGGAGCGTAGAGATCCACCGCAGAACCGTAGTTCGACATCGGGAGCCGCTGGTTGTTCTTTCCGGTGGCACCCACGCAAATCACTCCCGCTTGCTTTCCATAGGAGGCTGGAATGTAGGCCGAAGCATCGGCGCTCTGGTTGCCCGCGGAAACCACCACGGTGATCCCTTCCTGGACCACCGTGTTGATGTAATCTTCCATGATGTAATCCGTTTCCGGAGTCGTGGATCCGGCGGCAATGCAGATCACGCTGGGGAGGCGGGGAGTGGTGGTTAGATAGTGGATGTAAGCTTTGCTAATCGCACTACAGATCTGGCCCGCGGTGGTGTTGGTCGGTTCTACACCGGGATAGACGTCGTAGTTGACCACGTCGATCGGGGTTCCCTGCGCGGCTCCGGTTTCGGGGCCCGCGATGACACCGAGCATCCGTGTGCCGTGAATGAAGGACTTCGAGGCGGTAGGCTTGCTGTAGGTCCGTGTGGTGCCCTTGAAGGCAAGCTTGGGGTTCTTCTCGAACCATCCGCTGGTGTATTTGACGGCGGTGTCGATCAGGTAGAGACGCACGCGAGTGCTGGTCTCCGGATAGGCAAAGGATTGGATTTCCGAGCTGCTGCTTCCGTCATTCAAGCGGGCGAGCGCCCAGCCGGCGTCCGCGATCTCGCCATTTGGCTCCAAGGTGATCGATGCGCTCGCCACGGCAGGACGCCATTGGGAAAAGCGATCTTCGATCGTGGCCCGGGACGGTGTTAGGAACGGAGCGCTGCGGTCGAAGGACGTCTGAGCCGACACCAAAAGAGGCGCAGCCAAGAAGGGACCGAGCAGTCCACGGCTAATCTTTGCGGTGATATTGGACAAAGCCGAGGGCGGGTGAGGTGTTGCGCCATTTATCTAACGAATTTGCGATTTGTCCAGCTTTTGTAATGTTTTCCATAACTGGGTTTGAAGTCCGAGAAACCTTATAGTTCCAAGGAGTTGGAAGCTTCTATTTTTAGAAATTAAGACCTCTGAATGATCTAATTTTTATAAATTTGATTATCTCTTTCTCTTTACGTTGATAGGTAAGAATTGCTAATGTTTTGCCAAGGTTCGCTTTCCACCGGAGGCGATTTCTAAAAATGCGCCTGATCCTTGCCGTTCTCCTGATCGCCAGCGCCCGTGGGCAATCGCTCCCCGGGGTGGAGCCGCGCTTACCCGAGGCTCCGGCACCAGAATCGCTGCCAAAGGTCGAGGCAGGTGAGCCCCATGCCGAGGGTGATTTGCTTTGCGATCAACTGCGCAGCATCACGCTCATGACGACCGAAGGGGCCGTCGCAAGCGAAGTCGCGCCGGGTCTCAGAAGTGGGAGTGATCTGAGGGTCCCCGCTCCCCGTACTCTTGCTGCGCGCTTGAAGAAATGGCTTGGAGCTCCGCTGCATGCGGGAGATCTCGCGGATCTGGCGGATCAGATCCTGATCCACTTTGATGAAGAGGGCTTTCCCGTGGTGCTGGTGGAAGCCCCGCAACAGGATCTGGCGAAGGGCGAGCTCGTCCTCCATGTGGAAATCGGCAAGGTGGGGAATGTCGGGCTCTCCCGCTCGAAGTTGACGTCATCGGAAGTCCTTCAGAAAGGCTTGCGTCTTACCAGCGGCGAGCCGATCCGGAGGCCGGAGATCGATGAGCAACTGGCGTGGTACGGACGCACGGTTTTCCGCCATCCGCGCCTCTTTGTCTCACCGGGAGCCGAGCCGGCGACCGCAGATTTTCTGATCGGCTTTGAGGAATCGAAGCCGTGGCGAGTGACCACGGGCTACGAGAACAGCGGCCCCGACCTGCTGGGACGGGATCGCTTCCTGCTGGGGGTGGCCGGCCTGACGCCGAACGACCATCTCATCGCGTGGCAAAGCGTGGTGGGGATGCCGGCATCCTCACTGCTGGCAAACGCGATCCGCTGGGAGGTTCCCTTTGCCACGAGCCATCAGCTTCTCCAGATCGATGCTGCTTATGCGGAGGTGCTCTCGCGCTACGCGAGCAACGGCTTTCCGGTGGAAAGCGAGGGCTCATCCTGGTCCTTCGCGGCTGCCCAGAAAATCCCGCTGCCCTCGCTCGGGGCCTGGCGACAATCCTTCAGCGCAGGCTTCGAGGTAAAAGGCACCGACCAGTTCCTGCTTTTCGGTGGCAGCTCCCTGTCACCGGGGGAGGTTTTGTTTTTCAATGGGAAGCTGAGCCACGAGATCTCCCGCACTTGGGAGAGTGGCTCGATCTCCCTCGACTCGGCGTTACTGGCGGCACCGATGGAGCTGGGTGGTAACAATGAGGACAGTGCTTTCAAGGCCTACGATCCCGCGGCGGACGCTACCTATGTGATCGGGCGAATGAATGGCGATGCGTGGTGGAGTCCGGGTGCGGATTGGCAACTGCACCTGCGGGGCTCCGGCCAAGTGGCGGATTCCCGCCTGCTGCCCGCCGAGCAATTTTCCGTGGGGGGCTACCAGACGGTTCGAGGTGTCTCGGAACGGGAGTATTCTGCGGACTGTGGCTGGCTGGCCAGCGTCGAGGTGCTCACGCCGGTCATCCGCCCCATGGACGAGTGGGGATTCCGCTTTCTGACCTTTTTCGACTACGCGGGATTGGAGGACCGGAGGGGGGCTTCATCGTCAGTCTCCGGTGCCGGACTGGGGCTGCGGATGAGGATCACGGACCATATGGACCTGCGCTTCGACCATGGCTGGCGGGTGGACGAATCGGAAAATCGCAGCCATTTCGGGCTGAATCTGAATTTCTGAGAATTCCCGAAATCACTGGGATCCAAAGAATCCGGAGATCCGGATGATCCCTGATGGAAAATTTTTAGTAAATTTTGGAAATCTGGGATTCCCGATTGCGATTGGTAGCTAAGACGAGATTCCGACCATACAAGACTTCCTGAACCGGGCGGACGTTCCGGGGGGTGCGCTCCGAACGGATTAGGAAAAAATTGGGTGGCTGGATCTCGTGGCACCGTGCGGCAGCGCAAGCTCCCCGGTGCCGACCTCTTTCCAAATGCTGCCCGAACGACGGGGGGAACGGTGGTCCGCTATGGGAGCTCAGCCCGGATCGGATGCCGTCTGTCAAACGGTCCAGCGAAAGGAAGCGGTGCCTAATCCGGTCGGGGGGCTGGAAACGGCACCGCGACCGCTCTCCCAAACACACCACACACACGCCACTGCACCTGCTAACGCGCCGAAGGCATCGGGGGATTCCCTTGGCCGGAGGCTGGTGAAGAAAAAAAGGCCGGGACTTAAGGATCGGGGGATCCGGGGTTAGTCCCGGTCTTTTCGTGTACGGATACGGCTTGCGGGGGCAGCGGGATGCGATTGGACTTCGCGGAGGATGGAAGCTGAGCGTGAGATTTTTTTGGAGGCGCAGCGAGAGGACCTGGCGAGGGAGGAGGCGCTGGCGGAGCGCGGCCGCAAGCGGAGCCGGATGATCATGGTGATGGGGGCGATCTTCAGCCTGCTACTCTATCCGGTTTCCAATTATCTATGGAGGCAGGTGATGCCTTTTGTGGGGAATGCAGGAGCCGCTGTCGTGGTTTCCTTGCTGCCCTTGATGCTGGGATCGTTGATCGCGTTTCTCGGGATGACGATGACGGGACCGCGCTGTGGAGTGGTAGAGTGGGGGATCTACCGGCCGTCGCGCTGTTTTTTCTTCGGTTCCTTGCCGATTGCGCTGGGCCTAATTTTCCCTCTGCTCTTCGTGATTCTAGCCTCGTTCGCGATCGCAGGATGGCTGCTGATGATCCTCGGCGGATGGATCACTGCGACGATCCTGGCGCGGAGCTCCGACGTGAAGTTTTGAGGAACTCAGCGCGCGAGGGGCTGGGTGCAGAGCTGGACCATGGCCTCGCGGGCGCGGGCGGCGAGGGTGGGGTTCAGGATGAGGTAGCGGTCGCGGCCCTTCTCCTGCGGGGCAAAGTCGGTAGTGCCGTCCTGATCCACGACGACCTTTCCGGGAGGAGAGAGTTCGAAGTAGCCGCGGTCCGGATAGACGGCGTGGAGGACGGCGGTAAGGTCCCATGTGGGGCGGTCGTGAGGCGGGGTCTCGTAGAGATAGTAGGCCTCCTTGATTGGATCCTGAGCCGGGAAGTCGAGATCGATGCTCTGGTGGGGATAGGTAACGGCGTTGCCGGTTTCGAAACCGCTCCAGACCATCGGGGTGGGCCATTCGGCGGTGACCTCCTGGGCGGCGGGGATGTCGTAAACGACGTTGTACTCGCGGTAGCGGGTATTGTGATCGATGGGGGTGAAGGCTCCGGCCATGAGGGAGAGGAGCTTCACTTTCTTTGCCACGAGATCGCGGCCGGAGAGTGGTGAGTTCTCATCGGGTGCGGATTCGAGAAGGCGGAGAAGATTGGTGAAGAATCCGACCTGGACGATGACGACGGAGCCGTCCGGCTGTTGTTCCAAGGTGCGGCGGAGGAGCGGGATGGCGTCCGGGGCGGTACTGCCGTCGAGAAGATCGTGCGGGTAGAGCGGGGAGCCGTCGGCGGCTTTGGCATCGGCGAGCTTGAGGAACTTACCCTCTTCCTTGGTGGCTCCGCCTTTGACGACGCCGATGGGGATGTCCGGGCGACCGTAGCGGGTATTCAGGATATCGACGAAGGGCGCGGCCTTCGGGTGATCCTTGGTGACCGTAACGGCGAGAAGCTTGCAGGCACCGCGGGACTCCAGGGAGTGGATCATGGCGAGGGCCAGGGCGTCATCGATGTCATTTCCCATGTCCGTATCGAAGATGAGCGGGACGGGATCGGCAGCGAGAGCGGAGGTGGCGAAGAGGAGGGAGAGAAGGGTGGTGCGGAACACGGTGGGGAGTGAATCATCAATCACCAATCTTCCAATCATCAATCGAAGTGTCCTTCGCTGGGGATGGAGGAGATGGTGTTTGTGAAAGGGGGGCGCAGAGGCGGTTGGCCCGGGGGCGTCCGGCGCTACCCTTTGAAGGTGACTTCGAGGCGAGTGCCGGCGGGGTCCTCGAAGAAGAGGGCGTAGTAGATGTCGGCGTAGGGTGCGGGGCCTTCGATGTTCCTGGCTCCGTGTTCTTGGATGATGCCGGCGATGCGATCGATGTGAGCGCGGCTTTCGCCCCAGAAGGCGATGCGGTTTTGATTCGCCTGATGGCCCGGGGATGCGGTGATGCCGAAGAACTCGGAGCCGTCCGGGCTGCGGAATTGCAGCCAGCCTTCGATGTCTTCTTCTTCGGTGAAGCCAAGGGCGGGGAGGAGGGCGCGGTAGAAGGCGTCGACGGCGGCGAGGTCCGGGACGCGGAGATCGATGTGGCTGAGGATCTTTCCCATCGTTCAGCCTCGCTCGTTCCAATAGACGATCAAGTTCTTCGTAGCGCGGCCGGCGGCGATGATGTCGGGCTTTCCATCGCCATTGAGGTCGGCGACTTTGAAGTCCTCGCAGGCCATGGTGTTGTCATCGATGACGGCGTGCATCTTCCATGCGCTGCCATCTTCGGCGGTGGGGACGTAGAGGCGGATGCCGACCTTCTGGTCCTTGCGATCGGGCTTGCGCCAGCCGGCGATGAGCTGGTCGTAGCCGAGGCCGAGGAAGTCGGCGGCGGCGAGGGCGTGGCCTTCACCGAGTGAGTCATCGAGGAGCACGCGCTTAGCGGACCAGAGGCCGTCCTTGTTCTCGGGATTCACGGTGACCTCATTGCCGTGGAAGGGCTCGATGGCACCGATGAAGCGGCGCTTGTCGGGAAGGGTGCCGAGGCGGACTTCGCCGCTGCCTTTCTCGGTCATGCGGGTGGCGCTCCATTTGCCATCGGCTTGCTTGAGGAGATGCACGCCTTCCTTGGCGGCGACGAGCATGGCCTGGCCTTCGGCTCCTTCCCATGAGATGGGATCGAAGTTGTGGGCGAGGTGGAACTGGTCGTTGATGAGAAAGGTGGGCCACTGCTTGGCGGGATCCTTTTCGGGGCGATAGCCGAGGAAGCGGATGCCATCGCCCTCGGTGTTCACGTTGTTGCAGCCGTGAAGGGGAAGGACGGCGAGGAAATGGGTATCGGCCTTCTCCTTGATCCAATGCATGCGATGCACGGTAGGCTCGCGGTGTTGCTCCTGGGCGGACCAGCCCTTGGTTCGGTCCTCGGGGGCGGTGAGGGTGAAGACGGCGCCACTGTTCTTGGTATCGCCGGGGTTCCACTCGGCACCGATGGCGACTTCGGCCTTCTTGTCGTGATCGATGTCGCAGGCGGCGACGCAGACGTGATCGAGCTTGGTGAGAGCGCCGGTCATCTGGTGCTTGGCCCACTCGGGATTGCGATACCAGACGGTTTCCTTGGCATCGACGAGGACGATGTCGTCTTTTCCGTCGCCATCGATGTCGGCGATGGAGAGGCCGTAGCCGATGCCGAGTTTCGCATCGAGGGTTTGGGCGCGGAACTTCGCCGCGGGTGCCTCGGGCAGGGCGTGGGTTGATTGAAGGGAGGTGGCGGCGAGGATTAGGAGGTGAAGGCGCATTGGGTAGATACGTTCGAAGAGAAATCCCCAATCACTAATCTTTTAATCACCGATCGGACTGCGCTGCGCTGGGGGAGGGATTTTTGAAGAGTGGAAGGGGTGGGGTTTTGGTGCCTGTTATGCCTGTTAAAACAGGGAAAATAACAGGCGGGATTTTCTGGTAGGGTAGTTGAAAAGGGGTGTCGGGAGAATGGGGTTCGGGTGGTATGGGAGGAGTTTTTTCATCGGGGAATGGTGCGCCGGTAGGGAGGTGCTTTCTACTGCCAAGGAGTGGAGAGATCGCCAGCGATGGGAACTGTGGTTATTGATCGGGCTGGGCTGTGTGAAAGGGGATGGCGGGGCCGGGAGAGGTTTGCCGGGAGCTTGGATTTTACCGCGAAAGGGCGCGAAGGAGCGCGAAATTTGGAAAGGCGGGAAAAGAAGAGGAGAACCACGGAATACCCGGAATACACGGAAGAGCTGGGTTTGGGCCGGGAGTTGAGGGGCGGGTGAAAGGGGATGGCGGGAGGAAGCTGCTTGGCCGATGGGTGGGCTGTGCGGGTTGAAGGCGGTGTGATTTTGTGCGGGCGGCGTTGCGAGTGGTGAATTTGGAGTCACTTGCCGGGACCACTGGGAGGGATGGCGGGAAAGAAGAGGAGAACCACGGAATACGCGGAATACACGGAAGAGCTGGGTTTGGGATGGGAGTTGAGGGGCGGGTGAATGGGGATGGCGGGAGGAGGGTGCTTGGCCGATGGGTGGGCTGTGCGGGGAGAGGGAGGTGTGATTTTGTGCGGGCGGCGTTGCGAGTGGTGAATTTGGAGTCACTTGCCGGGGACCACTGGGAGGGATGGCGGAAAAGAAGAGGAGAACCACGGAATACGCGGAATACACGCAAGAGCTGGGTTTGGGACGGGAGTTGAGGGGCGGATGAATGGGGATGGCGGGAGGAAGGTGCTTGGCCGATGGGTGGGCTGTGCGGGTTGAGGGCGGTGCGATTCTGCGCGGGCGTTGCGAGTGGTGAATTGGAGTCACTTGCCGGGGACCACTGGGAGGGATGGCGGTGGTGAGTGGGGATGGGGCATGGTGTGCGGTGTGGAAACGAAGAAGCAGGTGCCCATTCAAGGGGAAGACGCAGGCGATAGAGGAAGGGAACCGGGACGGTGTGGTGGCCGTGCAGTTCCCGCCATGTCTGGCGTGATGGTGTGGGCGGCCCTTC
The DNA here is from genome assembly GCF_012913485.1 of Luteolibacter luteus. Lineage (GTDB taxonomy): Bacteria > Verrucomicrobiota > Verrucomicrobiia > Verrucomicrobiales > Akkermansiaceae > Haloferula > Haloferula lutea. Next base: position 766,542 of record NZ_CP051774.1, on the reverse strand, counting down.
GTCTTCCGCTCTATGGGTGAGACGGCCCGGCCGGTTGCTGTGGGAAGGGCCGGCCGGGTCGCGAGGGAAATAGAAAGGGCGGGTCGGGAAGCACGGTGAGGTTTTGTGGGATGCGTGCTTTCCTTCCCGCCCGATTTCTTGGTCGGGAGCGGAGTGCCGGGTGATCCGTCAGAAGTGTTCCGTGGAAGGCGGGAGGGGAGACGGTGTGCCCCATGATCCGTGAAGGGGTATGGGGGCGTGTAACCTTTCGTGGCGTGTTGGGCGTACGCCTCTGCATGGCAGGTGGGCGTCTTGCCGGGATGCTTATGAAGACTTCTTTCGCACGGTGCTTGTTTCCGGTTCTCCTGGTTCTTGGTTTGCCCTCGGGGCTTTCGGCGGCTCCGCCGGGGAAGAAGGGGGGCGCTGAGCCGGATGCCTTCGAGTCGGGGATGCGGGAGGCGATGGCGGATTACAAAAAGGGGGATCACGAGGCGGTGACGACGAAGCTCCGCGAGTTGATCAAGCTGATGGAGGACAAGGGCGCGGCGAAGGTCGGCGAGGTCCTGCCGGAGTTCCTGGAGCAGTGGGAAGGGGAATCGCTGAAGCGCGACGACATGAGCGCGGTCGGCGGGGGAATCTGCCTGAGCCGGCTCTACAAGGATTCCGGGAAGCGCAGCCTGACCGCGAAGGTGATCAAGGATTCACCGCTGGTGAAGATGCTGATGGTCACGCTGGCGAATGAGGATCTGCTGCGGGCCAGCAATCGCAAGGTGCACCGGATCTCCGGCGAACCCGCGGTGATGGAGGGCGAGCACAAGCTGCAGATGGTGGTCGATGGGAGAATCTATGTGGAGATCGCGGGGGATGAGGAGACGGGGGAGAAGGAACTGCTCGGGTTTGCGCGGAAGCTGGATCTGGGGAGGTTGAAGGGGGGGTAACTTTGGTCAGCAGGCGAACACTTTGATTGGAGTCAATTACCGCGAAAGCTTGCCACGACCATCACCTCATTTAAGCGGTCCTTAGATTGTTGTTGGTGGTTTCCATTTCCTCGCGTTTGTCGGAATGTATGAATTTTTTCTATGCGAAAACCTCTGCGTTCGAAAATCTCACCGAGGATCTCTCCGACAGGTATAACAACTCCTGCATATGCGGAATCAGCGACGACAAAACCCGCAGTTCCCGCTTTCTTCAAGCACTGTGAGGATTGGGTAACAACGGCATCAAGGTCCACAAAATAGGCATTGATCATGGCAGGAATGCGGCTCGACCAAAGCCCGGCATCCTTGATTGCCTCAATTTTTTCTGCTAGACGTGGAATACCTAGTGGTTCTGACGGCTTCCAAGCAACTTGAACGTGAGAACGAAGAGTTCGGAGCCTTAGCCTTCTAAGGTCTTCAGAGTTCTGCGCAGCCTTCATAAGAAGCAGCTCTGGGCGATAAATGTCGGTATAGTCAAAAGAGTTCAGGTAGGGGGGGGAGGTAAGTATTCCATCATAAAACCTCTCATTGCGATGCGCTTTGTGGAAGTGGTTTCGCGAGTCGCCTTGAGTTATGGAGGTGCTTCCTTTCAGTTTTGGTGAGATCTCGATATCTTCTATAAAATGGATGATTTTTGCAGCAAAAGATTCATCGAGTGACTTCGATGAAAATGCAAGGGACTCCCAGTTCTTCTTGTATCGCCAGCATTTGCCGTCCTTTCGAGCGTTGGCGACTTCCTCAACAGAAGACAGAAGCGCGAAGAGGAGAAGATCGCGACGCGCGAGGGGTTGAATGGAAGAGATTGCGCTACGGAGTTGCTCAAATCTCAATGCTACAGAACGATTCAGAAGCCATTTTTCCAACCCCTTTCGTTCCACAAGTGTTGAGTCACGAGGAAGCTTAAACTGGTCACATCTTTTTCGAGAACGAAGGCACTCAAGTGCGGCAAGATCTAGCCGAGCAGTTTTCGTGTAATTGCGAGTTTTTACCTTTGCCATGAATGCCATGAATGGATTGGTTTCAATCCCGTCGACGTGGTGCCCTAGTCGGGCACCTTCCACAGCGGTAGTTCCACTGCCGAGAAAAGGATCCAGAAGATGAGCCCCTTCTCTAGGTAGATAACTGGCGGCGAATTGAGAAACTAAGCCTGCACTGAATCCTTCTTTGAACCGATACCACCGGTGTCGTGGTAGTTGAGCATTCGGTGCAAAATCTGGCCGGAAACTTGGCGATGATTCTTGAGAGGATAGATGAATCATTTTTCTCTAAGAGTGCTGGTGGGCTCAGTCGCCCGCCTTGCTCGCTTTTGATGCTTTGCGAGGATCGGCGCAAGCGCGGTAGATGCAAAAATCGTCCAAGGAATGTGGGGCGACATGGCGAGGATCAACCGGAAGGGATTCACTTTTTCTCTTGATGACAGGAGGGCGGCAGTCAAAAACTGCTAGATAGGCCCTGTCGTATTTTCCCGTTCCAAAGTACTTTGCGAGCTGCTTAGCGCCAGATTCAAATGCCTCGTCTCCAAATTCGGTAATCCAACTAGAAGTGAATTTTTTAAGTTCAGCTTCTATGGATTTGCTCGGCTCCGATAACCTGGTGGATTTAAGGGATCGTCCAATCCACTTGACTTCGACTATGTATATGCATCCGTTGTAGCTGTGAAGAGATATGTCGGCTCGTCCTTGGTGCTCCACGTGAGCTTCCTCATCATGATGCTTGTATCCGGCCATACGAAATCGCAGGAAATTCCCAAGCGCTGAGCTCATTAATTTTTCCGGTTTCGGTCGGAGCAAAGAACCATTGGGCGAATGCCAAACGCCCGTCGCCGTGGTATCTGTCAGCTCGCTTCGTGCAAAATCGTAAAGCAGTTCTCCATCCTTCCAGCTCAAAGACTGAAAGTTGCCTGGTATTCCCGCCGCGATCTCTTCGACCGTGTCAGGACTCTCGATGTAGCATAAGCCATCCAAGTATACACAGGCACTCACGCCATTGACCCAAACGACACATTCTCCTGTAATTCTGCTCACATTCATCGCAAATGCAGGGGTCCATCCGCCCATCGCCATCTGCTTCTTTTCCTCGCTTTCGATCTCGTGAGCCAACTGAAGGCCGCTAGAGAGGTCGGCACGGATTCGGTAGAATTTCTTAGAATGATCAGACCTTATCTTTGCTACTGCTGCCCTGATAGAGTCATTAGAGGCGAGTTCATCCCCACGGGCGGGAGACAGAATGAAAATCGCGCCTTTTGGAAGGCTAGCATGAGAAATCGATCGGATGGCTTTTCCGTAGCTTTTAAAAATAAACCGATTGATCTCGCCAAGAGATGTGAAGCCGCACCTTTCGGCACTAGCAGAAAACATCTGAGCGTGATTCGTTAGCTTGGATAGATCAAGAAGTGGTTCGCTCATCTGAAGACCTTAATTGGTACTGCGGTGGCGCGCCGCGCGCAGCGCTAGCGCGGTTAAGAAGAGTCTTGTTGTCTCTCGAAGAGAGAGAGAGACGTCAGTCAGACTAACGCTCTTCTGGAGCTGTTTCAATATAGAGAGGGCAATGAAGGTCTCGTTGCCCTCCTTCGTGATCGCGGGAAGATTGCCTTTAATGTTAGACGGAATCCCTCTTCTTGCGTGATCTGCTAGCACTTGCGCGAACTCCGATTCTTCATATACCAACTTGCAGATCGAGTTTGATTGTTCGATTCCTAGGGTTTGTAGTGCCCAAATTAGATCTCTGGAGAGCGACAGGATCTGAGGTTGATCTGTTTTCTCTAGAAGTTTGATCCCATTCACGGTAATCGTGTAGCGACCCTCTATCCTCGATCTTGACTTTCGAAACCTTTCTGCGGTGACCAAGCCGTTGAACATTAGGGTGTCGAGTTTTGTGAATATCTCGTCACTGTATGGTCCGTGGTTGTACTTAAAGAAATTGAAATGCTGTTCCCATATCCTGTAAAGGGGGCGTAGGATTTCTGCCAAGAATACTTGCTTCACCAAGGTTGTACGATTGACTGCGCCGTTGCCTAACCTGCGATTCGAGTCGAGAATCGCCAGTAAAACCAAAGATTGGTCGCTCATCTTGTTCTGGGGGTAGTCTTTACTGAAGCGAGGATCCTGTCAAAATAGGGCTTGTTTTTTCTTTGGACTGGGCGCGGGTTGCCTTTCTCAAGAAGATTTAAGATATGCTTGTCGCGTTCATCTGAAGGGCGTCTTGCCATAACGTGAGGAAGAAATATCTCGTTGTTCAGATTGGTTGTGATGATTAACGTATGGCCTTGGGCGGAGAATTTTCTGATCATTGAAGCTACGCGCTCCATGTAAGCGATGTCTACGGCTCCCTCAGGAGTTTCAATGATCATCGTGATTGTGCCATCTGTCTCCTGATGCCACACGTCGATCATTGCCATTCGAAAAGCCAAGTCTACAAAGGACCTCTGTGCGTCAGAAAGGGCTTGTGCCGACGGTCTCGTTTGACCAGAGATAACAGGAAAGAATGCAGCATGGGGAGCCTTGATCTGTGGACCTCGTTTGCGCGGAAGCTCGGTTTCATTTAGGAATTTCACGTCGCAGGATTCATCGAGATACAGGGTCGCGTATTTTTTGAACGCAGTGGCTATCAGCGATTTCTTTCGATCTAGGCCTTCGTTGGTGGATGCCAACTCTTCGTTGAGTTGGAGAAGGTGTCTGTCGCGCTCGACTCTGGCTTGCCTTTCGCGTTTCCGCATTTGCGAAATTGCGACTCGCAGGTTTTCACCGTCTGAAATAGGATTCTCTCTTGCGTGTTTCAGCTCTGCTGATGAGATCACTGCAAGCTGCTGGAGGCTGATGCTGAGTGCTGTTTTGTATTCGTTAATCCGGCTAAGAGTTTGCTCCCTTTCGAACAAGAGCTTCTGAAGCTGGTCTGCTTTTATATCAGTTGATTTCTGGGCATTCTTGAGGCCCTCGCTTTTTTTCGGTTTTGGCTCAGCGATGTCTTTATTGCAGATTATACAACTTCCCTTTTGGGCGTCTTTAGCCGCAGTTATTGCAATTTTTGCCAAGTGCGCTTCCATTCCTGGACGGCCACAGCAAGGGCACCCGCGAGCGCGAGGGTCCAAGTAGAACTTTTCCAGTGAGTGTCTTATTGATCCTGCCGTCGGACTAGTGATCGCTGTTGCTAGAAAATTGTCGTCCCATTGGGACTCAATGGCGTCTTCTAATGATGCAAGTTCTTCGTGGAATCTATTCTGCAAAATAGAGATATGATCGCCCTGCGCTTTACTCAACTTTTCATCATTCGCCAGTTTTTTTGATAGGGAATTGACTCGAAGTTCCATTTGCTCCCTCTCTTGAGAGAGTTGCTGGGATTTGCTCAGCTGCTCAAGTTGAAGTACGTTTGAATTTTTCGCGGTTAGCTGTTCTAAATCCTTTTCGAGTCGCGAAGCTTGGGAACTAATGTTTCGAGCAAAGCTGTCAGCTGATTCTACTTGTCCCCACAGATGCTCAAGCCGGCGATAAGTCTCGTGATCTGCGAGAAGGAGGTTAGCGAGTTCGTGCTGCAGTCGGTTTTCCCAAGCCAGAAGGCGACGACTCTCGCCAAAGAAGAACAAGTTCCCCTGAAGTCTTGACAGACTCGCAAAATCACCATCGATCCCGATAGCTTGTGGCAAAGCTGCTTCGTAGCCCTTTTGGTTGAGGGGCTTTTCGTTACATCTCGCGGAGACTATGGCACCGCTCAGAAGGTTTCTCTTAACTGTGAACTTCTTGGGCCCAACGTCGAATTCTACAGTAACCAAGGGCGGAGCTTTCTTGGTCTCCGATTCATCTCGGTTAGTAAGGCGGTTCCTGAAAAATTCTTTTTCGACTCGTTCCGCTGAATCGACGATCATCTTCCCGAAGATTGCGAATTGGAGGGCATAGACTAGGGTGGTCTTGCCTAACCCGGTGCCGCCTATGATGGCATTAACGCCGGGAGACAAATTCCAGTCGATCCCGTCAGGATAGAGTCGTTCGGCACCAGTTACGATGACGCGTTTGGCCGCGATCCAATTTTCTATCATAGGGCGAGGGTTGCAGTGCTAGTCACTTTGAAGCGATCTTGCGTTCCTGATGTTTAAATGAAGTGTAGTAGTTGGCGCTTCTGACGTCAATGCAGAGAATGGCTTGGGTGATATCCCCGGCGCAGACCCTTCTTTTTATTGGTTGAGGTGCTCTGTCTCTCCTTGGTCGAGAATGGATTTTTACGCCAAGAAGGTATTCAAGAGATTGGTGCGCCTCTCATTAGGAGGTGGAGGAGGGCTGTCTTTGAGGTTTGCGGATAAGTCGTTCTTTCTGGAATAGAGAATGACACGGTTGCCGCGGATAAGTAGGGACGCCAAGAGAAGATTGCCGGAAATTGTCGCGTTGACCTTAGGCAGCCGTTCGGTCCCATGGATGCAGGTTGCAACCCAGAAGATAGTAGAGCGTCCGTTGAGATAGAAGGTGCCATCGAGTTATCCATGAAATGGAGGATCTGTCCCAAGTGTTGGAAACTAGGCTAGTACAAGACGCGCCTTAGGTGTTGGGGAGGAGGGCCTCTGGCAAAAGGAGGATGGTCGTTGAGGGGGAGACGGACTGTTATTTCCGTCCCCCGCATGAACTCATGGTTCGCGGGACTGCTAGCAAGCGCGGGGCGTCCCCGGCCGGTCAAGCAGGGCAGGCGTCTCGCAGTGCCAGTGGACTGCCCGTTCTTTCGGAAGACCTTGCTCGCTACTCCGGATCTATCGCCGGCACTTCTCCAGCAGCGCACCGAGGAACCGCGTGATCTGCACTAGGGCGTCCTTGTAGTCGCTTTCGGGGAGGTCGGTGAGGTGGTCGCGGCAGGTGGCGAGCATCTGGACTCCGGTATCGACGGCGGATTCGATGGCCCCTTCGTATTCGGCGATGCCGACGAGGACGGAGAGATCGAGGGCTTCCTGGTCAATGATGCGCTTGTTCAGCTTCGAGCGTTGGGACTCGCTGGCGCTTTCGAGGAGATTGAGGATGGGCAGGGTGAGCTTGCCCTTCTCAAGGTCGGTGCGGAGGGTCTTGCCGACGGCTTCTTCACTGCCGACGAGGTCGAGGCAATCGTCGTAGATCTGGTAGGCGGTGCCGAGCTTGAGGCCGTAGTCGAAGAGCTTGGCCTCCATTTCGGGATCGGCACCGGAGATGGCGGCGGCGATGCCGGTGGCGGCGGCGAAGAGCGCGCCGGTCTTCATCTCGATGATGCGGAAGTAGTCGGCCTTCGTGAGGGTGAGGTCCCAGCGGCGCTGGGTCTGGACGATCTCGCCTTCGCAGACTTCGCGGGAGGCCTTGCCGACCTTGCGGCAGATGGAGATGTCGTCGAACTCGGTGGCGAGGGCGAGGGCGTGCGAGAAAAGGGCATCGCCGAGGAGGACGGAGAGTCCGGCGCCCCACTTCGCATTCGCGGTGGGGATCATGCGGCGGGTGACGGCGCCATCGATGATGTCATCGTGCACCAGGGTTGCCATGTGGATGAGCTCGAGGATGACGCCGATGCTGAGGTGGCCGTCCTTCACGCCGCCGAGGGCGCCGCCGACGAGGATGGAGAGGGCGGGGCGGATGCGCTTGCCGGAGGTATTGCAGACGTAGCTGACGTAGGGCTCCACGGCGGGATCGAAGGCGCGGACCTGATCGCGGATGGAGGCTTCCACACGTTCCAATTGGGGTTTTACCAGTTCGAACGGAAACCGCTCACCGCGGCTTTGTGGGATCGTGTTGATACTCATGGGGCGCGAACGCTTGTGAAAAATTTCACAATCTCTGCGGGTCCGCAACCCCGATGTCGCAGACGCGGCGAAAGATTGCATGAAATCGCTGCGTTTGCCAGATGAAGAACACATGCGCGCATTTCGTTGGACCGCGTTGGCCGGCTGCATTGCAGTCGGGGGTATGGCACAGGCAGGAGACGAGGGCTTCGGCAAGAAGCCGAGTACGCCCGATTTGCCGGGGACGCCGTGGAAGGTGCACGATGGAACGCGCCCGCAGCCGAAGGTCGTGGAGACCGGGGGGGCGGTGAGCGTGAAGGCACCGGCGGATGCGAAGGTGCTCTTTGACGGGAAGAACGTGGACGCCTGGGAGATCGACGGGAAGCCGGCGACCTGGCCGGTCAAGGACGGGATCCTGACGGCTGCGCCGGGGACGCTGACTTCCAAGGAGAAATTCGGCCCGGTGCAGGTGCACATCGAGTGGCAGATCCCGGCGGACCGGAAGGTGGACGGCCAGGGTGGCGGGAACAGCGGGATCTTCTTGATGGGCTTGTACGAGGTGCAGATCCTGCAGAGCCACGGAAACAAGACTTATCCGGACGGGACGGCGGGTGCGCTGTATGGCCAGACGCCGCCGCTGGTAAATGCGACGGCGCCGCAGGGCGAGTGGCAGAGCTACGATATCCTTTTCCAGCCGCCCAAGATGGAGGGCGGGAAGGTGACGGAGCCGGCGTGGATCACGGTGATGCAGAACGGTGTGGTCTTGCATCATGCACGCAAGCTGATCGGGCCGACGCAGTATCGCCAGCTGGCGAAGTACCCGGACAATCATCCGGAGACGGGGCCGATCGCGCTGCAATTCCACGGGGATCCGATCAACTTCCGCAATATTTGGGTGCGGACGATCGGAGACTACGATCAGGAGTGAGTCCTTGAGCTTTTGACAGGGGCGCGGTTTCGGGTTTGCCGGGACCGCGCTTTCTTTTTGGGAGGAGCGAAGAGCGAAGAGCGAAGAGGGGAGAGGGGAGAGCGAAGAGCGAAGAGCGAAGAGCGAAGAGGGGAGAGGGGAGAGAAAGGCGGGAGGTGTCCGGTCCGGCGGGTGTAGTGGATTTCGCTAGGGAAGTCTCCCATGTGTCGGAAATCCGCCCCGCTTTGGAATTGCTCCTCGTTCGTGGTTTTCCGTAGGGTCGGCGGGTAATGAAAGCATTTCGTTCATGGTGGCCGGTTCTCCCGGCAACGGCAATCATCCTCGGGTCCTGCCAGAAGAAGGAAGAGCCCACCGCTCCGGCAGCACCGGGTGAGGTGGCGACGACGCCTGCGAAGGTGGAGGCTGCACCCGCCCCGGCGGTGAAGGCCCTGACGCCCGGAGAGCGTGCCGCGATGCTGGGCATCGTGGGCCAGCTTTCGAAGGAGACGGAGAGCGTGATGGCGCTCTATGATGGCAAGGAGATCGTGAGCCGCCTGAAGGGGCTGAAGACTTGGGCATTCATCCGCGAAGTTTCGAAGGAGGTGGATGGAACGGACCCGGAAGAGGAGATCGCGGCCAATGCGGAAGAGGCCGGGAAGTTCCTGGGCCAAGAGATTTTCATCGCGACCGGCAAGGGCACGGTGCCGCAGGTGGAGAACCTGACGAAGGTGGGCCGCCGGATGAACTACTATCAGATGAAGGCAATGACCCACTCCTTCAACGAAGCCGCGAAGAGCGGTGACCTTTCCACCGCGGGTGAGCCGGATGAGGCCTACCTGATGGAGATGGCGAAGGAGCTGGGCAAGGACATGCCGCTGATCGATAGCCTGGCGCTGCCGCCGATGCTGATCGGCATCAAGGCTGCGGACGCGGAGACGCTTGGCAAGGCACAGGAGCAGCTGGGTTCGAGCATCGAGATGATGTTCGGCATGCTGGGCGAAGGTGCGAAGCCGGTGGACTTCACGAAGGGCGGCGTGGCTTTCAAGGGCTACAAGCTGGAAGGCAGCTTCGTGGCGGAGCAACTGGAGCAGGCTCGCGCGGACATCGAGCAGATGCTGGAGCCGGGCGACGTGGATCATTTGATCGGTGCGATCAAGAAGAAGAACGTCGTGGTGGCCCACGGTTCGAAGGATGACTACCTGATGCTTTACACTGGCGACAGCGAGGAAGGCTGCCCGCTGGCGGAAAGCGTGGATGAGTCCCTGGCCGCAAACGAGGCGATCTCCTATGTGGACGCTTACAAGGACAAGAAGCTGGTGGGCTTCCTTTACGGCGACAAGGGCATTGCGAAGAGCATGCTCACGGGCAGCCTGAAGGATATGGCCCAGGGCATCCGCGATGGCCTGGCCGGCACCGATGTCTATGGCGAGACCCGCGAACTGGCGGCGCTGCTGGACATGGTGGGCGAGAAGGAAGATGCGGTGGTGGCGCTGGCGAAGCCCGACACCATCGGTGGCCTGATCGTGCTGGAGGACGGCGTGAAGTTCGAACTCTTCGGCGGCAACGATTACGGTGCGATCGACCACGCGGCGGATCACAAGCTGGCAAATCTGGGCAGCAAGGATGGCGTGCTGGTTTTCTCCAACTGGGTATCCAACAAGGAATACTCGAAGCGTGCCGGTGAATACGGCGAGGTCTTGGTCGAGACGGCCTATGCCCTTGCCGAGAAGGTCGCGGGCCTGAATATCGAGAACGAGGATTTTGCGCAATTCAAGCAGGGCTTCGGCCTCTTCAACGAGAAGTTCCGCGCGGATGCGCTGGGTGCTTGGGAAGCTCTCAGCACGGCGGAGTCCGGTCTCGGAACGGAAGCTGCGTTCGTGGTGGACCTGAATGGCACGGTGCCGCAATTCCCGGGGATCCCGCAGGAAGTGGCCGACTCCGGCAAGTTCTTCCGTGCGACGATGGTGTCCCCGGTGACGGATCGTGCGAAGCTGGGCGAGTCCTGGACGAAGCTCGAAGGTTCCCTGCGAAACATCTTCAAGACGGTGAGCGAGATGACCGGCGAGGAGATCCCGATGCAGAAGCCGATGACTTCCGAGAAGAATGACATCGCGTCCTACTTCTTCGCGCTGCCCTTCACGAACGATGACTTCATTCCATCCGTGACGGTGAGCGACAAGTGGTTCGCGGCTTCGACTTCGAAGCTGCAGGCGCTGGATCTGGTGACCTCTGCGGACAGCGCCGCCGGCGACCGCAAGGGTGCCTGGGTGGAGTTCGACTTCGACACGCTGCGCAAGTTCACCGCTGAGTGGGTGACGCTGCTTGAGAAGCACGGCGAAGCGATGGTGGGTGGTCCGGAGAAGTTCGAGGAGTTCAAGGCGCAGCTCCCGCGGATCCAGAAGGGCCTTGCCGCGATCGAGGAGTTCGACAGCGTGAGTGCTTCCGAGCGAGTCGAAGGTGGCAAGCTCCGTTCGACGCTGCACTTCAAGGTGCGCTGAGCTGAGCGAAGTGACCTAGGAATTTGAAAAGCCGGGCTCCGTGAGGGGCCCGGCTTTTTCGTGCTGAGATGTGGAGTGGTGTCGCGGTTCTTAGAGGCCGGTCATCTTTTCGAGGCGCTCCGGGTAGCGGGTGCCTTCGATGGTAATTTGCGCTGCGGCTTGGTCGATGCCCTGCAGATCCTCGCGTGTTAGATCGACGGAAGCGGCACCGATGTTTTCTTCGAGGCGGCTCAGCTTGGTGGTCCCCGGAATCGGGACGATCCATGGCTTTTGCGCGAGGAGCCAGGCGAGGGCGATTTGCGCGGTGGTCGCGTTTTTCCGCTGCGCGATGCTTTCGAGCAGGGCGATCAGCGATTGGTTCGCCTGGATGGCTTCCGGAGTGAAGCGGGGCATGCCGCTGCGGAAATCGCTGCTATCGAAGGTCGTGCTGCTGTCGATCTTCCCAGTGAGGAAGCCGCGGCCGAGCGGGCTGTAGGGGACGAAGCCGATGCCGAGCTCTTCGAGCGTGGGGATGATTTCCTGCTCGGGCGTGCGGGTCCAGAGGGAGTATTCGCTCTGCAGGGCGGTGACGGGTTGGACGGCATGGGCGCGGCGGATGGTTTGCGCACCGGCTTCGGAGAGGCCGAAGTGCTGCACCTTGCCGGCTTCGATGAGCTCCTTCACGGCGCCTGCCACGTCCTCGATCGGGACAGCGGGGTCGACGCGGTGTTGGTAGAGGAGGTCGATGGTTTCGAGCTTGAGCCGCTTGAGCGAGCCTTCGACGGCTTGCTTGATGTGCTCCGGTCGGCTGTTCACGCCGGGCGGGCCTTTCATGCTGCGGGGATCGAAGTTCGCTGAGACGTCGAAGCCAAACTTCGTGGCGATCACGACTTTCCCGCGGAAAGGCGCCAGGGCATCGCCCAGCAGCTCCTCGTTGGTGAAGGGGCCGTATACCTCCGCGGTATCGAAGAAGGTGACGCCGCGATCCACGGCTTGATGAAGGAGACCGGTCATCTCCTTGATGTCTTTTGGCGGGCCATAGGAGAAGCTCATGCCCATGCAGCCCAAGCCGATGGCAGAAACTTCCAGGCCGCTGTTACCAAGTTTGCGGCGGTTCATAGGTATTCGGGTAGGGTGGCGGTTTAGCGCCGGTATTGCTCCTCGCTGACCGGCTCCAGCCAATCGACGGCCTTGCCATCGAGGAGTTCGTGGATTGCGGTGTGAGTCATGGCCGTGGTCGCGGTGGCACCGTGCCAATGTCTCACTCCGGGCGGGAACCAGACGACATCGCCGGGGCGGATTTCCTCGACGGGGCCGCCTTCAAGCTGGGCCCAGCCACAGCCGGAAGTGACGATGATCGTCTGGCCCAGAGGATGGGTATGCCATGCGGTGCGGGCACCGGGTTCGAAGGTCACGCTAGCCGCGGCGGTGCGTGCGGGCGGGACCGGCTGGAAGAGGGGATCGATGCGGACCGTGCCGGTGAACCACTCTGCGGGACCTTGGCCGGATGGCTGTGAGCCGATTCTTTTGATTTCCATGACAGTGGATTGTTAAGCGCACGGATGGGGCAGGTCACGCTCTTCCGGCAAGCGCGCGGTGACGGGTGCGCCATTCGCCAGGAGTGGTGTCTTCCCAGCGATGGAAGGCGCGGAAGAAGGAATTCGCGTCCTCGTAGCCGAGGAGAAAGGCGGTTTCGTTCAGCTCCACGCTGCTGTGTTCGAGATAGTGGCGAGCGAGCTCGCGGCGGGTGTCTTCCACCAATTGCTGGAAGGTGATCTCCGCTTCGCCAAGGCGGCGCTGGAGCGTGCGCGGGCTCATGCCGATCTCGCGGGCGACGTCTTGAAGCGTGGGGCGTCGCCCAGCGAGCGATCGCTTCAAAGTGCCCTTCACGTGGCCGGCGATGTCGATGGTGTTATGCCGCGCCTGCCATTCGTTTTCCAACTGTGCGCCGATGGCGGTGAGCAGCTCCTCGTTATGTGTAACGAAGGGACGGTCGAGATCGCTGGTGAGGAAGACCAGGGCATTGCGGCCGGCTTTGAATCTGACGCGGCAACCGAAGTGGGCTTCGAGCTGTTCGCGGCGCTCGGCGGGGCGTTTCAGTTCGAGGCGCAGCGGGATGATCTGGCCATTGGTGCCGCGGCGGCCGGTGGTGAGGATCCAGGCGAGCGCCATATCGATGAGGGTCTTCGGCTCGTTGTCGTCCGCCTCGAAGTAGATGAACTCCACGGTGGTCTCCTCGCCCGAGGTCGTGAACTGGATCGTTTCCGGGCAGGTCAACTGCTTGTAGCGCGATACCCGCTGCAGGGCATCATGGAAAGTGCGGCTGCAGACCGCGGCGACGGCGATGGGGTGGTAGCGCTCCATGCGGGCCTCATTTCCCAGCTTCAGCCCGATGCCGGGATCCCCGCTGACTTCTTCGATCGCCCGCCAGATGCTAAAAAGCTCCGTGGTGGTGGCGTAGATCTTTTCCTGCTGGAAGAAGGTCGCGGGCAGGCCTGCGAGCCTCAGCAGCGCGGGCAGCGAGAGGCCTAGCTCAGCCAGACGTTCCAGCAGGAGATTGGAGATGCGGAAGCGATCGTTCATCATTTTTGGCGTCCCGGTGCTGGTGCCAAGGTAGCGCGGAAGCGGGCACTGTCACTTGCAGGACGCGTCAAAGCACTTGCAGAACGCGCCGCGGAATTTGGCGGGGAGAAGCCCGAATTTCGGGTTGTCGCCGGCTGATAGGGATGAATCCTGCGGCTGCCGATGCGAGTGTTGAACTATTTCGCGAACCTGAGAACACCGAAACTGGTGCTCTGGTGTTATCTCGCGTGGTATCTAACAATTGTTCCGTTTCATTTCGAGCCGTCGCCCTTGATCTGGTTCACGGCGCTAGGGATCTCGGCGCTGATCGGAATCGCGCTGATCTTTGCGACGAAGGTGCCGGGGCAGGCGATGGATGGCTGGACGAAGTTCCGGCTGTTTCTGTTTCCGTTTTGTGTTTCCAGCTACTCCTCGCTGATCAAGGGGAAGGGATTCATCCTGCTCTTTCCTACAGAGATGAGGCAGTTGTTAAGCGGCGTCGCGGCTTGTGTCGCGGTGGTCGTTTTTCAGCGGATCTGTGTGGCTCTCGTCCCGCGGGGCTTGCAGATGGATCCTCCGCCAGCGGACACTGGTCGTCCATGAGCGCGCCCGAACGACCGACTGCGAGAGCCCACCGGGAACTGGCAGAGGTGATCCGTCCCGGTGATCTAGCGATCGATGCGACGGCGGGGAACGGCCACGACACGGTCTTTCTGGCGGAGCAGGTGGGCGAAAGCGGCCGGGTGATCGCTTATGACATCCAGGCGGAAGCGATTGCCTCGACGAGGTCTCGTCTCGAGGCGGTGGGTTTGGAAAAGCGTGTGACCTTGATCCAGGGCTCTCACGCACGCCTGTCGCGGGATGTGGATATCGGGTCGGTAGCGGCCGTGGTTTTCAATCTTGGCTATCTACCCGGGGGCGACCATGCGGTGATCACGTTGCGGGAGGAGACACTTTCGGCGACCCGGCAGGCGCTCGATGCGCTGAGGGCCGGGGGCCTGTTGGCAATGGTGTGCTATCCCGGCCATGCCGGTGGGGATGAAGAGAGCGAGGCGGTGCTGGCTTGGGTGCGGGATCTGGACGCTTCGCTTTATGACGTGGAAGTAGCCCGGAGAGAGGGAACCTTGAGACCAGCTCCGTTTTTGATTTTGGTGCGGAAGAAGGTCTGCCCGCAGTCCGCGGTGATAAACCTTGCTTAAGTATCCTCGGCACCGTCCGGAGATGCCCGTTTCTATCGGGGAAAGCAGGTTGGCGGGGAATTGGAAACATCCTCCGGGCCTTGCTACCAAAAGGCTTGCCAGCCTGCCGCCGCCCGCCTACCTCCCGCGCATGGCCCTCGAGACCACCCTGATTCTTTTCAAACCCGATGCCGTGTCCAAGGGACTCGTCGGCACCGTTCTTAACCGCTTCGAGAAGGAAGGCTTCAAGATCCGTGGCATGAAGATGCTCTATCTGAGCGACGAGCTTCTGGCAGACCACTATTCGCACATCGCGGACAAGCCCTTCTTCCCCTCCGTGCGTGATTTCATGCAGGAGAGCCCGGTGGTAGCGCTGGCCCTCGAAGGCGAAGACGTGATCGCCCGCGTGCGCGACCTGCTCGGCCCGACGGATTCGAAGGCGGCTGCCGCAGGCACCATCCGCGGCGACTTCGGTGACAAGGAAGGCGACGCCAAGATGCGCAACGTCTGCCACGCCTCCGATGGCGTCGAAGCGGCCGCTGCCGAGATCAAGCGCTTCTTCAAGGAAGGCGAGGTCTTCTGATCAAGGCGGGCAAGATGCCCGTTTCCGCCCGATTTTACGGAGCCCGGCGTCCCCAGCGGATAGCCGGGCTTCCTTTTCGAATGTAGGGGAGTCCTGTTTTCTCTTGGAAATCCCGCTTGCCGGAAGGTCTCCTCTCTGGTTCATTCCCGCCCGTCCTGCAAAGGAACCCGCCGCTGTAGCTCAGGGGTAGAGCAGCTCATTCGTAATGAGCAGGTCGTCGGTTCAAATCCGACCAGCGGCTCCACCATTTTTCCATGCCAAACGCTCCGCCTGCGCGGCGCGTTTTTGTTTTGGTGGATGATGAGGCGACGGCTCGCATCGTAGATATGGAGATATCTCGAACTGACGAAATGCCGACGGTCGCTTCTGCGCCGCGTGCAGTAGACCGCCGGATGCGGGTGAAGCGAGGTGTTACCCGAGTCGCAGGAGTGGCATCCGATATTGGGGCGCCCTAGCTCGACCTGAGGCACATCATTACCCCGCTACCTTCAGCCAGAGCCACATCGAGATGTAGGCAACGCCACCTGCGGCGGGGAGGGTAAGGATCCATGCTCCGAGGATCTTCTTCACGATCTTCATATCGATCGCGCTGAAGCGTTTGGTGGCACCGACGCCCATGATGGCGGTGGTGATGGCGTGAGTGGTGGAGACGGTCATGCCGAGCTTTCCGGTCACGGCGAGCAGGGTGGCGGCCGTGGTTTCCGCGGCGAAGCCGTGGACGGGCTGCAGCTTTACCATCTTATGGCCCATGGTCTTGATGATGCGCCAGCCACCAGCCGAGGTTCCTGCGGCCATCACGAGCGCGCAGACCACCTTGATCCAAGCCGGGACATCGGGAGCCAGTTCGCGAACCTTGCCAGCCATCGAAGGAAGAGGCTGCTTGCCGTCCTTCTCCGCTTTTTCCTGAACGTCATCGAGCGCCTTTATCCAATCGGTCGGCTTTGCCGCGACCATCGGGCCGAGGATCGGCACCTTTGGCAGGATACGGGCTTTCTCGCGGGCTACGTTCGCATCGTAGTCTTCCTTGACGTCCGCACGCGTGCGCTCGGCGCCGGCGGCATCGCCGAGGTCTTCGTGGACTTCCGCGGCCATGGAGAGGAAGGCCTCGCGGAATTCACCGGAGCGCATCTTGAAGCCTTCTTCCTCCAGCTTCGCTGCGGTCTCAAGCGTGTGCTTGCCGTCCATCACGGTCAGCAGGAGCTGCTCGGCGGCGGGCGTCTTTTCCATCTTCAGGAAACCGAGCCATTTCGGCAGAGCTTCGAAAGAACCCGCCGTGGTGGCGGTGACCAAGGCGAGTGTGATGATGCCCATGGTCTTCTGCGCGTCCGCGAGACCGTGGGCGAAGCCCATGTAGCCGGCGCTGAAAATTTGAGCGCGTCCGAAGAAGCGGTTCACCCACATGGGACGCGCGTTGCGGAGCAGCGCGTAGAGGATGGTCATGACGATGAAGCCGCCGACCAGGCCGATGATCGGAGAGCCCATCATCGGGATGATGACCTTGTGATAGACGCCTTCCATCACGATCTTGCCGTCCTTCAGCTTCTCTTGGGACCAGATGATGGCCCCGAAGTTGTTCTGGGCATTTGCCAGCGTCGCGCCGCAGAGGCCGCCGACCAGCGCGTGAGTGGAGCTGGAAGGAAGGCCGAACCACCAGGTGAGCAGATTCCACACGATGCCGCCGAAGAGGGCGCAAATGATTGTGGAGGTAGTCACGAACTGGGAGTCCACCAAGCCGGAGGAAACCGTCTTCGCGACCGCGTGACCGACGAGGGCACCGATGAGGTTTGTCACCGCCGCCATCATGATGGCTTGGCGCGGCGTGAGCACCTTCGTGGAAACCACGGTGGCGATGGAGTTCGCCGTATCGTGGAAGCCGTTGATGAACTCGAAGGCGAGCGCGACGAGGATGACGACAAGGATAAGCGTCATGAGCGGCGCTTCAGGAGTTCTTGTAGGCGATCTGTTTCGCGACATTGCCGACATCGCGGCAACGGTCGAAGACCTTCTCCAACAGGTCGTAGAGATTGGAGACGATCACCACGAGCAGGGTGTCGTATTTGCCGCTGTAGAGATCCTTCAGACAGTCGACCATCAGCTTGTCGGCATCGCCCTCGATCTGCTGCATGCGGTCGTTCAATTCCTTCATCTTCACAATATCCATGCCCTTGCGGAGGGCATGGATCATCTCGACGACGAGACCGGTTGCCTCATCGAGCATCTTGGCGTGAGTATTGAAGTCCGTGCTGGCGACCTTTTCCTGTGAGATCAGATAGCGCTCGACGAATTTCTCCACGGTCTTGGGGATCTTGTAGAGGGCGGTGGAGAGAGCCTCGATGTCCTCACGCTCAAGCGCGGTGACGAAAGATTTAACCAGCAGGTCGCTGATTTCCTGGGTGATCGCCTTGTCCTTTTTGCGGACCTCCGCGAATTCGCCGAGAGAGGGGGCCTTCTCGTGGCGGAGGATGTGGGTGAGGCCGATGATGCTCTGGCGCGCCTCCTCGGCGCTGGCGATGAGCAGGTCGAAGAAGCGGTCCTCTTTGCCGAACAGGCGTTGGATGGAGATCATGGGAAGTTTTCCGGGCGCGATTTGTGGCGAAAACGTCACACGTGGCAAGCCGCGCCGTTCGAATTCCCTGACAGATTGCCTCTGCCGCCCGTTGCCGCGGGGCGGGAGACCTTTACAATCCGCTATGTCACTGGTAACCGAAGCCCCGCCGCGCAGACGGCCGACGACCCCGCCGATGACGCACGAACACCCTGCGCCGCCCGCCGCCGATGCCCCGGCTCCCGCCGGGATCCCCGCCATCCAAGTCAAGGGAGTGGATTTCAGCTACGGGGATAAGAAAGTTCTTAAGGACGTCACGTTGGATGTCCCGGCCAATGAAGTGGTGGCCTTTATCGGTCCTTCCGGCTGTGGTAAGACGACCCTCCTGCGCTGCTTCAACCGGATGAACGACCTCGTCCCCGGTGCCCGGGTGACGAAGGGCTCGATCATTATCGAGGGGGCGAACATTGCCGACAAATCGATCGATCCGGTCCAACTCCGCCGTCACGTGGGGATGGTGTTCCAGAAGTACAATCCCTTTCCACGGAGCATTTACGACAACGTGGCCTATGGTCCCCGGACCCTCGGGGAGAACAAGAAGGCCGCACTGGACGAGATCGTGGAGAAATCCCTGCGGCGCGCCGCACTCTGGGACGAGGTGAAGGACCGCCTCAATGACATCGCCACCGGTCTTTCCGGCGGCCAGCAGCAGCGCCTGTGTATCGCCCGCACCATCGCGGTGGATCCTGAGATCATCCTGATGGATGAGCCGTGCTCGGCGCTGGACCCGATCGCCACCGCCCATGTGGAGGACCTGATCCTCGGGCTCCGCGATCACTACACGATTGTGATCGTGACGCACAACATGCAACAGGCGACAAGAGTGTCGGATCGTACGGCTTTCTTTTATCTCGGGGAAATGGTGGAGTACGACAACACCCGCAAGATCTTCGAAAACCCCACGCACAAGCGCACGCTCGACTACATTAGCGGCCGTTTCGGTTGATTCCCCACCCATGCACTCGGATACCCCACATATTCTCCGCGAGTTCGATCAGGCCTTCGCCAATCTTCGCAACGAGGTCATCGCCATGGCCGGTCAGGCCCGTCTCAACCTGGAGCGCGCCATGCAGGGCCTTCTCAACCGCGACCTTGAACGCTGCAAGGCGGCGATTGCGGATGATGATGAAGTGGACGAGGCAGAACTGCGCATCGACCGCCTTGGCATGGAAACGCTGGTCCGCTTCCACCCGGTGGCAAGCGATTTGCGCCAAGTGATCACTTCGATGAAGGTCGCAGCGAATCTGGAACGCGTCTCAGATCACGCCACCAATATCGCCAAGCGGGCTCGCAAGATGCTCGCCCGGCCGGAGTGCGCGGAGGTCAGCTTCTTGGAGCCGCTCTATGCGCTCGCCGACCAGCAGATGCGCGATGCCCTTTCCGCCTATACGGACAGGAATGCCGAGCTCGGCCAGTCCCTGCAGTTGAAGGACAAGGAGCTCGACAAGATGCATAAGCGCCTGGTCGCCACCTTCAGCGCCCGGCTGGAGGAGGGGGGAGATCGGGCCGAGGATTTCCTTCACCTGATTTTCGTGGCCCGGTCTTTGGAGCGGATCGGCGATCTCGCGAAGAACATCGGGGAAGACGCAGTGTTCCTCGATCAGAACCGCGACATTCGCTACGACCGGCACAATCGTCCTCCGAGCGAGGAGGAAGAGGTGTCGGCGGAGTGAGTAAGGCTTGATTTGAGTCCCGTAGGGGCGGCCTGATATGAGCTGGTTGGCGTGAGCCACCGCTTGGGCGGGTAGCCAAGACCGCGCCCCGGCAGGGCCGTAAGCCGGCGGTCCTTTGGCTCCGTTCTATTCTCGTCCGGAGATGGGGATGGTTCCCGGGATTGCGAGGGAACGGTGCCTTGTTAGATGCACTTAAAGATCGCATCACCATGACCTCCACTGGAAAATGAAACGGTCCGGCGCATACACGCCGGACCGTTTGGCACCCGTTGGAAGGTGACCTGATGCGGGTCGCCCCGCGGCAAGTCACAGAAGTTCGTTGAGGATGTTTTCCAGCAGCTCTTGGCGGCCGGAGGCGACGACAGGTTCGCCGTTTTGCTTCACCCACTCGGTCAGTTCATCGAAGTTGGTGCTGCCGCTTTCGATGCGCTGGCCGATGCCACTGTCCCAACTGGCGTAGCGGGCCTTCACGAAGTCCTCGATTCGTCCGTCCGCACGGATGGCGGCGGCGGTCTTGAGGCCGCGGGCGAAGGCGTCCATGCCGCCGATGTGGGCGTAGAAGAGGTCGATCGGTTCGTGCGACTCACGACGGCGCTTCGCATCGAAGTTCAGGCCGCCGGTGGTGAAGCCGCCCATCTCGAGCACCTTCAGCATCACCTTGGTGGTGCCGTAGAGGTCGCTCGGGAATTGGTCGGTGTCCCAGCCGAGAAGCGTGTCGCCCTGGTTGGCATCGATGGAGCCCAGCGCGTTGGAGCCGAGGGCCACGGTGAGCTCGTGCTCCATGGTGTGGCCGGCCAGCGTGGCGTGGTTGGTTTCGATGTTCAGCTTGAAGTGGTCCAGCAGGTTGTACTGGCGGAGGAAATTCAGGCAGGCAGCGGAATCGGAATCGTACTGGTGCGTGGAGGGTTCGCGCGGCTTCGGCTCGATGTAGAATTGGCCGGTGTAGCCGATCTTCTTCGCGTAGGCCACGGCCATGTGAAGCAGCGCGGCGAGGTGATCCAGCTCGCGCTTCATGTCCGTATTCAACAGAGTGGCGTAGCCTTCGCGGCCACCCCAGAAGGTGTAGCCTTCACCGCCCAGCTTGTGGGTGGCGTCCATGGCGGCCTTCACCTGCGCGGCGGCATAGGCGAAGACGCGGGCATCCGGAGAGGTGCCGGCACCCTGCGAATAGCGGCCGTGGGAGAAGAGGCAAGCGGTGCCCCAGAGAAGCTTCTTGCCGGTGGACTTCTGGAGGCCAGCCAGGTGATCCACCACGGCATTGAGTGCCTCCGTGGACTTGGTGAAGTCATTCAGCTCCGGCGCGATGTCGCGGTCGTGGAAGCAGTAGTAGTCGATATCGATCTTCTCGAGGAACTCGAAGAATACGTCAGCGCGCTTCTTGGCATTGTCCACCGAGTCGGACTGGTCGTCCCACGGGGTCACCGCGGTACCGCCGCCGAAGGGGTCGGACAAGCTATTGCGCATCACGTGCCAATAGGCGGCGCCGAAGCGCATGTGATCACGCATGGTTTTCCCTTCGATAACCTCGTCGGGATTGTAATGTTTGAAGGCGAGCGGATTCTTGGATTTCGAACCCTCGTAGACGATCTTGGGAATGTCCGGGAAGTATGCCATGGAAGGCACCGCAATACGTGAGTGGGCCCCCCGAGTCCAACACTGAATTGTGTATGTTTCCGCATTTGGTGTCGCCACGATCAAACCGTTTCCGGGGACAAGACGATCTCCTTGCCGTCATGGTAAACTAAACCTAGGGTCACATTGTGACGTTCTCGTCACAACCCGGTAAAATCGTCCCCCCGCTGTTCACTTGGAAAACCCACCCCATGCGTTCATTCCTCGCCGCTCTGTGCCTTGTACCTGCGCTGTCCCAGCCGGTCCTGGCTGATCCTGTCATCTCGGAATTCTGTGCGAGCAATCAAAACGGCATTAGGGACGAGGACGGGGATCGCCCGGATTGGATCGAAATTTACAATCCTGACGCGGTCACAGCTGACCTGACAAACTGGTATTTGACCGACAACTTGGCCGAGAAGACCAAGTGGCGATTTCCCGCTGCGAGTATCCCGCCGGGAGGGTATTTGGTCGTTTTCGCCTCCGGCAAAAACAAGCGGGTTCCAGGGCAGCCCCTCCACACCGGTTTTTCGCTGAGCGCGGATGGGGAATATCTGGGGCTGATCCGGCCGAATGGCAATACGGTGGCCTCCCACTTTTCGCCGGAATATCCAGGCCAGTTTGCGGACATCTCCTACGGCACTCCATCCAACACCTCGGAAACGGTGCTGGTCGCGGAAACTGCCGCGGCGCAGTGGATCGTCCCGACCTCGGCCTCGAATCCGGCGATCACTTGGAAGAATGTGGGTTTCAACCCCGCGGGCTGGAACAGTGCCACGCTGGGGATCGGTTACGACCGGGACAGCGGCGGCGTAAACTATGTTACCCAGATCGGGGGAGGCGGGGATACGGACTCGGCGATGACGACGGCGAACAACCCGTCCTGTTACATCCGGGTGCCCTTCAACGTGCCCTCGGGGACTACGACGACATCGCTGAAACTGCAGATGAAGTATGACGATGGCTTCGCGGTCTGGCTCAATGGCCAGCCGCTGCTATCGGGCGGTACCCAGGTCCGGAGGAATGCGCTTACGCCGCTTGCTTGGAACAGTGCTGCGACCCAGGCCCATGTCGATTCCTCCGCGGAGGTTTTCGAGGACTTCGATGTGACCGAGAGCCTCGGGCTTCTCACCAGCGGGCAGAATGTCCTGGCGATCCACGGCTTCAACCGGCAGGCGAATACGACCGATTTCTTCATCCGCCCGCAGTTGATTGCCGAAACGACAATCGCGGGGCCTGCTCCCGCTCCCGGTTACTTTGCCACTCCAACGCCGGGCGCGAGGAACGCCGGGACCAACGGCTTGGTCATCCCGCAGGAGGTCGTTTTCTCGAAGACTTCGGGGACCTTTTCCTCAACCAGCTTCAATCTCACTCTGAGTGGTGCGATCTCCGGCCAGGAAATCCGCTACACGCTGGACGGCAGCATGCCTACCGCGAGTTCGACGCTTTATTCGGGTGCGATCAATATCAGTAACAGCGCCCTCGTCCGTGCGCGGATCCATGCGCCTGCTACCGGCGCGCTTGGTTTTGTAGGTGGCGCGCAGTATGAAAAGCTCGGGGCGTCCCTCGCCAGTTACTCGGCAGGCCAGCCTTTCAAGTCGGCGCTGCCCATCGTGGTGTTGAACAATCGAGGGCTCGGAGAAGTTCCGGATAACAATGAGGACCAGAGTGCCCGCATCCAGATCTATGATCGCGATGCGAGCGGCTACGCCAGCCTTTCTCCGTCCGCGGTGCCAGTGCTCTCGATGAGCGCGAACGTGAAGTTGCGCGGCCGGAGTTCTTCCGGCTTTCCGAAGAAGTCTTATGGCATCGAGTTGCTCGATGAGAGCAATGCGGGCAAGTCCGTGGAAGTGCTCGGCATGCCGGCGGGAGAGGACTGGGCCTTGATCGGGGGATGGGACTTCGACCGCGCCTTCATGCGGAATGCCTGGATCTACGAGGTGAGCCGACAGGCGGGACGTTGGGCACCGCGAACCCGTCTGGTGGAGGTCTTTTTCAACCAGAACACCGATGGACTGAATTACACGAGTGCCGATTACCGCGGTGTCTACATCCTCTGTGAGAACATCCGCCGCAGCCCGGATCGTGTGGATGTCGCGAACATCGATCCTTCCGATGTCACTCTGCCGCGGGTCAGCGGCGGCTATATCTTCAAGGTGGATGCGGGCGAGTCGGATGAGTTCATCTGGCGTACCTCCCGGAACCTGCCTACTCCGGGGACCGGTGGGGATGGCCTGGTGATTCACCGGCCCAAGAGGGCCGACCTGCCAACCCAGCAGTCTTCGTATTTGGTGAATTACTTCCAAGACTTCGAGGACAAGCTTTTCACGGAAGCATCGTCGAGCTTCAGCACGCGGAGCTACCGGAACTACATCGACTCCGCGGCATGGGCGGATCACAACCTCTTCTGCATGCTCGCGAAGAATGTGGATGCGCTGCGTTTGAGCGCCTACTTCCACAAGGACCGTGGCGCACCGATGGCTGCGGGGCCGTTATGGGACTTCGACCGCTCCGGAAACTCCACCGATTCCCGAGACGATAGCCCCACGACCTGGACCGGAACGGGAGACGCGACGAATTACTTCCAGTTCTCCTGGTGGCAGCAGCTTTTCCAGGATGTCGAATTCCGCCAACTTTATGTGGACCGCTGGCAGGCGATGCGACGCGGCACGCTTTCGAACGCGAACGTCGGTAGCATCCTTGATGGTTACCTTGCCGAATTCAAACCGGCGGATGGCGACAACCCGGCAAAGCGCGACTATCTCCGCTGGTATGGCTCGTCGACTTCGAACGACATCAGCAATGAGCGTAGTATCCTGAAGAACTGGCTCATCAGCCGCTCCGCCTGGATCGACCAGCAATTCGTAAGCGCTCCGACAATTGTACGCGCTTCCGGACCGGTGGCAGCAGGAGATACCACCACGATCACGGCTCCCTCCGGGACGACGGTTTACTATACTACCGATGGAACAGATCCCCGTGCGGAAGGTGGAAGCCCCTCGGCCTCGGCCATTGCTTACAATGGCACCCCGGTTTCCCTTCCGGCAACGATGAAGGTCATCGCGCGGGCGTGGAAATCGGGCAGCTTCGCCGTTCCTGCAACCAATTGGAGTGGGCCGGTTGAGTCGCTCTATCTGGTGAACGAGACCTATGCCGCCGCCGGTGACCTGCGAATAAGCGCGATCTGCTACAATCCTCTCGCGCCGGATGCAGATGAGGCCTCCGCGCTGCCTGCGGCGGTGGCCGGGGACTTCGAGTGGATCGAGTTGAAGAATGTCGGCAGCGGAGCGGTAAATCTCCAGGGCGTTTCACTAGGCGAGGGAGCACCCGTTGCGAAGGTGGTGATGCCTGCCTTCACCCTCGCTCCCGGGGCACGCGGGGTGATTGTGAAGGATCGCGCGGCTTTTGGCAGGCGTTATGGCAGCGCTGCTGCCGCGAGGATCATTGCAGAGTGGCCGGGTGATGGCAGTTTGGACAATGCGGGGGAGGCCGTGCATGTCTATGACCGCGGTGCGGGTGTGATCGCGGAGTTCTCCTATGATGATGAGGACGATTGGCCCGAGCGTGCCGATGGCGATGGCAGTGCTCTGGAATACACCGGCAGCGGTAGTCTAACAGCCGACTACGAGAATCCGCTGAACTGGAAGGCCAGCGATGCCGTTCATGGTAGTCCGGGAGTGGATACCGTGCCTGCCTTGGCTACGGTGAAGGTGAATGAGATCCTCTCCAACACCGTGGCGCCGCAGCTCGATACGATCGAACTTTTCAATACGGGAGGCTCACCGGTGAACATTGGTGGCTGGTATTTGGGTAATGTGGCCGCGGCCTCCGGAGCCGATGACTACAGGATGTATCGCATCCCGAATGGCACGGTGATTCCGGCAGGCGAGTTTCTTGTCTTCAGCGAGCAGGACTTCAATCCGAATGGCGAATGGAATCCCTCTCCGGGTACGCCGGGAGCAGGGGAGTTCTCGCTGGATGGCAGCCGCGGCGGTAAGCTCTGGCTGGTCTCTGCCGATGCGGCTACGGGCAAGCTGCACAACTTCGAGCAGGCCATGGAATGGACACCCGTGCTTCCGGGAGTTTCCTACGGCAGCTATCCGGATGGCGCATCGGGTTTGGCCCCGCTGTCCAGCTACACGCCAGCCGCGAGCAATACCGTGCCGCGGGTGGGCCCGGTGCAAGTGAGTGAGATTCACTATTTTCCGGCGGCGGCGACCCCGGAGTTTGTGGAGATTTCCAACACCGGCTCGGCCAGCCAATCGATGGCCGGGTGGACCTTGCGCGGCGATGTGGATTTCGATTTCCCGGCGGGCTTCACGCTCGCGCCTGCCGAAGCGGTGGTGGTGGTTTCCTTCGATCCCGTGCTGCTGCCCTCGCAAGCCACCGCCTTTCGCACCCAATACAGTGTCCCGGCTATGGTGCGTCTGGTGGGGCCTTGGTCGCCGGGCGATTTCCTCCGTGACGCCGGGGGAGAGGTCAGGCTGCGCAGGCTTGTGCCGCCGCCTGCAGACGAGCCGAACTTCGTCGGACTCATGGTGGAAGACGAGGTGCTCTATTCCGCGCAAGCTCCCTGGCCGACGACAGCTGCCGGCACCGGTTCCTCCATCCGGCGTCTCGGTGTGAGGAAGCAGGGAAGCGATCCGTCGGCATGGGTGGCAGGGCTTGTCTCACCCGGCACTGGAGTTAATGGCTACGCGGCATGGAGTCTCGCGGCCTTCGGGGAAGCTGGCGCAGGAGGGAGAGAGGGCGATGCCGATGGCGATGGCTTGTCGAACTTCGTCGAATATCTTCTCGGCAGCGATCCATCGAGTTTCAGCAGCTTGGCGAGCAGCATCGATCCGAATGGTGGCAATCCGCGTTTTGTGCTGAACTACAGCGTCCGCAAGGATCGCGACGACGGCATGCTGGGTGCTTATCAGGCGTCCGATTTGCAGGCATGGCTACCCGCGGCGAACGACGAGTTGATTCAGGATGGTGCCACTACCCAAGCTCGCAGGGCATGGCTTCCGCTAGGCGACCGTGGTTTCCTGAGGCTAGAAGCGTCCGAAGCTCCTTGAAGGAAGAATTGGAGGTGGGAGAGTGTCCCGGTGTTCCCCAAGGGAGAACACCGGGATGGTGAATGGGTCAGCTACGGCTGCGGCTTGTGCGCGGGCGTGCCGGGCTCCGTCGGAGGGTGGCTGGAGACAGGGGAATGTCGCTGAAGCTACCAAGCGGGGCCTTGATACCTTCCGCTCCGGTACCGGAATCGTAGTCGCGCAGGTCCCCGAAATCCAGACCGGTCAACTTTTCGATTTCCACGACCGAGGAGAGAAATTCATCGACCTTGGTGGTGTCATCCCAGGCCTCCATCGATTCCCCTGTCGCTTCGCTGATGCTCTCCGGGATGCTCTTGAGGAATTGAGATTGATCCGCAAGCAGCGCAATCGCCATGGGCTGGCCGTCCTGGATGCGGACGATGATCTTCCAGAATTGCCGCGGGACCTTCACATAGCGGTAGGTCTTGTCCCTCTTGTCATCGAAGACGGGACCGGTAAAGACGGTGATGCGGTCCTTGTCGGCTACCGTATTGTCTTCGAGCAGATATTGTTCGATGCCTTGCCAGAACTTGGCCGACTGATTGAAGGTTGAAGCCTGGGGCATGCAGTTGGCGAAGTGGAAGGTGTCCGCATTCGCCCGGATCGCGCGCTTTTTGGTGCCCCAGGAAGGATCCTGGCGGCGGACCATGTGGCCTCGGTCGAAGAGCCGCTTGGGGCGTTGCTTGTCGTAGAGGGATTGATCGCTTTGGTCGTTGTCTTCCACGCGCCGATCTCCATACCAGACCTCCGAAGCCTCTGCCGCCTCCTTCGGGAGTCCGCTGTCGCGATCGATATTGATCCAGCTTGTCCCATCGATGTTGCAGGCCGTGAAGAAGGCGAGCCGGCGGCGTGCGTTGAGAACCACGCTGAAATGGGTGTACTTGAGCTCGTGGGGATCAGCTCCGGGATCAGGCTTCTTAAGTTTGGCGGCTTGCTCCTTCTGGGTCTTGGAAAGCTTGGGAAGGGGAATGGTGAAGCCATCAAGGAAAGAGGGATTGTAGCCGCCCCGATTTCCATAGTTCGTATCAATGGTGATCGCCTCCAAGCTTGATCCATTGTGCGGTGGTGAGGAAGGAGGCGCGGTCTGGGGAACGGGGGCACCGTTGGTGGGCGCAGGCCGTTGAGCTGGAGCGGAGGAACCGACATTGACCGCGATCTGAACCGGAATATTCCATACCGCGCTTCCGTCCGGCCTTAGCTCGGCCGGCCCTCCATGATTTTGAATCGCTTCCACCGGAGCCGATTCGACCCGTCCGGTGATGCTGAGCAGCGAACTGGGATACTCCACGGTTGGCTCGACGACTTTTTTCAACAGCTGTTGGAAGGGGATGCTGAGGGAGTTTGATCTCGACTCCATGTCGCGCAGAATGGCGCTGATGCGGATGCCTTCATTCACGTCAAAGCGGACAGGTTTCCCGTCCAAGCCGGTTGTTTCGGTAAAGGGAGCGCCCCAATGGTGAAGTGCAATCACTTGCCACTGGTCATTGCACACCAGCGAACCCGAAGCGCCGGGATTCGTATCGGCCACGTAGTGCAAAACGGAAGGAAGTCTCGCGACGAGTTGGTTTTCGCGGATCACGGCTTGCTTGAAATCACCATCGGGGTGCTGGATGATGTTTACCAGCTCGCCCAAGACGTGTTTGTCTTCGCGGGCCAGCAGCGGGCAATAGCCGTAGCCTTCGAGGGTGCCCTTGCCTTCAATCCTCTTTCCTACCGCGATCAAGGTGTAGTCGAGTTTGTCCACCTGGCTGGTGAGGAAAAATGAATCCGGATCCAACTCGAAGCGCGTGACTTGGCGTGGCTGTCCGCGATAGTCGCGTTGATAGTCGAACTCGAGGACAAATTGCCTTGCTTGGTCGGGCGTCTCGATGACGTGGTTGTTGGTCAGGAAGAGGCGCTCGGATACCATAAAACCGGATCCTTGGGGACGCCGGCTATGGAATGCCACCCGTGCGACGGTGCCCGCGACCGCGGTGGCGGTTTCGAGGAACGAGACATCCAAGAAGTCGGTAGTGTCGCCTTGGACGATCTCACGTCCCCGGATGGAACGATGAGTGGCCGCCTGATTGGGGGTGGCTGCCACGCTTGCCATCTCCGCGGCCTGGTCCGGACGGAGATTCATCACGGTTTGAAGGCGCCGGCATTTGCGGTCTTGATCGGGTTCCGCGTCCAGAGGGCGGCCCTCGGAGATGGCCCTTAGGGAGTGCGCACGCTGCTCCTTGGTCTGAAGGACGCGTTCACGGGCCGTGGAATGCAGTTTTGATGATGTGTCCATATGTGGGAGGGATGGTTTGTGTGATGTTCTGTCACATGACGGCGAATAAGGTGTATCATTGGATGTTCATTTGGAATCAACATTATTTCATTTACTTATGATGTGTGAATGAATTTCAGATTGTGTCGAAGTTGTTGCGAATCTGCATTTCTGTGGTTTTGGCGGCGAAGACCATAGGACAGTTCGACACGGGTGGAAGTGGATGGGCGGGTCCGCCGGCTTTGCGAGGCTGGGACCTTCTTGCGTTTCCCTGTTGGGGGTTTTTGCCCCGCGAGCGATGTCGGGGAATCGGAGTCGTTTGAAAGGAGGATCGAAATTCGAAACCCATTCTATTTGTGATTCTTCTCGATAATTTGAAAGTTGTGGTAGGAATTCGACTGGGGTGTTTCAAGCTCGGCGGATTGGGTGTTTGTGAGTCGTTGTTTGCTGATTATAAGATGATTGTGGCTGTTTTCATGGAGGCTTTGAGCCGGATTCTGTTATTTAGACAAAAAAGTAGGAAAAATTGGGGAACATTCTGGACACTGGGGACACTTTAGCCTGACACCGCGGCGCGGCCACCGGGAGCCCACTCCCGGAGCCAGCCGAGCGGCTCGCTCGCCACCGATTGATTCACCGATGAAAAAGCAAGCTTACCCGATTCTCGCCGCCTTGATCGCCACCCAAGCCGTGCCCGCGGCTACGTTCACTTGGAGCGGCAGCACCAGTGGCGCGTGGGACCCGGCAGTTTCCAGCAACTGGAACGGTGCCACCCCTGTCTTCGACAACACCACTGAAGTGATTTTCAACGGCGGGACACCGATCAGCAACTATATCACCTACCTCGGCAATGGTCCCCGCACGTTGAGAACACTTTCCCTGCAGGGACCCTTCGCCAGTCCGCTTGAGATCCGGACAAACCATAACAATGCGACCGGGCGCATGCTGGTTTTCTCCGCCGACAGTGGCAGCGCTTTGCTGAACGTCGATGCGAGTGTCGACCAATCCGTCGCGATTGGGCAAGGGACGGGTACGAACAATGTCGGCACGCTGAGTCTCGCGAGTGACCTCTCCATCGTTCACAACGGTACAGGCCTTTTGACGATCTCCCGGCCGATCAACGAATCATCCGCCGGTCGTGCGATCGCCAAGTCCGGGAGTGGCACCGTATTGCTGTCCGCCGCGAATACCTTTACCGGCAACGTCACGATCGATGGTGGCATTGTCCAGCTAGGCAATGCAACGGCTCTGGGGACTGTCGCGGGAGACACGATCGTCAATGACGGCGGGACCTTGGATCTCAACAACCAGCGTCTTGGCGCAGGAGAGTCGGTCTCAATCATTGGTGTCGGCCAGGGCGGCATTGGCGCGCTCTATCAGACGAGTGGCAACTCCGGTGACGCGAACTCGATCGGTGACAATCTGATCCTCACCGGCAATGCCAGCGTGGGGGCGGCGTCCGGAACTCGCTACGGGATTGGCAGCAATGGGACCTCGAACACGACCGGACCTTACACCCTGACCAAAGTCGGAGCGGGGCAATTCGACCTGCGTGGCAATGTGAGCATCGGAGATATCGTCGTGGAGCAAGGAGCGCTTCAGACGCAAGGAGTGTCTGTCTACAACAGCGGCTTGATCACGCTGAAGCCGGGGACGGAGTTTCGCGCATTTGAGATCACCAATCCCTTTCCCCGCGATTTCGCCATCAACGGTGGGAAGATCTATTCGGCCAGTTCCACTCTGGCAGGCGACAGCTTCACCGGCTCGATCACGCTGGATGGTGGTGCAACGCTGGAAAGCAATGGCGACGCCACGGACAAGCTGAGCTTCAGTGGAAACATCGGAGAGTCCACGGCTGGATCCGCGCTCAACATTGCCGGGACCCGTCGGGTGGTGCTTTCCGGGACGAATACCTACACCGGGGCAACGACCGTCAGCAGCGGCACGCTCCAGGCATCGGGCTCCTTCACCAGCGACATCACGGTGAATTCGGCGGGAACCATCGACGGCGAGGGCATTACCACTGGTTCTCTCAAGTTCGTGAGTGGATCGACCTTGCGCTTTGATCCCACGACCACGGGTGCGAACCAGTTTCTCCGTGCAGCCGATGTCAGCATCGAAAGCAGCGACCTCGTGGCGGTCGTGGCGAATGCCGCGTCTTCTGCCTCCGGGGTGGTGATTCTTCGCGACGGGAATGGCGGTCTGGATCTCAACAATTTCATTCTGCTGAACGCGGGACGCGCTTCGCTCAGTCTGGGTGGTGCGGGAGGGAATTCCGACCTTCTCTACAATTTCCAAGCCGCGAATCTGGAGTGGCGTGGCTATGGCAACGAATACTGGAGTACCGAGGATGGTTCCGGGAACTTCCGCAACAAGGGGTCCGGGGTTGCGGACAACTTCTACGATCGCGACAATATTGAGTTCATCGATGCCGCTGCGGGGACCATCTCCCTCGCCGGCAATGTCCTTGTCGGGAACGTCACCTTCAAGAACACCGCGGGCAATGACGTTTCGATCCTGCCTGTGAGCACGGAGACTCTCGATGCGACGTCGATTGCCATCACTTCCAGCGGGAATGTCACGTTGGGGGCCTCGATCACCGGCAACACGCCGATCACGATGGATGGCAGCGGAACGCTGTTCCTGACCGGTGCCAGCACGAGCGCCAGCCCGATCACCGTGAACTCGGGTACACTGCAGATCGGCGATGGCGGCAGCACTGGCAGTGTGGCGGCACCAATCATCAACAACGCGAGCGTGATCACGAATCGCAGCGGTACCGTGACCTTTGGCGGCGTGATCAGTGGCAGCGGGACTTTCACTCAGGCCGGAACGGGGCTCACCATCCTCACCGCGGAGAATACCTACACCGGCCTCACCACCGTAAACGCGGGTGTCCTGCAGATCGGCAACGGTGCCACCGGTTCGATTGCGGGCGACGTGCTCAACAATGCGGGCTTCGATATCAACCGCAGCAATGATCTGAGCTACGGAGGGCTCATCTCCGGAAGCGGCATCGTTTCGAAGCGTGGCACGGGAGTGCTGACCTTAACGGGGGCGAATACCTTCAGCGGTGGCTTGAACATTTACAATGGGACCTTGATCGCGGGCGATGTGAACATCGGTTCCGGGCCGCTCGTCATGGGGCCTGGGACTGCGAACGTGAACACGCTGTCCGTGACCGGGGGCACGATCGACAACGACATCTACTTCTCGAACGGTGGTACCGGAAACAAGATCATCAATCTCGCGAGTGGATATCTGGATGCCACGCTTTCCGGGACCATTCATTTCGATGCGGATCCAGCAGTAGCGGCGGGTGTTTCCCGCATCAGCCCGATCGGTGGCACGATCGTGGTTTCCGGGAAGATGACCGGCAATGGCCTCGCGGGCTTCGCCAAGCGGCAGACGGGCACGGTGGTGATCACGAATCCGAACAACGACTACACTGGCCCGACTCACATCGTGGACGGGGGTTCCCTGTTGGTGGATGGCAAGGTCCCGGGCAGCATCTACTTCGGCGAAGCCCTCGGTGTCGGCGGCACGGGCGCCCTAGGCGGAACGCTTGGTGGCTCCGGCGTGATTGCTGGCAGTGTGAAACTCTATGCGGCGAGCAAGCTTTCTCCAGGTGGCACGAGTGCCAGCGGGGTGAATACCGACACGCGGGCGACGCTGACGATCCAGGGGAACTTGGATGCCAGCCAGACCGGTCTTGGTGCGGGCCGGATCTTCATGCAACTCGGCGCGCTCGCAGGTCCGAATGATCGGATCAATGTAGGTGGCTCGCTGAGCTTGGGCGCGGGGATCTTTGGTCTGACGGAGCTCGCGCTGGCGGGGGCGGACGGTCTTGAGCTGGGCACTTACACGCTGATTAGCACCAGCGGCGGCATTACCGGCACCCTTGATTCCGCAGACGTCACGGCGGAGGTCGCTCCGGGCTTGAGTGGCACGCTTGCGATCAGCGGCAATGATATCGTGCTCACGGTGTCGGCGGGGAATGCTTATTCAAGCTGGGCGGCGGGCTTTGCGGGGCTGAGCAATACGGACTTCGAATTCGACTTCGATGGCGATGGTCTAGGAACCGGGTTGGAGTGGGTGCTTGGCGGGGATCCGACGCTGAATGATTCGGCCTCGATCCAGCCGACCGCAACGGCCAGCGCGGGCTCGGGGATTACCCTCAGCTTCCGCCGCGAGGAGGACAGCATCGGGGTGGCGGGCTTGAAGGTGGAGTATGGCAGCAGCTTGGGAAGCTGGCCAAACTCCGTGGTGATCGGTGCAGCCTCCGCCGGTCCGGATGCAAATGGTGTGACGGTGACCATCGACACGACCCAGGATCCGGATGTGGTGACGGTGACGATCCCGGCTTCGAATGCCGCTTCAGGGAAGCTCTTCGCGCGTCTGGTGGCGACCCAGCCCTGAGGCAGCGAAGGAAGAACCCGTTGAGTCATCGAAGGGGCGACCGGGAGGTCGGCCCTTCGTGCTTCAGATCGATCTGCTTAACGCCGGCGCGCGGCGATGACTCCGTAGCGAGGGCTGAAGACCCATGCGGCGAGGAAAAGGACACCGAGCAGCATTACGATAAGTGGTCCCGGCGAAAGGCCGAACCAAGAAGAAAGGAGGACACCTGCCACGGCACCCGCGGCGCCGATGAGTCCACCGCCCCAGAAGAGTGCGGAGGTTCGATCTGTCAGCAGTGATACCGTGGCACCCGGTGCGACGAGCATCCCGACGGAAAGCACGCAGCCCACCGCTTGAAGGGAGCCGACGAGAGACAAGACCAGCAGCGTGAAGAGCAGGTACTGCATTGCTCTTACGGGCACGCCTTGGGCGGCGGCGACGTTCGGCTCGAACATCGTGAGAAGCAGGGGACGCATCAACAGGTTCGCGATGACCAGAGTGACCGCACCGATGCCAAAGGCGACCCAGAGGTCGGCATTGCCCACGGCCATGATGTCGCCGAAGAGCCAGTGTTCGAGTTCCTGACGAGTGTTGAGAAGAGGAAGGATCGCGACACCCGCCGCGAAGGCGGAAGTGTAGATCACGGCGAGGGCTGTGCCGTGGGCGACTCGGTTGCCACGGGAGATCGCCACCGAACCCAAGCCGACCATCAGCGCGGCGAAGAGTGCGCCGAGGAAGCCGCTGACCTGGGTGAGGGCACCGGTCATCAGGATGCCGAGGGTGATCCCGGGCAGCATGGTGTGCGAGAGCGCGCTGACCGAAAGTGCATTCCGGCGCAGCACGACGAAGCCGCTGAAGAAGCCGTTCGCGAAGCCGATCAGCAAGGCTGCGGCGAGGGCGCGCTGGTAGAAGGGATTGGAGAGCAGGTCCAAGGCGGAAAGGGTCAGAGGGCGGACGCCAGGGCCTTCGGCGCGGCGCGTTCTTCACTGTCGTCGATGTGACCGAAGACTTGATCGATATTTTTGGGCGAAAGCACTTCGGACGCGGCACCGAAGGAGATCGGACGGGTCTTCAGCAGCAGGGCTTCATCGAACAAGCGGGGGGCCGAATTGAGATCGTGGTGTGAAGCAATCACCAGACGTCCTTCGTGCGAAAGCCGCTCGAGCAACTCGCCGAGTTGCTTCGAGGCATTGCGATCAAGACCGGTGAAGGGCTCATCAAGAAGAAGCACGTGGGCTTCCTGGGCGAGGGCGCGGGCGAGGAAGGCACGCTGCTGTTGCCCGCCGGAGAGCTCGCGGATCTGGCGATGCTGCAGATCGACGAGATCAAGCGAAGCCAAGGCCTTGTCGACCGCAGCGTCATCTTCCGCGCGGAAACGACCGAAGAGTCCGGTTTGGGGATAACGTCCCATTTCGACCAGACCCCGCACAGTGATCGGGAAGGACCAATCGACCTCCTCGCGCTGGGGGAGGTAGGCGAATTCGCGGGACCACTTCTTCACGGCGGCACCGCGCCAGCGAATGCTGCCTGCGCTGCGCGGGACGAGTCCGGCGATGGCCTTGAGGAGAGTGCTCTTGCCTGCACCGTTCGGACCCACCAAGGCGACGCGATTGCCGCAGGAGGTCGCGAAGGAGACGTCATCGAGCGCCAGCGTGTTCCGGTAGTGGACACGCAGCGAGTCGATCACCAGCTCATGATGCTGGGAATGATGGGCGCAGCAATCGTGGTGCTCGTGGCTCATGGCAGCGGTTCCCAAATGTCATCGATCTCACCGGGGGCGGTGAAGACGTGTTCCAGCGTGTCCTTGCCCGGGACTTCCAAGCGTAGCATGGCGAAGCGATGGCCGGGCGCTTCGTCTTTCCAAGTCACGCGTAGCGAGACGACCGGTGATTCCCCGGAAAGCTCCAAGCTGCCACTGATGGGCCCGGCAGTGTCGGTTTTCGTCACCGTGGCCGCACCGGCATCGAGGGAGACCTCCTTCGCGGTGCCGGAAAGGATCAATTCGAAGGTGGTCTTGGCGAGGGCCGGTTCCGGAGCGGCCTTCGTTTCCTGCTTGGCCGCGCTGGTAGAGGGGGAGGGGCGCGCCATGGTCAGACGCGATAAGGCGAGTCCTGTAACCAGCAGCGCGGCAAGGACGATCAAGGTTCGGAGCAGAGGTGAGCCGCGCATCGACGAGAAATCCTTCGCGCAGGAGGGTCGCATTTGCAAGCGATTTGCGGTAAAGTGCGGATTCCGGTTTTTGTTGCCGCAGTGGAGCGTGGAAACCCCGGAAATTTGCAGCCTGTTCCGCCTGATAAAACAGGGGAAATAACAGGCGGGAAGGAAGGAGAAGACCGGACATCGAACTTCCAGGATTCAATGTCGAAACGGCGAATCCGGTTATGGTCGAGGAGGAGCGGGTAGGAAGCATCTTGGAGGGAATTTCTCAGATGCAAAGAAAGGCTTCTACTGCCAGTGGAGCGCCCGCCGCAGGTTTAGCGGCATGACTCCGGAGGGCTATCGTCCTTTAGGTGGGCCTTCATGCGATAAGGGGGCTAAACATTTGTATCCTATTCCGATTCAAGCTTGAGACGAGCGATCATGGCGCTGAGGTCCTGCGCGTCCTTGTCCGCGAGCTTCATTTGATTCGCCTTGAAGAGGAAGGTGACCAATGGATTCAGCACCCTGACTCCGTTGATGACGGTGAAGTGGTTTTCCAAGGGCCAATGGATCCGCGGGTCGCGGCGATAGATCACGGTGTCTCCTTCGTCGTCGAAGACCATGATCTGTAGCACCCAGTGCTCGAGATCATCGCTGGCGATCCAGATGTCGTGGACCTCGTCAGGGACATCGACGCCGTCCCATGGGTGATGCTGGCCATCCAGGCAAAGGAAGACGCGAGAGGGATGGAAGACGCTCAGACACTCACAGAGCTGCGACCTCAGGACTCCGATATCCGTATCGCCGTGTGATCGCTCATCCCGGCCGGTGAGCAGGGATACCGAGTGGCCGCCGCAGAGAACCCAATCTTCAAAGGGTCCCAGCTCAGGCTGCAGGGCGGCGAGTGGGAGTGCTTGCCATGTTCTCGCTTCCGAAAGCATCCAGTGCGGGAATCTACCGCGGGCCGGTGCTTCCAGCCCGCGACGTTTGAGAGGAAAATCAGTCCTTCAACTCCATCACCTCGATGTTCTTGAACTCCACGGGGTGGCTCTCCGATTGAAGGCTGATGTAGCCTTCGGTGAGGTTGTTATTGCCCTGGATCTCGATGAGAGGCTTCGCATTGCTGTCGCTTTCATCGAGCTTGAGATCGCTGTATTGCATGACCTCTTGGCCGTTGATGAGGTGCTTCACCAGCTTGCCGCCGTGGACTTCGGCTTCGGCCTTCACCCACTCGCCGAGCGGGAGGGTGGGGCATTTGGAGTTCATGCAGTGGGTCTTGTTCACCTTGCCATCGAGGGTGATGTAGGTGCCCGGGGTGCAGAGATTTCCGGTGGTCTTCACGCCGTTGCCCTTGCCAAGAAGTTGGAACTCTAGCGAACAGGGGAAATCCTGGTCCTGGCCCATGGTCTTCGGATCCTGGGAGTGCAGCATGATCCCGGAGTTCTGAGTGGCCCAACCGGGGCCGCCCTTCACCTGATCGCCGGTGAAGCGATACTCGAGGCGGATGCGGTAGCTGGAGTACTTCGTTTTGTAGAAGAGGTGGCCGAAGGCATCGCCCCAATCGGCGTATTTCTCATAATTCACCGTGATGGCGCCATCCTTCACGACGAAGGTCTTGTTCGGATCCTCGCCGAGGGCGTGGCCGCGGATCTTCGGGGTCCAGCCATCGAGGTCCTTGCCATTGAAGATGGAGGTCCATTTTTCATCCTGGCCCGCGGCGCAGGAGATGAGCAGGGCGGCGAGAGTGGCGGTGCGAAGCATCGGTTTCATGATAGGTAAGTGAGTAACGCGGATGGTGGTCACTTTGTTGCAGTGCCTTTGCTGGCGGCAAGGAGGATCGGCAGAACCGGCGGATCGGGTAGGAAAGATTCGGGTTCCGGGAGGATTCAACCGCGGACGAAAGCGGATGGAGGCAGATCAGGAAGATGGGGCCGGGATGGATTGGATGAATGCGATGAAGATGAGAGTGTCTCTCCGGTTAACCTTTCTAGCCGGGGTCGAGATTCTTCAGGAAAAAGGTGGGGAGGCCCGAAGATTTCTGAATAGCCGCGGCAGGTGGTGCGTCCCACGCACGATGCATTCCCTCCGTTCCCTGCTAGGGGCTGCCGTGCTGGCGGCCGGAACTTGTTTCGCCGCTGAACCGAGCCACGACTTGGATCCGCAGGCGGCGGTCAAATTGATTGATCTGTTGGTGGCTGGCCACCAGTCGCGGGTCGAGATCGCCTTGATCGTGGATGGCACGGGAAAGGCCGGGCCTTTTGAAGCGACGCACGTCCGCCGTGTGGTGGCGGTTCATCCGGTGTGGGAAGACGGACGGACCGTCCGGCGGATGCGGATCTATGATTTCTACTGGAACGAGACCTACGGGTGGTTCACCTGGGAGAAGCGCGAGGAGCGCGGGGGTGATGCCGTGTATATCTGGAGCGAGCTGAAGGGGGCGATTATCGTGAGCTGAGGTTCTCCGCAGCTTTCTTGACCCCGCGAGGTGAGGACGTTAGCTGGATAGTGTGAACGTTCGTGCATGGATCGCTACGTTGGCTTTGTGCTTCATCTCAGCCCCTTGGGCGAGTGGGGAGAACAAGCCGGTACTGCTGACGACCGGAAGCCGCCCGTGGAAGATGGCGGACGGAAGCATGCAGCGGCTGCGATTCGTGAAGTTCGAAGGTAGCGGGATCCTGTTTCAGGGGAAAATCGGGGCCGCCGGATACATGGAGCCGGGTCTCTTCGCGCCGGAAGAACAAGACGCGATCCGAGCCTTGAAGAGCGGGGCCTCGCAACTCGTCTCCACGGCGGGGCTGGGGATGCATCCTGACTTTCCGTCCGGGAAGGTTTCCGCGGAGGATCGCAAGATCGGGCAATATTGGCTAGGCGAGGCCCGTGAGTGGCAGCACGCCCCCGGCAAGAAGGTAGAAGCACAGCTTATCAATCTGACTGATGACCGGGTTTCCCTGCTGGCCGGGAATTCCGTGGCAAACTTTTCGCCCGCGCAACTCGGTGCTGCGGATCTTGAATACTTGGAACGTGTCAAAACGGGGAAGGCCCGCATGTATCCTGATATCGTCACCATCGACGGATTGGAATGGGGCGGCACAAATCACGCCTATCAAGTGGTGGTTTCCGGTGAGCGCTATGTGGCGGCGGCAGCGGCGGAAGGGAATTTTGAAGAAGCGCTGGCCACCTGTGTTCGGGAGGTCGCGGAAAAGCTGGATGGAAAACAGTGGAAGCTCCTTTCTTTCACGGAAGAGAGGGCTCCCGCCCCAGTGGCAGGCCCACGTTCTTATCATTCGATCCCAGCGGATCCGTCGGAGGAACCCAGGCCGACCGCTTACCGCGCGGTCTTCCACATCAAAAGCGATGGGGTGCGGAAGGCCGAGCAGTTATGGGGTGCTGCGATGTCCCCGAAGGGCGGCTCAAGCAGCAGGGAGGTCTATCTCCACGTGCTGGCGGACGGGAAGCTGGTGAAAGCCGAAAGGGAGGACGGATACTGATGAAAGCCGTGCGGATCGCTGTTTTGTTGCTGGCTCTTGTCCCGGGTGTGCAGGCGAAAGATTGGACGCTTTATTCGTCCGGGGTTAACTCCATCGAGGATCCAAAGGTCTTCGATTGGGCATACTTCAAAGTTTCAGGGGAGGAACTAGCCCAAACGGCTTATTGGAGCCCGGAGGCCGGGGTTGCTCCACCGCTCTCCCGGAATCAAGCGGTCGAGATCGCCAAGCAAGCGGCAGTGGCGCAAGGGGTCCATGTCTCGGATCCCGCAAAGCTGAAAGTGGTTCTCCAATACCCTGCGGAAGCCAAGGACATGCAAGAGAGGCTAGGCGAGAAGGTCTCCCTGTGGTTCTACGTCGTCAGTTTCGGCAAGAAGCCGGCCGAATGGTTCGTTGTGACCTTGGGCGGCAAGCTTGCTTCCCGCGAACTCACCCGCCGCTGAAAACGGCGGGTGATGAAGTTGCGCCGAGGGAGCTTACTTGATGCTTACCCTTGTGCCAGCTCCTCGCAGCCCTTCAGGTCGAGTTTGCCGGAGGCGAGGACGGGGATCTCCTGGACGGGGATGATGGCCTTCGGGCACCACAGGGAAGGGAAGCCGGCGTCCATGAGCTTGTAGCGCAGGTCGATGCACTCTTGCTCCAAGGCGGGGCCGGCAATGGTGGAGAGGAGGATGATGGCCTCGCCCTTCTGGGAGTCCGGGATGCCGACGATGGCGATCTTGCGCTCCGCTTCGGAGTCGAGGCCGAGGGCCTTGTTCACGGCGGCTTCGACGGTTTCGTGCGGGACCATTTCGCCGGCGATCTTCGAGAAGCGCGAGATGCGGCCTTCGATGTAGAGGAAGCCGTCGTCATCGATGCGGCCGACATCACCCGTGCGGAACCAGCCGTCCTGGGTCAGGACTTCGGCGGACTTTTTCGCGTTGTTGAGATAGCCGGGGAAGATGTTCGCGCCCTTCAACCAGATCACGCCTTGCTTGTCGCCGATCATCGGCTTCTCGGTCGCTGGATCGGTCATGCGGAAGGCGATGCCCGGAAGCAGTTGGCCCACCGAGCCGCGGCGGGAAGAAGGAATCACCACGGCATCCGATACCGGTGCAGGATCGGGCAGGTTCACGTTGGTGGCTGGAGAGGTTTCCGTGAGGCCGTAGCCTTCCTGCGGCGGAATGCCGAAGCGCTCTTGGAAAGACTCCGCGAGATTGTCCGGCAGTTTTTCCGCTCCGGTCACGACCAGTTGCAGAGACTTCAACTGCTCCGGCTCGACACGCTTCATGTAGCCGCGCAGGAAAGTCGGCGTGGCGAGGAGCACATTCACGCCGCGCTGGGCGATGAGCTCCGCAAGGCGTTTCGTTTCGAGCGGATTCGGGTAGGTGACCAGATCGATGCCCTCGATGATCGGATACCAGAGCGTGACGGTGCAGCCGAAGGAGTGGAAGAGCGGCAGGCAGCCGAGGATGGCGGCACCGGACTCAAGATTGAGGCGTGTGCCGAACTGGCAGACATTGCCGAGCACGTTGCGATGGGTGAGCGGGACTCCCTTCGGCTCGCCGGAGGAACCGGAGGTGAAGAGCAGGATGGCCTCGTCATTGTTCTTCTTCTGACCAAGGCGGAACATCGTGGTCAGCATCGAGGCCGGCAGCAACTTGCCGAGGATGGTCCAGGTCACGATCTTCTTCTTCAGCGAAGGCAGGGTGCGCTCGATGAAGATGAGATCGCGGTTCGGTGGCCACGGGAAGGAAGCCAGCTTCCGGACAAAGGGATCCGCCGTGATGTAGCGGTCGACGCCTGACTGGCGCATCGCGGAGCGGATCGCTTCATGGCCCGCGGTGAAGTTGAAATTGACCGGCGTCTTGCCGGCGAAGATGGCGGCGAAGTTTGCGATCAGGCCCGCCTTGCCCGGCGGTAGGATGATGCCGATGCGCGGATTGTCGGTGGACTCGCGGATAAACTTCGAGAAGACGAGTGCGGCACCCAAGATGCGATCGTAGCCGATGCTCGAATCATCCGAGCCGTCATGGAGCTTGTTCCGGCTGTTTTTCTTCAGGCCGTGGAGGAGGGCGGTGCCAAGCGAGGTCTTGAGCAGCGGACGGCGGGAAAAGGATTCCTCCACCAATTCCTGCAAGCGCTCGCGATAGAGAGCCGGGCAAGCGTCCTTCGCCGGGATTTCCTTCGCCACGGAGATCACAGCGTGCGGCATGGAGCCCGGCTTCTCGATGCTGAGGCAGGCTTCGCGCGGGTAGTCGATATTGATCGGCAGGACGGGCAGGCCGAAGGAGCAGAGGGTCCGCAGGGTTTTACCCGGGATGTGGCAGGGGATCGCGGCGCGGGCCACGGAACGACCAGGGACGAAAATGAGCACGCCGCCATTTTCCAGCACCGGCTTCATGTGCTCGCCGGCGGCTGCCGGGTTTGGCTCGTCCTCCGAGAAAGCGGCACCGGAGCCGGATCGCTCCAGGTGAGCCATGATCGCGGGATCGATTTTCGAGTGCTCCTCGATCAGCCAATTGATCTTCCTGCCTGCGAAAAGTTTTTCAAGGTGAGTGAGTTCCTGAGGGCCCAGACGGCCCGGGATGACGATGCAACCGGTGGAAGGAATGCGGTCGGCATGGAGAATTTGAACAGGACTAGACATTTTGACGCACAGGAAAGACGTGAACGGATGGCCTCCGCTTGCGAACAATTGAAGCGAATCAGCCGGGTCAGGCACGGATTTTTTATAGCGGATTGCGGCTTCGTGACACCGACATCTCCCGAGCCGGGGCGTCTTGCACGGTTTTGGAATTGAGGGGGATCCGCCACGCTGGCAAAAGCGGCCATCCTCCCGTGCATCGTTACCGCCTTCTCATCCTATTCCTCGTGATCGTCGGGGCCGGGTTTGCGGCCAAGTTCGCCTTGGCTCCGAGTCCTTTCCCGAAGCCCGGGGAATATCAGGCAGAGGTTCATCTCCCCGCCGGATCCGAAGCCCTCAATCGACTCGTGCAGCGCTACAATACGGCTCTTCGCTCCGATCCGGAATGGTATATCGGTTACCTAAAGGAGCACCCCAATGTCGGCTTGGGAGAAATGCTGCCCTATCACGAGAACATGGGGATCAGCAAAAAGGACTACGATCTCGCGGTGATCGAGATGGAGAAGGTGAGATTCAAGAAATTCGGCCCGACGGTGGTGAAAGTGATCAATGGCCCCGGCGGATCGTTGAAGATCGCCTTTGATGCGCCTCCATTGAAGGAGCCGTTCGAGCTCATGCTCTCGGCAGACGGCAGAGAGCTAAGCGGCAAATTTGGCAAGTTCGTGGACAATGACGAGTCGGCGGGCAGGCATTCGTCCAAGATTATCGGAAAGTGGAAGGGGCGGCAGTGGCAGGTCTTCTCGGGAGAGCTAAGTACGGATCGCGAGAAGGATTGGGCACTGATGGATGTAGGGATCGGAATTGATGCCGAGGGTGATCGCATTCTCTACATGTCCGGGGATTCTGCAAAGACCGCCAGATCTATGCGGCGAATCATCTAATCCGCTGGCCGGCGAAGTAGATCCGGACTTTTGAATTGAGCCGATCCACTTGGCTGCCAGAACGACAAGGTCATGTTCCGTTATTTCGTCCCCCTCTTGTCCCTTTCTCTGCTGCCCTTGTCCGCGGCCGAGCCTCTTCCTCCTGCCGGAGAGTATCGTGCGGAGATGCTTGAGATAGGGATGCCGCCCGAAGCTGAAGCGGTGGCGCAGCGGGTGCAGGCCGCGATGGCACGGCAACCGGAGTGGATCGAGAAGCACCTGGCGGAGCACAAGGACCTCAAGCCCGGGGAGCCCCTTCCTTATCACGAAAACATGGGCGTCACGAAGCTGGAGTATCAGCTCTTCCTCGATTCACTGGACAAGATGGAAATGAGGAAGACCGGGGAAGTCATGGTGGTCGTGAAGGAAGCCGCGGACGGCGCGGTGGGAATTTCAATCAAGGGAGCCAATCTGCCGATCAGTGTCTTTTCCTTCTCCACGGATGGGAAAGAGATGATGTGCAAGTTCGGTGCCACGAAAAAGCAGGTGAAGATCGACCAGAAGGATCCGAAGTCTCCGATGGGCTTGTGGAGCGGGATCCAATGGCTGATCGAGGACGGCGATCCGAATCCGAAAGGCGAGGCGGATTATGCGAATCTCAAGTTCGCTGCCGGGAAGGACTCTGAAGGGCGGCGCGTCCTCTATATCCGCCAGCTCGTCCGTCTGGATGGCGAGGTGGAGGATCTCAGTCCGGTCTTCCGGTGGATAGGGAAGTAGTGCCGCTTACTTGATCCCGGCCTCACTCAGGCGCTCGGCCATTTCGGCCTTCTGCAGTTCCGCGGTGAATTCGGAGAGATCTCCGGCCATGATGCCGTTGAGATTGTGCGAGGTGTGGCTGATGCGGTGATCGGTCACGCGGCTCTGAGGGAAATTGTAGGTGCGGATCTTTTCCGAGCGGTCTCCAGAGCCGATCTGGGCACGGCGATGCGCGCTATGCTTCTCCTGTTCCTCGCGCAACTTCATCTCGTAGAGGCGCGTGCGCATGATCTGGAGGGCGCGTTCCTTGTTCTGGCCTTGGGAGCGGCCGTCTTCGCAGCGGACGTAGAGGCCGGTGGGAAGGTGGAAGACCTGCACGGCGGACTCGGTCCGGTTCACGTGCTGGCCGCCGGCACCACCGGCGCGGCAGACTTCGATCCGCAGTTCGTCCGGTTTCAGCTCGACGTCGACTTCCTCCGCTTCCGGCATGACAGCGACAGTCACGGTGGAGGTGTGGATGCGGCCTTGGGTCTCGGTGGCCGGAACGCGCTGCACGCGATGGACGCCGGACTCATACTTGAGGATCCGGAAGACCTCATCCCCGGTGACACGGAGGAAGACTTCCTTGAAACCGCCCACTTCGGAGGGGCTGCTGGAGAGGTGCTCGGTCTTCCAGCCGCGGGTCTCCGCATAGCGCTGATAGAGGCGCAGTAGCTCGCCGGCGAAAAGGGAGGCCTCGTCGCCACCGGCACCGGCGCGGATTTCCACGATCGCATCGCGGTCCTCGTTCGGATCGGCCGGGAGCAACGCGTACTGGATATCCTCGGAGA
This sequence comes from Luteolibacter luteus, assembly GCF_012913485.1. Classification (GTDB taxonomy): domain Bacteria; phylum Verrucomicrobiota; class Verrucomicrobiia; order Verrucomicrobiales; family Akkermansiaceae; genus Haloferula; species Haloferula lutea. The sequence continues at coordinate 722,849 of NZ_CP051774.1, read as the reverse complement.
GTTGCTCGATCTCGGTCTGGAGGCCGGGGATCTCCTCCCTCGCCATCTCGGCGAGGTCGGCATCCTCTCCTTTGGAGAGCTCCTCGTTTTCCTCGAGCTGGCGCTTGGCAGATTCCAGACGATCCCAGATTTCCAAGGTGCTCTTGATCTTGCGGTGCTCGCGCACGATTTCCCCGGCCTTCTTCGGATCATTGAAGAAGGAGGCATCCGCCATCATGTCATCGATTTCGCCGATGCGGCGGCGGCGCTGGGCGATGAGTCCGGAGTAATCCATGGATCAGGGAAGGGGAGCGGGAGGCCAGAGTACGAAAAGGCCGCACCTGCGAGAGGTGCGGCCGGGAAAGTTCCGGAAGTGCGGAAAGCTAGGCCTTGGCGGCGGTGCGCGCCTTGCGGATGATGCTGTTCACGGTCTCGGAGACCTGAGCGCCAACACCGATCCACTTGTCGGCCTTCTCGAGGTCGACGGTGTAATTCGTGCCTTCCTTAAGCGGGTCGTAGGTGCCGACCTGCTCGATGTAGCGTCCGTCGCGGCGCTTGCGGCTATCGACGGCTACGATCTTATAGTAGGGACGGTCCTTGGTTCCCTGACGGTTGAGGCGAAGAGCAACGGCCATGTGCGTAAATTCGTTCGGAAAAGCCCACCAAGGGTGGCGGGGGCGGGGAAACTGCATGAGGCGGGGGGACTTGCCAAGTAGAATCTCGGTGAAATTGGTGCTTATCTCGATGATTCGCTCCATTTTGCCTTCTCCATCAGCCACTTGCCGTCGATTTTCTTCCAAGTCAGGTCGAAATTCTGGATTCCATCCACCGGTCGTTCGTCGTTTGGGAGCTCGATAATGGCATCGGCTTTCGCGATGACCTGTGCTTCATCACCGCTCACGGTGACCGATTCGATCTGCAGATCCTGGATCGTGGCACTGCGGCAGTACTTCGCGAGGCCGCTGTACATGGCGACGATGCTGTCCCGTGATTGGGAGCCGCCGATTTCATCGGTGGGGCCTTCCGGGCCTTCGAAGGTGACTTGCGGGGCGAGGAAGCCTTCTAGCGCCGGGCCGCGGGTGCTGCGCGCGAGATCCCCGGAATCCGCGGGGACATTGGCGGCTTCGAAAAGAGCGGCCGTGCGGCGGACGACAACCTTTTCCGGGCGGGTCCACCACCAGAAGAAGACTCCGCTGAGGGTGAGGATGACGAGAAGGGGCACAAGCAGGCGTCGCATGATGCTTGAGTTTTGGAGGGCCGGAGAAGTTTCGCAAGACCTTGCGCGACTCCGCTTGTCAGGGAGGGCCGGGGGACTATGCTCGCTTGCCCTCGATGACGCCGCTGTTCCGGAAATTGCTCGGGTTGAATTGGCCGCTGGTTCTCACCATGTACGGGCTGCTGGCCTTCGGCGTGTTCTCGATTGAGAGTGCGGCGCGGCATTTGCCGGTGCCGGAGGGGGCAGTTACCGCGGGCGCGTGGTATGCGGAGAAGCAGAAGCTCTGGATCCTGATCGGCTCCATGGTCTACTTCGCTACCGCTCTGGTGGATTACAAGTGGTTCCGCTGGCTGGGCGTGCCTCTTTATCTAGCGGGGCTCGGGCTTTGTGCCTCGATCATGGGATCGGACAAGGAAGTCCACCAGATTGCGCTGCCCGGCGGTCTCAATTTCCAGCCCGCGCAGCTTCTCATCACTTCCGGCGTGCTCTTGATCGCCTGGTTGCTCCAGGACTTGCCCCGGCTGGGGCGATTGATCCCGAAGGTCGGCTGGATCCTTGATGAACCGATGGTGAAAGTCGGGCTCATCGGCGCGCTGACCGGTGTTCCTTTCCTTGTAGTGGTGGCGATGGGCGACATGGGCTCCGCTCTCGTCTGGATACCCTTGGCGGTGGTGTGCCTGCTGATCAGCGGCGTGCCTTTCCGCTACATGACCTGCATGGCATTGCTGGGGGTGGCGATCCTGCCGATCGTCTATTTCGTGGTGCTGCCGCAGGTGTCCGAGCGTGGTACCGGACGTATCGAGCTCTTCTTCGACATGGTCGAAGGCAAAGAGGTGGACACCAGCGGTGACGCTTGGGCTCCTCATCACATCGCCGTGGCAATCGGGAAATCCGGTTGGGGCGGGGTGGGCTGGAACGCCGGCGAGAACCGCGGTTCCCTGCACGACAAGAAGTTCATCCCGTGGAAGACGGCGCACAACGACTTCATCTTCCCGGTGATCGCGGAGGAACACGGCTTCCGCGGGAGCATCCTGCTGCTTACCTCTTTCGCGCTGCTGCTCGTGATGTGCTTGTTTATCGGCACCTACGCGAGGGATCCCATGGGTCGGCTGATTGTGGGCGGGGTGGTGGCGTTGTTTTTCGCGCACATCTTCGAGAACATTGGCATGTGCATCCTGCTGATGCCGATTACGGGTATCCCGCTGCCGCTAATCAGCTACTCCGGCACCTTCGTGGTGATGTGCATGTTCCTGCTCGGCTTGGTGCAGAGCGTGTGGGTCCACCGGAGCGTGCAGTACGTTCCGGCGGAGGAGAAGAAGCCGGAGCCGCTGGTTAACGTTCCAGCGCGTTCCACGCGTTGATGCCACCGGCGACGTTGACGGCATTCGGGATGCCAGCTTCCTGAAGGAATTTCACGGCGCGGGCGGAGCGGCCGCCGGAGCGGCAGTGGACGAAAACCTGGCGATCCGCCGGGATTTCCGCGACTCGTTCCGGCAGCTCGGGCAGGGGAATGAGGACGGTGCCGGGGATCATCCCTTCGGCCTCTTCCTCCGGCTGGCGGACATCGAGGATGTAGAGATCTTCACCGGCATCGATGCGGGCGGCGAGGTCTTCGACGGAGATGGCGGGCACGTCCGAGCCGGGCACGGAACAGGAGGCGGAAGCGTTGGTTTCGGAATTCATGACGGAGTGGATGGTGGGGGAGTCGCCGCAGAGGCGGCAGGCGGGATCTCGGCGCAGGCGCAGGCTGCGGAAGGTGGTGTGGAGGCCATCGTAGCAGAGCAGCTTGCCCAGTGGAGGCTCGCCGATGCCGAGCATCAGCTTGATGGTTTCCATAGCTTGCAGGGAGCCGATCACTCCGGGCAGCACGCCGAGGACGCCGGCTTCTTCGCATGAAGGGGCGGAGCCGGGGGCTGGCAAACTGGGAAGCATGCAGCGGTAGCACGGACCGCCGAGGTGCGGGGCGAAGACGGTGACTTGTCCGTCGAAGCGGAAGATGGAGCCGTAGACGCAGGGCTTTTTCAGGAAGAAGCAGGCGTCGTTGGAAAGGAAGCGCGTGGGGAAATTGTCGCAGCCATCGAGCACGATGTCGTAGCGTGAGACGAGATCCATTGCGTTCTCCGGGGTGAAGCGGGTGGAATGGAGTTCGAGCTCGACGTGCGGGTTTACCTCGCGGAGGCGGGCGGCGGCACTTTCCAGCTTTGGTTTCCCCACCCAGCTTTCGCCGTGGAGGATCTGCCGCTGGAGGTTCGAGCGATCCACCTTATCGGGATCGATCAGGCCGATGCGTCCGACGCCTGCCGCTGCCAGATAGAGGGCGGCGGGGCAGCCGAGTCCGCCGGTCCCGATCATCAGCACGGAGGACGCCTTTAGCTTGCGCTGGCCTTCTTCGCCAACCCCGGGAACCGAAAGATGGCGGGCGTAGCGGCGGATTTCATCTTGAGAGAGCGGCGGCAGCTCGGGCACGGGCGGAAGGTAGCGAGCGATCCGCCGATGGCAACCGATAGCAAGTGCCAACGAAAGTGTCGCCCGGGGATCCCGGCTATGAAATGCCCAAGGCTCGAAGATGCGGGTTCTTCAAGGGGGCGAAGGACGCCGAGATCATCCAGAGGTAACATCAACAAGGGGATCTCTGCTCCTTTACGCCGATCTTATTTCCAGGCTCTCTCCCTCTCTTCTTGACCGCCACAGGCGTTCCGGGAAGTGAATGTCCCATGGCAGAAGTCCAATCCACGTTTTCCCTGCGCCGCGGCGATGCGGCTCCTGGTTTCCAACTGCCCGACCCGTCCGGGAAGCTTCATGAACTCCACGAGCTGCGCGGGATCAGCGGGCTGTTGGTGGTCTTTGCCTGCAATCACTGCCCCTATGTGATCCACCTTGCCGATGCCCTTGGCGCGCTCTCGGCGGAGATCGAGTCGGAGGGGGTAATGACGATCGCGATTTCTTCGAACGACATCGAGAAATATCCGGCCGACGCGCCGGAGCACATGTCCACCTTCGCCGCGGAGCACGGCTGGAATTTCCCCTATCTTTTCGACGAAAATCAAGAGGTGGCGAAGGCCTACGGGGCGGCTTGCACTCCTGATTTCTTCCTCTTTGACCACGAACTGCGGCTTTACTACGCGGGCCAATTTGACAGCAGCCGCCCGAAAAGCGGCCAGACACCAAGCGGCGACGACCTGCGCGCGGCGGTGAAATCCATGCTCGCCGGGGAGGAGCCCCCGGCCCGGCCTTACCCCAGCAGCGGGTGCAATATCAAGTGGAAGGCTGGCAGCGAACCGCCGTATTTCCGCTGAAACCTTTCGCTTTTTGCCATTGCCGCCTCCCGAGCGCTTCGGCTAACACCCCTACGTCATGGTGCATTCTGCTGTCCTAAACCCCGCGCTCCTCGCGTCGATCAAGCTTACGGGCATCGACTGGGCGATCATCATCGGATCGATCCTGATCTGCTTCGTCCCGGCCTTGTTTTACGGGAAAAAGTCGAGCGAGAGCACTTCGGAGTTCTTCGCCTCCGGGCAGTCGGTGCCGTGGTGGCTGGCGGGTCTCTCGATGGTGGCGACGACCTTCTCTTCGGACACGCCGAACTGGGTGACCGAGCAGGTTCGCAAATTCGGGGTCGCCGGAAACTGGCAGTGGTGGGCTTTCGTGCTCACGGGGGTGTCCACGGTGTTCTTCTTCGCCCGCCTGTGGCGCCGCTCCGGGGTCATGACGGACCTTGAGTTCTACGAGCTGCGCTATTCCGGCAAGGCAGCCTCGGTGGTCCGCGGTTTCCGGGCCGTGTATCTCGGTCTCTTCTTCAACTGCTTCATCATGGGGATGGTGACTCTCGCGGCCTGCAAGATCGCGAACATCCTATTCGGCATGCCCTACTGGCAGACTATCGTGATCTGCGGTGTGCTGAACGTGGTCTTCGCCGCGCACTCCGGACTTTGGGGCGTGCTGATCATCGACATGGTGCAGTTCTTCATCAAGATGACGGCTGTTTTTGCCGCGGCTTACTTCGCGTTGAAGGAAGTGGCCCGCCGCACCGGAGTCGGTGAGACCGCCTTCGCGGGCCTCCAAAAGCTGGTGGAAACGCTAGGCACCCAGCAGGTGAAGGTGGAAGGCCATGAGCCGGTGATGAGCGCCATCGACGGGACCGGCCAACCGATCCTGAATATCATGCCGAACTTCGACATGTGGCAGCTGGCGCTGATGATCTTCATCGTGCCGATCGCGATCGGCTGGTGGGCAAACTGGTATCCGGGTGCTGAGCCTGGTGGTGGCAGCTATATTGCCCAGCGCATGCTGGCTTCGAAGTCGGAGAAGGATTCGCTTGGGGGTACGCTTTTTTTCAACGTTGCTCACTACGTGCTGCGTCCTTGGCCATGGATCATCACGGCGCTCTGCTCGATCATCGTTTATCCGGATCTGGCTTCGATCAAGGAGGCCTTCCCGAATGCCGACCCGAAGCTGATTGGTCATGACAGTGCGTTCCCGGCGATGCTGAAGTTCCTGCCGGTCGGCTTTATGGGGCTCATGGTCGGTGGCCTGATTGCGGCGAACTCGTCCACGATCCTAACCCACTTGAACTGGGGAGCCTCCTATCTGGTTCATGACTTCTACCGCCGCTTTATCAATCCAACGGCGAGCGAGAAGCACTACGTCAATGCCGGCCGCTTCTGCACGCTGCTGCTCTATGTGGTGGCTGCCTACCTAAGCACCATTCTTTCCTCCGCGCAGGAAGCGTTCGAAATCCTGATTTCGATCGGTGCGGGCACGGGGCTGCTCTACATGCTCCGCTGGTTCTGGTGGCGCATCAATGCCTGGTGCGAAGTGGTGGCGATGATCAGCTCCTTCTTGGTCTCGGTCACCTTCTTCATCATGAAGAAGCAGGGCCATGGTCTGCCCTTCGCGCAGACGGTGATCATTTCCGTGGCCTTCACCACGATCTGCTGGATGTTGACCGCCTTCTTTGGTCCGCAGACGGATCGGAAGACCCTGATTTCTTTCTTCAAGAAAGTACAGCCCGCCGGCCCGGGCTGGGATGCCGTGCGCCGTGAAGCAGGCTTGCCGGAAAGCACCGTGAAAGAATCCGGCGATCACATGGGACTCGCGACCATGGGCTGGATCTCCGGTTGCGCGGTCATCTGGTCCTCGCTTTTCGCCATCGGCAAGTTCCTCTACGGGGAATACAGCATGGCTTGGATCCTGACCGCGATTTTCGTGGTGAGCGGGCTGGTGCTGCTGCGGGTGATCAAGAAGCTCTGGGCCTGAGGAATTGGCGAAATAACCGCGAATGACTTGGCAAAACGGGCCTGATTGGTGCTACAGTGGCGCCAAGTGGACGCGCTGATACATCATCTGGAACGGAAGGAAGAACTCTCGCCGCGGGAAATCGCGGTGGCTGCGGAGCTCCTGCTGGACCCGAATGCCCCGGACGAGAAGAAGGCGGCGATCCTCGAGAATCTCTCAAACAAGGGTGAAACGCCCGCGGAACTCGCGGGTTTCATCGAGGCCTTCCTCGAACACGCCGTCGATCCGCATATCGGCCTTCTCGATCTCGAGGGGCCGACCATCGATGTTTGCGGGACCGGTGGAGACAAGTTGAACATGTTCAATGTCTCCACCACCGCCATGTTCGTGGTGGCGGCAACGGGGGCCGTAGTGCTGAAGCATGGTAACCGCGGAATCACTTCGAAGAGCGGCGGAGCGGATGTGCTGGAAGCGCTGAACATCCGCATCGACCTTCCACCCGATGGCTTCCGCGATTGTCTGGAGAAGGCAGGCGTCGGTTTCCTTTTTGCTCCGGCCTATCATCCTGCCTTCAAGGCGGTGGCTGGAGTTCGCAAGCAGCTCGCGGAAAAAGGCGTGCGCACGATCTTCAACAAGATCGGGCCGCTGATGAATCCAGCGAAGCCGCAGTGCCAACTGGTCGGTGTCTTCGACCGCGAGATGTGCCCGGCCTTTGCCGAGATTCTCCAGCGCCTCGGCCGCGAGAGCGCCTGGGCGGTGCACGGTACTACGGGTGATGGCCGCTCGGTGGACGAGCTGAGCCTGATGGGCTCGACCCGCATTTGCAAAGCAGGGCTCTATCAAGATCTGGAAGACGAGGAGGTTCGTCCCCGTGACTTCGGCATGAAGCATGCCGAGGTGGAGGAACTCCAAGGCGGCGATGCCGAGGTGAACGCTGCGATTCTGGAAGCGATCCTTTCCGGCAAGGACACCGGTCCAAAGCGGGATATGGTCCTGCTCAATGCCGGAGCGGCGATTGCCTGCTGCGGTCTGGCCGATGATATCGGCGACGGCATCGAGATCTCGCGACGTCTCATCGATGATGGCAGTGCGTTGGATCGCTTGCGCTTGCTGCAGGATGTGGCGAAGCGAGCCTGAAATCGGGCTCCTTGCCGCAGGCTTCTAGCGTTTCGCCTTCGGTAGCTTCAGCCACTCTGCCATTTCGGCGAGCGGCTTGGTGTTCAGGACATCCTCGCGGCGCAGCCAGCCCTTGCGGGCGACGTCGGCTCCGAAGCGGATGTATTGAAGCTGGCCGGTCGAGTGGGCATCCGGGTTGATCGAGCAGAGCACGCCCTTGTCGCGGGCGCGGTGCCACCAGCGCCAGTCCATGTCGAAGCGCTTCGGATTGCAGTTCAGCTCGATGACAGTGCGGGTCTCGGCGGCGGCATCGATCAGTTTTTCGTGATTCACCCGGTAGGCGTCCCGGCGTAGCAGGAGACGGCCGGTCATGTGGCCGAGCATGGTGACGTAGGGATTCTCCATCGCGCGAATGATGCGCTTGGTCATCTCGTCCTCATCCAGCGAGGTCGCGTTGTGGACCGAGGCCACGGCCCAATCGAGTGACGACAGCATCTCGTCTGAAAAATCAAGGGAGCCATCCTTGAGGATGTCGACCTCCGAGCCGGCGAAGAGGCGGAACTGGGCGCTGCCGAATTCCTTGTTCCACGCGGCGACCGCATCGATCTGCTTGGCAAGGCGCACCTCGTTCAGGCCATTGGCTTGGGGAGAGGATTTCGAGTGATCGGAGATGCCCAAGTACTGGAGTCCTAGTTCTTGGGCTGCCTCTGCCATGGCATTCAGCGTGTTCTTCCCATCGGAATCCGTGGTGTGGCAGTGGAAGGTGCCGCGAAGGTTCTCCCATTCCACCAGGCGGGGCAGCTTGCCTTCATCCGCGGCCTCGATTTCACCGCGGTTCTCGCGGAGGGCGGGGGGAATGAAGTCGAGTCCGAGGGCCTTGTAGATATCGCCCTCTTCATTGACCGTTGGCAGGTCATTGCCGGTGAAGCCGTATTCGTTCAGCGACCAGCCATGCTTCAACGCCCGCGAACGGATCGCGACGTTGTGTTCCTTGCTCCCGGTGAAGTATTGCAGGGCGAAGGGGAACTGGGCGTTGGTCACCGCCCGAAGATCGCACTGCAGGCCATCTTCCAGGCGGATCGAGCACTTGGTGTCGCCTTGCACGATGATCTCCTTCGCCTGCGGCAGGGCGCCGAAGAACTTGGTCAGTGCGGCAGGATCGTTGGTTGCCACGATGAAATCGAGGTCGCCCACGACTTCCTTCGAGCGCCGTAGCGAGCCCGCGGAGGAAACCCGGAGCACGTCGGGATGCTTGCGCAGTTCTTCGAGGATTTCCTCGGCGGCAAGGGTGGCGACATCGAGACGGAAAGCGGTTGCTGCTTGTTCGATGCGTCCAATGGCTTCGAGAATTTTCGTCTGCGTTTTCGCACCGAAGCCGCTCAAGCCTGCCACGCTGCCTGCTTCGCACGCAGCCTTGAGCGAGGGGATGGAATCGACACCGAGTGTCTTGTGAAGCGCGGCGATTTTCTTCGGGCCGAGGCCATCGAGTTGGAAGAGGGTGAAGAAGGAGTCCGGGTAGCTTTCCCGAAGCTTCTTGTGAAAGCCGAGTTCGCCGGTGCTGGCCAGTTCATGCAGCTTGTCGCGCAGCGCTTCGCCGAGACCTTTGATTCCATCGAGCTTGTTCTCCACGGCGAGCGCCACGATGTCGCCATCGTAGGACTCCACGACTTCAGCTCCCTGGCGATAGGCCCGGACCTTGAACGGATTTTCGCCCTGGATCTCCAGGAGCAAGGCAATCTCCTCAAGCACGGCGGCCATCTGTTCGCGGGTCACAGGCATGGCGGGAGACTAGGACTCTGCTTCAGGGGAGACAGCCGAAAAACCGTCGGGCCGAAAGGTTGGAGACGTGATCGATTCCTGCTCCTGTTCACGGCAGCTGCAATAGATCCGCCACGACCATGCGGTGATCGCTGCGACGGGTGGTGACGGCGGAACAATGGATCGCGCGGAAGTGGCGGGTCGCATGGATCTGATCGATCCGGTGGGCCGGGATGCGGCGTTGATAGGTATTTCCCCAGCCGGTGCCGGCTTCGATAAAGGAGTCCTCGAAGCCGCCCTTCAGCAGGCGCTGGATGGGATCTCCGGGGGGAGCGTTGAAATCACCTCCGACGATGGAAGGCCGGCCCGCGGCGGTATCCGCCAGGACATAGAGGGCGGTGCCGAGTTCCTTCTCGCGCTCTGCGCGGTTGATCTCGTGATTTTTCCAGCATTCCGCCCGCCAGAGGCGCAGGTCGGTGGCGGCGCTTTCCAAGTGAAGATTCACGACCTCGATCATGGTGCCATCGGGCTTCTTCACGGTGACCTGCTGGTCGCGGTAATGAGGATAGCGCACCTCCCGCTCGATCCGCCAGCGGGTGACGATGCCATTCGTCTGGTGACAACGGTAATCGCCACGGCCCTGATAGAGCCGGTCTGCGACACGCTTCACCTGGTGAGGCAGGACTTCTTGCAGCAGCACGATGTCCGGATCCCAGACACGGATGTCGATATCGGGATCGCCGCCGCCGTAGTTGAAGTAATTGCAATTCAGCGTCAGCACCCGCAGCAGCGGGCGGCCATCGACCGAGCCGGCCTGACCGGGTTCCGGCGGGCTCTTCTTCAGGTTCGCGATGACCCGGGCTTCATCCGCGCCAAGCAGGATGGTCATGGCCCAGACGCCGGTGACGACGAGCGAAAGTGAAGCGCGCAGGAACCAGAACGCAGTGATCGAGAAAAGGAGGCCGACGGCGCCCCAGATCCAGATCGGCATCACTGTAAAAGCCGCCAGCCCGGCGGGCTGGCGCGCATAAGCATAGACTGTCAGCAGGTGCAGTAGCAGCGAAAAGCCGACGAGGGACCATCCGGCGCGGCGGCGGAAGCGGGAGGACTTCATCTTGCCGTGAGTGCCGGAGGGGTTCCGGGATTAGAAGGGCAAGCCCATGCCGCCGGTCAATTTCTTCATCTCCGTGGCGGAGACCTCCTTGCCCTTGTTGATGGCTTCCTGGACGCCTTTCAGCACGAGATCCTGAAGGAAATCCACGTCTTCCGGATCGACGACGGACTTGTCGATCTTGATCGACTGCACGTCACCGGCACAGGTGGCGACCACGGTGACCTTGCCGCCGCCGACAGTGGCTTCGACGGTCTTGCGGGAGAGTTCTTCCTGCGCAGCGGCCATGCCGGCCTGCATTTGCTGCGCTTGCTTCATGAGTTTCTGGATATTCATCGGCGGTAGCGGATTGAGAGTGATGGGAGGGGAATCAGGTGCAGCCTACTTCTTGATGGTGGCGGCGAACATTTCCAAAGCAGATTGGATGAGAGGATCCTTATAGAATTCCTCCATCGGATCGACCTTCGGGGCAGGTGGTTCTTCTGCGACCGGCTCCGGCTTCCAAGGCGGGGCTTCGGAAATGACGGGTTCCGGTTCGGGAGCCGGGCCTTCCGGAGCGAGTTCGATGAGCTGATCCAGAGAGAGCACGGGACCTGGCTCCGAAGGGGCGGGCGCGGGCTCGGGAGCCTTCGCCACGGGCACGGGGGTTTCCTGAACCACGAGCGGTTCGCTGACCGCGACCGGCTGCGGTGCGGGAGCCTCGATGGGCGCGGCAGCCGCAGGAACCACCGCGGCAGGGGCGGCGATGGTGACTGGCGAGGTCAGTTGATCGCTGGCTCCGGCGAGCACCTTGATCACATCGGAAAGCCGGACTTCGCCGAGGGTTTGGACAGCCTTGATCAGGCCGATTTCCAAGTGGAGGCGCTTGTTGGACGCCCACTTCATGCGGCCCTCGGTTTCCGCGAAGACATCGATCACCGAGAGCAGACGCTCCGCCGGGTAGTTCTCGGCAGCGGCCAGCAAGGCCTGCCAAGTTTCCGTCGGGATGCCTTCGCCGCCGGTGGCGGAGTCGAGACGGGCGACCAGCAGCGCACGCAATGCGCCGATGAGCTCGCCGAGAAGCTGGGAAAGTTCGCGGCCCGCTTCCGCCTCACGCTGCACCGTCGAGAGTGCGGTGGGGGTATCACGCGCCAGCAGCGCGGCGATGACCGAAGCCACGGTTTCCCGCGAGGTGAAGCCGAAGACATCGAGCACGTTTGCCTCGGTGATGGTGTCACCGCAGAAGGCGACGAGCTGGTCCATCATCGATTGGGCATCGCGCATGCCGCCGTCCGCGCCCTTCGCGATCGCCCATGCGGCGGACTCGTGAAGGTTCACGCTTTCCTCCTTCGCGATGTGGAGGAGGTGCTGTGCGATCGTTTCCGCCGGGATCGGACGGAGGTCGAAGCGTTGGCAGCGGGAAAGGATGGTTGGGAGGATCTTATGCGCCTCGGTGGTGGCGAAGATGAACTTCACGTGTTCCGGCGGCTCTTCCAAGGTCTTCAACAGGGCGTTGAAGGCCTGGTTGGTGAGCATGTGGACCTCGTCGATGTAGTAGATCTTGAACTGTCCGCGGGCCGGGGCGAAGCGTACCGTCTCACGCAGCTGTCGCACTTCTTCCACGCCGTTGTTCGAGGCACCGTCGATCTCCAGCACGTCGAGCGAGCGGCCTTCTGCAATCTCCACGCAGATGTCCTCATCCGGGTCGAAGTCCGCCTTGGGACCTCCGGTGCAATTGAGGGCCTTCGCGAGAATGCGCGCGGTCGAGGTCTTCCCCGTGCCGCGCGGACCGACGAACAAGTATGCATGCGCCAGTCGCTTCTGGGCGATGGCGTTCTTCAATGTCCGCACGACGTGATCTTGGCCGAGCACGTCGTCGAAGGTTTTCGGGCGGTATTTCCGGGCGAAGACCTGATAGCTCACGCCCGGGAGGGTAGGGGGTCCGGGGCGTTTGTCAGCACCGGGTTTTGCTTTCTGCCAAGCAGCTTGTGCTGGAGGGTGCAAACGCGAGACCGGGGAGGGTGCGGGGCGGGGACCACTGGTAATTCGGGCCTGTTTCGCCTGTTAAAACAGGAAAATTAACAGGCGGTCCGGGAATGGCGGTGAATTGGCTGTTGACAGGGTCTTCGCCAAAGGGGGCTGCTTGGTCGGGGTGAGGTGCGGGTTAGGGGCATGTTCTTGCCGAGCCTGGCAGGTCCCGAGGTCGCGTTCTACTGCCAGCGAGGGTGGTCTTCGAGCAGTCAAGCAGCCCTGGATTTCCTCAAGGTCGTGAAGAGCAGGGCGAGAAGGGTGAGAAAAGCTCAGATCGCTGCCAAGGCTAGCTTCCCTCCGGAAGATTTCTCCATTGGGTCCGCGGGAGGTGGAGCGACTTTGCTTCCAGGTGATGGACCAGATTCCCGGGATTCCTTCACGGGACCAGCGAGGGTATAGATGGTATCGTCACCCTCGAAGGAGAAGGTGCGAGTTCCCGCGCGGACTTGTTCATACCAGAGCTGCCAGGTGCGGACGTCTCCGTAGACATCCGGGTAGTCGCGAGCTACCGGAGGATTCCTCAGTCCTAACTTATGTAGCGTCTCAACAGCATGGTAGCAGTTGGAGTAGGGACGTCCACCGTCGCCCCAGTCTTCGCTTTTCCAAGGATCGCGTTCGTCGAAGACGAGTTCGCCAAGAATCTTGATGGTTTCTGGACGTCGGAGTTCCGTGAGCGTTTGGAAATACCACCCCCGCTGTGAAGAATGTTCAGTCCAGGTCTTTGCAATTTCTTCGTCGGTGATCCTGGCTATTCGGGAAGCGAAATGCTGTGCGTAGCTGGGATCTGAAGAGAGGGTTTCGACCGCCTCTTGGAAGAGTAGCCTTTCGTCGTCTCCCAAGGACTTCTCCTTCCCGCCCAAACTTCTAACAAGCCGTCCCAGTTCTTCCACCGCAGTCTCGTCGTCTTTTCCCGATCTGACATTTTCGATGATCAACCGCTTCTCGGAAAGCCATGCCTCACGATCGCCATCGGCCTCTGCGGGGTGGCAAAATCCCAGGATAAGAAGAAGCCTAACAAGAGTCGTGAAGCGAGGCGTCATTGTTCCGGTTTTATGTCCAGCCCCTCTGGCCGGGCGCGACTCTGCTGGCGGGTTTCCAGCCGACAAGATCCGGTAGCTTGATATCTGCGTTGCTGGAAGACAATCCGACCAACCGGGCGGGTCGGAGCTTGCCGGTTTTTTGCGACTTGCCTTTCCAGAGTTCACGGTGATTATTTAACCAAATGGTTAAATATAATCCCGAGCACCTTGACCGCACCTTTGCGGCGCTGGCGGATCCGACGCGGCGTCGGATGCTGGAGCAGCTTTCGCGGGGGGAACTGCGGGTGACGGATCTGGCGAAGCCTCACGAGATGTCCCTGCCCGCGGTGTCCAAGCATCTAGGGGTGCTGGAGAAGGCGGGCCTGATCGACCGGCAAAGGAACGGGCGGGTCCACTCGCTGCGGCTGAATGCGGAGCCGATGAAGGAGGCGCAGGCGTGGATCGAGAGCTACCGCCGCCACTGGGAAGAGAGCTTTGACCGTCTGGACGACTATCTGAACCAACTGAAGAACAACGATGAAAAGCAACCTGATTGAACCCGATGCGGGGAGGGAAGTCCTGATCACCCGCAGCTTCGATGTGCCGCGGGATCTCGTGTGGAGGGCATGGACGGAGCTGGACCATCTCAAGCAGTGGCACGCGCCGCGCGGCTGTGAGATCCACTTCGAGCGCTTCGATTTCCGCGAGGGCGGGGGATTTCTCTCCTGCATCCGGAATCCCGCCTTCGGCGAATGCTGGTGCGTGGCCGAGTATCTGGAGATCTCCAAGCCGGAGCGAATCGTTTACAAGCTCTCGATGGCGGATGCCGCGGGCAATCTGATCTCTGCCACGGCCGCAGGCCATGATCCGGGATGGCCGGATGAGACGATCCTGACCCTGACGCTAGAGGAAAGCGGTGGGAAGACGCTGCTGACGCTGCACCAGACGGTGTCGGAAGAATTGGCCAAGCGGACGGGTGCCTATCCGAGCTGGCTGGACATGCTGGATCGCCTGGCGGGGCAACTGGAGGCAGGGGGCTGAGGTTCCAACCGGTGAAGGATCAAGGGCTGCTTCCGGTCCTGCGGGATTGAATAATTTAACCGCGAAAGGACGCGAAAATGCGCGAAATCTGAACAGCCGGGGAGACCGGGATGAAGTTCATCCATCCGCGGGTTTTCATGGGATGCCAAGTCTCTTGGCTGCTTCACCGGCGGCTTCGGGGTCTTGTTCACGCCAATCCTTCAGGACGTCCTGCTGCATGCGGGTGCGGGCAGCGCTGTCCTGAAGGGAGCCGGCCCATTCGAGGGCTTCCTGCGGGTGCCGCCGGGTGATGCTGCGGATGAGCCGGACCGAGACGCCATCGCGGGATTCGCCCGCGGGCATTTCACGGATCCATGCGGCAGCTTCCAAGGGATCCTTCGCGAGCCAGACATCGACGATCTCGCTTTCCGCGGCGGCGCGGCCCTTTCCCTCGGGCAAGCTCGCTAACCAATCCGTCGCGGTGGTCAGGTCGGCTTGGGCTAGTTTCCTGCCGATGACGTGGGCGGTATTGGCGAGGTCACTGGCTTGGGCTCCCAATGCCGAGAAGTCCTTGGCCGCTTTTTGAGGATCGCTCTCAGCGGAGTGACGGATCAGCACGTCCTTCACGCCGACTTCACCGGGGCCGTGGTAGCTAGCGGCCCAGGCTGAAGCTGCCGCGGCATCCTTCTTCAGCCATTCGGAGGCGAGTGAGGCAAAGACTTCCGGTGTTCTGCCGGACTTCACCATGTCTTCCGCGAAGGCGACGGCTTTTTCGGGATCCTGCTTCACGACCCTCTCCACGAGTTTGCGGCGCTCGTTGTCCTGCCCGGCGCCATCGAAGCGGGAGAGCAACTGATAGGCGGCATCGGGATCCTTGCCGCTCAAGGTCGCCATCGCGCCTTCGAGTGATCCGCGGAGCTGGCCTGCATCGAGTTTTTGAAGGGCTTCACCGGCTTTGACCGGGTCCTTGAGCGCGTAGTTGGCGAAGATCATTTCGTAGATCTCGCCCTTTTGCCTTAGGTCCGGGCTTTCATCCATGAAACGGATGGCGGCTTCCGGATTCAGCTGGGAAAGGCGGAAGATGGTGGCTGCCAGGGAACGCTCCTGGATGTCATCGCCCTTGAAGAGGGAGCGCAGGGTAGGATCGCCGTCTTGATAGAGCTTCAGAATGTCCCGCAGCTCTTCGGCGAGTTCCAAGGCCGATCGTTCGTCGAGGGTGGTGCAATTCTGGACCAGTTGGAGAAAGCCGGTGAAGCTGTCGTCGTGATTCACCCGCGTGGTGGCGATGAACCAGTCCCGCGCACCGCCGGGGCCGAAGGGCGCGGCGGGCTTGAAGCCCATGCCGAGATTCTGGAGTGAGACGCGATCAAGTTTCGCCGCCGGGTCTTCGGAGCCGTGGATGGAGGTCGCTTCACGGGCTGGTGATTCCTTTCCGCCGGGTGCTGCCGATGTGAGATCCGCACGCGGGTGATAGGTGCCGGCGACGTAGGCTCCGATGAGGAGGGAAATGCCGGCGCAGGGTTTCCACCAGGAGAGAGCCATTGCCTATCTTGGAGATGCTTGGGGAGGCGTGGCCATATCAATTCGCGTGCGCTATGCTGAAGCGCAAGAAGGGGCGTGCGGCTTTCGCCTCCTTGCTGCTGGCGGATCGCACCGATTTCTCTGCCAGGATACCGAGTTTCGCGAGTTCTTCGGCGCTGGCACCCCAAACATTTCCGGAGGCTTTCAGTTTTTCGATGGCGTCCCATCGCTCGGGATTGATGCAAAACTCGTCAAGGAGCATTGCGCTCGAAAGGGAGTTCAGGTAGCGCCAGACCATGGCCGGGTAGCGAGCCGGAGTTCCAACCGCATGCTTTTTCAGGCCAGCTTCGGAGAGGGCGTTCAGACAGGTCTCCAAGCGATTGCGATCATCCCTTATCCTGTCCCAAGGCTTTGCGAGAACCTCGCGCAGGGCATCCATTTCTGCTGGAATCGTGGTGGAGAAGCCCTTCGGGTTTTCCTCAAGCCATTTGGCAAGGGACTTTCGGGTCAGTCCGCATGTGTCATAGGATCTTTCCAGCTCAAGCGTGGCAGCTAGTTCTCCCACGCTTGTGAAAACGGTATTTTCATTGGGGCGGGTTCCTTTGAAGAACTCATGGAGCTCCCCAATGAGACCCGGGTAGGAACAAAGATCCTCCGAGGCGATCTTTAGCTCGGCTTCATTGTAGGCCCCCTTTTGAGGCTTTGTCACCAAGGTGGCGGCATTGATGAGGGGCAAACAGAAGCGGATTTCCCCCTCGGTATCGCCGGTGTAGCGATCATGCACTTGCAGAAGCCAAGCATGTTCGGGCGGGAGCGGGGGAGGAAGCTGTTCTAGAATTTCATGCGCCCATTTCTTCACCACGATGTCCGATGCGAATGACTGGCAGCGCTGCCATCGTCCATCGACAAATGCTTCCTTAAAAAATGGTTGAGCCCCGTAAACCGGCCCCGAAACTTGTTTCGAAGTGGTATTCGCCAAGTAAAGTCGGGACGCTTGATTGTTGTCCGTTTGTTCAAGCAGTGCCAGTGAGTCTGCGGGGGGCTTGAGGTCCGGTAGCTTCGCCAGAGGAATTGGCTGCTGTTTCGTCGTTTCCTGTGCCGGGGATGTCCCGATGCAAAGGAGGATGGAAAAGAAGGGAGCAAGCGGGTGCCGGAATATCTTCAAGGTCATGGCGTGCCTGAGGAAATGACAGGTCAAGTCGTAGGGCGGAATTGCCGGCGATTTCCAGTCCCTTTCGCTTTTCCTTTTTTCACTTCGATGAATGCGGACCCTTGGTCTCAGGGCATTCAATCGGCACAAGTGAGGACGAGGGATTGTCAGGGGAAGCCTTCTCCTTCTAGGTGTTCCGCATGATCCCCAACGCTGCTGAGAAGCGCTCCCGCTATGCCATTGCCCGTGAAAGACTGCACGCCTTGTGGGCCGGTGAGCCGGATGCGATTGCCCGAATGGCGGCAGCCTCCTGCATCCTACATGAGGCGATGCCACATGCCTTTTGGACCGGCTTCTATCGAGTGTTGGGTTCACAACTGGTGATCGGGCCCTATCAGGGGACGCCGGGGTGTTCGCGGATTGGCTGGGGAAAGGGTGTCTGCGGTGCGGCTTGGGCCAGCGGGGAGACGCAGGTGGTGCCGGATGTGCACGCATTTCCGGGGCACATCGCCTGCGATAGCCGTGCGGAGAGCGAGATCGTGGTGCCGGTAAAAGACGGGCGTGGCGCGGTGATCGCGGTCTTCGATGTCGATTCGACGGAACTGGCAGCCTTTGACGAGGTGGATCGCGAGGAATTGGAGGCGGTTTTCGCCTCTTTTGCCGTGGGAGCGAAATAGAACGTTCTGACACTTGGAAACCCGGCGGAGCTGCGGATAGTGTCGAGCAGACATGAGTCAGGGAGACCCGAATCACATCGAGGGAGTGCGCGCGAAGAGTCCGCGGAAGGCGAGCTTTCCATGGCTGCGGGCGAGTGTCTTCGTGGTCGTGGTGGCGGGCGCGGTGCTCGTTTTCACGCCGCCGGGCGAAAAGATCCTGCGTGGCGTGAAGCGCTTGGTGCTGCCGACACCCCCGCCGGTCGTGAAGAAGGATAGCGAGGCCGACGACCTGCTGCGCCAGTTGGAAGCCCAGCATCGCGAGAAGCTGGAAGAGCTGGAGAACTCCTTTCAAAGTGAGCGGACTGCGCTGAAGAAGCAGTTGGAAGAAGCGGCGAAGCGCCAGACAGCTGCCGAAACTCCGGATGATCCTGAGCCGCCGCTTTCCGAGCACACGGCGAAGAGCGGTGGAGATGTCAGCACGCTGCGCTCCGGCATTCCCTTCAAGACGGAGGTGAAGGTGGAGAAAGGGACGATCGCCTCACGCGAGCGGAAGGATAGAGAATCCTACACTGCGGAATACACGCTGAAGATCCGGGTGCCCGAGCCATCGAAGACGATGGAGCAACTGCAGACGGTGAACCCGAAGCTCCCGAAGCTGCTGCCCGGACTGCCTGCGATGATGGAGAAGCCGGAAGTTTCCCGGTGGTTCTTCGCGCTCTACGACAACAAGACCGAGCGCCTGAAGAAGGATGCGACGCGGCTGAACGAACTGCTAACCAAGCACAACTACTACGACTGCGAGACGATCCTGAACCTGAAGCATCCGCAGAGCGGCCGGAAGGTCTTCCTGCTGCAGGCGGAGATGGACGTGGTTTCGGATGGCTCCGATGGCGACCGCTTGGCGACGATGCCGGATGAGATCGTGAACTCGACGCACTACCAGCCTTTCACCAGCTATGGCTGGCCGAAGAAAACGGCGACGCCGAATCCGATGGTGGCCGGTTGGGAAAAGCGGATCGTGGGGGCGAACAAGGAGCTGGCGGACTCGAAGACCCCGGCGGATCGCAAGACCTGGCTGCGCGATCGCATCAAGTATCTCAAGCGGGGGATCGAGGACATGAAGGGGCGCAGTTTCCTGATTGCCGACTATGATCCCTTCATCGTGATTCCGGTGAACCTGCTTTCCGCTTCCGATCCCTTCGCGCCGAAGGTGGGGGACTATGCGGTGGTGGTACACGGGGAGAAGGTGTATCCGGCGATCGTGGGTGATGGGGGGCCGACCTTCAAGGTAGGTGAGGCGTCTCTGCGGATGGCGAAGGAGATCAATCCGCGGGCTTCGTCGTATAGCAGGCCCGAGTCGGACCTGGTGGTGACCTATCTGGTCTTCCCGGGATCCCGTGAGGAAACGAAGACGCCGCCTGACTACGAGAAGTGGCGTACCAAGTGTGACGAGCTGCTGAAAGAGTGCGGGGGCCTTGGTGAAGGCGTGGAGCTGCACCGTTGGCAGAATCTTTTGCCGGATCCTGCACCGCCCGCGCCTGCGCCCGCAGTTCCAGCAGGGACGCCTGCGGCGGGTGCCGGTGAGGCGGCTCCGGTCTCGGAAGCGGCGGCTCCAGCGCCGACTCCGGCTCCCGCGGTGCCGGGGGGCGGGAACTGAGAGGAGAGCGGAGCCTCAAGCCCGCAGGGTGGTCATTTGGGGCCGTGTGTGATCGGTGGTGGGATGGATGACGACGTTATGATCGGGTGAGGATCGGCGAACTGTCGGCTTGTAGAGCTGCTTCTGCGGGGCTGAGCCTCCGCGCTCCCGGGAAAAGAGCACCGGGTAATCGGCATTTTAGCGTCAGAGCGAGCCGATCGCGATGAAGGCCCGGCGATTTCGGCCGATGCAGCCGCCTGAAGGCGGAACTGCGTGCGGAAAGTTCGCTCGCGGCGTGCTGCCGGAGGAGCACTGACTCTGAGACTGGAGCAAGGAGTTACTCGAAGAACTTCTTCAGGGCCTTTTGTTCGGCGGGGTCGAGGGAGTCTTTCCAGACACGGTCGCCACCGGCGCCGGTCGAGCCTGCAGCACCGCCGGCACGCGGGCCTACGGCGCTCTTGTCGACATCGTGTTCGCCATCCTGGAGTTCGAGAAGGTCACCAGGGAGAGAGCGGGAAAGGTCCTTGGATTCGATGCCTTCCATCTTGCCGATGTCGACCTTGTCGCCTTCCTTGCCGAGGACGCCGGGAGCGTGGCCGGGGCCGCGGTTCACGTCGCCTTTGCCAGCGCCTTCGCCATCCTTGTCGCTTGGCTGGCCTTGGCCGTCGTTGCCGTTGCCTTGGCCATCGAGGAGTTCGTCGAGCCATTCTTCGCCTTGGCCGCCACCGCAGTTGCCGCCTTGGCAGTCCTTGCAGGCTTGGCCCGCCTTTTTCATGTTATCACGCAGCTGCTGGAGCTGCTGCGGATTCATCTTACCGAGGTTGTTTGGGTCGAGGCCCTTGAGCTGCTCCAGAAGCTTGGGATTCGGCTTGAGGGCGCCGTTCTGGAGACCCTGCATTGCTTGGTCGAATTGATTGAGCAGCTGTTGTTTCTCGGCGGGCGTCATGCCGCCGGCATTCTTGAGCAGGCTATCGATTGCCTTTTCGGCGCGGGTCAGCTCGCGATCCATGCGCTCGACCTGGCCGGCGTGTTCCTTCTTGAGGTTGTCCGTGGCTTCCATCGAGGAATGGCTGAACCACTCCTGCTCTTCTTGGGCACGGAGGTCTTCCACCTTCTTCTTCATCTCCTCGATGTAGGTCTCATCGATGACCTCTTCCTGATCGAGGCGTTCCAGATCCGCTTCGAGATTCTCCCAGGCAAGCGGCTCGTCCAAACCGTCATTCGCCTTGGCATTGCGGGCGGAGACCGGGATCAGGAGACCGGCGAGAAGGAAGGAAAGTGCGGCGACCGGCGGCACGAGGACGCGCTGCCAATGCCAGTCCACGCCGGCATCCACCTGCGGCGGAAGCTCCGGCCATGGAGCCACCCCGGCGCGAGCGGCGGAAAGGGCGTTGCGAAGACGCATCGATGCTTCGATGCGGACCATGGATTGCTCCGGTTGTTCAAAGCGGCGGCGAGCGACGAGCCAGGTGATCGCTGCGAGAACGGCCACGGTGCCGCCTGCGGAAAGCCACAATGCCCAAGGCTGGGAATCCGGCACCTCGCGGCGAACGAGAAGAATGACGCAGGCGCCGATGAGGCCGACGACCACCAGCGGAACCGAGAAGGTCTCGATCCACCAAGCGAGGTTTACCTTGCGCGCCACGGCGGACGCGTGGCGGGTCCACGCGTCGCGGAGTTTCTCCGAGGAAGTTTGCATGATCCGGTTAGGATCATAACGCTACCCGGGGCTCCGGCGATGCGAAAATTCGGTGAAATTTATCGAATCGCAGGATTCAGAGCTTCGAGCCGGCTTCGGCGTCGAGATAGAAGGTGGCGTCCTGATGTTCTTGAAGGAAAGATGCGCTGACTTGGTCGGTCACGGGGCCGGTGAGGGCCTCCTTTACGATGTCCGCCTTTGCCGCGCCCCAAGCGAGCAGGGCGATCCGCCGGGCTTCGAGAATGGTGCCGCAGCCCATGGAGATCGCGTATTCCGGGACATTCTCCAGCCCGCCAAAGGCAGGGGCGGCGTCCTGACGGGTGATCGGATCCAGCTCGACCTTCCGGGTGCGGCTGCCCCGCGGTGAACCGGGTTCATTGAAGCCGATGTGGCCGGTGCGGCCGATCCCGAGAAGCTGGAAGTCGATGCCTCCGGCGGCGCGGATCAATTCCTCATAGGCGGCGCAGTGGGCCTCCAGAGCCTCCGGCGGCACCATTCCATCGGGGATGTTCAGGTTTTCCGCGGGGATGTCCACGTGATCGAACAACTCCCTGCGCATGAAGGCGCGGTAGCTCTCCGGATGATTTCCAGGGAGGCCCAGATACTCGTCGAGATTGAAGGTGATGACCTTCGCGAAGCTGAGCTGGCCTTCGCGGTGCAGGCGGATGAGCTCCCCGTAGAAGGGCAGGGGGGTGCGACCGGTGGCGAGACCGAGCACGGCAGGGCGTCCGGACTCATTGATGGTGCGGATTAGAGCCGCGAGTTCCAGAGCCAGCGTGCGGCTGGCTTCGGTTCGATCCGGGAAAATTCGCACCGGGATGGACTCAGTCATGAAGGGGAAGTGCCGCAGGGCAGCTCCCTTTGTCAAAACGAAAAAGGCTCAAAAACGCAGGAACACTCAAGAAAAAGACTAATTTGTCACTGGGCTGAAGAGGTGCCGAGGCTCTTCTCCAGTTCCATATCGAAGTCAGCGCCGCGTTGGATCGCATTCTGGTAGTATTCCAGCCCCAGCTTCTTCTTGCCCTGCTTTGCGTAGAGGTAGGCGAGATTGTAGTAGGCGTCGTGGGCGGTGTCGTCGAACTCGATGGCGGACTTCAGCTCCTCCTCGGCGCGATCTTCGTTGCCGGTTTCGAAGTAGGCGCGGCCGAGCATCACGTGGCCGAGGGCATTTGTGGGCGAGAGTTCGATGCTCTTCTTGAGCGGCTCGATGGCTTGTCCGGGCTCACCCATTTCCAAGAGGGAGTAACCGAGCATGCGATGGGCATACGGGTTGTTCACGCTGAGCTCGGAGGCGCGACGGAAAGTATCCGAGGCACCGGGCAGGTCCTTCAGGCGCATCTGGACGTTGCCGAGCTTGCAACGGGTCTCGGTGTCGCCGGGATTCCGCTCGAGGATGAGCTCGAAAAGCTCGCGCGAGGAATCGAAGCGATCGGCCAGATAGGCGCGCTTTGCGGCATCGGTGTAGGGGATGTTTTCCTGCTCCAGGCGGGCCACGTTTGCGTCGACTTCGCTCTGTGTCTTGGCGGAGGGAGAAATGAAGGTGTCGTCCACGCGGTGGCCTTGGACCAGCTTCATCTCGTCGGCACTGAGAGGCATCTCCGCTTGGTTGAGAAGGTTGAGCGCCTGCTTGTACTTTTCGTCTTCCTTCGCGTTGTCTCCCGCGGCGTCGAGGAGGAGCTGCACGCCCTCACGCTGGCGCTCCTGAATCCTGAGCTGCTTCTTGACGAGGCTGCGGAGCATCTCGGTTTCCTCGGTGGTCGCGCCGCTGTTGCCGCCGGCAAGGTTCTTGTCTTCCGACTGAAGGCGGGCTTCGAGATCGGCGATGCGCTTGTCCTGCGCGGTCTTCTCGTGCTTGTAGGCGTTAATGGCGGCCTTCGCCAACGCGAAGTCACGCATGGCGGTGAGGAGTTCGTCCTGATTGGCGTTTACCTCGCGGTTGAGGCGGTCCACGTTTTCGCTGGCCTCACGCAGTTGCTTGGCCAGTCCCATGTTCTGGTCGATCAGGGTCTGGACCTGGCTGCCTTCGTTCAGCTTGAGAAGCTCGCGGAGCTGGTTGCGCTCCTGGGTCAGCCCGTCATAGCGCTGCTGCAACTCGTCGAAGGACCCCTTGACCTCGGTGAGCTGATTTTCGAGCGAAGCGATGCGTTGCTGTGAAATCGCATATTTCGCGTCGGCCTCGCGCAGCTCTTCCTGGTATTTCTGAAGTTGCTTCTGCTGGCCGGCGATGACCTTGCCGGTGGCTTCGCGTTCGATTTCGAGATTTTGCTTCAGATCGGCGGCCTGCTGGGCGAGGCGCGCGCGCTCGGTCTGGAGCGCTTCGATCTGTCCTTGGGCGGTGCGGGTTTCCTTCTGGCTTTCGCCAAGGGCGCGGCCCATGGCTGCCTTGTCCCGCTGAAGCGACTCGATCTGTCCGGTGAGCTTCTGCAGCTCTTCCTGCATCGGCGCGGCGGCGAATTTCTCGCGCAGCTTTGCCAACTCGTCATGGGCCTGCTTGAGCTCCGCGCGGGCGATGTCGCGTTGTCGGGAAATGTCGTTGGCGCGGCTCCGTTCGCGCTGGGCGTCGTTCTCTGCCGGGGGCTTTGCGGAGAGTTCCGATTCCAGATTCTTCACCTTGTCCTCGAGCTCGGCGATGCGGCGGGACTCGATGGTGTCCACGTCCGCCATCGGCTTGATCGGCGCTGCAGGGATCTGGGGCAGGATCGGCTTCGGCTGGGTGGTCTCCACCACGCCGACCTTCGCACCTCCTTCGAGCTCGGCCACGGCGCGGGCTTTTTTCTCGTCCTCCTTCAGGGCCAGCGGACCGACACGACCGATGTCCTCAATGACAATGGCGCGGCGGTTGCCAACCATGTCGCGCTTCCACGTGGGGAAATAGGTGGCGATGCTGTCGAAGAGCTTTTGGGCCTGGGTATATTTTTCGAGCGCTTCGACCGCCTTTTTCTCTTGCTCCAGCTTTTGGGCATCCTTGTAGCGGAGCCAGCCTTCGAAATAGACGTCAGAGGGGTCGAAATTCGGAACCGCTTTCCCATCCCGCGGCGGGGCCAAGGGGATCTCCCGCTGCTGGCCGGGGGCCGAAACCGATGAGAGCGCAATGCTGCAAGCGCACGCAAGCAGGCTGGCACGACCGGTCAAACGGAAGAGGCTCCGAGGCATAGGGCGCGGAAACTAGGGAAGCGCCCTAGCCGCCGCAAGGGGAAATGCGAGGCTGCGCAAGGTGTTAGGGGCGTCCACGGAGGGCTCCCGACGGGAATTGTGGCTTTTTGCATGGTTGCGCAAAATTTTCACCAGTGCGCAAAGTAAGGGCGGGCTAGTATAAATCATAGTTCTCTCCGGGTAGGCGCCCGTGTTAGCGACATCATCCACCATGCACCGCCTGCTGCCGCTTCTTTGGCTTCCCTGCATTTCGACCCTTCATGCCCAGCTCAAATTCGAACTCCAGGATGGAGATCGGGTGGCTTTTCTGGGGGATGCCTTCAGCGAGCGAGAGCAGTATGAAGGATGGATCGAGCTCGCTGCCACCACCCGCTTCGCGGACCGGAACGTGAGCTTCCGCAACCTCGGCTGGAGTGCGGATACACCGAATGGCGATTCCCGCTGCGGATTGAGCCTGCTGCAGGCGGGGCTCGAGCCGGAAGGAGAGGGCTGGCGGCAACTGCAGCAGCAACTCGCGATCTACAAGCCCAGCGTGCTGCTTACCGGCTACGGCATGGCGGCGTCTCTTCCCGGCGGGATGTCCGCGGACGAGTTCCGAATGAGCTTTGAGAAGCTGCTCGATCATGCAGCGAGCATGCCGAAGCTGCGTGTCGTCGTGATCGGGGCGCCGCCGCGTTTCCTGCGTGAGGGAGAAAAAGCCGACTCTCCCGAAGTGCGCAACCACCGTGAAGCTCTCGCCGCGATCAACCGGGTGCTCCAAGACATCGCCGAAAAGCGGGGCCTTCCTTTTGTGTCTCTCGATGCCCTCGCCAAGACCCCGGGGCTTTCCGACAACGGGATCCATCTGAATGGTGCGGGCTACCGCCACGCCGCGCGACAGATCGAAAGCCAGCTCGGCTGGGGCACCGGCAAGTGGAACGAAGGCAAGCCTGCAGAGGCCCTGCGCAAGGCGATCCTGAAGAAGAACGAATGGTTCTTCCACCGCTCCCGCCCGGCGAACATGGCTTACATCTTTGGCTTCCGGAAAGCGGAGCAGGGGAGGAATGCCGGAGAGATCGAGGCCTTCGACAAACTCGTGGAAGCGGAAGAGCAGCGGATCGCGAAGATGCGGGATCTTTCCAAGGGCGAGATTGTTCCCGAGCCGCCGGCACGCACCGAATCACAGGTGGCAGCGAACACCCCGCAGCCGCATCCTTCCTTCACCGTGGCCGACGGCTACGAGGTGACGCTATGGGCGGAAAATCCGCTGCTGCACAAGCCGACCCAGATGAACTTCGATGAGCAGGGCCGCCTCTGGGTGGCGAGCTCGGAGACCTATCCGCAGGTGGAAGTGGGCCAGACGGCGGACGACAAGATCCTGGTGCTGGATGACACCGATGGCGACGGCAAGGCGGACAAGTCCACGGTTTTTGCCGAAGGCATGCTGATGCCCACGGCGGTGCTGCCGGGCGATGGCGGCTGCTATGTCGGCCAGAGCACGGACCTTCTGCACTTCACCGATACCGATGGCGACGGCAAGGCGGACACGAAGCGCCGCGTCCTGAGCGGCTTCGGCACCGAAGATACCCACCACAATCTCCACACCCTGCGCCGCGGTCCGGATGGCAAGCTGTGGATGAACCAGAGCATTTACACGCGCACCGACACGGAGACGCCGAATGGCCTGATGCGTCTGAAGAGCGGCGGCATCATGCGCTTTGATCCGCGGCAGGAGAAGATCGAGACGGTCTTCTACGGGTGGTGCAATCCGTGGGGGCATCAGTTCGACAGCTACGGCCAGTCCTTCGTCACGGATGGCGCGGGCGGCGGCGGGATCAACTGGGGTCTACCGGGTGCGATGTATTTCACCTATGCGAATGCGGAGAAGGTGCTCGGTAGCATCAGCCCCGGTTCCTATCCGAAGTTCTGCGGGCTGGAGATCATCGGTTCCTCGAATTTCCCGGCGGAGTGGCAGGGGAACATGATCACCTGCGATTTCCGCGCGCATCGTGTGGTGCGTTTCACGATTTCCGAAGATGGCGCGGGCTTTGCCGCCCAGGAAGCAGGGGACCTGCTGCGCACTGAGGATGTGAATTTCCGACCGATTGACGTGAAGACCGGGCCCGACGGCGCGCTGTATATCGCGGACTGGTCAAACCCGATCATCAACCATGGCGAGGTCGATTTCCGTGATCCGCGTCGCGACCGCGAGCACGGCCGCATTTGGCGCGTTCAGCGCAAGGGCGCTGCACTGACGCCGAAACGCGATCTCGCGGCCTTGGAGCCGACGGAGCTGTTGGGCTTGCTGACCAGCGACCAACGCCACGAACGCGAGCAGGCGATGGCCTTGCTGGTGGACGGGAAGATGACCCCTGGATTGGAGCAGGCGATCAATCGCTGGAAGGCCTCAGCGAAGGATGGTCGCACCCGTCTGGCCGCACTGTGGTTGAGCCAAGGTCTGCACCGCCCGGATCTTTCCCTGTTGGAGAAGGTGCTCGTCGATGGCGATCCCAAGGTCCGCGCTGCTGCGGTGCGCGTGGCAGGCGATTGGCTCGATCTTTTGGATGATGGCAAGGCTCTGAAATTGATCGAAGCTGCCGTGCTGGACACGAACCCGCGCGTTCGTGTCGAGGCGTTGCGAGTGATCACGAAGCTGCCTGGTGCCGAGCCGATGGATCTCGCCTTCCGCGTGCTGTCGCAACCGATGGACCGCTTCAGCCAGTATGCGCTGTGGCTGAATTTCCGGGAGCATGGCAAGGAGTGGCTGGATGGTGTCGTCACCGGCAAGCTGCCGCTTTCCGGCCGGGAATCGGCCCTTGAGTTTGCGCTTTCGAATCAAGGAAAGGGCAAGGGCAGCGGAGGTCTGGCCAGCTTGATGCCGAAGCCGCTGCCGCGCGATGCCTCGGGTCCGTGGTTCAATCTCGCGATGGAGACTGGTGACCCCGCGCTCCTCGAGGCCTTCTATCAGCAGGTGCTGGATCAGGGCTTCGACCCGGTGATCGGAGGCAATATCCTCGGCCAGCTTGCAGCGGGGATTTCCGGACGGAAATTCGAGATGAATGCGAAAGCCGGGAGCTTGGAGAAGTTGTCGGGCTTGTTTGGATCATCCGAGCCTACGCTTGCCGCGGCCGCCTTGCGGATGGCGGGAGCACTCCGGCTTGCGGAGCTTTCCCCGGCGGCTGCGAAGATTGCAGCGGATACCGCCGTGGTCGCTCCAACCCGCATTGCGGCGATCGAGAGCCTTTCTTATTTCCCGGATCCTTCGGTGCGCCAGGCCCTGGAAGGAGTGGTCGCCAGTGATGCGCCCTTTGATCTCAGGTCGCGTGCTGCCGTGGCGCTGTCACGTCAGCATCGTGAAGCGTCGATCACGGCGATCCGCAGTATCCTTCCCGTGATGAAGGATGAGGTTGAGGCCAAGGACCTCTGGCAGAAGACCCAGCCGATCAGCCGGCTCGGTGCAGATCTCACGAAGTCCTTCGAGGCCCAGCCGCTTGCTCCGGAAGTCGCAGGCATGCTGGCGAAGGCGGTACCGGACATTGATGAGAATGCAGGTTTGCTCTCCGTGCTGCGAAAGCAGGCAGGTGTCGCACCGATGACGGGACCCACCGCGGAATCCATCCACAAGCTTGCCGAGCTGGCCGCAGCCCAAGGCAACGCCGTACGTGGCGAAACCATCTATCGCCAGGCGATGCTGGCTTGTGCGTCCTGCCACGCGATTGGCGGGGCAGGGGGGAAGGTCGGACCTGATATGACCTCGATCGGTGCGAGCGCGCCGATGGATTACCTTGTGGAATCGGTGCTGCTGCCGGGTGCCAAGGTGAAGGAAGGCTATCACTCCGTGATCGTGGAGACGAAAGACGGGCGCACCCTGATCGGCAAAATCCTTCGCAGCGGCGGAGGCAGTCTGGTGCTGGCCGATGCTGCCGGCCAGGAGGTCACGCTCCCTGACGAAGCGGTGCTTAAGAAGACCGACACCGGGAGCCTGATGCCTGCGGGCTTGATCGCGAACCTGAAAGAGCAGGAACAGGCTGACCTCTTCAAGTTCCTTTCCCAACTCGGGAAGCCCGGTGACTTCGATGCGACGAAGAGCCGCGCGCCTCGGGTTTGGGCCGTGATGCCTCTGCAGGGCGAGCCTTCGGCCGCCGCGATTGCGGGTGATGCAGGCCTTCCGTGGGTGGTCGTGAATGGTACCGTGAACGGCCGCTTGCTGGCGGCGGATCTGGCGACCTACGGCGGGAATTCCTCGGATTTCCTGGCGGCCTCCCGCATCCAGCTTTCCACGCCGGGAGAGCTTGTAGTCAGCTTCCCGCAGGGCACAGCGCCTGATGGAATCTGGATCGATGGCAAGCCGGTGAGGGAGGGGAAGGTCAGCCTCTCGGCGGGCATCCACAAGATCGTCGTAAGGATCCAGCCGGGCGGGAAGGACTTCCGCTTCGAGGCATCTGCAGGGACCTTCTTGCCGACGTGGTGAGAGGGAGCTAGCGGCGCTTTTTGCCTCCACGCCAAAAGTGGAATACGAATCCGAATGGAAGGGCGACGAGGCCGAACATCGTGAGGATGTTCGGCCCGACTTAGATCAAAAAATCGGATAGGTTCGCCATGCGACCAGAACAAGACATCGGTGCCGTTGCGAGACCTGCCATGAGACACAGTGTGCCAACCACAATGCAAGAAGGGCCGACCACAGATCTCTTCATTTGATTTCGCGAAGGTCTAGTGGATCAAATTCGGTAGCGACAGACCGCCTTTCGCCTGCACGGACTTTTCACGAGAGGGAATGGCTCCGTGCTCTCTTCACCTTGCGAGGGCCATTTTGATCGTCTCCGCAATCGGCGTGGTCGGACGGTCAATGAGGGTGGAAAGCGTGCGGCTATCGTCGAAGAGATCGCCAGCGGCGGCTCCGCGGTCGCTATCGGCGATCAACTCGGCATAGACTTGGGGCATGCCGACCTTGAGCAGCAATTCGACATAGGCGGGCTCCGATAGATCCTGATAGGGGATCTGCTTGCCTGTCTGGCGCGAGATCTCGGCGGCGAGATCGGCGAGGCTGAAGGCGTCGTCTCCGGCCAACTCGTAGATGCGGCCGGATTCGAGTGGTGCGGTGAGGACGACGGCTGCCGCTTCCGCATAGTCCTGGCAGGCAGCGGAGGCGATGCGTCCCGAGCCTGCGCATCCAACAAGGGCGCCATTCGCGAGAACGCCGGGGAGAGAGCGGAGGTAGTTCTCGGTATACCAGCCGTTCCGGAGCAAGACGTAGGGTAGCCCTGAGGCAATGAGCGCCTGCTCGGTCTCCAAGTGCTCCTTCGCCACGCTGAGCGTGGAGGTATCGGCGCGGAGGACGCTGGTGTAGGCGAGCTGCTTCACGCCTGCGTCCTTGGCGGCTTCGATCGCGCTGACGTGCTGGGCGACTCGCTGGCCGAGTTCGTTCGAAGAGATGAGCAAGACGCGCTCCACTCCCTCGAAGGCCTTTGCGAGAGCCGCGCGGTCTCCATAGGCGGCCACCCGGACGGAAACGCCACGTTCCGCGAAATTCGCGGCTTTGGAGGAATCCCGAACGACCGCGACCAATTGGTCTGCGGGAACGGTTTTCAGAAGCTGGGCAAGGACAAGGCGGCCGAGCTGGCCGGTGGCACCGGTGATGGCAATCATTTGAGGGTGTCGGTAGTTGGTTTCCTGATCAAATCCGGTATGGATTTGATTCTTGGTTCCGATTCGATACCGTGAGCTTTGTCGCCCCGCAAGAGGGGTTCTTTTTCTCACCCGGTAACACCGGAGTAACCATAGCACCGCCGCATGCCATGAAGCTTTCCCTTTCGCCCGCCCAGACGGGCATCGGCTATGACAAGAACTGCCCGATGCGTGATGTGCTCGATTGCATCGGTGACCGCTGGAGCTTGCTAGTGCTTGCCTATCTTTCGGCGGGCACCTTGCGCTTCACGGAGCTCAAGCGGGCGATCGGCGATATCTCCCAGCGCATGCTTTCCCAGACCCTGCGCTCGCTGGAGAGGGACGGCTACCTTTCACGACATGCCTATCCCACCGTCCCTCCGAAGGTCGAATACACGCTAACCGCACTGGGGACTTCACTGCTGGAGAGAGTCGAGCCGCTGCTGCTCTGGGCGAACGAGAACCACGCGAAGGTCCTGAAGGCGCGGGAGGCCTATGTCCCGCCGCCGGCAGCCGCTCCGCTATGATCGAGGGGAGCCTCAGGGCTTCTGATACACCCGTACCCAGTCCACTTCCATCTTCTGCGGGAAGACCGTCTTGTCATCCGGCGGGCCGGGCCAGCCACCGCCGACCGCGACATTCAGGACCATGTGGAAGGGCTTGTCGAAGGGCGCGGGGAAGGGGCCTCCCGTGCTGCTCCACTTGTTCTGGGTCTGGTAAAGCTTGCCATCCACATACCAGCGGATCTCGCCCTTCTCCCACTCGATGGCGAAGACATGAAAGTCATCGGCGAAGCTGCCCTTTTCCAAGGTGTAGGGAGCACCGGTGTGGACGTTCTGTGGCCAGTTGGCCCCATGATGGAGGGTGCCGTGGACCCTGTTCGGCTCGTGGCCGACCATCTCCATGATGTCGATTTCCCCGCTGGCTGCCCACCCGCCGTAGGGGCTGTTTTCAGGGAGCATCCAGATGGCGGGCCAGATGCCACGGCCGGTCGGGAGCTTGGCCCGGATCTCAAAGCGACCGTAGGTCCAGCTGGCGCGGCGCTTGGTGCGCATGCGGCCGGAGCTGTAGTCCTTCTCGACGCCGGCGGAATTGAACTTCTCCTTCTTTGCCTCGATCACCAGCTTGCCGTTCTCGACGCGGATGTTTTCCGGGCGGTCGGCGTAATATTGCATCTCGCCATTGCCGCCACCGTGGCCGTTCTCTTCCACGTCCCATTTGGAGAAATCGATCTCCTTGCCATCAAACTCGTCGGACCAGACGAGCTTCCAGCCTGCGGGGGCTTCCTGGGCGGGGGAGAGTGTGGAGAAACAGGCGAGGGCGAGTAGGGAGGCGCGGATCATGGGTGCTGGGAAACGTCGCGAGAGAGGCGGGTTTATCGTTCTCTTTTCAATGCGCAATGGTGTCAGGGGGCCGGGATTGTGTGGCAGGAAACGATGCCCGCGCCACGGCAGCCCGAGCGGTCGCGAGGGGGAGCCAAGGCAAGTGAAATCAGGGCCGGGCGCGATTTCCCATCTGTTGGATGGAGCGGGATTGCCTTCCGGCCCGGTTCCGGCTTCCATCCGCGCCGCGCGATGGCAGGTGGTTTCTCTTTCGATTCTCTCAACAAGGCCCAACGGGATGCCGTGGCCTCCTTGGATGGCCCGGTCTTGATTCTGGCCGGGGCAGGAACCGGGAAAACGCGCACGGTGACCTGCCGCATCTCGAACATGCTGGAGGTGGGGATCCCGCCCGAGAATATCCTGGCGGTGACCTTCACCAACAAGGCCGCCTCCGAAATGCGCGAGCGTATCGGCGGCATGGTCTCGAAGAAGAAGGCGGAGGCGATGACCGTCTGCACCTTCCACTCGCTCTGCGTGCGCTTGCTGCGCGGCGGTATCCACAAGCTGGGCTATAAGAAGAATTTCTCCATCTGCACGCAGAGCGACCAGGTGGGCATCATGAAGCAGCTCATCGTCCGGATGGGCGGCACGGATGAAAAGGTGAAGGCGGAAGCCGTGCTGGCCGAGATCTCGCGGGCAAAGAACCGCAGCATCGCGCTGGAGGACATGGAGGATGACTTTTTCTCCTCTCTCGCCGTGGCGTATCAGAACGAGCTGCGCGCGCAGAACGCGGTGGACTTCGATGACCTGCTGGTGCTCGCCGAGCTGCTGCTGCGCGAGCATCACGACGTGCGAGACTACTTCCGCAGCGTTTACAAGCGGGTTACGGTCGATGAGTTCCAGGACACCAACGGCCTGCAGATGCGTCTGCTCCAGCAACTCGTAGGGCCGCCGTATCACGTCTGCGTGGTGGGCGATGACGACCAATCGATCTACGGCTTCCGCGGTGCGGAAAGTGCGAACATCCTGGAGTTCGAGCGCTTCTTCCCGAATCCAAAGGTTATCCTGCTGGAGGAGAACTACCGTTCTTCCCATGCGATCCTGCATACCGCGAACAGCCTGATCCGCCGGAACGTCGGACGCCGGGAAAAGTCGCTCAAGTCGACCATCATGGGCGGGGAGCCGGTAAAGGTGGTCGGCATGCCGGGCGATGAAGAGGAGGCAGTCTACATCACCGAGGAAATCCTGGTGGACAAGGCGCGCGGCAATCGGCCGTGGGAAGATTTCGCGGTGCTTTTCCGCACCAACAAGCAGAGCCGCAAGCTGGAGGAGGCACTGCGCGAGCGGAAGATCCCGTACCGCATGGTCGGTGCGCAGAGCTTCTACGATCGCCGTGAGGTAAAGGATGCGCTGGCTTACATCGCTCTGCTCGATGATCCGGAGGCGGATGTGCCGCTGCTGCGCGTGTTGAATTCACCACCGCGCGGGATCGGCCAAGCGACGGCGATGCTGGCCACGGATTACAGCCGTGAGATCGGGGCCAGCGTCTGGCGTGCCTTGACCGATGAGAACTTCCTTTCGCAGCTCTCGACGAAGGTCCGAAATTCAATCGAGACATTCACCTCCCAGGTCCTCACCGCGAAGCTGAAGGTGGATGCCAAGGTCATGCCGCCGAACCATGTCCTGAAGGAGTTCCTCGACGAGATCGAGTATCTCCCGTGGCTGGAGCGGGGTTGCAAGACGGACCAAGAAAAGACCCAGCGGAACGAAGGGCTCGGCGAGGTGCTGAAGGAGCTGGCCAAGGCGCACGAGCGTGGCAAGAGCTTGCGGAAATTCCTCGATGACAGCGCGCTGGCCTCCGACCGGGAGGAAGATGACCTTGAGAAAAAATCCGGTGCGACGCTGATCACGCTTCACGCGTCGAAGGGGCTGGAGTTCCCGATCGTGTTCCTTGTCGGCCTGGAAGAAGGCGTGCTACCGCACCAGCGCAGTGTAACCGAAGGCACGAAGGACGAAGAACGCCGCCTGCTCTACGTCGGCATTACCCGCGCGCAGCAGAAGCTGGCGCTGACCTACTGCACGGTCCGCATGAAGTGGGGCCAGCAGCATGCCTGCCAGCCCAGCAGCTTCCTGATGGAGCTGGATGACGAGTATCTCATCCATACCAGCTACGACGACGTGATGGGCGCCGAGGTGGATGATGAAGAGCTGGGGGACTTCTTCGGCGGCTTGAAGGATTTCCTGAACGGCTGAGGCCGGATTCAGGAGGTGAGGCCTTCGGGTGCTTGCTGGTCCTCGCCGCGGATCTTCCGCTGTGTGCGTTCTTCAAGCGCGCGGATTTCGTGCATGACGGCTTCGGAGAAGCTCATGTCCACGGCTTCCGGATTCTCCGGATCTTCGTGACGCCAGATCACGATCTTCCCTTCAGGCGTGAAGCAGTAGGGATCGGCATCACCGAGGATCTTCAGAAAGGGGACCAGGTCGCCAGCACCTGCGTTTTTCATCTCTTGCCATGCCGAGCGCATGTGCAGCCAATCCGGTGCCGCGGAGGAGAGGCTGTAAACTAACAGGCCCCTGAGGAAGGACCACATCGGTCCGACGCTATAGGGCTCCGGCTCAGGCCAGACCTCTTCCGAGGCTGAGATGTAGAGTCCGCCCAAGGGGTGAATGGCGAGTTCCCGGAACTCATCCGGCAAGGCAAAGCCGATCTCGCTTTCGAATGCCGAGATCTCGGCTGGCGAAGGCTCGGAACCTTGTTGGGCGAAGATGCGATAGAGGCCCCGATCGTGGGTCTCAACGTAGCGAATGATGTCGGAAACGGACACGCCGCAGTGAAATTCGCGATTTTCTTTCGGGCAAGGGATTGGCGTAGCGGAGCCCGATTAAAACAAATTGTTTTGGATTTCTGAAATTGGGTAAAGCCTAACAATCAGGGTGTAATGTCCGATTTTGGGATGCCATGGGTACGGGCAGGGTAGGGATGGTGTCGCTTGCATCAGCCTGAAAAACAGGGGCTTCTGAAGGGCACCTACGCACTCGCGTAATGGAGTCCTTAAGGGCGCGTGATATTCTGCGGGCGGCTGAAGTTACTCACCCTTCATCCGGAAGCGCTGGTCACCCCCATTTCACGGCAGCGTTTTTCGGATAACGGCCACCCACCCCACCCCATGTCCATCCCACCCCTTCTCAGGGTAGTGCTTGCACTGCTCCTGACCCTTACTGCCGTGAAGGCAGGCACCGGTGCGCAAGTCTATTGCTGGGCTCCGCATTTGTCGTCACCCATTCTGCTCGATTCCCATGGCATGGGCGTTGGCAGCTATGCGGGTCGTCCCTATGGCTACAAGATCTTCGGCGTCGCCGGATCGCTCACCTTGGGCGATCAATGCGATGGTGCCTTTCCTGACCCGGCGGACACGCTGAAGCGTTTTCGCAAGGGTTGGTGGATCGGCGGTCTCGGAGACCGGACCAATATTTACTCCAGCGTGAAGCTGCAGGTGAACTGGGCGCAGTTCTATCCACGTCGGCTCGAAGTGACGGGTGATCGTCCCGGCTCTACCACGGGTCCCGTCCGCCTCTACGGCGAGACCTGGGATTGCACGAAAAAATTCGGCTATCCTGAAGTGACCCTCGTTTTCCATCTGGCCGGTTCGCAGGACTCCGCGATCCCTAACAGAAATCCGAATGGTTTCTTCTACGTGGTGGCGGAATACAGCCTCACCGCGCCGCAGCTCACCGGCAGCCTCACGGTAACGAATCAGGCCGTGCTCCGGAACAACGTCACGCCCGTGGGCTACAAGATCAACCGCACGGGTGGCACGACCCAGACTCCTCCTTTCACCGGCTATGATCCGAGTGGTGAGGTGGTCTTCCTGGCCGGCCAGTAACTCTAACAGAACAACACGAGGATGAAGCTCTCTCTCTTTGCCCTGTTAGCCCTTGTTCCTCTCGCCTCCGGTCAGGCTCCCGAAGGGGCTGGAATGGGAGCGGGGCACCTGCCGAAGGACATCAAGGCTCCCATCGGCCGCGCGGTTTCCGATAAGGATCTCAAAGCCCGCCAGGAACGAGAAAAGTTTGGCGGTTTCGCTCCGGAAGGTAGCGGTCCCCAAGGCTGGGATCTGGAGAAAAATTCGGAGTTCCTCGTATTCGACGGGAACTACACGATCGTGCCGAAGGGTGCGATCCTCCACGTGCCGGAGCGTTACAAGACGCAGGTGGTGGCAAAGCCGCAGGGGAATTTCATCCTCTGGCAGGAATTCATCACGCGCTACCGGGCCGTGGTTTCCTCGTTCGAGGTTTCGCTCGAAGAGGCTTCCGGACAGGCCGCGATCAAGCCCGAGCGCCTCGATGCGGCCAGCAAAACGGGCATGATCGTCGTTGGGACGCTAAACCACAATCCGATCTCGGTGGCAAAGGGCACCGCGACCGTGGCCCAAACTCCCGCCCGCTAACTCCTTCCTGCTCTGACCATGATTGTGCGCTCTTTGCTAGTGTTCCTCTCCTTGGCGGGAGGACTCCGCGCTGCCGATTTCATCCGGCAGATCCAGACGGTGAGCGGTGTGTCGGTGATCTACGACATGGCGCTCGCCAATGACCAAGGGTCGGTGACTTCCAAGCCGCTGACGGCGGACTCCGCGGTCTTCCAGCTCTATGCCACGACCACGGGTACCAACAACGCCACGACCTTGGTGAAGCTGGATGAAAAGGCGGTGGGGACTTTCCTCCCGCAGGTGACCGTGCAGGCCCTCTCGGAAGACCCGTATTATCCGCCCCGTACCAGGGCGGACAAGCCCTACGGGATGCGCATCACGATCGCCGGGATGTCGGCTCTGACCACGGTGCCGGATTCGCTGAAGAAGGTCCAGGTGGGACGCAGCTACAAGCTCTACGATTCCAAGACCTTCACTCCGACGGGCAGTTCCGGGACCTATGCGGATACCTTCCTTTTCCGTGCGAACGGCACCTTCACGGACAATGCCATCCTGCAGCGTCTGCCGGTGACGAAGCCGACCAAGGCGGTCGGGGAGGAGTCCTTCACCGTCTACCTGCATCCGGATGCCGGCACACCGCAGGCGGAACTGGCCAAGGCGACCGTCCAGATCTGGCCGGTGGCAGAGGGGAAGATCGAGAACATCATCGAAGGAAAGACGTACAATGCAGCTCCGCGGGATGGAAACATCATCGTGAAGGATGTCTACCCGAAGAGCATCACCTACGCCCAGATCTACAAGGGCAAGCAGCTCACCGGGACGATCGGCACGCCTCTCCCGAATGCGGTGGTGTCTCACAATGCCGCGGTTCCCCAGCAAGTGCCGCTGGTCTTCTCCGACCTGGATAGCCTCGTCACGGACGATGGTGAATACACCATCGAGGTTCTCACCATCACGCCGTTTAATGGAGGTGCTCCGGAAATTATCGATCACGTGACTTTCGATCTCGACCGCATCATCGAGGTGAATGCCAGCACCGCGACCATGGAGTAGAGGCAAAGGGCGAGGGATGCTCGGATCTGGCTTTGATTTTCCGCTCCGGCTGCTAATCTGAGTGGTAATCCTCCTCCCTCCCATGTCGAAACAGGCCTCTCTAACCCACGATGTTCCTGCGTCCTCCAAGGATGCCTTGATGGCGGAACTTGCCTCCCTGCGCGGCGAAAGGGAGGACCTCAAGGCGGAGGTGGCGGACCTCCGCGCCCGGCTCGCAAAAGAGGGGGGCTGGGCAGCGGGCCACTATTATTCACCGATTCCGGACAAGGAGGAAGTGCTGCGCCAGATCGAGGTGAAGCGTGGGGAGATTCCCTCGGTTCCCGAAATTGAGATGAATCGGGAAGGTCAGGAAGCGCTCCTCCGGGAGTTTGCCGGCTACTACGATTCCATCCCTTTCCCAGAGGAACAGGCCCGGGGCTTCCGCTATTTTTTCCGGAACGATTGGTTCGCCTATGCCGATGCGATTTTTCTTCACTGCATTCTTCGGAAGCACCGTCCGCAACGGATCATCGAGGTGGGCTCGGGCTTTTCGTCGGCGGTGATGCTCGACACGATCGACCGCTTCTTCAGTGATTTGCCGGAGCTCACTTTCATCGAGCCCTATCCGCAGCGCCTGAAAAGCCTCCTGAGAAGTAACGACGCGAAGCGCGCCACCATTCTGGAAAAGAAGGTTCAGGAGGTGCCAGTCGAGGTGTTCGGCAAGCTCGGGGCGGGAGATCTCCTGTTCATCGATTCAAGCCACGTCATCAAGTGCGGCGGAGATCTCCAGTTCTTGATGTTCGATGTGCTGCCCCACCTTCCGTCCGGCGTCTTGGTTCATTTTCACGATATCTTCTATCCTTTCGAGTATCCGGAGCAGTGGCTTCAGCAGGAGCGGAACTGGAACGAGCTTTACCTGCTCCGCGCCTTCCTCGCCCATAACGAGAGCTGGGAGGTCCATTTCTTCAACAGCTACGTGGCTTCCGAATTCGGCGACACGATAGCGGCGCATCTGCCTTTGGCCGCGAAAAGCGCGGGGGGGAGCATTTACCTGCGGAAGCTCTGACTGGAGAAAGCGTCGGCCTGGTGCGCTGCGAAAGCCGGGGAGGCGGTCCAAAAAAACTCCGCCTTTTTCTGGCAGGCGTGGTATCGTCGAGGTGTGAATTATTTCCTGATCGCCGCGATTGTCGTGGTGCTGGCTTCCTGCGCCGAGCCCCAACCGTCTTATCTGGAAGGAAAGCCGTTGCCTTCCTACGTCGTAGGGGGCTGGAGCAAGTAGTGGAGATACTATCCAAGAACCGCACCAAGTTCTTGTCGTGGCCGGGCGGGGGGTGGTAGGGGTTCAAACGTGTTTGCCTGATGGGCGACACGGCACCTTGTTATGACCTCGACCCGAAATCTTGCCCTGTCCTTGGCCTGCGCCTTTACCGCCATGGCTTCCGCTGAAGAAAAGACCTCCGGGAATCCGATCTTTGAAGGTTGGTATGCTGACCCGGAGGCGATTGTTTTCGGAAACGAGTATTGGGTCTTCCCAACCTACTCGGCTCCGTATGGCGAGCAGACCCATTTCGATGCCTTCTCCTCAAGCGATCTCGTGAAGTGGAAGAAGCACGAGAAGATCATCGACACCAAGGACATCAAGTGGGCGAAGCGCGCAATGTGGGCGCCGTCCATCATCGAGAAGGACAAGAAATACTACTTCTTTTTCAGCGCGAACGATATCCAGAACAACGAGCAGGAAGGTGGCATCGGCGTGGCCGTGGCCAACAAGCCTGACGGTCCTTACAAGGATCTCATCGGCAAGCCGCTGATCGACAAATTCCATCACGGCGCGCAGCCGATCGATGGTTTCGTTTTCCGCGATGACGACGGATCGCACTACTTCATTTACGGCGGTTGGCGCCACTGCAACATCGCGAAGCTGAAGGACGACTTCAAGGGCTTCGAACCCTTCGAAGGCGGAGAGATCTTCAAGTCGATCACACCCGAGGGTTACGTCGAGGGACCGTTTGTCTTCAAGAAGGACGGGAAGTATTACTTCATGTGGTCCGAAGGTGGCTGGACGGGGCCGGATTACCGCGTGGCCTACGCGATCTCGGACTCTCTCTTTGGACCGCACAAGCGCATCGGCGTGGTGCTTCAACAGGATGATAAGGTCGCGCGAGGGGCGGGCCACCATTCCGTGATCCACAACAAGAAGGATGACAGCTGGTATATCGTTTACCACCGCCGCCCGCTGACTGAAACGGATGGCAACCATCGCGAAACCTGTATCGAGAAGCTGGAGTTCGACGAGAAAGGCCTGATCAAGCCGGTGACGATGACCACCGAAGGTGTGTCGGCGAGCCCGCTGAAGTGAGCCTGCTCACACGGGATTTCCTTTCAGGCCGGGCCGTGAAAACGGTCCGGCCTTTTTTATGGGAGCGGGCCAAACGATGGATGAAGCGGGACCGCGCGCCGAGATTCCTAGCGTCGGCGACGCAGGAGCCCGATCATCCCGATCAGTCCCAGGAAGGTAACCGAAGGCTCCGGCACGGCAGGTGTGGCACTGACACCGTCGATCTTGAAGCGGTCTACCCCGCGGAAGCCCTGCTTTCCGAGCTGGGCGCCGATGAGAACGGCATTGAAGCTCGTCGTGGCCCCTTGGATCTCGATCTCACGTGCTTCGCTGCTACGTGTGCCAAGATCATCGGTGCGTTCACCGAAGCCGAGATCGGCCAAGTCAGAATAGGTCAGTCCGGAGAGGTCCACATCGCGACTCAGATTGGCAGTGTAGTAGGTGACGTCGCGATCCCAAACGCCGTAGGGATCGACCTCGATCTTCACGTCCGTCACGGCGCTATCGAAAACGATGAGGACCCAATCATTGCCGCGGCCGTTGTCGATCTGGTGTTCCGGCACGCGCATTCCTTCGTCGCGATTCGTGACGCCGACACCGGTGGGATAAATGATCGATTTTCCGGATTCGAAGGAATCGTTCTTCCTCCCGTGGGTATGCCCCCAGGACGTGATGCTCATGCCGAGGGCGCCATCGGCAAACACGAGGGTATTGCCAAAAGCTTCCGTGCCTGGCGTTCCGTCCGTATCCCATGAGAGGGACTGGGAGAAACCCGGCAGGACGAGCGCAAGGATAGCGCACGCCAAGAGGGCGTAGAGATTCACGGGGGTGAAAGATAGGGTGGGGTGAGGGGATGGAAGCGTGGGGACACTTCCAGGCAGCACTGCGGATTAAAGCTCAATCGAGCCTTACAGTCAATGAGTCGCGGGCTACGTGATCGCGGAAGGGATCCGGACCGTTATTGCGCCGGGGCCGCCTCCGGCTTCGATGCGTTGCTGGCGCGCTCGGCGGCCTCCCGGGACTGCTTCTTGCCAAGTTCCACCGCGTCTTTCGTGAGTGAATCCAGATCGCGCCGGTAGTTCGATCGGGGGATGGCTGGCTTCGCCGAGGCACCGGCGGAGTCCAATGCCGCTACGGTCACCGCTGCCAAGCCGAGATGGGATGGATGGAGCATGTCCCGCTGCAGCAAGGCACGAGCGGTTCCTTTTTCCCAAACACGCCCGCCGAGGTCGAGGGTTTCTCCCGTGATCGCGGCCTTCATCATCGCGGCAAAGGGGAAGAGGCTCACGTTCTTCCTGGTGGCAGCCCATGCCTTCAGCCGCTCGTTGCATTTCGCGAGCACATCCGCCGGGGGGATCTCGTCCACGCCGAGAATGCCTCCCGCTGCATGTCTGGCATCCGGCAAATCACCAACGATGAGCGGTGCGGACATGCGGTCGAGCTGCTTCAAGCCGAATTCGAAAAGCTCCAGCCGCTGTGGCGGCGTGAGATCCCTGCCGTAGCAAAACCAGAACAAGGAATCGAGCGCGACTACCAAGGATGGATTCGCCTTCAGCGCCTCGTTCACCTGCTTTTCCAAGGAATCACGGGCACCCAGGAAGAGCGTCTTGCGGGCGTGGCTCACCACCGGTCGGTGTTCGCAGGTGAGCGCCTCGTTGAAGAAGTTGGCGAGCCGGAACTCGGGCGTGCGTGGTCCGCCGATGAATTCATCCGTGCAAAAGCCCGCAGAGACACTGGCGCCGATGATGGTGATGCGTTGGAAGAGCTCCGGCGCGGCGGCCGCGTCTTGTGCGCGGACGGGCGAAAGCAGGGCGCAAGGAAGCGTGATTGCGAAAGCTCCACCAAGCTGCAGGAAGGCTCTTCTTCTCATCGGTATTTCCCTATCCCCGCCGCGGTGGGGAAGCAAG
Organism: Luteolibacter luteus; assembly: GCF_012913485.1. Lineage (GTDB taxonomy): Bacteria > Verrucomicrobiota > Verrucomicrobiia > Verrucomicrobiales > Akkermansiaceae > Haloferula > Haloferula lutea. The sequence continues at coordinate 681,898 of NZ_CP051774.1, read as the reverse complement.
AGCTCCCGCTGTCTTCAAGCTGCCGAAGAGCGTGTCCGCCGCAGAAGCATCGTGACAGTCGCCACGCCGACCATCAGTGGAGCGGATGGCTCCGGAACCGCGACGAACTCTCCGAAGCCGTTGGAGTTGCCTCCGGTGAGGCTGAGATTCCCATCCCACGCCGCGAAGATCCCACTGTTCGGGCCGGGCAACTGAGGCCGGGTGGTGGCGAAAAGATCGAAGCGGATCGAGGAGGTATTGTGATAATACAGGATCATGCCTCCATCCGCGGTCGTTTCCGGGTGCCCTTCGCCCCGCGCATCGAAACGGTAGCTACCATCTTCATCATGAACGTGGATGCCGCTCCCGTCGTGAAGCTGGTAGCCCGCAAAGCCGTCGCCGGCAAAGGTGCGGATCGATTCCGACTGATAGCGCTCGCCATCGTGGTCGTAGACCAGGAATCGCACTCCAGGCAACGTGATGGGGTTGGAGAAGTTGCTGCCGCTTTCGTAGAAGGAAAGCGTCCACGCGATTCCCCCGGTTTGCTGGAGGGAGTTGCCATCGTGACGATAGTAGACTCCCAAGTCGTCGTTGGTGGACGCGCCGTTGTAAGAGGGGAGCCAGCCGACCCATTGATAGGTGCTGGTATCGCGGAGGCCGGGGCCTTCGCCGTCGATCAGCCCGGCTACGGAGACGCGGACATCAATGGAGGTTCCATTGTAGGAACCGGCATTGGCAAAATCGAGGAAGCTTCCCGAGTGATACCATGGCCCGAGAGTCGATCCGTTCGGATTCAGATCCAAGGCTGGCTGGACATTGTTGCTGAAATCCAGATCAACGTAAGTTTGACTTAGAGCCGCGCCGGATAGGAGCGCGAAGGCGGAAAGGACACCGCTAGCGATGGGGGAATTCATGGGGGTGGGGGGAAAGCGCGGGCTGTCTAGCACCTCACGCCATGGCGAACGATCTGTAATTGCTACGCGATCGTGGAGGATCAGGGACGATGGAACTGCGCGGAAAGTGCCTTTGCGAGTTCCTCCACATTCCCGGGATCAAAGAGGGTGAGGTGCTGGCCGGGCACCGGGACGATCCTGAGCCCCCCATAGGTGTAGGGAGTCCAGCCGTAATCGCTGGGCCACTCGACCTTGTCGCTGAGGGTCATCGCCTTGAATAGGGTGATCTGTCCTCCGAAAGGACGCGGCTTGTAAGCCTGCATGGCTCGCCAGTTCTCCTCACGCACCTGTACGCGGCGGAGGTCGCTATGAGCTTCGGCGGGACCCGAACTAAAGGCCGCGGCGACCTCGGCTTTCACGCGACGGTTGGTCGCTATCCCTTCGGCGATTCGCTCGCGGAGACGCTCGAGGCGCGCGGGAAGCGGCAGGTCTTGCTGTTGTTGCCAGAAGGCATTGAAGCGCCCGGGCAGGGAATAGCGCTTGGAAGGTGCAACCGGATTGTGGGTGTCGAAGAGCCCGAGGAACTCCACCTTGTGACCCTGTTCTCCCAGGATGCATGCCATCTCGTGCGCGACCACGCCCCCGTAAGAATAACCTGCCAGGCGGAAAGGTCCGCCGGGGTGGCTGGCAAGCAGCAGCTTCACATAAGCGGCCGCCGTCTCTTCCACGCTGGCCGACTCGATGGGGTTATTGCTGCTTAGTGCAAGCGATTCGATGGCATGCATCGGCAGATCGCGCGGCATGAGCTCGGCCAGGCTGCGATAGAAGAGCACGCCTCCATCACCACCATGAATACAGAAGAGCGGAGGTTGCCCGTTTCCTTCGGAAAGGGTGACGAGGTGGCCCTTCTTGTCGCCTGCATCTGCTGGGGAAAGCTGCCCGGTCCGCGGGACAATGAGGTCTGACAACTGGGCGATCGTGGGATGACTCAGGAGTGCTGCCAGCGGAAGCGTCCGGCCGAATTCCCGGTTGATGCGGGAGAAAAGGCGCAGTGCCATCAGCGAGTGGCCGCCTAGGGCGAAGAAATCGTCATTTCGTCCGATCTCTGAAACCTCCAAGAGTTCGCTCCAGAGGATCGCAAGCTTCTGTTCCGTCTCTCCCTGCGGCGGGATAAAACTCGTACGCGCGGCAGGTGTGGCCGTCACTGGATCCGGTAGCGTGGCGACGTCGATCTTCCCGTTTGCGGTGATCGGGAAGCTGGAGAGGACCATTACCCCATCGGGACGCAGGAAGGCGGGCAGGCGTGAGGAGAGCCAGACAGAGAGAGCATTGGCATCGAGCAGGCTGCCTTGCTCCGTGAGCGCCCACGCGAGGACACGCTTGGTTTCCGAGCTGTCGCCGCGCACTGCGACCTTCGCCTGACGGACCTCGGGATGCGAGGCTAGCATCGTCTCGATCTCGCCGAGTTCGATGCGGAAGCCGCGGACTTTCACCTGATGGTCGCGACGCCCGATGAACTCGATCGAGCCGTCTGCCAGCCAGCGACAGAGGTCACCGGTCCGATAGAGGCGGCCGAACTGCGGGTGCTGGATGAATCTCTCTGCGGTAAGTGCGGCGTCGTTGTGGTAGCCTAGGGCGAGGCCATCTCCGCCGGTAAGAAGTTCTCCGGGAATGCCGGCGGGAAGCTGGCGACCAAGCTCGTCGAGAATGAAAACGGTCGTGTTTCCGACGGGTCTTCCGATCGGGATCGAAGGTCTTTCACAGTCCTCGGCCTTGATCGCGTGGCAGGTCGTGAAGGTGGTGTTTTCCGTGGGGCCGTAGCCGTTGATGAGCTTCGTCTGCGGCAGCAGGTCGAGTGCACGGCGCACGTGTGACACGGACAGCACATCGCCACCTGCCAACAAGTAGCGCAGGCCTTTGAGCGATTCCGCGTGCTCTTCCATCATTACTTGGAAAAGTCCGGCGGTGAGCCAGAGTGTGGTGACACCCTTGTCGCGGACGGCGGAAGCGATCTCATCAAGGCCGGTGCCACGTGCGGGAATTACCAGCTTGCCACCATTCAACAGCGGTCCCCAGATCTCGAGCGTGGAGGCATCGAAGGAAAGTGGCGCGGCCTGCAGGAAGACGTCGTTCTCAGCGATCTCAATGAAGTCGCAGTTCTTCACCAGGCGGGCGACGGCGCGATGCGGCACCAGCACACCCTTCGGCTTGCCAGTGGAGCCGGAGGTAAAGAGGAGATAGGCGGGTGCCTCGGCTCCGAGCGCGCGCGCGAGCTCGGGCAAGCGGGCGGGTGTGGCAGCCTTGCCTAGCGCCGGGATCTCCAGCGCAGAACCTTGCCATGCGCCGAAGGCCTCGCGGCAGCCGGAAGCTGCAAGTGCGACCTTGGCCGATGACTCCGCGAGTAGGAGGGCGAAACGCTCTGCAGGGTAGTCCGGGTCCAGTGGCACATAGGCACCACCTGCGAGCAGGATTCCCACAAGGCCAACGATCATCTCCGGCGAAGGCTTGGTGCAGAGCGGGACAAGATCGCCTGGCCGCACGCCGGCAGCGATCAGAGTGGCCGCGATGGCGGACGCCTCGGCGTAAAGTTCACGATAGCTCAGCGTGAGATCCCCGAACTCGATCGCCGTGCGCTCCGGGAAGCGGAGTGCCGTCTCCGTGAAGAGTTGGCCGATGGTTGCTTCGCGAGGATACTCGCGCTCGCTGCCGGACCACTGCCGGGAAAGCGTCTCTTTCTCGGCATCGGTGAGAATTTCCAGCGCAGAGAGCGGCTTCGACGGATCCTGCGCAATGTTTTCCAATAGGCGTTGGTAATGCCCCAGCATGCGCCGTGCGGTGGAGCGGTCGAAGAGATCGCTGCTGAAATCGCAGGTCACGCGCCAGCCTTCGGCGCGTTCCACCATGAAGAAGTGAAGGTCGAAAATCGCGCCCGGCGAGCGCGAGGGGATGGGGATCAGATCGACTCCTCCGAAGTGGCCTGCCTTCGCGAAGGATCTCTGGTGCGTGAAGTTGACTTGAAAGAGCGGGTTGCGGCTCTGGTCGCGTGTCGGTTTCAGCGCGCGCACCAGGCATTCGAAAGGCAGGTCCTGATTGTCCACCGCTTCCAAGGCGGTATCGCGCACCTGACGTACAAAAGTTTCGAAGGAGGGATCTCCCGAGAGATCGCTCCGCAGGATCAGCGAATTGATGAAGACCCCGATAAGAGGCTCCAGTTCGGCGCGAGTGCGCCCGGTGATTGGCGAGCCCACCGCGATGTCCGTGCCGCCGCTGTAGCGGTGCAGCAGCACCTTGTAGGCGGCCAGCAGCAGGTGATAGAGGGTGGCCCCTTCGCGAGCTGCGATCCCTTGCAGCCTGCCGGTGAGTTCCCGCGGAAGAAGTGTGGAGACCAGATCTCCATTCCAAGTCTTTGCCGCAGGACGCGGACGGTCGGTGGGAAGGTCCAGCTCCGTCATGCCGGCGAGACGCCTCTTCCAATAGCCGAGTTGCTTCTCGATCTCGGGACCGGAGAGGAAATCCTTCTGCCACACGCTGAAGTCGCCGTACTGCAGGGCAGGGGCTTCCAACGGGCACTCCTTGCCTTCATGATAGGCTTGGTAGATCTGCGCGAGTTCCTGGGTCAGCACCGTCATCGACGAGCCGTCGAACATCGCGTGATGCACCGTGACGTGCAGGATATGAAGGATCGGCGAAAGCTTCACCAGCTCCGCGCGGAAGACCGGTCCCGTCGCCAGTTGGAACGGGCGCTGTGCCTCGATACTGCCGAGGCGGTCGGCTTCGGCCTGCCGCTCGTTCTCCGGAAGCATGGAGACATCGTGGACCGCAAGCGTGAAGTCGATCGCGGGCCTCACGACTTGCAGCACCTCGCCATTGTCCTCTTCAAAATGCGTCCGCAGCGACTCATGACGATCCACGATCGTATGCAGCGTGCGTTCCAGCATCCTGGCATCCAGAGGGCCTTCCAGACGGAAGCGCATCGGAATGTTGAAGGCCGTAACTCCCGGCTGCAGCAGTTCGAGATACCAGAAGACCTGCTGGGCGATGGATGCCGGAAAGGCGAGCAAGTCCTCTGTCCCATCTGCGGGGGCGGCGGTCGCGTCGATGCTGTGCGGTGCTTCGCTCATGGACTCAGAGTTTGCGGCGATAGGCATCGCGGTTGACGCGCTGGATGGCGGTTGTTGCGGGAGCCGCTTCAGAAGCGGTATTGAGTTCCGCTGCCAGCGCGGCGATGTTCCGAAGCCGGAAGACTTGGGCGGGTGTCAGGGTCAGCCCCGCGCGCGCGGCACGGGTGGTAATCTGGAAGATCAGGATGGAATCGCCACCGAGTTCGAAGATGTCGTCCAGCGTGCCGATCTCGTTCAGGCCGAGCACCTGCCCCCAGATCTCCGCGAGCTGGCGTTCAGTCTCGTTTTTCGGCGCGGTGATTTCGCGTGTTTGGGATTCATCGCTCGCTCCGGGAGCAGGCAGGGCCTTGCGGTCCACCTTGCCGTTCGGGGTAAGCGGGAAATGATCGAGCACGACGAATGCCGTGGGAATCATGTAGTCCGGAAGCTTTCCCGTGAGGTGCTTGCGCAGTTCCGGAGTGAAGTCTCCCCCCGGAGAACCAGCCTTGTCGTGATAAGGCTCGTTTGCGAGGGGTGCTGGCGTTGATTGGATTGGCCAGAGCGGCAGGTTCGCATTGCCCGCAGGAAGGAAAACCGCATCGATCAATCCCGCAGTGCCGTTGCCACGCCAGCGGGCGTGAGCTCGGTAGCCGCTGGCTTCTGCCACGGCATGGAGATCCTCGGCAGAGACGGCTGATGATGGCGGGGAGGGGATGAAGGGCAGCGGGCTATCTTCCGGCGAATGCTCCACCGCACGCAGGTAACCCAGTGGTGAGGAGAGCCGTGCGTCCGGGATGCCGGAGATCGCGATCTCCTCCGGGCCTTCGGCCAGGATCGCTTCAAGCTGTTCCAAATTCAGACGCTGCCATTCACGCCACTTTGTCACCAGTTGCACCGGTGGTTTCTCGCCGATGTGCAGGATCACGTCGTAGTGATAGGTCGTCGTTTCGTTCGCCAGCTTGCCACGTCGCAGTTGGATCTCGACATGGGCAAGCCCGGGAATGTCCACGCGATCAAACCATGCGGGATCGAGCGAGAGTTCGGTCTCACGTGAGAGCCGCTGCCTGAGCTTGTCACGAAGCTGGCCGCAACTGGTTCCCGCCGGAGCCCGTTCGTGCAGAATTTCGGCGTGGTGTGCCGCCAGCAAGGCATTGCCTTGGATGTCGCCGAGGAAGATTCGCCCGCCGGGCTTGAGGGTGCGGGCTGCGCCTTGCAGCACCAGCGCGAGGTAGGAGGCATCCGGGAAATACTGGGCCACGGAGTTGATCACTACCGTGTCGAAATACTGCTCCGGGATCTCCGTGAAATCATCGGCGGGGCGGTGGAAGAGCTTCACCTGCGGAAGCGGCTGGCTCTTTGCCAGTGCGTCGATCGCCACCTTGGAAATGTCCGCGGCCCAGTAGCACTCGGCTTCGGGTGCGAAGCGGGCGAGGATCTGGCCGGTGCCGCAGCCGATTTCGAAAATACGCCGCGGACGGTATTGGCGCAGACGCATCGTGGTCATGTCGATCCACTCGTTGACCTGTGCGTCGATATCGTCGATGCCAGCCCAGCCTGCGATCACCGAGTCAAGGCGGTCCAGTTTTTCACTCCCGGATTGGTCGATCGCGGACTTGTAGAGCAGGTCCCATTGGTCCTGCCAGATCGCCGTGCCATTGCCCGGGTTGCCATTTGCGCCCGGCTTCACATAGGCGACCAGACGACCATCGTGAACATGAGCCACGGCCTGCGCGACCGAAGCATGCTGTTCGAGATGGGCCTCAATGTCGCCAAGCTCGATGCGGAAACCGCGAACTTTCACCTGGTAGTCCATGCGGCCCAGGCACTCGATGCTTCCATCCGGGTTCCAGCGCGCGAGGTCGCCGGTGCGATAGAGCTTGCCGCCCTGGAGCGGGGTAGAAATGAAGCGGTCTGCGGTCAGGTCGGGACGCTCATGATAGCCCTCGGCCAGGCCGTCACCACCGATCAGCAGCTCGCCTGCAATGCCGGTAGGCTGAGGCAACATCGCCGGGTTGACGATGTAGACTTGGGTATTGTCGATCGGGCGTCCGATGGTGACCGGACCCTCTCCTGATGTCACCTTTGCGGTCGTGGACCAGATCGTGGTTTCGGTAGGCCCGTAGACATTCCATACTTCACCGCAGAGAGCGGCGAGGCGGTTCACCAGATCACGCGGTACGGCTTCACCGCCGACCAGCGCCTTGAAGCCCGCCTTTCCGGCCCAGCCTGCTTCGAGAAGCAGGCGCCACGTGGCAGGAGTTGCCTGCAGGATGGTAATATCCTGGCGGGTGATCGATTCCGCGAGACGGTTGCCATCAATGGTGATCTCGCGGGTGGCGATCACCGTTTCGGCTCCGGTAGTCAGCGGCAGGAAGATTTCCAAGCCGGAGATGTCAAAAGAGAGGGTGGTGACCGAAAGCAGCACGTCATCCGGCGTCAGGCCAGGCTCGCGGCGCATCGAATTCAGGAAGTTCACCACGGCGCGATGCGGAATCCGAACGCCCTTGGGACGACCGGTCGAACCGGAGGTGAAGATCACATAGGCGATATCCTCCGCGCCGACCTCCATCGGGACAAAGGAAGACGCATCACCGCTGAGCTCGTCCGTCAGCAGCACCTTCGCGCTGGAAGCCGGGAGTTCGCGATGGAGGGATGTTTGCGAAAGGATGACCGGCATGTGGGCATCCTCCACCATGAAGCCGAGGCGCTCGGCAGGGAATGCCGGATCCATCGGGACATAGGCCGCGCCGCACTTCAGGATGCCAAGCAGGCCGGCAACCATGTCGGTCGAGCGTTCGAGATGGATGCCTACAAGATCGCCGTGCTTCACCCCGGCGCTTTGCAAACGCGCGGCCAATTCGGTGGCACGTTGCTCAAGCTGGGAATAGGTGAGCGAAGTCTCCCCGCAGCGCAGCGCTACTTTCTCCGGAAGACGAGCGGCTACCTGGGAGATCAGGCAGGGCAGGCTGGCGCTCTTCGCATATTGGCGCTGCGTCGCATTCCAGTCGACGAGCACGCGCTGGCTTTCCTCCGCATTGAGGATGGGCAGCGATTGGAGCGGGAGATCTCCATCTTGGATCGTGCTTTCGATCAGTTGCTCGAAGCAGCCCAGCCAGCGACGGATCGTCGCGGCATCGTGAAGGTCGGTGTTGTATTCGCACTCCACGATCATCCGTCCGTCGGTTTGGACGAGATTGAAGAAGAGGTCGAAATTGACGTGGCGTTTTGGATTGGTCGCCACGTCGAAGCCCAGGCCATCGAAGCCGATCTGGTCGACGCCCGATTTGTCGATGTTGAACATCACGGTGACCAAGGGCAGACGGCTGGTGTCGCGCGGTAGGGTCAGCTTCTTGAGAAGGCTGCCGAAGGTGTAGTCCTGATGGTCGTAGGCCTCGAGAACTTGTTCCTTCACCTCGGCCGCGAAAGTGCGGAAAGGCCGGTTGGCAGTCGCGTTCAAGCGCAGGGGCAGGAAGTTCAGGCAGTGGCCCACCAGTTCATCGCGGCCGATCCGCGTCTGGCCGGCGGCGGGAACGCCGATGACAAGGTCCTCTTGGCCGGTGAGGCGATGCAGCAGTGTGGCGAAGGTTCCAAGCAGGGTGGCGAAGAGCGTGCCGCCCAGCTTCGGAGATGCCTTCTTCAGGCGCGCATAGCGGTCTGGATCCAGCGTGATTGCTTCCATCGCACCCGCATAGGTTTTCACCTGCGGGCGGGGGCGGTCGGTCGGCAGTTCCAGCACGGGAGCGCCATTGGAGAATTTCGCGACCCAGAAGTTCTCCGCTTGCATGCGGTCTTCGGAGTTCTTGTTCGCGACTTCGTGACGGGCGTAGTCGGCGAAAGACATCGCGGGCGGCAGCATCGGCAAGCGGCCTGCCTTGCGGGCATTGTAGGCATTCGCCAGCTCCATCAGGAGCATGCCGAAAGACCAACCGTCGCAGACCATGTGGTGCGCGGTGAAAAGGAGTTCGTGGGACGCCGGGCTCAGACGTGCCAATTGCAGGCGGAGCAGCGGGCCATGGGTCAGGTTGAAGGGCGTGCGGGTTTCGTCTTCCTTGATCTGCGCCCAGTGCATCTCCCGGGCATCCGCGGTGAGCACGGAAAAGTCATGCTCCGTAATTTCCAGCGCACGGGGTGCCGCGTGGAAAAGTTGCTGCTGCCCATCCTCGCTGATCGTACTGCGAAGGGCCGGGTGCCGGACCACCAGGTCGAGCAGGGCGGCGTGCAGGGCGGCGGTGTCCAACTCGCCCTCGAAGCGGATGATGTTGGACTCGTTGTAAGAGCAATTCGCCTCATCGCCCATCATGAGCGAGTGGAAGATCTCGCGCTGGGCCTCGGTGGTCACGGCCACGTCGCGACGCGGGAAAACCGCCGGCGCCTCGTGTCCGATGGTGGCTGGTGCAGGCAGGAAGCCCGCGGCCTGCATGTCTTCCACCGCACCGACGAAGCCGCGGACCACGCGGTCGAGATCTTCATCTGTATGAGCAGTGGTGAAATAGAGCGGCCGGCCCTCCCAGATGTGGACGCCGCGCTCACGGAGGAAATACCAGAGCAGGCTGGCATATTTCAGGTCCGGTGCGTGCTCGACCACCGCATAGGCACTGAAGTGCGGCAGGCGGATCGGCACGCCGATGTTCTCGAAATGCTGGTTGAGCGTGCGGCAGAGGCGATCCACACGCTCGGTCACTTCGATCTGCAAGCGCGGTCCTTCACCCTTGAGATGTTCCACCACGCGCCATGCTGCGGCGAGTGCCAGCGGGTGGCGGACAAAGGTGCCGGCGAAGAAGGTCACGCCGACTTCCGGGAAGCTGTCATCTCCGTAGTTCCAAGCACCGCCATCCAGCGCGTCCATGTATTCGCGCTTTCCTGCCAGCACGCCGATGGGCATGCCTCCGCCGATCACCTTGCCATAGGTGGCCAGGTCGGCCTCGACACCGAAGTAAGCCTGCGCGCCACCCGGATGGCAGCGGAAGCCGGTGACCACTTCATCAAAGATCAATGCGGTGCCGGACGCCTTTGTGATCGCACGCACTTCCTGCATGAATTCGCGCGGCTGCAACCCTGGCGCGCGGCTCTGCACCGGCTCCACCATCACGGCGGCCAGTTCATGGGCGTGGGCACGGAGGATCTCCAGCGAGGCCGGGTCCGCGTAATCAAGCACCAGGATGTTTTCCACCAGCGATTGAGGGATGCCCGGTGCGATCGGCTGTGCCTTGTAAACGCCATCTACCCAGGCACCACGCACCAGCACTTCCTCGAACATGCCGTGGTAGTCGCCGGTAAAGTAGGCGATGCGTGTGCGGCCGGTGATCGTGCGGGACAGCCGCATTGCGGCCATGACCGCTTCGGAACCCGTGTTGCAGAAAGTCACGCGGTCCATGTTGGTCAGCTCCGCGATCGCCTTTGCGAGCTTGCCTGCGATGGGCGACTGCGGCCCGATTTCGATGCCGGTCTTGAGCTGCTTCTCCACGGCTTCAACCAACCAATCCGGAGAATGGCCGAAGAAGTAAGTGCCGAAGCCCATGGTGATATCGACGTATTCGTTCCCGTCGATGTCCCAGATCTTCGCGCCCTTGGAGCGCTCGGAAACAATCGGGTAGACCATCTCCTTCCACAAGGACTTGAAGCCGGCCACGGCACGCGGGTCGGCATAGTGATCACGATGCTCCGCGGTATACGCCTTCGAGGAGGCGGTCTTCCGCACGTAGCGGGAAATCAATTCATCCAGTGCCTTTTGTTGGGTCCCGGTTAATCCGCCGTTCTCGCCTTTGTCGATCGGCTTGTAGGGGCCGAAGCGGGCATTGGCCACGGTGGTCCGCGTATGATTCGCGGGCCACTTCACCTCAGGCTGGTTGCTTGCCGGAGGTAGCGGGGCTGCGGCTGGCGGACCTCCACGCTGCGATTCCAGCAGTGCCTGCATCAGCTGGATCTGGTTTGCCATCAGTTGCTCGATGGTCGAGCCTCCTGCCACCGGCTGCGGCAGGGGGGCAGGTGCCGCCGCCACGGCAGGTGCTGCTGGTGTTGCGGCAGCTTCGGCTGGAAGTTCGGCATCAAGGTGGGTGGCGATGCTCGCTACCGAGGAAAGGTCGCCGAGCATCTGGCGGAAGGTGATCTTCACGCCAAAGCGCGATTGGATCGCTTGGCTGGCCTGGGTCAGGAATAGCGAATCGAAACCCAACTCCGTGAAGGTGGCGCCGTCGTCATCGACTGCGACTCCGGAAAGTTCGAGGACGATCGCGCGAAGCTTTGCGGCGAGGCCCGGACGGCGGTCAAGGGGGGCTGACATCGGTTGGGGGGGAGTGGGTGAAACAGCAGGGGCGGCAGAAGAAATCGAATTCTGAATCTCGTTCCTTGGTTGCGGGTTCTCCGCTTCCTGCGACCGGTCGATCCAGAAACTCTGGCGTTCGAAGGGATAGGTTGGCAGGTGGACGCGTGCGCGCTCCTGTCCGGAAAAGAACGCCGACCAATCGAGCGGTGCGCCGTTTTTCCACAGCTCGCCGGCAGCATTGAGCAAATCACCGAGGTCTTCCGAAGAAGAGGGGAGGGTGGAAATGACAATGCTATTGCCGCGTGCCGGATGCTGCCGGGCAAAGGGAGCAAGTGCTTGGCCCGGCCCAACTTCGAGGAGGATCAGACCCTCGTCCACGAAGGCCGTGGCCAGCGCATCCGTGAAGCGCACCTCATGCCGGAGTTGCCGCGCCCAATAGGCGGGATCGGCCAGCGTGGCGGCATCGACGGCCTTGCCCGTGCAAGTGGAAATCCAAGGAATGCCTGGCGCATTCGCCGTCACTCTCGCCGCTTCCTCGGTGAAGGGTGCCACGATGGGCTCCATCATCACGGAGTGGAAGCCATGCGAGGTCTTGAGCTGTCGGCAGGCGATCTTCTTCTCTTCAAGCTGAGCTTGGAAGGCCGCGATGGCTTCATGGCTGCCGGACACCGTGCAGAGCTTCGGGCTGTTGATCGCCGCGAGGTCGACATCCTTCGGCATCTCCAGTTCATCGATGCCTTGGCGCACGGCAAGCATGGCACCGGACGGAAGGGACTGCATCAACCGCGCACGCACCGACAGCAGCCGGAGCGCATCGGGAAGACTGAAGGTTCCGGCGAGCACCGCTGCCACATATTCACCGATGCTATGGCCGATGAGAAGCGATGGCTCGATGCCCCAGGAGATCCAAAGCTTCGCCAGCGCATACTCCACCACGAAGATGCAAGGCTGCGTGAGCGAGGTCTGGTGAATGCGTTCCTCGGCGGCAGCCCGATCGCCTTCAGCGGGATAGAGCGTGGCCCGGATATCCAGGCCGAGATGATGCTGGAGATGTCCTGCACACTCATCCACGGCGGCGCGGAAAGCGGGCTCGGAATCGTAGATGGCCCGGCCCATGTCGGGATATTGCGAACCTTGGCCGGGAAAGAGGAATGCGACCTTCGCGGACTTCGGTGCCGCGTTGCTCTTGGCTGCTTCACGCAGCTTCGCGACGGCTTCGCCTGCATCCGCTGCGACGACGTGGCGGCGGAACGCAAAGGCACGACGACCGGTAGCGAGGGTGTAAGAGGTATCGGCCAGCCGATCGTTGCTTTCGAGATGCTTCGCAAGATTTTCCGCCATCGCATCAAGTGCCGTGGCGGTTTTCGCGGACAGCACCAGAAGCTGCTTTTTCCTGCCTTCCGGAGAAGACTCGATCGCCGGTGCTTCCTCCATCACCACATGGGCATTCGTCCCACCCACACCGAAGGCACTCACCCCTGCAATGCGAGGCGAGCCGTTCGGCAGCCAATCACGGGTTTCGGCGACAGGAGCCAGCGGGCTATTGGCAAAATCAATCCGAGGGTTCGGCGCGGTGAAATGGAGCAGCGCCGGGATCTTCCCGTGGCGGAACTGCTGGATCGTCTTGATCAATCCCGTCACGCCGGCCGCCACATCCAGATGCCCGATATGCGTCTTACCGGTGCCGATCGCGCAATAGCCATTGCCCGTCGCCCCTCCAGCCCGGAAGGCCTTCGTCAACGCGGCGATCTCGATCGGATCTCCCAGCGGTGTTCCCGTGCCGTGGGCTTCGATGTAGGAGACATCCTGTGGATTCACCCCTGCCGACGCTTGCGCCAGCGCGATCACATCCGCCTGTGCATTCAGCCCGGGCGCGGCGAAGCCGATCTTGTCCGAGCCGTCATTGTTCACCGCCCAACCTTTGATCACCGCCAGGATCGAGTCGCGATCTGCCACGGCTTCGCTCAAGCGCTTCAGCAGCACGACGCCGCAGCCGTGGCCGAAGACCGTGCCATTGGCCTTTTCATCAAAGGCTCGCACGGTCCCATCGCCGGAAACCATGCCTTCTTCCGTATAGCGGTAGTCCCGCTGCTGCGGGAAGCTGATGGAAACCCCGCCTGCCAGGGCCATATCGCACTGGTAGGTCAGCAGGGAAGTCGCCGCTTGGCAGATCGCCACCAGCGAGGTGGAGCACGCCGTCTGGATCGTCATGCTCGGCCCGCGCAGGTTCAGCTTGTAGCTGACGCGTACCGGCAGGAAGTCCTTGTCGTTGCCGAGCATCGTCTGGTACTCGGACACCTGATAGTTCTTCGCCAGCTCCTTTGCCTTGCCCAGATTGTGGAGCAGGTAGGTATTCAGGCTCAGGCCGGCATACACGCCGATCATGCCCGGATAGGCACCGGGATCATAGCCGGCGTGTTCGATCGCTTCCCATGCGCATTCCAAGAAGACCCGGTGCTGCGGATCCATCAGTTCGGCTTCCTTCGGATAGATCCCGAAGAAGGAAGCGTCGAAGAGATCCGCATGCTCGATCATGCTGCGAGCCCCGACATATTTCGAGCCGTCGCTCTCCACCCGGCTCTCGAAGCGCGTGATACTATCCTTGCCCGCGATGAGATTCTGCCAGAACTCATCTGGATTCGCGGCGCCAGGGAAGCGGCCAGCCATGCCGATCACGGCGATGGCCTCGGGCGGGGGAAGTTCTTCGTTCATCAGCGGGGGGTGGGACGACGGAAGCGGGCAAGCCCCGCTTGTTGCAAGCGTGCCCGGTCTTGGGCACTCGGTGCCGCATTCGCCGCGGCCTGCGGGGAAAGGAAATCCGCCAGCGACTTCGCACTCGGGCGGGCAAAGAGATCGGTGATTGCCAAGTCGCGGCCGGTCAGCTCGCGCAAGCGGAGGTGGACTACTGCCAGATGGATCGAGGTTCCCCCCAAATCGAAGAAGTTCGCTTCAGTATCGTTGACGGGGCGTTCCAGCACCTGGGACCAGAGGGTGAGGATCCGGCCTAGCAGACCCTCTTCGCGGACCTCATGGGCTTCATCCGAACGATTTGACTCGGCCAAGGCCAAGCGGTCCACCTTCCCGTTCGGGGTGAGCGGAAAGCTCTCCGCAAAGTGGAACTCACCCGGAATCATATAGGCGGGCAGCCGCTCTGCCAGAAAGCCTTTTAGGATCGCCGCATCGACCGTTCCCTTGAGGTGTCCGATCAATCGTCCGTCCCGCGCGATGACGACCGCCTGGCGCACGCCCTCATGCTGTTCCAAGGCCAGCTCGATCTCTCCGAGCTCGATCCGGAAGCCATTCACCTTCACCTGATGGTCGGCACGTCCTCGGAATTCCAAAGTCCCGCAGGGTAGCCTGCGAGCGAGGTCTCCCGTGCGATAGAGTGCTCCCGCCAAGGCAAAGCTCTTTCGGGTGCGATCCTCGTCGTTGAGGTAGCCTCCGCCCAAGCCGGCCCCGGAGATGCACAGCTCGCCGAGTTCCCCGTCGGGCACCACGGCCAGATCCTCGTCCCGGATCGTCACGATCACATTCGGGATCTCGCGGCCCAATGGCACGAAGCCGAAAGCGTCCAGATTCCCACGATGCATCCGGTGAAAGGCACAGATGTCCGTACACTCTGTCGGGCCGTAGGTGTTCACGATCTCCGCTGGGCAGGCCGGATGCTCCAGCCAAGCCCGCAGGCGCGGTATCGAAATGGGTTCGCCTCCCAGCACTGCAAAACGGATGGAGCGCAACGCTGCGTAATCCTCCGATGCTGCTGCATCCACCAGGGGATAGAAAGCACTCGGAGTGCAGTTCACCAGCGTTACGCGGTGTTCGCGAATCAGCCGCGAAATACGGGAGATATCGTAGGTCCTGCAATCGTCCAGTAGCACACGCCCGCCGGTGAGCAGGGGGGCGAAGAAATTCTTCTGGGTCAGATCAAAGCTCGGGGAGCTGATGACCAACGTGCAATCGTCCGCTCCGAGATCCAGTTCGTGGACGTACCAGTCCAGGAGGTTGGCGAAACTCCTTCGGAAGACCGAGGCTGCCTTTGGTTGGCCGGTTGAGCCCGAGGTGAAGATCGCATATAAGGGATCGTCCGGGGTCGCGTAGGAGATCACGGGGTCGGCAGAGACCTCCCGGTCCGCGGAAAGCGCGATGTCCGATACTTGAGCGGCCCCCGCGCTGAGGAAGCCATCCGCAAGGGAGGCGCTGGTGACCACCGTTTCGAGACCGGCGGAGGAAATCATGTGTTCCAGCCGCGCTTGAGGGTAGGCCGGGTCCAGCGGCACGTAGGCGGCCCCCGATTTGACCACGGCGAGCAGAGCGACGATCAGGTCCACCGATCTATCGAGGCCTATGCCGACGTAGGCGCCGGGCCGCGCGCCCAGTTCCTGAAGCCGCCGCGCCAGCCGGTTTGAGCGCTGGTCGAGTTCCCGCAGGCTGAGGGCGTCCGCGCCGGAAATGGCAGCGATGTCATCGGGCCGGTCCTGCGCGCGCGTGAGGAAGCGGTTCAACAGGCCGTCCAGCAGGAGGCCTTCCTGCGTGAGGGGGGAAGCGGTCATGGCTGGGGGGTGGGAATGAGCCGAGTATTTTTAAAAATTGAGATAGGTCAATAGTCGGGAAAACTTCGGCGGAATGATGGGGGGAAATCGGCAGTGCTTCGGAATGTGGGCTTTCCGTTGCGTCGTGGCTGGCAAAATGGTTCATACCAACAACTGCGTTAGAGTGGCATTACGTGATTTCGTAAGGTCCATGATTTTGAAATTCTCTTGTCCCCACGGGTTCTAATTTTTATGCTGACGCCGCTGACTCCCGCATGTCCCACCGAGTGCCACGCGCCCCCCGGGTGGTCCCTCTGATGCTTTCCGCGCTCGCGGCGGGCTCTTTGGCACCTTCATGGGGGGAAGAAATCCTATCCACAGTTCCCGGCCGCTTGGAGGGGGAGTTGCACACTCGTATTGTGGATTCGCGGGGTGCGCGTCTCGATCCTTACGCGACCGAAACCCGCTCCCAAGAAGTGGAGATGGGTCTCGCGATCTCGGCGGCCTACGATGACAACATCTTTCTGAGCGCTTCCAAGGCCCAGTCGGACCTTGTGGTTAGAGTGGCCCCTTCGATCGCCTATCGGAAAGGCGACAAACTGGGTGGAGAGGGCGGCTTTCTCACGATTGCCTACCGTCCGACCGCCGTGGCTTATGCCGACCACAGCGACAACGACCGAATCGACCAGGAATCCGCTTGGGAAGCTGGTTGGCGTGGCAAGGCGATCACGCTGGCCTATACCGGAGCCTTTCGGCAACTGGGAGACGCGACCGCCGACACCGGCACCCTGACGGATCGCACGGAGGTCGCCAATGAGGCACGCATTGCTTGGTCCCTTCGTGAAAAGGTCACCGTGGAAGCAGCGGTGGGCCAAGAAAGCACGGATTACGAGTCCGGCGCCTTCGCAGATTCCGATCTCGTCTATGGGGAGCTGGCCTTGCGCTATGCCTATTCGCCGAAGACCCGGCTCGGACTCATTTACAGGGGCGGCCGCTTCGAAGTGGATGGCGCTGGAGAGCAGACCGTGCACCGGCTGACCGGTCGCATCGAATGGAAGCCGCGCGAAAAGATCGCCATCGATCTGGAAGCGGGTGGGGAGCACCGCTCTTTCGACAATGGTTCCGACACCACCCCGGTGGTTGAGGCCCGGATCGGCTGGATGCCGAAGGAAGGGACGGAGCTTTACCTGAATGGTTATAGCCGGGAGCAGGCCTCCGCTTACACCCCCGGCCAGAACTACACCGAGAGCGGCCTTGCCCTCGGTATCTCCCAACGTCTGGGAGAAAAATGGACCGCCCGTCTGGATGGGGGCGTGGAGCGCGCATCCTATACCCAGGTCTCCGGAACGGGGATCGCCGGTCGCGTGGACAAGATCCACTTCATTCGTCCTGCCTTGGAGTACCGTTTCACCGACGACTTCAGCATGGGCTTCTTTTACCGTTATTCGGAGAACAGTTCGAACCGGCCGGGCCTCGGCTACGAGAACCATTCTGCCGGAATCCAGATGGGTTATAAGTTCTAACCCGCCATCCCGCCCCCCTAATCATGAATGTGAAACTTTTTCTGATCCTGTGCACCGTGCTGGGAGCGCTGACGGCCCTCACGTGGGGGCAATCTCCGGCGGCCGGCCGCGCTTCCGGGGTTATCGGCAAGCTCGATTCGGTCGAAATCCGCGTCTTCCGTGAGGATGAACTCACCACCGCCGGACAACTTTCGGCGGACGGCAGCATCACGATGCCGCTGATCGGCGCGGTGAAGATGGTTGGCCTTACCACCGATCAAGCCGCTGCTGCCATCAAGGCCAAGCTGAAGGACGGCTACCTGATCAACCCGCAGGTCAGCGTTTCGATCGAAGGCCGGATCCGCCGCACGGTCACCGTCTTGGGCCAAGCCCAGAATCCGGGGGTCTTCGAAATCCCCGCCGACCGCAAATTGACCGTCGTGGAAGCCATCGGCATGGCCGGCGGTGCCACCCGCATCGCAAATACGAAAAAGATCACCCTCAAGCGGAATGGCGGAGCCCGCCCGCAGGTTCTCAATTTGAACCTGAAGGACATCACGTCCGGCAAGACCGCGGATCTGCAACTGCGGGATGGTGACGTGATCACTATCCCCGAAAGCCTGTTCTAATTCCATCCGATCACCCCTTACGATGGCATCCCCCCGAAAACCGGATTACCCGCTTGCGGCTTCACCTTCGAAGTCCGGCGAGCTGGCGAATGTTTCACCCACGCTCTATCTGCCGAAGGTCGAGCCCGGCCGCCTTGTCGGCATCGTCCTGCGGCGCGGCTGGTTGGCCGTGCTAGGCGTGGTCCTCGCCGTCGCGGCGATGGCGCTCTATCTGAAGGGCGCTCCGAAGATCTACATCGCCACCGGCTCGGTGGAAGTCAGCAGCCATGCACCGCGGGTGCTTAATATCGATGGTCTCTCGCCGGAAGACTCCAAGGATCTCGAACAACTCCGCACCATCGAGCGCAACATGGCCTCGACCGCGCTGCTGCTGCGGGTGTTAAAGGAGAATGGCCTGCAAGAGGCGAAGGATTTCGCCCCGCCGGGCACCAGTGAGCAGGGAGTGCTCGGTATCTTTGCCAAGCGCGTCCGGGTCGAGCTCGACCGGGGCACCCGCGTGGTGGTGATCAGCGTGGAAGACACCGATCCCCAGCGGGCCAAGGTGCTCGTGGAATCGCTGGTGAAGGAATACGACCTTTGGATCAAGGATCGTCGCGAAACCCAGGCTCGCCAGGCCAGCCAAGGTCTTGCCTTGGAGGAGGCGAAGCTGCGGCAGGAGATGGAGGCCGCCGGTGCCGTGCTCCAACAGTTCCGTGAGGAGCACCCGGTTCCTGGACTCGATGAAAAGGATCTCGCCGGCTCGGGTGGCAGCCAGCTGGGCAACTTGAATGCCCAGCTTTCCCAGGCAAAGACCGAGCGCCTGCGCCTCGAAGCCGAGTTTGAAGCTTTCAAGAAGTTCGATCCCGCGGATCCGGATTCCTTGGCGGGAATCAGCCGCAGCACGAATGCCGAAGGTGTGACCAGCCAGATCCGGGCCTTGCAGGCGAAGGAGTTGGAATTTGCGAGGCTCAAGGAGCGCTACGGCCCGAAGCACCCGGTTTACAAGGAGACCGAGCAGGAAGTTCTAAGCCTCAAGGATGATCTCGCGGAAGCCGTGAGCTCTGCCGGACAGGCCCTCGAAAAGAGCTACCATGTCGCGATGGAGAACGAGGCCAAGCTGCAGGGTGAGGTGGATGGAGCTCGCACGGTGGCGGTGGGAGTCGAGGGCATCCGCGCCCGCTTCGATGTCCTGAAGCGGGAAGCCGAGGCTGCCCGCGAGCTGCATGCCACCGTGGACAAGCGGCTGCGGGAAACGACCTTGGCCAGTGCGGTTGCCGCATCGTCACTTTCCTGGGCGGAGCCGCCCTTTGTTCCGGAAAAGGCCTCGAAGCCTAACAAGCGGGTCCTCTTGCCGGTCGCGGCCTTCGTGGGCATGTTGATGGGAGGCTTCATGATGGTCGGCCTCGAGCTGGCGGATGGCCGCGTGCGGGATGCCGCGGCGGCGGCTCGGGCCACCGGCGTCCCGCTTCTAACCAGCCTGCCGGCCATTGCTGCCGGGAGGGAAGGGGACATGGTCCTGCTTTCGGATCCCGCCTCACCGGCAGCGGAGTCGATTCGCCGCCTGCGTGCGGTATTGCTTCCGCCCCAGACCAATCCCAATGCCCGGACCGTTCTCTTCGCCAGCGTCTTGCCGGGCGAGGGACGTTCCCTCTGCGCCATGAACTACGCCGCCTCGCTGGCCATGCAGGGCCAGCGGACCCTTCTGTTGGATGCGGACATGCGGCGTCCCGGATTGAGCCGACAGCACGTCAACGGGAGCTCCGGAGGGCTGGGGGATTATCTGGACGCCAGGGCGGATCCCGCGAGCGCCTGCTATCCCACCTCTCTGCCGAATCTCTACCTGCTTTCTTCCGGCCCGATGCGGGATGATGCCGCGGAGCTCCTGTCCGGCACCCGGTTTCCCGTCCTGTTGGAAGATGCCTACCGTTGGTTCGACGCGGTGGTGATCGATAGTCCGCCTGTTCTTTCTGTTAGTGATGCGCTCGCTATTTCCCGCTATGCGGACCGCGTTTGCATGGTCGTGCGCCAGAATGCCAACGAGCGCCGCCATCTGCGGAAGTCTGCCGAGCTGATCCGTTCGGCCGGCGGAAATTTGGTGGGATTTGTCTGGAATGAGCTCCCGTTCCGGGGCAAAGGAGAAGCCTCCCACGAGCCTGTTGTCCCTGTCCACCATCCGGCGCTTGCCAGCTCCAGTTCCGGTGTGACTGTCGCCAACGGCGCGGTGGACGCCCGTGGAGATGCTGGTGATGACCAGTCCTCCCCGATCACGTAATGGACGGCTCCGGCTTTCCTTGATATTATACACCCAGTCGCGGCTCCCCCGGCCGTGACGCGCGGATCCCCCGGTCCGTATCCCCGAATCCCCCCGAACATGAACTGTGCTCCCCCCGCACCAGCCGTGGAGTCGCCGGTACCCCCGTCGTCTTCTCCGGTCACCCCTGATGCTGGCGTGCGCTCGTATGAGCTGCGTCATCGCCATCGACCTTGGATGGCTCACCAAAAGCTCGTCGCCGTGAGCTTTCTCGGCGATGCCGCCGTGGTATTCATCGCGATGATCCTAGCGTACTTGCTACGCTTTGAGTCCGATCTCCAGCATATGGGGATCGATGATCCTGCCATCGATCTGCGCGCTTACCTCGGCCACGTCATCTTTGGCGGCGTGCTGATGCTGGCGATGCTGGCAAACTTCCGGGTGCATGATCCCCGGAACTACCTCGCGATCCGCCGGACGTTTACCGTCATCTTCAAGACTTGCGTGCTGTGGTTCGTCGGCTTCCTTGGGATTTCCCTGATCCTGAAGCTGAATCCCGCGATCAGCCGGGTTTACTGCGTGCTTGGCGCGACGAGTTCCCTGGTCCTGCTCTGCGCTTGGCGTTGGTTCCTTTACTGTGTGCTGCGCCGCGAGTCCTTCGCCCAGGCCTTGCGCCAGAAGGCAATCTTCGTCGGCTGGAATGAAGAATGCGGCCGCGCGCTGGATCGTCTCGGAGAAGGCCGTGCCAACCAGATCAATGTCCATGGCGTGGTCCTGCCGCCAGGCGGTCAACTGGAGATGGCTCCGCCGGCAAACGTGCCGGTGCTCGGCTCCTACGATTCGTTCCGCGATGTGGTTCGGAATTCGGGTGCGGATTTGATCATGGCCGTGGATGGCTGCATGGACCGTCACCAGATGCTCATGCTGGCTGAGACCTGCGGCAAGGAGTTCGTGGACTTCAAGCTCGTGCCGAGTTGCTTCCAGATCCTTGTTTCCGGGCTGCAGATCGAGAGCTTCCACGGAATGCCGGTCCTTGGCATCGGCAAGCTGCCGCTGCATCACGCGTTCAATAATGCCCTGAAGCGGGGCATCGATGTGCTGGGTGCCTTGGTCGGCTTGGTGCTCTTTGCTCCGGTGATCACCGTCTTCTGCTTGGCCGTGTGGATGGAATCGCGCGGTCCGGTCTTCTACCGTCAGCGCCGCATTGGCCTGAACGGCCGCCCTTTTGAAATCTACAAAATCCGCTCCATGCGTCTCGATGCCGAGGCAGCAGGGAGCCCGGGCTGGACGGTGAAGGACGATCCGCGCCGCTTGAAGATCGGCAGCTTCATGCGCGAGTGGAATATCGACGAGCTTCCGCAGTTCTTCAACGTGCTGTGCGGGGAGATGAGCCTCGTGGGCCCGCGCCCCGAGCGCCCCGAACTCATCGAGAACTTCAAGGAAGAGATCCCGCACTACAACGTGCGCCACAACATCAAGCCCGGCGTTACCGGCTGGGCTCAGGTGAATGGCCTGCGCGGCGACACCTGCCTGCGCGAGCGCGTGAAGTTCGACCTCGACTACATCGAGAACTGGAACTTCTTCCTCGATCTCCAGATCATGGTGATGACCTTCTTTAGCCGGAAGGGTGCCTGCTAGATCATCGGGCCGGTGCTTCCGGGCACCGGCCTACTCTTCCCATGCAAGCCACGGTGTCCACCGACCCAAGCCACGCCGCCCGCCGCGATCGCTCGATCAAGCTGGCGGTGGTCACCTCCTTTGTCTCGAAGGCTGGAACCGCGCTTTTTCAATTGCTCTCGATTCCGGTTGCGATCCGCGTGCTGGGGCGTGAGGAATTCGGCCTCTATACCACGGTGAATTTCACCTTGGCCACGGTGGCCTTGCTGCAGGTGGGTATCGGCCCCGCGCTGGCACACGGCCTGTCCGGCGCGAAGGCGAGGGGAAATGAAGGGGAATCACGCCGTCTGGCCTCCACGGCCTTCTTCATGATGTTGGGCATGGCCCTGATTGCGGGAATCTTGCTTTCGGCAGTGTTGCTTTCGGTGCCACTGCCTTCGCTCTTCGGTTCGGAGTTCGCGATGAAGGAAGGCGTGCTGCGCCCGGCATTGTGGACCGGGCTGGGGTTGTTCCTGCTGCTCTTCGTCCTGAATCTCACCGACCGGGTTCGCGAAGGCTTGCTTGAGGCCTCTTCTAACAATCTGTGGGGCGCCTGTGGAAATGTCATTGCGGCGATCGCCGTGGGAGTAGGCGTGTTTTTCGTGCCGCAGGTCTGGTTCCTCGTGCTTGCGGTCCACGGCTCCATGGTGCTTGCGAAGCTCTTCAACACGATCTCGCTTTGGAAGAAACATCCCGATACCCGGCCGGCTTGGACTTGTTTCCAATGGCCGGTGGCGAAGCACCTCTTTACCGATGGCCTTGCCTTCTCCGCGTGCACGCTCGTGGCGGGCATCGTGGAATACAATATCGCGGGCTGGCTGGTGGGTCGTAGCGGAGGTCCTTCCGCCACGGCGATGTATGGCGTTTTTGTTTCTCTCACCATCATGCAGCTTGGCTTCGTGATGATGCTCAGCACGCCGACCTGGCCGGCAGTGGCGGAGGCGCTCGCCCGGGCTGACGTGCCGTGGGCGAAACGTGCGGCACGGCGCCTTTATCTCTACGGCAGCGGCTTTGCACTCTGCTCTGCCGCGGGTCTGATCCTGCTGGGCCCATGGGCCTTCTCGATCTGGCTTGGAAAGGAATTCGCTGATACGCCGCGGACCTTGCTGGCCTGCTACGGCGCTTACTTCGTGGCGCACGTCTGGCGCCATCTCAACCACGCCCTGATGATCGGGACAGGTCAGGTCGGGCGTTTGGCGCGGGTGCAGTTCGTGGAATCGGCCTTGGTGGCGATCGTCGCGGTGCTCGCGCTGAAATGGGGTGGCATTGGAACCATGCTGCTCTCCATGGCCTCAGTCATGGTGGCGGTGACCGGTTGCAGCCTGCCGCGCCTCGTCGCTCACGGGCTGCGCCTGCAGCGTGAGCCAGCCCCGGACCTGGCTGAGCCGGCAAAGGCGGGATATGGCGGATGAAGCAGAGTTGCCTTCTTTATCGACTTTCCGAGGCGCTGGCTTGGCGTCATCTTGCCAGTGATGGAAACTGAAGAACACCTCAGGGCCCGCTCGTTGACGATCGTCGATCGGGATGGAAATCCGAAGATCTTTCTCGATGGGGGACAGAACCCGGGAACGGCGCATATCTCGCTGAAATCCGATAACGGTGCATGGCTCCAGATCCACGAACAGCCGGGAGGATTCATCACCATCAGTCTCAACGGTCCAACCGTGGGTGCGGGCGAAGTCGTGCTTGGGCCGATGGGCCTTTCGATTCGGGATGGGGAAGGAAAGCTCGGCGTGATGATCGGAAAATTTTCCGATCCTTCGACCTGTGAGATCACCGTGTATCGCGGAGGGGAGCAGAAAGCCCGCTTTCCGGAAGGCTGGCATTCATGATCACTGCGGGATCCGTTTCACGAACAGAGGCCGCCGGGCACTTCGATTTCCTCGCGGAGTGTGGAACAGCTGAGCGATGAGTAACTGCATCGGGAAGATCACTGGTTTTACCTCATCCCGAAACGCTGATAAGTCCTTCGATGGAGATTTCCGGCTACCTTCAGATTCGCACGGCGATGGTAAATTTCCATGTGCTGAAGGACTCGTCCGGCTTGTATCTGTTAGACGCGGGTTTCGCCGGCGGTTGGCGGGCCTTGCGTTGGGCACTTCACCGCGCGGGGTGGGATAACTTGCCGATCCGTGGCATCATCGTGACGCATGGTCACTTGGACCACATCTTGAACATCGGCCGGATCGCGAGGGAGACCGGCGCATGGATCGCTGCGCCGCGTGGGGATGCTGCCCACTACGAAGGGAGGCCCTGCTATCCGGGCGTCGCGAAGCTTACTGGCTTCGCAGAAGGGATCGCGAGGCCGATGCTTGGATTCACGCCCTTTGTTCCGGACCGTTGGATTGAAGACGGCGATGACCTCGACGTTTGGGATGGCCTGAAGGCCGTGCATTTGCCCGGCCACACCGATGGCCACACCGGCTATTACTGTGAGCGGCATGGGCTGCTCTTCTGCGTGGATCTCTTCGCGAGTTTCCAGGGCTTCACGCATCTCCCGCCCCGGATCTTCAATTCCCGTCCCGGCCAACTCTCCGCAAGCCTCACCAAGGCGCTTTCGCTCGATCCCAAGGGTGTGATCCCGAATCATGCGGACCGCGCCAGCCCGGAAGAGCACCTGACACGTCTGCGCAAGCTTGCGGCGGCGAACCGTTAGGCCGCGCGGGGGAATATTTCTCGACCTGAGGGTGCCAACCGGAGCATCAACGCGCGGCGGAACTCGCTTCCCCGCAACGCCATGGCATTGAAGATCCTCAAGAAGCTCGGTGTCGGGCTGTTGGCGACGGTCGTTGTGATCGGCTCCTTTGCCGTGTGGGCACATTTCGCCCAGAAGGAACTGGATGCAGAGGAAATTGCACGCCTTGCCAAGGAGCAGGAAATCCTCGACCGCCGCTATCCCGTGAAGGCTGGCAAGCCGAAGCCTAAGGCGACGCTGGCACCGCTGCCCGTGCGCGGGATGGCGCCGGCAGCCCAGCCTTGATGGATGGATATCACTCGCTCTCCGAACGAAGCGCCACGGGTGCCGTGGCAGGGCGGCTGGAGGGGAGGAAAAGCGCCACGATGCTGAGGAATAGCAATGCGCCGCCGAGGTAGAGAAGAGCTGTGGTTTCGCTGCCGGTCTTGTCCTTGATCTTGCCGACCAACTGCGGGCCGAAATAGCCGCCTAGGTTTCCCACGGAGTTGATCAGGGCGATGCCACCAGCGGCGGCGGTGCCGCTCAGGTAACTGGTGCCAAGGGCCCAGAAGGGGCCGAGCGTGGATTTCTGGCCCGCCAAGGCGATCACCAAACCCAGCATGGCGAGCCAAGGGTTTTGAGCGAAGGCCGCACCGGCAAAACCGATCGCAGCCACCAAGCCTGCACCGGCCACAAAGCTTTTCCGATCTCCCCTCTGGTCCGAAGCTCGTCCCACCAAGGTCATCGCGATTCCCGCGACCACGTAGGGCACCATGTTGATCAGTCCCACCACGAAGTCCTCGCTGCCGGAAAGGCGCTTGGTAATGGAAGGCAGCCAGAATTCGTAGCCGTAGCCCGCCACGTTGATGAGGAAGTAGAGCAAGCAGAGCAGCCAGACACGGCCGCTGGTGAAGGCATCGCGGAGTCTTTTCTCCTTCTTGCCGCTGTCATGCTTCGCCTCATTTCCCAGCTTGGCCAGCAGCCAGCCTTTCTCGGCGGGCGAGAGCCAGCGCGCGTCCCCCGGGCCATTGGGCAGGATAAAGAGCACCACCAGCCCCATGACGATCGCCGGCACCGCCTCGATGAAGAAAAGCCACTTCCATCCGGCGATTCCCATCAGGCCATCCATGTGCAGAAGGGCACCCGAGATCGGCGATCCGATGATCCCTGCCGCGATACCCCCCAAGGCAAAGAGTGCCACGGTCTTCGCCCGTTCCTTTGCCGGATACCAGTAGGTGAGATAGAGGATGACGCCCGGGAAGAAGCCGGCTTCAGCGGCTCCAAGGAGGAAGCGCATGATGTAAAACATCTTCACCCCGTTCAGAAAAACGAAGAACATCGAGACGATGCCCCACAAGATCATGATTCGGGCGATCCAAATGCGCGCCCCGAATTTCTGGAGAGCCAGATTGCTGGGAACCTCGAAGATGAAGTAGCCAATGAAAAAGAGTCCCGCGCCGGTGCCAAAAACCTCCCCGAAGATCTTGGGATCGACACCGAGCACCGGCTCCAAGTGCGACTTGGCGAAACCGACATTGATCCGGTCGATGTAGGCGATGATGTAGCAGAAGAAGAGCAGGGGAACCAAGCGCCAGGTGACCTTCGAGAGCACTGCGCGCTGTTCCGCCTCCGTGAGGGCAGGGTTTTCCATGGGTTTGAATCGGGACCTTTCCGGGCCGTTCTACGACCCGCAAGATCAAAGCCTGTCCCGACATCGATGCCATCAATGCACCCTGCAATGAAAACTGCGGGTGCGGAATGCACGATGCAGGCCCCTTCAAATTTTCGAATCACTGTAACAATTTGAAATACAGTCAAAGTGCTCGCGGCACGGGGGCTGCGGAAGGGAGGGTGTAACTGAAAACCCCGACCGCAATAAGGCGGCAGGAACTCCCACCGAGCCATGATCACGAACCTTGAACAGCTTTACTTCGACCAACTGCGCGATCTTTACAGCGCGGAATCCCAGCTCATCGCCGCCTTGCCGGACTTGGCCAATCACGTAACCGACCCCGAGCTGAAGCGGTCTTTCCAGAAACACATGGGTGAAACCCGGGTCCACCGGGCCCGTCTCCAAGATCTCTTCTGCCGCCACGGCCTGAACCCCGGCGGTGAGCAATGTGAGGCCGTAAGGGGTCTCATTCGAGAAGCTCGCAAGCATGTTGGCAGGGCGAGAGCCGGACACGTCAGGGACGCCGTCCTGATCGCCGTCGCTAACCGGATCGAGCACTACGAGATCGCCGGCTACGGAACTGCCCGTGCTTTCGCCGAGTGCCTCGGATATGTCGATGATGCCGATGTTCTTGGGACTTCCTTGGAAGAAGAAAGCGACGCGGACGCCTCCATCACACGGATCGCCACCGGCGGACTCTTTGTCTCTGGCATCAACGAGGCCGCGGCGATCTGTTGATTTTCTCGGCCGGATGCTGGCACGCAGACGGTTGTCGGGCCCGTCCAGAGGGATGGGCCTGACCTTTTTGTCACAAGGTCAGTGGGGTGGGGGAGCCGTGCGAAGGGACTTTACGGGGCGGCTTCAGCGGATAGCTTCGGGGCGTTTGACAAGTTATGGAGGAAGCTGCGGGACGGATTGACACGCTACAGGCCATCGAGTTGGCGGAAGGCGTGGAGGTGCGTCTCCGGATTGCGGGGCCACTCCAGCGGGGCGTGGCGCTCGGGATCGACTGGGGAGTCCAGATCGCCGGTCTGCTCATCATTTGGGTGATCCTGATGATTGCCGGGATCGGCATTGGTTTTACCGTTTCCACGGGCTTGGGGATGCTGGCTTGGTTCTTTACCTGGTGGTGGTACCCCGTGCTTTTTGAAGCCAGCAAATGGGGGGCGACTCCCGGCAAGCGGGCGATGGGCCTCCGCGTGGTGCAGACCTCCGGTGCACCCATTACCTTTTCCCAAGCGTTGGTCAGGAATTTCCTGCGCGTGGCGGATGCCATGCCGATGCTCCCTTCTTCCTGGCTCGGCGGCCTGCCAATCCCGACGATGGCTTTCGGCTTGGCGACCTGCCTGGCGACCAAGCGTTTCCAGCGTCTCGGCGATCTCGCGGCTGGTACCGTGGTGATCTACGACAAGGTACTGCCGGAGCCGGCAGTCCCGGCACCTCCTCCGATGGAGGCCTCCCGCCCGGTCGTCCCACTGCGTCCTGAGGAAGTCCGGGCGGTTGTCGCCTTCCGGGAACGGGCCGGCTTGTGGTCGGAGGGCAGGCGCGCGGAAATCGCCGACCACGCGAGTGAACTCAGCGGTGGGAAGGGCAACGCGGGTGTGGCCCGAATTATGGCAATCGCTCACTGGCTTCAGGAAAAACGATGAGTCCGGGATCTTTCGAAGAACGTCGCGCGGCCGAATGGCTTGAGCTGGATCGCCTGATCACCAGTGTGGAGAAGGGCAAGCCGGAACCCGGAGTGGAAGAGTTGCCCAAACGCTTCCGCGAGACCTGCGCGGACCTGGCCTTGGCACGCCACCGCATGTATTCGACGCAGCTTATCGACCGGCTGAACACGCTGGTCATCCGCGGCTACAAGCTGCTTTACCGCAGTCGCCGCCGTGGTTGGGAAGCCGTGGCGAAGTTCATCTTCGCAGGCTTCCCTCAGACGGTGCGCAAGGAGTGGCGCCTGTTCTGGCTCTGCAGCGCGATTTTCTGGATCCCCTTCTTCGCGATGATGGCCTCCGCTTGGCTGAACATCGATTGGATCCGTGCGGTGCTCGGTCCCGAGCAGATGGCCGAGGTTGAATCGATGTACGGTGGGGAAGAGGAGCAGATCAGCGCCTTCCGGGAGATGTTCGGGTCGAACTTCATGATGTTCTCCCACTACATCCGGAACAATGTGGGGATCGACTTCCAGATCTTCGCGGGGGGGATACTTGCCTGTCTCGGGACCATCTTTTACCTCGCCTTCAATGGTATCTATATCGGCGCGGTGGCGGGCTACGTCCACTATGCCTGCAATCCCCAATCGTTCTGGACCTTCGTGGCCGGACACTCGTCCTACGAGTTGCTGGGCATGATTGTCGCGGGTATGGCCGGGATGCGCCTGGGCCTCGGCATCCTGAATCCCGGGCGATTGCCGCGGGGCCGGGCGATTGCTGAAGCGGCGAAGCGCGCGCTGCCTTTGATCTACGGCGCGGCCGCGATGACCGCGCTGGCCGCAGTGGTGGAAGGTTTCTGGTCGGCCCAGCGGATGGCGCCTGAAATAAAGTACTCCGTGGGAATTGCCGGCTGGGTATTGCACCTGGCCTATTTCCTTCTGATGGGAAGGGGGACGCGTGCGGCTTGAAGATGTGACCGCAGAGCTCCGCCCAAGGAGTGATTGGGAAGCGGTCGATCTGGGCCTCGCCTTGGCGCGTCGCGATTTCTGGCGCCTCTGGGGCTGCTGGTGGCTGGGAATGCTGCCCATGCTGTTGCTCAGCGTCGGCCTGCTTCACGATTACCCCGCATTGGTGGTGCTGGCATGCTGGTGGTGGATGCCAGTCGCTTCGCGCATGGTGCTTTTCGTGATCAGCCGTCACCTCTTTGGCGAGCTGCCCGATGGCAAGTCTGTCTTGGGCGAATGGCCGCGCGCGATGTACCGGCGCTTCGGATTCCGCATGCTCTGGGCGCGTTTTTCGCCATGGCGTCCGCTGACCATGGCGGTCGAGGACCTCGAGGGACTTCGCGGAAAGGCCTACGCTGCGCGTGTCCGGTTGCTCCTGAGGCGGGGGGATGCCACGGTGGTTTCCCTAGCGTTGTGGCGGGTCGGTCTGACCTTCTGGATGGCCTTGGCGCTGATCGGCACCGCCACCCTGTTCCTGCCGCAAGGTCAGGCGGAGCAATGGCGCGTGCTTTTCCAAACGCTCAGTGATGAATCCTGGCTGAATCTTCCGCCGTCCTTCGGCTGGGTGCTTGCCGCTTCCGTGCTCATCTCGATGTCCTTGGTGGACGTGTTTTCGACCGGCGCGGGATTCGGCATGTACGTGAACCATCGTACTTGGATCGAGGGTTGGGACGTGGAGCTGGCTTTCCGCCGCATGGGCAATCGCCTGGCTGGCACCGTGACAGCACTGGTCGCTGCCTTCCTGTGCCTCTCCGGTAATCTCCAACCGGTTGGTGCTGCCACGGCGAAGGAAACGATCACCGAGGTGAAGTCGCATGAGGACTTCACGATCCATTACGTCGAAGTGAAGAACCGTACGTCTGGTGCCAGCAATTGGAACTGGATGCCGGGAGAGTGGTTGCTTGTCCTGGGTAAAGTCGTGATTTGGTCGGCGTTCGGGGCTTTGATCGCCTTTATCGTCTGGCTGGTCTGGCGAAACCGGCACCTGTTCAAGACCGGGGGCTTCCACAAGCGGGTGCCGCGAGTGCCGCCGCAGGCAAAGGTGGTCATGGGAATGGATGTCGCTCCCGAGTCACTGCCTGCGGACATCCCCACCGCGGCGATGGAACTGTGGCGCGTGGGCCGCCGGCAGGAAGCCATGAGCCTGCTTTATCGGGGGACGATTTCGAAGCTGATCACCAGCCGGGGGGTGGAGATCGCGGAGTCGGATACGGAGAGCGATTGCCTGCGCCGGGTCACCGCGGAGGCAGCTCCTCTCGCCGGCTATTTCGGCGGCCTCACGGATGCCTGGGTCCTTCTTGCCTACGGGCGCAGCGCGCCGCCGGACCAGACCATGGAGCAGCTTTGCTCAAGCTGGCCTTTCACCGAAAGGAGGCAGGCATGAGGATCCCCGCGATTATTCTCGGCTGCCTGATCCTCGCGGGCTGCGGCGGTTACACCACGACCAAGCGCGAGACCGGCTACAAGGGGAAGGCGAAAGTGGACGCATACTTGGCGGCAACCCGCTTTCTCGAGCGCTTCGGCTACGCGGTCGAAAGCAAGCCCGGCTGGCCCGATCTTGAACAGGATGTCTCCATGCTCTTCGTGCCGGCGGAGGTGATTTCCACCGAGGCATACATCCGCGAGGTGGACCAGTGGGTTGCCGGCGGCGGGCATTTGCTCTGCCTGGTGGAGTGGGGCGAATCTTATCGCGACGAATGGAGCCCCTTTGCCGGCTTCCGCTCTGGCGAAGAGGGTGACGTCCCCGAGGCGCTGCATGGTTGGCTCGAAGGCGCCGGGGTGGAACTCAGCAGCGCCGCCGCCTCCGACAAGTTCTCCGAGGACAAGCTGAACTATCACAACAAGACCTACGAGATCTTCGCCGAGTCTCATGCTCGGCTGAAGGCCGACGGCAAGGACAGGATCTTCGACCAGGTGCGCTACGGCGACGGGCTGATCACGGTGATGACAGATGCCCGTCCTTTCCGGAATCGTCATATCGGGGAACATGACCATGCCGAACTGCTCCTCGATCTCGTGAATGCTTCGCCGTATCGTGGCAAGGTCGTGATCGTCCGTGATGCGGCGATCTCGCTCTGGAGCCTGGTATGGCACCACGGGTCTGCGGTCGTGATCGGGATCCTTGCGGTCACCTTGTTCTGGCTCTGGAAAAACATGCCGCGCTTCGGGCCCCTGCGCCGTGAGGAATCGAGGACCACGGCACGCGATTACGATCATCACCTTGAAGCATTGGGCGACTTCCAGTGGCGCTTGGACAAGGGGGCTGCGATGCTCCGGCCCTTGCGCGACTCGGTATTGGAGCGCGCGCAGCGGATGTCTGCCTCCGGGCATCGCGATGGCGATCTATTCGAATGGGTCGCCCAGCGTGCGGGAATCACCCGGGATCGTGCCGAACGGGCGATGACCCATGACCGCCCTCCCGATCCCGCCAGCTTTGCCCGTCTGATCGCGGACCTGCAGAAAATTCACCTCTCTCTAACATGACCGAAGAAAACGCCGTCTACCAAGCCACTCCGCCGCAAGCGCAACCGGACGCGTCCGCGATGGTCGCGCGCCTGAGGGCGCAGGTTGAACACGCCGTGCTGGGGCAGAGGGAAGTGGTCAGCCAGGTGCTCGCCGGACTGCTGGCTGGCGGTCACGTGCTGCTGGAAGGGAAGCCGGGCCTTGGCAAGACCCAGCTGGTGCTGGCACTGGCCAAGGCCTTCGGAGGAGCTTTCGGACGTATCCAGTTCACGCCGGATCTCATGCCTTCGGATGTCACGGGCTTCCGGCTCTTCGACATGAAGAGCCAGACCTTCCAGCTCCGCCGCGGCCCGGTCTTCTGCAATCTCTTGCTCGCGGATGAAATCAACCGCGCCCCCGCCAAGACCCAGGCCGCCTTGCTCGAAGTGATGCAAGAGCGGCAGGTGACGATCGATGGCGAATCGCTTCAGCTCTCCGCTCCCTTCATGACGCTGGCGACGCAGAACCCGGTGGAACATGAGGGCACCTATCCCCTGCCGGAAGCACAGCTCGACCGCTTCCTGATGAAGATCCTTATCGATTATCCGACCGCGGAAGCGGAGTCGGAGATCGTCGCCCGCTCCGCTGCTGAAGTGCCTGGAGATTCCGCGACCAAGGAGTTGCACGTCGTCGCCACGCCGGAAGACGTGGTGCGGGCACAGGCTGCCACCGCAGCCGTGCAGGTGGTCCGTGAGGTCGTGGACTACGCCGTGGCGATCGTTCAGGCGACCCGCGAAGCGAAGACCGTCTGGCTCGGTGCAGGTACGCGCGGTGCGATTGCGCTGGTGCGCATTGGCAAGGCGATCGCGCTCATGCATGGCCGCCATTTCGTCATTCCGGATGACATCAAGGCGGCATCGCTACCGGTGCTGCGTCATCGCGTGCAGTTGGCTCCTGAAGTGGCGATCGGTGGTCAGTCGATGGATGAAGTTTTGAAGATCATCGTGGAATCCGTCCCGGCACCCCGGCAGTAAGCATGAACCCGACCGGCAGAATCCTGGGACTCGTGGTGGCGTGGGCTCTTCTCGGAGTCCTTGTCTCCGCGTGGCCGGCTTTCGCGCCGGAGGGAGGGAGTGGTCCGCTTTCCGCAGCGGCTCCCTTTGTGATGCAGGCATGGTGGATCGTTGGCGGAATCATCGCGGCGGTGGCCTTGGTCGACGCCTTGCTATTATCGCGCCTCGCGAAGCTGCAGTTGACCCGTCGCTTGCCGGGTCGCTTCGCAGTAGGGGAGGCTTCGGACGTACGGCTGGATCTTCTGAATCCCGGCGGGGTGGTGGCGAAGGTGGAGATCTTCGATGGCATCCCCGCGGGCGCCGAGGCCGAGACGATGCCATGGCAGGGAAGCATCGCCCCGGGCGAGAAGGCCCGCCTGACACATCCGGTGCGGATCATCGAGCGCGGCGTCGCGAAGTTCGGGAAGGTCCATGTCCGGCGGACCTCGCCGCTGGCCTTGTGGCACAAGAAATACCTCGTCGGGGAGAACGAGGAAGTTCGGGTGTATCCCGACTACGAGCCGGTGCTCCGGTTTGCCCTTCTTTCGCTTCAGCATCGGCCTGACCAGATGGGAATCGTGCGGAAATCCTTTGCGGGCAGCAGCCGGGATTTCCACCAGCTTCGTGAGTATCGCGAGGGCGACCCGCTTTCGCAGATCGATTGGAAGGCCACTTCACGCCGCATTTCGCTGATCAGCCGGGAATATCAGGAGCAGCGGAATCAAGTCGTGATCTTCCTGACCGATACCGGTCGCCGGATGCGCGCCATGGATGGCGAGTTGCCACAGTTCGACCACTGCCTGAACGCCATGCTGCTGCTTTCCTATGTGGCCTTGCGGCAGGGAGATCAGGTTGGCGTGCAGGCTTTCGGCGGGATGAACCGCTGGCTGCCGCCGGTGAAGGGCGCTCACTCGATGTCTGTGCTCCTCAATCATCTCTTCGACTATCAGACCACGCCGGAGCCCAGTGATTTCAGCGCCGCTGCGGAGCGGCTCTTGGCCCGCCAGAAGCGGCGCGCCTTGGTCGTGGTGATGACGAACCTGCGGGGTGAGGACTCCTCGGAGATCGTGCCCGCCTTGCGGACCCTGCGCTCGAAGCATCTCGTGTTGCTGGCGAGCTTGCGCGAACGCAGCGTGGAGGATGCACGCAGCAAGCCGGTGGAAGGCTTTGGCGATGCGTTGCGCTTCGCCGCGGCGGAGCGCTACGATGCGGAGCGCGCGGAGGTGCTGGCCACCTTGCAGGGCTTCGGGATCCTCACTTTGGATGTACCCGCCCAGCAGTTCCCCGTGGCGCTCGCGAACTCCTATCTGGATATCAAGGCCGCGGGCCGCTTGTGAGCCGTTCTGTCGGGAGGGCCGGCACTGCCGGGAAATCGTGAAGCTCCTAGGAGGTTAAAACAAAGCAGCGCCGGGGATGCCGGCGCTGCATGGGGAAAAATTAGGATTCCGAAAGCACCGGATCAGCGGCTCTCCGCCTCGGCAATCGACCAGACCAAGGCCAGCGACCAGCCGGTGAAGACGAAGGCGGCCGCAGCGAGGACATTCGCGGTGGCGAGCGCCCAAGCGATCCCTGCCAAGGCCACCACCAGATTCAGCGTGGTAATGGCTCCGGAACGGCGCACCCGGAAGTTCATGGCGATCACGCCAGGCAGGAAGTAGACCACCAAGGCTGCCAGTGCGACCACCGCAAACCCGAGCCACAGGAACACGGCGGGCATGGTGGCGACAATGGCTTCCTCACCGAAATAGATGAATGCGGCAGCCGCGGCGACGATGGCGAGGGCGAGACCAATCACCCACATGCCCCATTTCGGAATGGCATGGCTTTCACGAAGGGTCTGCTTGTGGCGTCGTCCCGACCTCGGATCGTTGGACTCATAGGCTTCGGCCGGCAGCGGGGCCGGTTGGGAATCCATGAACTTCGCGCGCAGGCTTTCAAGCGTCTCCATTCGCGAAAACTAGGCGTGCTCCGTAAATTCGGCAAGCAGGAGACGTGCAGTTCCTGCCATTCTTTCGGAAAAAGTTTCGCTTCCATTGGGTGGGTTTAATCCGCCGCTTTTTTGTGAAATTAGGGAAATTTTGAGACATGGTGATCTGTAAAACCCGACCATCGCTGAATATCTGCTCATGCGTCTCAAGCCTCTATTCTTCTTCCTTCTCTCTGCTGGAATCGTCGCCGGCGAACCGGTCCAGCTCTCCGGGATCTATCCCTCCTTGGCTTTCTTCAATGACGAGGGCGAATGCGGGACTGGTGCTGTGGTCCCGTGGGCAGACCGGCTGTGGGCGGTGACATACGCGCCGCATTCCCCGCAGGGCTCTTCTGATAAGCTCTATGAGATAACCCCCGGCTTGGAGCAGATTGTCCGTTCGGAAAGTGTCGGCGGAACACCCGCGAACCGGATGATCCATCGTGAGAGCAAGCAGCTCTTCATCGGCCCTTACGTCATTGGCGAGGATCGCAGCGTGCGGGCGATCCCTCACTCGGAAATGTATGGCCGCCTGACCGGGAATGCGAGGCACCTCACGGACCCTGTCGGAAAGATTTACTACGCCACCATGGAGGAGGGTCTCTACGAGGTGGATGTGGACACCCTCGCTGTCACCGAACTGTGGCGCGACGAGCAGCAGAAAGGAGGCCGCAAGGCCGATTTGCCCGGCTATCATGGCAAGGGCCTCTACTCCGGCCAAGGACTGCTGGTCTATGCCAACAACGGCGATCACTCGAAGCAGGCGCTGCAGGATCCCGCGAGCGAGTCGGGAGCCCTGGCGTCATGGGATGGAACGGCGGACGCGTGGAAGCTCGTCCGGCGCAATCAATTCACAGAGCTTACCGGTCCTGGAGGGATCGAGGGCAATCGCTCGCCTGAAAGCGATCCGGTGTGGACGATCGGTTGGGATCACCGCTCCCTCATCCTGATGTGCCTCCATGGGAAGACCTGGCACTCGTGGCGGCTGCCGAAGGCCTCCCACTCTTACGATGGTGCACACGGCTGGAACACCGAGTGGCCCCGCATTCGTGACATCGGGGAGAAGGACCTGCTCATGACGATGCACGGGACTTTCTGGAGATTCCCGAAGACGTTCACACCGGAGAACTCCGCGGGCATCGCCCCTCGTTCGAACTACCTCAAGGTGATCGGCGACTTCTGCCGCTGGCAGGACCGGCTGGTGTTTGGCTGCGATGATACGGCCAAAGCGGAGTTCCTTAACAAACGCGCTTCAAAGGGCAAGATCGCGGCTCCGCAATCCCAGTCGAACCTGTGGTTCGTCGATCCCCGTGAACTGGACCGGATTGGCCCCGCGATCGGTCGCGGTGCTGTCTGGATGGATGAGCCTGTGAAAGCGGGCCAGCCTTCGGATGCCTATTTGCTCGCGGGTTATCAGGGCAAGTCCCTCCACTTTTCCCATGCCGGTGGAAGCAGTGTGAAGGTGGCCCTGGAAGTCGATGAGAAGGGCGATGGAAATTGGAAGCAGGCCCGCGAGATCATGCTGGATTCTCCCTATCAATGGATCGATTTGTCCGGGCTTGCAGGAGTGTGGATACGCCTTGTCTCCAATGCCGATTTGCCGGAAGCCACGGCGCTTTTCCAATACACGAATCGCGATGAGCGCTCGGCGGAGCCTGATGCCATCTTCACCGGACTGGCAGGCCAGGAAGAGGGCGCGGTGAGCGGTGGCTTGGTGAGAGCTCTAGGAGACAACAAGCGCTGCTTGGGGATGCTTGCGATGGATTCCCGGGGTAAGGAACGCGGCTACTATGAGCTCGATGCCGGGCTAAAGCTTCACCGCGTCGAGGATGCGGGGGCTCAGGCGGACCTGCGCGAGAACACGGGGATCCCCACGCAGGTGCTTCAGGAAGATCCTGCATCCGTGCTCTTCGTGGATGACAAGGGGAAGCGTTGGAGATTGCCGCGGGGAAGCGCTTCCCAGGTCGGCGGCTTGGGAGATACCCGCGTCTGCCGGGAGGTGGCGACGGAACGGGATCTCTTCCATGCCGGTGGCTCCTTTTATGAACTCCCGGCCGAGAATGCAGGAGGCTTTGCGAAGCTGCGCGCGGTTGCGAGCGGGAATTTCATGGTCCACGACTTCTGCTCCTATCGAGGACTCTTTATCATGACGGGCATCGCGGATGGCAAAGGGGAGGGGAATCCTCACGTCATCCGCTCGGAAGATGGAAAGGCCGCCCTCTGGGCGGGCGCGATCGATGACATCTGGAAGATCGGCAAGCCCCGCGGCCAGGGTGGACCGTGGAAGGAATCCAAGGTCGAGCCGAACGTCGCTTCGGATCCTTATCTCATGACCGGCTTCGACAAGAAATCGCTCGTGCTGAAGTCATCGGTGCCGGCGACCATCACGGCGGAGGTCGATCTCACCGGCACCGGAGAATGGGTCACCTACCGTTCCTTCCTCGTGGATGGTAGCGCGGAGCACTCGTTTCCCGATGCTTTCCAAGCCTACTGGATCCGGTTCAGATGTGACAAGGAGGCCATTGTCGATGCGCAACTGGATTATCGGTAAAACCTCACACATTCGGGGGACCTTTCGCGTGCTTGACCGGCTGCGGGTGAGGGGCGGGAATGAATCAAAGCCATTTCCATGAAAAAACTCTCCGCTTCCCGCCTCTCCCTTTGTTCCGGTCTGTTCGTCGCCGCGGTGCTGGGCTTTACTGCCAGCGGTTTCGCCAAGGAGGAAATGAAGGAAATCCGCTCCGGTGAAGTTTGGCCCGATAGCGAGGGCAAGCCGGTCAACGCCCACGGCGGCGGCGTGCTCGCGCACGAAGGCACCTACTACTGGTATGGCGAGATCAAGCAGGGGAAGACCTACCTGCCGGATTGCAACAAGTCCTGGGGCGGCACCCGCGTCGATGTGACCGGCGTCTCCTGTTATGCGTCCAAGGATCTGCTGGAATGGAAGAATCTCGGCAATGTCCTGCCCGCTGTGACGGATGATCCGAAGCACGATCTTCACATCGGGATGGTTCTGGAGCGGCCGAAGGTGATCTACAACGCGGCGACGAAGAAGTTCGTCCTGTGGTTCCACGCGGATAGCATGGACTACGCTGCGGCGAAGTGCGGCGTGGCCGTATCGGACAAACCGGAAGGTCCCTTCACCTACCTTGGCAGCTTCCGGCCGAATGCAGGCAAGTGGCCGGCGAATGCGAAGGAGGAAGATAAGAAGGACCCGAAGGCCCCCTTGGTCCGCGATCATGACGCCGGACAGATGGCCCGCGACCTGACCGTCTTCGTCGATGAAGATGGCAAGGGCTACCTTTTCACCGCCTCCGAGGACAATGCGACGATGCACATCTCCGAATTGACGGACGACTATCTTGGGCTGACCGGTAAGTATGCCCGTGTATTCCCGGGCCGGATGATGGAAGCACCGGCGGTCTTCAAGCGGGAAGGAAAATACTACATCATCGCTTCCGGTTGCACCGCTTGGGCTCCCAATGCCGCTCGCTCGGCAGTGGCAGATTCCATCTGGGGGCCATGGAGGGAACTCGGCAATCCTTGCCAGGGCGAAAAGGCTGAAACCACCTTCCAATCTCAGGGAACCTATGTCCTGCCTTACAAGGAGGGATTCGTTTTCCTGGCAGACCGCTGGAACAAGGATGATCTGCCCGATTCCCGCTACGTCTGGCTGCCGATCGGATTCCAGGGCGATAAGCCGGTGCTGCAGTGGAAGGATGGTTGGAAGCCGGAGTAGTGTCCCCGGAAAGGGGGACTGTTCGGCGGAAAGGCAATTTGGCCCATGAGCGTATCCCAATGCTTATGATCCGCCGCCTCCTTCTCCTTGCTCTCGCGTCCACGGCTGCTTCTGCCGCACCCGTCCCACTTTTCAATGGCAAGGACCTGGAGGGCTGGGAGGGGAATACCAAGGTCTGGCGGGTGGAGGATGGGGCGATCACCGGCGGATCGATGGAGGGCAATGCCCGCAACGAATTCCTGGTCACCAAGAAGCCATGGAAGAACTTCATCCTCCGCTTGGAGTACAAGCTGGTGGGGACGGAGGGCTTTGTGAATGGCGGCGTACAATTTCACAGCCAGCGGGTTGAGAATCCGGCGCACGAGATGCGCGGCTATCAGGCGGACATCGGCGGCGGCTACAGTGGCTGCTTGAACAACGAGCTCCGCAAGCCGCAGTTCCTCGGGGTGGCGGACAGGAAGCTCGTCGCCTCGACTGAGAAGCCGGGTGAATGGAACCGCTACGAGATCCGGGCGGAGGGATCCCGGTTCCAGCTCTTCATCAATGGCGTGAAGACTTCAGAATACACCGAGAAGGATGCGGCGATTCCCTTGGAGGGCTTCATCGGCCTGCAGATTCATGGGGATTGCAAAGCCGTGATCGCATTCCGGAAGATGGAGATCGAGGCTCTGCCCGATAGCCCCTGATCGTGTCGAGCGTGCAAAATTACGCCTTAGGTGGTATCGTTAGGAATCCCTGATTCTTCGGGCTTCCCGTGAATTGTCGGGCATGTTACTCCTCTTGCCATGAAGTTTCCTTTCGTGGTGGCGATGCTGTCCTTGTCGGCGGTATGCTTCCACTGCGCGCAAGTGGATCCCCTGCCCGGACAGCGGGATGAAGTGGTGGGCATGTGGGGGATCAATCCGGACGGCTCTCCTTCCTCATCCGGTCACTCGGTGAGCGCCCCGACCTCCGGGGGAGGACTCGCCCGCGAGATCAATCTGAAGGTGGACATGGTGCCGAAAGGCACGCATGGCCGGAAGGTGGTGCGCCCGATGCAGCCCCGCTACATCACCATCCATTCCACGCAGAACTACTCTGCCGATGCCTGGCGGCATTCCTTGGCCCTCAAGCGCGGCGCGCTCCGCTCCCCGAAGCGCAAGGGGGGCAACCGGATCGGTTATCTGATCTGGCACTTCACGGTGGATGACAAGGTGGCGATCCAGCACATGCCGACCAACGAACAGGGCGAGCACGCCGACTTCGACGGTCCGGGTAATCGCTCCTCGATCGGCATCGAAATGTGTGAACACCGCGGCAGCAATCGCTCCGCGACCATCGAGCGGACCGCAAAGCTCACGGCCAAGCTGATGCACGACAATGGCATCCCGCTGAGCCGGGTGGTACCGCACTACCATTGGCCGCGCCGCGGGAAAAATCCGCCGAACAAGAATTGTCCCCACTTCCTCTTGGATAACGGCAGGCCCGGCGCGAAGTGGCGCTGGTTCCTCGGCCGGGTTGACTACCATTACAAGCGGGCCTACCAGCACACCTATGCCTCGCGCTGAGATGCCGCCTTCCCGGGAGCCCTCGCACGGCAGCCCGGGAAACCGGCTGACCTTGCTGGATCCGGATCATTTTTACGTCTGCCAACGCTGCACCGCCTGCTGCAAGTGGCCCGGCGACGTGCGTCTGGAGGAAGACGAACTTGCTCCGATCGCGTCCTTCCTCGGGATGGGTGAGCAGGAGTTCATCGAGCGCTATACCCGCCTGAGGACGAATCGCAATGGTCTCTCCCTGATCGAGAAGGAGAACCATGAGTGCATCATGTTGGAAGAGGGGGGCTGCAGGATTCATCCGGTAAAGCCGGAGCAGTGTCGCGGTTTTCCGAACAAATGGAATTTTCCTGGCTGGCAAGAGGTCTGCGAAGCGAAGCCGATTCCCATGGAAGAGGCGCGCGCTCAAGGGAGGGTTTGAAAAGATAGGCCGGCACGATGGTTGCACCAAGAAGAGAAGCTCCCGGCCGAGGGTGGCCGGAAGCTTCCGAAGAAGGAATCAAGGTTGTGGACTGCTCCTAGCGGCGGCGGCGCAGCAGTCCCAACATGCCGAGCGCGCCGAGCAGGCTCACGCTTGGCTCGGGCACCACGGCGGTGCCGCTGATCGATACGTTGTCGATCCGGGTGCTCGAGGTTAAAAGAGGTCCACCTGCTCCGCCATTCGCATTAACCGTGCTCGTCAAGCTCAGGCGGAAATAGACCGTCGTTGCATTGTCGAGCGCAGTGATCCCGCTCAGATCAAAAGCATAGCTGGTGTTGGGTTCGTGCGTGACCCCATCCCACCACGATTGGCTAGGCGAGGCGGCATCGACGGTATAAACGGAGCCGAAGTTGGTGAAATTGCTTCCGTCCGTGCTGTAGGAAAGCTGGAAGTCACGCGCGCCATTCGGATGGCTCAGTTTGTCAAAGCCGATCGTGATATCCTCATAGCCAGCGGTAGATGTCGAAAACTGTAGGTAGTCCCCTACCGACCAATTGTCGACGCTATACGCATTCGGTGATGCGTTCCCGACATTGATGGCCCAGCTCGTGGAATTGGAGGCGTGGAACCCGGTGAAACTACCAGAACCGGTATCAGCAGTGACTACAGGCGAGGAAGAACCGAATCCAGTGGGAGGGCTGCTATCAAAATTCCAGCCGGCGATGGTGGCCGCTTGGCTGGAACCTGCGAGGACGGTGCC